>NZ_CDBR01000053.1 GCF_000819685.1 Aeromonas allosaccharophila | reverse complement strand
CCCCCCGACAACTGATACAAACCTACGTTATTGCGCTTCACTTTCCATCACTGCAGCCGCTGGTGCCAACAGAGCCCGCATCACCACCACAAGTTTAAAACGCGTGTTCACCAACCAGACCTAGCAATAGCAAAACCTTCATTGCCACATTCAAACGCACTTCATACGGCTGTTTTGGCAAAGCCTGGAGTTAGGTCGGGATTTGTTTTTGCATTTGTAATTTTATTACGTAATAGGTTACAAAACGAGGGGTGGGGTAACGGCCCAAATTAGCCGTTGTCCGATGGGAAAAAGCAGGAGCATAACCATCTGCGTAGAGCTTTTATACCAATCCAATAAAACAATAAAAAACATAAACTTAACCATGGCGAGAAAACAGGCGTTTAAAAAAAACTGTTGACGTAATCAACAATATTTCGCACCTTATCAATCGTGTTATCCCGCTGTTACGGGAAGTTTGCAAGAACAGGGATTCGACTTTAGTCGTAGTTAGTAAGTTCAAAATGTAATTCTCAAAGGAGTGAACCTTATGTCGGCACCGGCTCAGACCCACTGCAGCGCCCGCCTTCGCATCCAGGGCGAGATGCTGCCCGAATACGCGCAAATTCTGACGCCGGACGCGGTGGCTCTGGTCTCCGAACTGGTGGAACGTTTTGCTCCCCAAAGAGGGGAATTGCTGAAACAACGTGTGGCACGTCAAGCCCGTATCGATGGCGGCGAGCTGCCGGACTTCCTGCCGGAAACCGCCCACATCCGTGAAGGTGACTGGACCATTCGCGGCATTCCCGCCGACCTGCAAGACCGCCGTGTGGAGATCACCGGCCCGGTCGAGCGCAAGATGGTGATCAACGCCCTCAACGCCAACGTCAAGGTGTTCATGGCGGACTTCGAGGACTCACTGGCCCCCGCCTGGAATAAAGTGATCGAGGGTCAAATCAACCTGCGCGATGCGGTCAACGGCACCGTCTCTTATACCAGTCCGGAAGGAAAGGCTTATACCCTGAACCCCAATCCGGCCGTCCTCATCTGCCGGGTGCGTGGTCTGCACCTGCCGGAAAAACATGTCACCTTCGATGGCGAGCCCATCCCCGGCGGCCTGTTCGATTTTGCCCTCTATTTCCTGCACAACTACCAGGCACTGCTTGCCAAAGGCTCGGGCCCCTACTTCTACGTGCCCAAGTTGCAAAGCCATCTGGAGGGGCGTTGGTGGAGCGAAGTGTTCGCCTGGACCGAGGACAAGTTCGGTCTGCCCCGTGGCACCATCAAGGCCACCGTGCTGATTGAAACCCTGCCGGCCGTATTCGAGATGGATGAGCTGCTCTATCAGATGAAGGATCACATCGTCGCCCTCAACTGCGGCCGCTGGGACTACATCTTCAGCTACATCAAGACCTTGAAGAACCATCCGGATCGCGTCCTGCCGGATCGTCAGGTGGTGACCATGGACAAACCATTCCTCTCCGCCTACTCGCGGCTGCTGATCAAGACCTGTCACAAGCGTGGCGCGCTGGCGATGGGGGGCATGGCCGCCTTTATTCCGGCCAAGGATGCCGCCGTCAACGAGCAGGTGTTTGCCAAGGTCAAAGCGGACAAGGAGCGCGAAGCCAACAACGGCCACGATGGCACCTGGGTTGCCCACCCCGGCCTCGCCGATACCGCCATGGCGGTGTTCAACGCCACCATGGCGGCTGGCGCCAAGAACCAGATCGGCGTGCTGCGCGAGCAGGATGCCCCCATCACCGCCGCCGACCTGCTGGCGCCCTGTGAGGGCGAGCGCACCGAGGCAGGGATGCGCACCAATATCCGGGTCGCCCTGCAATATCTGGAAGCCTGGATCAACGGTAACGGCTGCGTGCCCATCTACGGCCTGATGGAAGATGCCGCCACCGCCGAGATCTCCCGCACCTCCATCTGGCAGTGGATCCGCCACGGCAAGAGCCTGTCGAACGGCAAAGTGGTGACCAAGGAGCTGTTCCGCCAGATGTTGGCCGAAGAGCAGGAAGTGGTCAAAGCCGAGGTGGGTGCCGAGCGCTGGCAGGCTGGACGCTTTGCCGAGGCAAGCGAACTGATGGAAGAGATCACCTGCGCCGATACTCTGATCGATTTTCTGACGCTGCCCGGTTACGAGCGGCTCTGAACTCCGGGCCTCCCCAGCGGAGCCCGCCAATAACAAGTCAATGGAAACGTGAAATCAATGAAAGAGGGAACTGATATGGCACTGACCCGTGAGCAACAGATCCAGGCTATCGAGAAAGACTGGGCGGAAAACCCCCGCTGGAAAGGGATCAAGCGCGGCTACAGCGCCGAAGATGTGGTAAACCTGCGCGGCAGCTTGCAGCCGGTGCATACCCTGGCCCAACGCGGCGCCGACAAGCTGTGGGAACTGATCCACGGCGACGCCAAAAAAGGCTACGTCAACTGCCTCGGCGCCCTGACCGGTGGCCAGGCCGTGCAACAAGCCAAGGCGGGGATCGAAGCGATTTATCTCTCCGGCTGGCAAGTGGCGGCAGACAACAACTTGTCCTCCACCATGTATCCGGATCAGTCCCTCTACCCGGCCAACTCGGTGCCGTCCGTGGTGGAGCGCATCAACAACTCCTTCGCCCGTGCCGACCAGATCCAGTGGGCCAACAAGGTAGGGCCGCAGGATGAGGGCTTTATCGACTACTTCCTGCCCATCGTGGCCGATGCGGAAGCCGGTTTCGGCGGCGTGCTGAACGCCTTCGAACTGATGAAGGGGATGATTGAAGCGGGCGCTGCTGGCGTGCACTTCGAAGATCAGCTCGCTTCCGTCAAGAAGTGCGGCCATATGGGCGGCAAGGTGCTGGTACCGACTCAGGAAGCGGTGCAGAAGCTGGTTGCAGCCCGTCTGGCGGCCGATGTGTGCGGCACCACCACCCTGGTGATCGCCCGTACCGACGCCAACGCCGCTGACCTGTTGACCACCGATGCCGACCCGTACGATTCAGACTTCCTGACTGGCGAGCGCACTGCCGAAGGGTTCTACAAGGTACGTGCCGGTATCGATCAAGCCATCGCTCGCGGTCTGGCTTACGCCCCCTATGCCGACATGGTGTGGTGTGAAACCGCCAAACCGGATCTGGACGAAGCACGTAAATTTGCCGAAGCGATCAAGGCCAAGTTCCCGGATCGCATCCTGGCCTACAACTGCTCCCCGAGCTTCAACTGGAAGAAGAATCTGGACGATGCCACCATCGCCCGCTTCCAGCAGGCGCTCTCCGACATGGGCTACAAGTACCAGTTCATCACCCTCGCGGGTATTCACAACATGTGGTTCCACATGTACGAGCTGGCCTACCAGTATGCCCGTGGCGAAGGGATGAAGCACTACGTCGAGATGGTGCAGGAGCCGGAATTTGCCGCCGCCAGCCGTGGCTACACCTTCGTGGCGCACCAGCAAGAGGTTGGTACCGGCTACTTCGACAAGGTGACTACCGTCATTCAGGGTGGCCAGTCCTCGGTGACTGCGCTGACCGGATCCACCGAAGAAGATCAGTTCCACTGATAGGCAGAACTCTTTGAGAGAGTCCTTGAGATAGCAAAACCCCGGCTTGATGCCGGGGTTTCTTTTTATCTGCCATTCAAACAAAAGTCTGGCGCGAAACCGCACACTGTCGACAGGATCAGAGCTCGAGGATCTCTTTGACAAAGGGGATAGTGAGCTTGCGCTTGGCGCGAAATGAGGCGTTGTCGAGCTGATTGAGGGTGGTGAGCAGGGTGCGCATATCGCGGGAGAGTCGGTTGAGCAGGAAGCGGCCCACATCGATGGGCAATTTGAAGCCCCGCAGCTCGGCACGCAGCTGCAGGGCACTGAGCTTGCCTTCATCATCCAGCTCTTCGAGATGGAAACTGACACCCCAGTCGAGGCGCGAGGCGAGATCCGGCAGTTGCAGCCCCAGTTTGCGCGGTGCGCTGCAGCCGGTGACCACCAGCGTCCCCTCGCCCTTCTCCTGCCAGCGATTGTAGAAGTCGAACAGCGCCCGCTCCCACACGGCATTGCCGGCGATCGCCTCGAGGCTGTCGAGACAGACCAGCGGCAGGCTTTCGAGGGCATCGAGCATGCTGGGATCGAGCTGTTCAAACTGATCGAGGGAGAGATAGGCCGCCGCCGCATCGCGGGCGTTGACCTCGGCACAGGTGGCGTGGAGCAGATGAGAGCGTCCGGATCCCTTGGCCCCCCAGAAATAGAGGAAAGGCGATCCCTGACCGATGGCCGCGTTCTTGAGGGCGGTGATCAGATGAGCATTGGTGCCGGGATAAAAACTGACGAAGGTTTCATCATCCGGTAGTTGTACGGCTAAAGACAGTTGGGCCGGTTGCTTCACTCGTTGGGCTTTGACTGTGACATTTGTGGCTAAGTGTATCATCGCAAAGGCAGATAGAGAACCGCCCGGACAAGCCGGGCGGTCTACAAAAGCCTTATAAAATCAGGGCTGCGACCATTGGTAACGCAAACCGCTGCCATTATCGTCAACCTTGCGCAAACGACTCTCAAGCTGCAGTGCCCGTACCAGCTCGGCCTGATCCCCTTGCAGGGTGAAGTTGAAGGTGACCTGGTCCCCCTCCAGCTTGCCGATCGCCACCTTGCTGACGTTGGCCATCCCCTGCAGCATCTTCTGCACGGCGATCATGCTGTCCACTTCGGAGAGGCCATCCACCACCAGGGTCTGGCTGGTTGCCGGACCCGAAATGCGAGCACCGTAGTTTTTCACCAGCCAGGCCGCCAGGGTATCGGCAAACCCTTGCGCCACTTCGGCCTGAGTGCCGGTGCTATTGCCACGGGTCAGCTCGGCCACTTCACCGGCCGCTTTGGGGCCGTAGAGCCCCCAATCGATGCTCCACTTGTCACCTTCCGGTGTCAGCTTGCCCAACACCACCATCTCGGCGCCATAGCGCTGGCTTGCCTGCAAAATCGGGTCGGCAAAGCGTCCCCAGACGTCGGTGGCACTGACCGCCATGTTGTCATCGAGATCCATCAGCGGAATGCTGATGGGTAGCCCCAGCGTCTGGGCCTGCTCGCGCAAGGCTTGCGCCCAACCATCGCTGGATTGATCCGCCAGCAAGCGACGCTCCCCCTGATCCACCACCAGCCAGATCGCCATCTGGGGACGAGCCGGGCCAAGCAGGGCAAACTGGCTCTCGGAGACCAGGCTGTTGACCTTGTCACTCTTGAACTCGGCTTTCAGATACTTGACGGAGTCCTGATCCTGATAACCATAGCTTTTGACATAGTCGCCCGGGACCGCCAGCGCCTTGACCACCACCGGCTGGGTGAGGATGTCACGCTTGCCGGTCACCTTGATCAGCACCTGACCGAGAGCCTGCCCCTGAGCGGCCACCATGTCACCACTGGTCGGGGCCTTGCCCTGATAGAGGTCGGTCACCTGAGCGGCCGAGGCCATGAATGACAAGCCGCAGCAGAGGGCGGTCACAACACGTTTGAACATGAACAGAGTCTCGAAATGGGAGAGTGTGCTTATGGTAGCGGCAAGGCGCATCCTGCGGCAAGGCTGGCACAAGCGGCCACAAACAGCAGAGCCGGCGATGCGCCGGCTCCGATCACCCCTTCCACATGGGAAGCGGGTCAAGGCATTAACTTATTTGGTACCGAAGATCTTGTCGCCGGCATCGCCCAGACCCGGCACGATGTAGCCTTTCTCGTTCAGCCCTTGGTCGACAGAAGCGCAATAGAGCTCTACGTCAGGGTGAGCGGCTTCCAGCGCCTTGATCCCTTCCGGCGCGGCAACCAGTACCAGCACCTTGATGGATTGGCAGCCTTTCTTCTTCAGCAGATCGATAGTGGCGATCATGGAGCCGCCGGTGGCCAGCATCGGGTCAATGACCAGCGCCAGACGCTCTTCGATGTTGCTGACGATCTTCTCGAAATAAGGAACCGGTTGCAGGGTCTCTTCATCGCGGTAGATACCGACCACGCTGACGCGGGCACTCGGCATGTGCTCCAGCACGCCATCCATCATGCCAAGGCCGGCACGCAGGATAGGTACGACGGTTACCTTCTTGCCTTTGATCTGGTCAACTTCTACTGGCCCATTCCAGCCATCGATGATAACCTTCTCGGTTTCGAAGTCAGAGGTCGCTTCATAGGTCAACAAACTGCCCACTTCTTTGGCCAGTTCACGGAAACGCTTGGTGCTGATATCGCCTTCGCGCATCAGACCGATCTTGTGTTTGACCAGGGGGTGTTTGACTTCAACGACTTTCATTATTATCTCCTCTAACCTGCCGCAAAAAAATCGCGGAATCATACAACAAAAGCCACCGCTTGTAGAGCATTTCCGCGCAAAAACGCGCAAACGATTTCCTTTCTGGTTTTTCACCGCCACTGTTAGAATACGCCCCGAATTTTACCCTCCACTTCTTTACATGACGGGGAATACTCGTGACTGACAAAACCTCACTGAGCTACAAGGATGCTGGCGTAGATATCGATGCCGGCAATGCACTGGTTGAACGTATCAAGGGCGTGTCAAAGCGCACTCGTCGTCCTGAAGTCCTTGGTGGTCTTGGCGGCTTTGGGGCCTTGTGTCAAATCCCTGCGGGCTACAAGGAGCCGGTACTGGTCTCCGGTACCGATGGTGTGGGCACCAAGCTGCGGCTGGCCATCGACCTGAAGAAGCACGACACCGTGGGCATCGATCTGGTGGCCATGTGCGTCAATGACCTGATCGTACAGGGCGCCGAGCCGCTGTTCTTCCTCGACTACTATGCAACCGGCAAGCTGGACGTGGACACCGCGGCCGCGGTGGTCACCGGGATCGGTGCCGGTTGCGAGCAGTCAGGCTGTGCCCTGGTGGGCGGAGAGACCGCCGAGATGCCGGGTATGTATGAAGGGGAAGACTACGACATCGCCGGTTTCTGCGTCGGTGTGGTGGAGAAGAGCGAAATCATCGACGGCAGCAAGGTCGGTGAAGGGGATGCCTTGATCGCGCTGGCTGCCAGCGGCCCTCACTCCAACGGCTTCTCCCTGATCCGTAAAATTCTGGAAGTCTCCAAAGCCGACGTGCATCAGCCGCTGGGTGACACCACTCTGGCCAACGCCCTGCTGGAGCCGACCCGCATCTATGTGAAACCTGTGCTCAAGCTCATCAAGGAGTGCGAGATCCACGCCCTCTCCCACATCACCGGCGGTGGCTTCTGGGAGAACATCCCCCGTGTCCTGCCCGCCAACACCCAAGCGGTGATCGATGAGCAGAGCTGGCAGTGGCCGGCGGTGTTCAGCTGGCTGCAGCAGGCTGGCAACGTCACCCGTCACGAGATGTATCGCACCTTCAACTGCGGCGTCGGCATGATCATCGCCCTGCCCGCCAACCAGCTGGAGAAGGCGCTGACCCGGCTCAAGGCAGAAGGCGAGAACGCATGGCACATCGGTCATATCGCCAAGGCAGCAGACGGTGAGGAGCAGGTCGTCATCAAATGATGCGGATCCTCGTCCTAATCTCTGGCAGCGGCAGCAACCTGCAGGCGATCCTCGACCACTGCGCCAGCGGCAAGATTGCCGGTGAAGTGGTCGGCGTTATCAGCAACAAGGCCGATGCCTATGGTCTGGTTCGCGCCAAAGAAGCTGGCGTGGCGACCTCCATTCTGGCCCAGCAGCAGTTTGCCAGCCGGGAGGAGTATGACGCCGCCCTGCTGGCGCTGATGGCAGACTATCAGCCGGATCTGGTGGTGCTGGCCGGGTTTATGCGGATATTGAGCGGCGATCTGGTGCGCCATTTCGCTGGCAGGATGATCAATATCCACCCCTCCCTGCTGCCCAAGTATCAGGGCTTGCACACTCACCAGCGTGCTATCGACGATGGGGAGCGCGAGCATGGCGCCAGCGTCCACTTCGTCACCGAAGAGCTGGATGGTGGCCCGGTGATCCTGCAGGCCCGCGTGCCCATCTTTGAAGGGGACACGGCGGACGAGGTAGCGGCACGGGTACAGGCGCAGGAGCACAGCATCTATCCGCTGGTGGTACGCTGGTTCTGCGAAGGCAGGCTGCAGATGGTAGATGGTGCCGTGCAACTGGATGGCACCCTGCTGGACCCAGCAGGTTACGCCTGCGAGTAACCGCCAACAACTGCATGTCAGATACAACAAGGGAGGCTTAGGCCTCCCTTGTCATTTCTACCTACCGCACGATGGCAGCGGTTAGGTCGGATTACTCGGCCAAGCGACCCTACACCGGATTGTCGATATCGATAAAGGTCACATCCAGCCCGTGCACAGTCGCCAGCCACTCCCCCAGCGCCTTGACGCCGTAACGCTCGGTGGCGTGATGGCCCGCGGCGTAGAAGTGCATCCCCATCTCGCGGGCGGTGTGAATGGTCTGCTCTGAGGCTTCACCGGAGATAAAGGCATCGATGCCCTGCTCCGCCGCCAGATTGATGTAGCTCTGACCGCCGCCAGTGCACCAGGCCACGGAACGGATAAGCTCGGGGCCGGTATCGCCACAATAGAGTGGTTCACGGCCAAGGCGCTCGGCAATCAGCTTGGCAAAATCGCGGCCGCTCATCGGCTCTTCCAGCTTGCCCACCATGGCGACGCTCTTGCTGTTCCACGGCTCCAGACCGCGACGCACCTTGATGTCGAGCAGCTTGGCGAGCTGGGCGTTGTTACCCACCTCGGGGTGGACATCCAGCGGCAAATGGTAGGCAAACAGGTTGATATCGTGGGTCAGCAGGGTCTTGAGCCGACGCTGCTTCATGCCGGTGATCTGGGCCGGTTCACCGCTCCAGAAGTAGCCGTGATGGACCAGAATGGCATCGGCCTCGGCAGCCACGGCGGCGTCGATGAGCGCCTGACTGGCGGTGACACCGGTCACCACCTTGCGAATACGCTCACGCCCCTCCACTTGCAAGCCGTTGGGGCAATAATCCTTGATGGCGTGCGGTTCGAGCAGATGGTTCAGTACGGTTTCGAGTTTTCGATGAGAGATCATAGGGGTCCCTTATTAAGGCTCGGTCCCCTGCTTTACCAATAAAAACAGGGCCCAGGCTCAAAGCGCCAAGGGCCCCATGATAATCGAGCCGGGCCATCAAGACCATGACAGCCCCCACACAGTGCGGTTTCCCACATGCCTCAGGCTGGCAGGTCGATCCCCGCCTCCCGCATCTGGGCCAGTTTGTATCGCAGGGTGCGCGGGCTGATGCCGAGTCGGTCGGCCACCGCCTTGCGGCTGCCGTTACAATCTTGCAGGGTGTCGAGGATGATCTGGTGCTCCTGCTGCTTGAGCTCGCTGCCGAGGCGATCGCCACCATAGCTGCGCTCCACGCTGACAAACTCCATCTCCTGCTCATCCAGCTCCTCCAGAATGAGGTGGTCACAATCAATGACCCCGTCGGGGCTGAGGATCAGGGCGCGCTGTACCACGTTGTCCAGCTCCCGCACATTGCCGGGCCAGGGATGGGCCAGCAGTCGTTCCCGCGAGGCATCTGTCAACTGTGGGGTCGGTAACCCCTGCTGACTGGCATGAAGCGCCAGCAGGTGCTCCGCCAGCGGCAGAATGTCACCGGGCCGCTCGCACAGGGCAGACCAGCGCAGCGGAAAGACGTTGAGGCGATA
Source organism: Aeromonas allosaccharophila (assembly GCF_000819685.1). Classification (GTDB taxonomy): domain Bacteria; phylum Pseudomonadota; class Gammaproteobacteria; order Enterobacterales; family Aeromonadaceae; genus Aeromonas; species Aeromonas allosaccharophila. The sequence continues at coordinate 198,290 of NZ_CDBR01000053.1, read as the reverse complement.
GTAGAGATCTTCGCGGAACAGGCCATCCTGCACCGCTTTTTTCAAATCCCGGTTGCTGGTGGCGATGACCCGCACATCCAGCGGGATCATCTTGCGACTGCCGAGCCGCTCCACCTCTTTCTCCTGCAACACCCGCAGCAACTTGGCTTGCAGCCCCTGATCCATCTCGGTGATCTCGTCAAGCAACAAAGTGCCCCCCTGCGCCTGCTCGAACTTGCCGGGGCACCCCTGCACCGCACCGGTGAAGGCGCCCTTCTCGTAGCCAAACAGGGTCGCCTCCAGCATGTTTTCCGGAATGGCGGCGCAGTTGATGGCGACAAAGGGCTGCTCGGCGCGGCTGGAGTTATCGTGAATGTAACGGGCCAGCACCTCTTTCCCCGTCCCGCTCGGGCCGGTCACCATCACGGTCGCTTCGCTTCTGGCCACCCGGGTCGCCAGCTGGAACAGCTCGGCAGTTTTGGGGTCCCCATAAACCACGGCGCGCTTCTCCACCTTCTGGGCGGGCACATAGCGGCTGACCTGATTGAGCAGCACCTCCGGCGAAAATGGCTTGGCCAGATAGTCGATGGCCCCTTCACGCATGGCGCGCACCGCGCCGTCGATGTTGGCGTAGGCGGTCATCAGCAGCACGGGTATCTGCGGATATTGCTGGCGGATGGTAGCCAGCAGGGTGAGGCCGTCCATCCCCCCCATCTGGATATCGGAGATCACCATGTCAAACGGCTGACGGGAGAGCGCCAGCAAAGCCCGCTCGCCGCTGTCCGCTTCACGGCACTCATAACCGCCGAGCAAAAGGGTATCCACCAGCGCTTCGCGCAGGCCATTGTCATCTTCAACTACCAGGATCCTGGCCTGTGTCATGCTACACCTCCCACAGCCAACAGCTCTAGCTCATCGACATTAATCGCCAACGGCCAGCTGGCCCCGGCTAACAACCTGGATCCGATATGGGTCATGCTACACCTCCCACAGCCAACAGCTCTAGCTCATCGACATTAATCGCCAACGGCCAGCTGGCCCCGGCTAACAACCTGGATCCGATATGGGTCATGCTACACCTCCAAGCTGCACCGGTTGCTGATGCAGGGGGAACGACAGAGTAAAGCAGGTGCCCTCACCGGGAACCGAGGCCACACCGACCTCCCCCTGATGGGCACGCACTACAGATTGCACCACCGCCAGCCCCAGGCCAGTGCCCTGGGAGCGAGTGGTAAAGAAGGGTTCGAATACCTGACCGAGCTGATGGGAAGGGATCCCCTTGCCATTATCGATAACCCGCATCTCCACCCGGGCGCCACTGCGCACCGCGCTGACCAAGAGTGACGTGGCCCCCGCCTGTTGAGCATTGGCAATCAGGTTGTTGATGGCCCCCGCCAGCGCACTGCTGTTGGCCAGCAGACAGAGATCGGGCTCCGGCGCCTCCATGTGCAGCTCGCAGCCCTGCTGCTGGCAGAAAGCCTCGGCACCAGCCTGCACTTCGGCCAGCAGCCCTTGTACCGAGATGGGGGTGACCACCTGATTGTCGCCGTTGCGGGCAAACAGCAGGATGTCGTTGATCTGCTTCTCCAGATCCTGCAAACGGGCCATCAGCTTTTGCTGAAACTGAGTGCGGGATTCCGGCTTGAGGGTGCGGTTAGCCAAGTTGGCGGCATAGAGCATGGCGGCGGAGAGCGGAGTGCGGATCTGGTGGGCGAGCGAGGCCGCCATATTGCCCAGCGCCGACAGCCGCTTCATATGGTTGATGCGGTCTTGCAGCTTGCGGGTTTCGGTCAGGTCGTTGATAAAGACCAGCTGACCGGGCTGATCCGGCAGCGGTTGGGTCGAGAGCTGCACCCGACGCCCGTCGCGCAGGGAGATTTCGTGGCCATCATCCTCGCGCGGCTCGAAGCAGCGGGCAATGATGTGGCGCCAGAGCTCCCCTTCCAACGGCTCCCCCAGCAGGGAGATGGCCGCCGGATTCGCGCGGGTGACCACCCCGGCCCCATCAAGCAGCAACACCCCGGTGGGGAGCGCCTTGAAGATGGCATAGAGCTGGCTCACTTCGTGGGACTGGAGTGGCATGTCCTGCTGCTGGATTGTCATAAACCTGACCTCAAACTGGCTATTGGGTCAGGTTATTCAATTTCCATGCCACTAAATTATGTGAATTAAAACAATAAATTGCGTGTTGGCGTCAAGGCTTTGACCCTTAGACGTCCTTGCTCATCCCGTACTTTTTCATCTTCTCCACCAAGGTGGTACGGCGCATGCCGAGCAGATCGGCGGCGCGGGCCACGACCCCGTCCTGAGACTCCAGCGCCTGACGGATCAGTTCCACTTCGAGGTCGGCCAGCATCTCTTTGAGGTTGACCCCCTCCTCCGGCAACTGCATGGTGCGGGCCGAGGCGAGGGAGTGATCCAGCTCGGGCGGCTCCTGGAATACCGCCGCCAGCGCATCGCGCTCATCCATCTCGGTCAGCCGCTCATCACGCGGCTCGCTCGGCAACAGGCGATAACGGCTCGGCAGGTCGGCCACATCGACAATCTGGTGCGGGTAGAGGATCAGCAGCCGCTCCAGCAGGTTGGAGAGCTCGCGCACGTTGCCGGGCCAGGGGTACTGCATCAGCGACTCCAGCGCCCGCTGGGTCAACCGGATAAAGCCGTGGTGCTGCTCGGCATGGCGGTTGAGCAGCTCCTGCAGCAGCAACGGAATGTCGTCGATGCGATCTCGCAGCGGCGGCGTCTCAATCGGGAATACGTTGAGGCGGTAGTAGAGATCTTCACGGAAACCCTGGGTGCGGATCATCGCCTCCAGATCCCGGTGAGTAGCCGCGATGATGCGCACATCGGCCTGAATGGGTTTGCCGCCACCGACCCGGTCGAACAGCCGCTCCTGCAGCACCCGCAGCAGTTTGACCTGCATCGGCATTGGCATGTCGCCGATCTCGTCGAGGAACAGGGTGCCCCCCTGCGCCAGCTCGAAGCGACCGCGACGAGCCGCGATGGCGCCGGTAAACGCCCCCTTCTCGTGACCGAACAGTTCGCTCTCCAGCAGCTCGGCGGGAATAGCGCCACAGTTGATGGGCACGAAGGGGCCACTGCTGCGGGAAGAGAGTTCGTGGATAGCGCGAGCCACCACCTCTTTACCGGTGCCGGACTCGCCGAGGATCAGCACGTTGGCATCGGTCTCGGCCACCTGGCTGATGAGCCGACGCACCTCCTGGATCCCCTTCCCTTTGCCCACCAGCAAGCGCAGCAGGGCCTGACCCTTGTCATGGGTCTGCTGACGGGGATGCAAGGAGACAAACGCCTGACAGAAGTGCAGATGACGGGTGAGGGATTCATAGGTAAAGGGCGAGAGCGCGACCCCGATAAAGTTGCTGTTGGGCAGATCGGCCTCAACCAGCGAGAGGAATGGCGTGCGAGGGAAGGCAGCCAGCAGCTCTGACAAGGGACGGTCGGTCAGTTCACCCACCAGCACCCCTTGCAGCGGACCCGAGGATTCGATGGCCACATCCAGATCGCTTTGCGCCACCTCTTGCCACGGGATCCCCATAAACGAGAGCACGGTTCCCAACTGCTGGCGCCGCTGCGCATCGGCATCAACAATCAACACGCCCATCTCCACCATATCCATTCCTCGCGATGTCCTGATCTAACTTATTGTTTTATTGGGCCATAAAACGCGGCTGGGCGATGTCATGACCGGCACAAAGTGCCAAAATTCCGACACATTGTCAAAAATTGTCGTATTCAGGCTAAGTGTATCGACAGAAACGGGAGATTAGATAAATTTTGCCGAGGAATTTTCTGCATGCAGCGCCGCCCATAAACGCCGCCCATCGCACAAAGAAAACTGCCCTCGTCAGAGGGCAGCATGCGACACGGTGAGGGGCACTCAGTGGTGATTATGGTGGTGCGGCGCCGCGTAACGACACTCGGGAAAACGGCTGCAGGCCAGAAAGAGTCGACCGGCGTGGGGGCCTTTTTTCGCCTCCCGCTCCACCAGCGGCGCATCGCAGCGGGGGCAGTGGTGTACCTCGTGCACTTCATCATCCTCCACGTCGGCGAACAGGCCATCGACCAGCTCACCCTCACTCTGTGGCATCTCCACCATCCCCCTGGAGTGGATGGCAGGCTCGTGGAACGACGTGGGCGAGATGGCCTCGGCATGGGCAGTACGGCCACGCATCCCGGCACCGACATCCACGCCGTCCAGCAGCAGAGGGTTGAACGTCGGCTCGCGACGCGCCCCGAGCGGCAGATCCTCTGCCAGCGGTTCGCTGGTTTTGACCAGCAGCGGCAGGATCTGTTCGCGCAGCTCTTCCACCAGATAGCTGGCACTTGCCGGGATCTGCAGCAACGGCAGACCGGCGCTGTCGCAGGCGGTTTTCAGAAAGAGATCCCGCGCCTTGCGCTTCTGGTGACGGTGAGAGCTGTCATCAAGCTCGATGGCACAGATAAAGGAGAGATCCGCGGGGTGGCAAAGCAGATAGTCGAAATGCTTGGCACTGATCTTGTTGAAGTGCTGCTGCCATTTGCTTTTGCCGATCCCGGCCTGCGGCGTCAGCACATCGGCCACCCGCACTTTGGCAAAGACCCGGGCCTTGTCACCCACCGCCAGATCCAGCACCCCGAGAAACGATCGCTCGGCGGGGCTGAACAGGGTCTCCTGCACATCATAAGGCAGGCGCTTTTGCTGTCTGCCTCTGTTCCAGAAGATCGCCAACACAAGCAGCGCCAGCAACAGCAATCCCGATACGACAAGGGTATTCATGAAAGCACGATCCAGTTCACAACACGAAAGGGGAACCACTTTACCACAGCCGCCACGGAGCAAGGCAGCAGACAAGCGTATGGAAAGTGTAAAAGTCCCGTCTTTTTATCTATTTGCCCGCAGGCGGGGGTTCATATGACCAGCCACAGCAGGCACAATGGGGATCGAGCCAGAGTTCCAATTTCAAGGAGAGCAGGATGCAAAAGCAATTGGTGGTCACCGTGATCGGTGCAGACAAACCCGGGATCGTCGAGAGTCTGGCGGCCGTCATCAGCCGCGAGCAGGGCAACTGGCTGGGCAGTGCCATGAGCGAACTGGCGGGCCAGTTTGCCGGTATCCTCCATGTCTCCGTGCCCGATGAGCACTATCGCAGCCTGTGTGAAGCGCTGGCCCTGCTGCCGGGTCTGACCATCAGCTTTGCCGAAGGCACACCCACTGCCGAACCGGCCCATCAGGTGATGATGACAGTGACCGGCAACGACCGCCCCGGCATCGTCCACGAAGTGGCCAGCATCCTGCGCCAGCTCGAGATCAACGTGGCCGATCTCACCACCGGCTGTGAACCGGCCCCCCACTCCGGCGCCCCGCTCTTCTATGCCCACGCGCTGGTTGCCCTGCCCGATGGGCTCGCCATGGATGACCTGATCACCGCGCTGGAGTCCCTCTCCGATGATCTGGTGGTCGACATCGACGAGGCGTTCAGCGAGCAGTAACCATCTTGTCATTTATTTGTCATATATTAACGCCATAACTGCCGCGCAGACGCGACCTGAAACAGAGGCACAACATGAGCACCGACAAGCTGTATGAAGAGAAAGAGCTGAGCTGGCTCTCATTCAATGAACGGGTGTTGCAAGAGGCAATGGACAAGACGGTGCCCCTCATCGAGCGGGTCCGTTTTCTGGGGATCTTCTCTTCCAACCAGGATGAGTTTTTCAAGGTACGGGTGTCGGACGTCAAGCGCCGTATTCTGATCAACGAAGTACATGGCGGCGACGATGAAGCCAAGGTACTGCTGCGCGCCATCCAGCAGAAGGTGATGACGCTCGGTGAGGCATTCGACAACACCTACAAGGAGTTGTTGATTGCGCTGGCCCGCCACAACATCTTCCTGGTCAACGAGAACCAGCTTTCCGAGGCGATCCAGAAGTGGTTGCGGGTCTTCTTCAAGGAGAAGGTGCTGCGCCACATCATCCCGATCCTGCTCAACAAGGAGGTCAATCCGGTCAAGTTCCTCAAGGATGAGTACACCTATCTGGCCGTCGAGATGAAGAAGAACGGTCAGGTGATCCAGTACGCCCTGGTGGAAGTGCCGACCGATGACCTGCCCCGCTTCTTCCAGTTGCCGCCGGAAGGAACCCGGCGCAAGAAGCAGATCATCATTCTGGATAACGTTATCCGCTTCTGTCTCGACGAGATCTTCAAGGGCTTCTTCGACTACGACGAGATTGCCGCCTACGCGGTGAAGCTGACCCGGGATGCCGAATACGGACTCTCCGACCAGCTGGACTTGAGTCTGCTGGACAAGATGAGTGACGGCTTGAAGCAGCGTCTCACCGCCATGCCGGTGCGCTTCGTCTACGAGCGGGAGATGCCCGCCGCCATGATAAGCTTCCTCAAGCTCAAGCTGCAGATCAGCAGCTACGACGCCATCATGCCGGGCGGACGCTACCACAACTTCAAGGATTTCATCGGCTTCCCCAACGTGGGCCGTGACTATCTGGAAAACCCCAAGTTGCCAGCGCTGGATTGCCGCGATTTCGACGGCTTCGTCAACGCCTTCGATGCCATCACCAAGCAGGATATTCTGCTCTACTACCCGTACCACAAGTTCCACCACTTCACCGAGCTGGTGCGCCAGGCAGCGTTCGATCCGGCGGTGAGTGCCATTCGCATCAATATCTACCGGGTGGCCAAGAAGTCGCGCATCATCCACTCCCTCATTGATGCCGCCAACAACGGCAAGAAGGTGACCGTGGTGGTCGAACTGCGCGCCCGTTTCGATGAAGCGGCCAACATCGACTGGGCCAACATCCTCACCGATGCCGGGGTCAAGGTGGTGTTCGGGGTACCGAGCCTCAAGATCCACTCCAAGCTCTGCCTCATCACCCGCCACGAAAATGGCGAGCCGGTGCGCTATGCCCATATCGGCACCGGCAACTTCAACGAGAAGACCGCCAAGATCTACACCGACTTCTCGCTGCTGACCCGCAATCCGGATATCACCGCCGAAGTGGAGGGGGTGTTCGAATACATCGAATATCCGTATCGGCGCTACAAGTTCAACCACCTGCTGGTCTCCCCCATCAACAGCCGCCGTCAGCTCTATCGTCTCATCGATAACGAGCTCTCCAACGCCAAGGCGGGTCAGCCGAGCGGCATCATCCTCAAGATCAACAATCTGGTGGACAAGGATCTCATCAACCGGCTCTATGCCGCCGGTCAGGCGGGGGTGCCAATCCAGATGATCATCCGTGGCATGTGCGCCCTGCGTCCGGGCGTACCGGGCCTCAGTGACAACATCAAGGTGATCAGCATCATCGACCGCTTCCTTGAACACCCGCGGGTGATGGTGTTCCACAACAAGGGCAACCCCCAGCTCTATATCTCCAGCGCCGACTGGATGAGCCGCAATATCGACGGCCGGATCGAGGTGGGTACACCCATTTATGATGAGCGCCTCAAGCAGCGCATCATGGATATTCTCGAGCTACAACTGAGTGATACCTGCAAGGCGCGGGTGATCGATGCCGACCAGAAGAACGAGTATGTGAAGCGGGGCAACCGCCGCAAGATCCGCTCTCAGGTGGCGATTTACGACTATCTCAAACGTATCGAGTCAAACAATGGACAATAGTCTCTATGCCGCCGTGGATCTCGGCTCCAACAGTTTTCACATGGTGATCGCTCACCTGAGCGAAGGACGTTTTCGCATCGTCGATCGCATCAAGGAGCGGGTGCGTCTGGCCGAGGGGATGGATGAGCAGAAACGAATGAGCCCGGAGGCGATGGAGCGCGGCCTCGCCTGTCTGTCACTGTTTGCCGAGCGGCTCACCAATATCAAGCCGGACCAGATCCGCATCGCTGGCACCTACACATTGCGCCGCGCCAGCAATGCCCGCGAATTCGTCAGCGAAGCGGCCAAGGTGCTCAACCACCCCATCGAGATCATCAGCGGGCAGGAGGAGGCGCGCCTCATCTATCAGGGGGTCGCCCATACCCAGCACATCGAGGGTCAGGTGCTGGTAGTCGATATCGGCGGCGGCAGCACCGAGCTCATCATCGGTGAGGGGTTTGATCACAAGGCCCTGACCAGCCGCAAGATGGGGTGTGTCAGCTTTACCCAGAGCTTCTTTGCCAGCGGCAAGCTGAGCGAGAAAAACTTCAGCAATGCGGTGCTGGAGGCGCAGCACCAGCTCGCCCCCATCATCAACCAGTATCGCAAGCTGGGCTGGCAGAGCTGCCTTGGCAGCTCCGGCTCCATTCGTACCGTGCGCGATGTATTGCAGGGCGAGGGCTGGACCGATGGCAGCATCACCCTCGCGGGCTTGGAACATCTCAAGGCCGTCATGATTGAGCGCAAGCGGGTCGATAACCTCAAGCTGGCGGGGCTCACCGAAGAGCGCCAGGAGGTGTTTGCCGCCGCGGTCGCCATCCTGCTCGGACTGTTTACCTCACTGCCCATCGAGCGACTGGACTACTCTGACGGCGCCCTGCGTGAAGGGCTCCTTTACGAGTTCGAGGAGCGCTTGCAGCACCACGATATCCGCGAGCGCACCGCACAGGCGCTGGGCACCCACTACCGGATGGACCGCAAACAAGCCGCCCGGGTGGAACAGAGCGTGCTGACCCTGTTCGATGCCTTGCAAGAGCCGTGGCAGATGGAAATAGAGCCCTATCGCGCCATCCTCGGCTGGGCGGCGCGGCTGCACGAAATTGGCCTTGCCATCAACTACAGCGGTATCCATCGTCACTCCGCCTATATCCTGCAACACACCGACCTGCCCGGCTTCAACCAGGACGATCAGGCCCTGCTGGCGGCGCTGGTACGCTTTCAGCGCAAGGGGCTCAAGCTCTCCGAGCTGCCGCCCCTGCCCAACCACGACCTGCAAACGGTGCTGCGCTGCATCCGCATTCTGCGCCTAGCGGTGGCCGCCCACCACAAGCGCCAGGACAACCTGCTGCCGGAGTGGAAAGTCGCAGTGCAAGGCGATCAGCTGGTCGTGACCCTGCCGATCGACTGGTGCGAGGATAACCGTCTCTTGATGCAGAATCTGGAGAAGGAGCATCGTTATTGCCAGGAGCAAGGCTGGCCACTGTTGTTCCAGCTCGGCTAAACCGGAAAGATAAATGCAAAAGGCAGCCCACTGGCTGCCTTTTGCATATCAATCTGCCCGTTACTGCAACTCGGGCAACAACCACTTGGCCATCTCGAAGTAGATGATAAGGCCGGTACCATCCACCAGCGTCGCGATGAACGGTGCGGAAACTACAGCCGGGTCAATCCGGAAACGGCGCAGCACCATGGGAATGATGGACGCGACCGTGGCACTCCAGAGCACGATGGCGATGATGGTAAAGGTCACCACCATACCGATCTGGGGGCCAACCCCCAGACTCCAGGCCCGGATCCAGGCCGCAACCGCAATGGCCGCAGAGATAAGCAGACCGGTGGAGAGCTCCTTTTTCAGCACGGTGCCGAGATTGCGCAGACTCACCTCTCCGACCGCCATGGCACGAACTATGGTGGTGGTGATCTGGGTGCCACTGTTACCACCGGTACCGATCAGCAAGGGGATAAAGAACGCCAGCGCGATGGCGGCCTCCAGCTGCTCCTCAAAGGCCCGCAGCACGGTGCCGGTATAGGCTTCCGCCACAAACAGGATCAGCAGCCAGCCCACCCGCTTGCGCCATAGCTGCCAGGGCGTCGCCTGCAGGTAAGGGGTATCGAGCGGCGATGAGCCACCCTGCATCTCGGCATCCTCGGTGGATTCGAGCTCCAGGATATCAGCCGCATCGTCGACATGGAAAATACCGACCAGTCGTCCCTGATCCTCGACCGGCAATACCGACAGGTCGCGGTCAATCAGCAAGCGCGCTGCCAGCTCCTGATCCGCACGGGCGTTGATCCGCACTGTCTCCCGATCCATCAGGCTTGCCACGCTGGCCAGCGGGTCAGCGATCAGCAGAGTCTTGAGAGAGAGGCTCCCTTGCAGACGGCCATCCCCGTTGACCACATAGATGTGGCGAAACAGCTGGGCATTGTCCCAGGCATCGTGGATCAGCTGTTTGGCATGCCCGACCGTGTCCTCCTCCCGCACCGCAAGATATTCGTGGCGCATGTTGGCTCCCACCGACTCGGTGGGCCAATCCAGCAGGGAGTAGTACATGGCCTGAGCCTGGGTCGGGAAGCGAGCCAGTAACATGGTGCGATCCTGACGGCTCAATTTGCGCAGGATGGCCACCATCTCGCGACGGGGAATGGCCTCCTGCAACACGCTGACAATGCTGCCATGCAGCCGCTGCAACAGGCGACCGGCACTCTCGGCAGAGAGTGAGCCAAGCAGCTCTGTACCTTGCGGTGCAGGTAGCGTATCAAAGACACAGTTGAGCTCTTCTGGCCGCAGGGTCAGCAGTTGATCGGCGCGCTGAACCGGATCCAGATTGGACTCCAGCCAGCCCTGCAGGGCAGCCAGATCGAGCAGTTGGTGACGGTTAAGAATGGTATGTGTTTTCTTCATCACAGATATCCTCATGTGATTTCAGGCGAACCTGAATGCTTCCGGAAACAGCCGGATGCAACGACAAGAAAACAGCAATTTGATTGACGAGTAATAGGCAGGAAATGACGCCGTTCGGCGTGTCATCATCCCCACGTACCAGCTTTAGCACTGTATAACGTATCCGGCATGCCGGAAGCCACTTGGGTTTACACCTTAATCCGATGAAAACTGTCCTGATCTTGGGCGTCTCTGGACGTCGTGAGATCAGTGGCCTGTGTTTATACAGGAGCCTCGCCTAACGAGATGCTGCAAATAATTCGCACAACCCTCTGTTGTGCGGGCGGCATGATTATCCAATACCGCAGGGAGGTCAACCCCGCAGCAACCATTAAATGGGGGATGGCAACAGCTTGTTACAATTGGCAGGAAATAACGCGAAACCGGTGTGCAGAGCAGCGATAACAGAAGAGGCCCAAAAGGGCCCCTTCATTAGCGGATATAGTCAAATAGCGTCAGACGACTTATCTTGCTGAAAGAGAGTTGCGAAGCACTCAATGCCGCATCCTCTTTGGAGAGCGTCGAAATAACCTCATAGAGATCCGCTTCCGACACCTTGGCTCTCGCCTCTGAGTTGAGAGTGCTGAGCCCCTCATTGGAGCCCATGACCGCCTCGAGACTGTTCATCCGGCCACCCAGCTCACCCAATCCATGATCGATATTCAGGCGGGCATTTTTCATATGGACGGTGGCATCAGCCACTTCCTGCGCAAAGTTATCAGCTGTGATACTGGGGTCGCGCAAGGCGGCCATAAAATCCGACATCCCGTTCAGCACATTGTCATTCTTTGGTGGATTGAGGTCAAACTGCTGAGCCGCGCCACCTGCTGGCAGATCAAGGGTCAACTCCAGACCATTGAAAGGGATCTTGGTGCCGGCAGTATAGTTACCCGTTTGCAGGGTATTGCCACCGCTATCCTTGATATCATAGGTGTCCGGTGGACCGATAGTCGTTGATACGGTATAGGTGTTGCTGGGCAGTGCCGAGTTGTAATTGGATTTGAAAAAATTATCAAAATTACCCTGATCGCCGATCCCGACCTTGATATTCGCGGTGGTGGCACTGGCGGTTCTTCTGGTCGCCACAATTTCAAACAGGTCCTGCCCAGAATCATTGGCAGCAATTTGTACTGTGGGTGATACCTGAATATTTCGCTGGCCAGGATCTCCTTGATAAATATATTTTCCGTTGGCGTCTTTGATATAAGGCTGGGTCTTGCTCTGATTGCCGCCAAATATGAATTCACCAGAGGAATTCTTGCTATTCATCAGGTCGAACATCTGCTGCTGCAACCCTTCCAGCTCGCTGGCAATAGCCTTGCGATCATCCATGCTGATAGAGCCATTATTTGACTTCTGGATCAGGGTCTGGGCACTCAGCATCGCATTATTAATCGACGTTAATACCGTCTCCTCATGCCCCAGACTGTTTTCCAGCAAGCTGCCATTGACCCCATACTGCTTGAACAGGTCGATCTCCTTGGTCAGTGCCATCTTCTGGCTCATCCCCGCGGGGTCTTCGCCGGCAGTCTGAAATTTATTACCGGTTTGCAGCTGTTGATAGGCGGTATTCAACCGCTCATTGGCACTGTTGAGGGAATAGATATTCCGGTCGTAGATCATGTTGGTGGTGATGCGCATGACGTTACCTCACGGACGAGAGCAGTGTATCGAAAATGGTTTTGGCGGTACTGACGATTTGCGCCGAAGCGGCATAGGATTGCTGGAAGCGGATCAGATTGGCTGCCTCCTCCTCCAGATTGACCCCAGACACGCTTTCAAAGATGCCTGTGCTCTGGATAAGCTTGGATTCATTGGCCTTGAGCAAGGTTTTTGCCTGACTGGTATTGTTGCCCACTTCCATCACCAACCCGGAATAGGCCTGATTAAAGGTCATCTTGTCGTTGGTAGTCCCACCATTGGTGCTCTTGCGCACCAGATCCTTGTTTTGCAATTCGGCCAATGCCAGACCATTGCTGTTATCGGCAAAGCCATTGCTGTTGTAACTGAGCTTGAAGCTGTCGTTAGCCTTCACCGTCCCGGTGATACTGAACTCGTAGCCAGGTGCCTGTTTCGGGTTGGCATAGACTGCGGCTCCGGCGGGGAAAGGGTTGACGATCGCCGACATCAGATCTTGTCCCTTGCTGCTCGCAGGTGCCGTACCTATCAGGGTGGTGCCATCGGCTTGAAAAACCTGATAGTTACCGTTGGTGTCAATCTTGACGACCTGGGGCGCCGTCGGGCTCAGACTATTGGTACCAAAACCTGACCCTGCTCCGGTATTGAATACCCCGCCCAGTTTGATATCAGCCCCGCCGCCATTATTGGTGCTCTTTTCCGCTTTGAGTGGAGAGGCCAACGCCAAATCTTCCGGTCGGGTGATCAGTTGCTCCAGCCCGGCGGCCGCGCTTTTGGTCGGTTGCAGCAACAATTTGTCACCCGCAGCCGGCGTACCGGTGAGGTCGATTGAAATACCGTGACCGGTGAGTTCAAACGTTGCAGGAGGGGTGGTGCCAGTCGCTACAGAGGTGCGATTGCCCGACTTGTCCAGCGAGAACACCTCATAACCGGTGGCGCTGCTAAAGCGCACTTCGTAATCAAACGGGGTCACTGATGTCCCTTTGCCTGGCACGAAACTGACATTCGCTCCGACCGTCCCGGTATTACTGCCGTATGGCAATCCCTTGCTGGTAGGCAGGGTGAAGATATCGCCGCCAATCTCGTTATCCAGATCCATCCCGAGGCGGTTTTGCTGGTTCAAGGCATCTGCCATCGCCACGGCCAACTGCCCCAGCTCACGCTTGGTTGGCTCAAGGTCGGTACGCGCCTTGAACAGCCCGCCCATGGCCCCACCAAATGTATCGTGATCGATGGTTGCCTGATTATCCCCCAACGTCAGCTGCAACTCCTGATCCCGGGAGTCAGGATCCCCTGCAATCAGCTTGAACTGGGCTACGCCCCCATCAAGGATCAGCGAATGGCCAGTGCTCATATTGACCAGCATGCTGCCGTTGGGTTGGGCTACGGTGCGAATATCCATCTTCTCCGACAGCTGGCGGATCGCCTCATCCCGCTGATCAAACAGCATCAGGTTCTCTTCGGGTGAACCCTGGGTGCGGAGGATGGCCTGGTTGAGATCATTGATGCTGGTGAGCAGGCTGTTGACCTGCTTGGTTTCATCTTCGATGCGGGTATTGAGGGTATCGCTCTGCTTGTCGAACTGCGCCGAGAGGGTATGGAAGCGGTTGACCATGCCACTCAGCTCCGTCATCGCCACCTTGCGGCCACCGATCTCGGCGGGCGATTCATTGGCAGAGTGGAATGATTTGAAATAGGAGGTAATGGCCGCTCCCACACTGTTGCTGGTATCCCCCAGCAAGCTGTCAACACCCGCAAGTTGTTCGTAATGGGTCATAGAAGCGTGATAGGCGGAGGTATCACGGCGCACCTCCCCCTGCATATAGTCGTTGATCACCCGCTGGGTCTTGATGTCACCGGTACCAAGACCGATGGAATTGGTAAACACCAGCGTACGTTCACGCACATAGCCCTGGCTATTGACGTTCACTATGTTGTTACTGGTGGTCTGCAGCAGGCGTTGCTGCGCCAGCACGCCCGATGAACCAATCCCAAGCAGGTCGCTTGCCATATGTTACAGCTCCATCTCGTTGTATTGGGCAATAGCATCACTGCGCAATACCTGTTTCAGTTTTCTGGCGTAGTGCGGGTCGGTGGCATAACCCGCCTGTTGCAGCGCCTCGAAATAGCGGTCCGGGCTATCCACCTTTGCCAGGGCCCCCTTGTAGCGAGAGCCGGAGGTGAGGAAGTCCACATAGTCGTTGAAGCTCTCTTCAAACGACTCATAGGAGCGAAATGCCGCTTTCTGACGGGAGGCGACGCCTTGCTCATACTCGAGCGTGCTGACCACCGCCTTGGGCCCTTCCCAGCGCGGATCGGCCTTGATGCCAAACAGGTTATGGGTCACCTGCCCCTCGCCATCCTTGATCACCCGCTTGCCCCAACCGCTCTCCAGTGCCGCCTGAGCGACCAGTACCGCCGGGCTTAACCCCAGCTTGTCGGCCGCTTTCTTGGCCAGCGGCATCAGGCGATTGACGAACTCTTCCGGCGTATCGAACTCTTTGCCCCCACTACTGGCGGCACTGCCCTCTTCGCTGGCAATCCGCCCCATGGGCGGGATGCTGCGGTGTGGTCGATGGGGCATCGTGAGCCCGTGGCTCTCCTTGGCCCCCTCCGCCATCTCTTTCTCAGCAAAATCTTTGCCAACTTTTGATACAGCGATCAAATCGTCGGCAGCCGCCGTGGGGGGCTGATAGGGTTTGTAGGTCCGTTCGGTACGCTGCGGCATCTTGAGCACCCGCCCATCCTGATGGGTAAAGGTCTCGGGAGAGAGCTGCTTGACCACCATGTCAGCCAGTCCCAGCCCCCCCTTGCTCGACATGTCGGCAACCCGCTGCTCATCCAGCATCCCTTCATAGAACTGGGTATAGCTGCTGTTCATCGGGTTGTCCTGAGTCAACACCCCGTTGGCCTGACGCATGCTCTGAAACAGCATCTGGGTAAAGATTGACTCGAACTGGCGCGATGCACTCTTGAGCGCTTCGGCCTGCCCTTCTTTGCTTTGGCTCATCTGGCGCAGACGGTCCAGGTTCTTGATGTCCTGTACCATCCCGAGATTCATGCCGCTGTTGGTGTCAAACTCCGCCATTTTGCTTACCTCATTGCCACCCGTGGCAACCACTTGCCGCTTGTTACAATATGACCAGTTGCCCCTCGATGGCGCCTGCCTGCTGCAGCGCCTCGAGGATGGCCATCAAATCACCGGGGGCGACCCCGACCTGATTGACCGCGCGAACCAAGTCGTCCAGGGTCGCACCGGTATCAAACTTGAACATCCGCCCCGGCTCCTGCTGGACATTGATGGTCGAGTTGTTGGTCACCACCGTCTCGCCCCCCGACAACGGGTTGGGCTGGGACACTTGCTTATTCTCGGCTATGGTCACCGTCAGGCCGCCGTGGCTGATGGCCGCCGGTTTGAGCTTGACCTGACTGCCGATAACGATGGTGCCGGTACGGGAGTTGACGATAATTTTGGCCGCCTCATTGGCCGGATCCACCTCCAGATTCTCGATGGTGGCGAGATAGGAGACGCGCTGACCCGGATCCCGCGGGGCATAGACCTTGACCGAGGTGGCATCGAGCGCCTGAGCGGTATTGGGCCCCACCAGATCGTTGACCACATCGGCCAGCCGGCGCGCAGTGGTGAAGTCGGGGCGGTTAAGGTTGAAGGTGATGGTGTCCCCCTGACTGAAGGAGTTGGGCACCTCCCGCTCCACGGTGGCACCGTTGGCAATCCGCCCGACGGTCGGGGTATTGACCACCACCTTGGAGCCATCAGCCCCCTCGGCCCCCAGACCACCGACCACCAGACTGCCCTGCGCGACCGCATAAACCCGACCATCCAACCCTTTCAGGAAACTTTGCAGCAGGGTACCGCCGCGCAGGCTCTTGGCCTCGCCGATGGCAGAAACAGTGACATCAATGGTTTGGCCCGGCTTGGAGAAGGGTGGCAAGTCGGCATGGATCGCCACCGGCGCCACATCCTTGATCTTGGGCTTGATGTTATCCGGCACCTTGATGCCAAAGTTGTTGAGCATGGTACGGAAAGTCTGCTCGGTGAAGGCGTTATTCTTCTCGCCAGTACCGGGCAGCCCCACCACCAGGCCGTAACCAATCAGCTGGTTGTTGCGCACCCCTTCAACCGAGCTGATGTCCTTGATCCTGGCAGCATTGGCCACGCCCAGAGGGAGCAAACAGCAAAGCAGAGTGACAAGACGGAGTGACTTCATAACATCTCCTAGAGCGGCCACCAGGGGCCATTGAAAAAGCTGGTCAGCCACCCTTGCTCCTGGCTATTGGCCAGATCGCCGGTACCACCGTAGTAAATGCGGGCATTGGCCACCTTCTGGGACGAGACGCTGTTGTCAGACGTCACATCCTCCGGGCGAATAAGGCCGGTGATCCGGATATATTCATTGCCATTGTTTAGCATGATCCACTTCTCGCCGCGCACCACCAGATTGCCGTTGGGCAGCACCTTGGCCACGCTGACCGAAATATTACCCTGCAGGCTGTTGCTCTGATCCGCCTTGGCCTGGCCCTTGAACGCGCTGTCTTGAGCAATGGAGGCCGAGAGATCATAGGGGCTGGCTGTCACGGGCACGCCCCCCAACTTGACCGGGTCCAGATTGAACTTGTTATCCTTGCCACTCTGGGTATTGGCTTTTTTCGAGGCCGAGGTCGATTCCGCCAACTCGATGGTGATGATGTCACCCACCTTGTGCGCCTTGATATCCGAATAGATGCCATTGACCTGATCCGGTTGGAAAATCGCCCCTGTCGGCCGCACCGACACCGGCTCCGACTCCCCGTAAACGGGGGAAAACTCGGGATCATCAGGCTTGGGTGTATTGGGAGTGCTGCTACACCCTCCCAGCACCAGCAATCCCAGCATCCATACGGCTTTCATCATGCACCTCCTAATTAGGTACGCTGGATCAGGAAGGACATCATGCCGTCCACAGCGGAGAGCACCTTGGAATTCATCTCGTAGACCCGTTGAGCCTGAATGAGGTTCACCAACTCTTCGGTTACGTTAACGTTGGAGGTCTCCAGCATCCCCTGCTTGACCACCCCCAGACCATCGGCACCGGCGTTGCCCTGAATGGCGGCACCGCTGGACTGGGTCTCGACGAACATGTTCTCCCCCATCGGCTGCAGGCCACTGGCATTGACGAAGTCTGACAAGGTGATCTGCCCGACCACCTGAGACGCGCCATCGCCCTTGAGCTGCACCGAGACCTGGCCATCTTCGCCCACCGTGACGCTCTGGGCGTTTTCCGGGATCTGGATTTCCGGTTGCAGGGTGTAACCGTTGCCCGGCGTCACAATCGTCCCTTCATCGTTGAGGGTGAACTGACCGTTACGGGTATAGGCCGCACTGCCATCGGGCAGCTGAATTTCAAAGTAACCACGGCCACTAATCATCAAATCCAGCGAGTTGTCGGTGGTTTGCACGTTGCCCTGGCTGTGGTTTTTCTGGGTCGCGACCACCTTGGCACCCGCCCCCAGCATCAAGCCGGAGGGGAGCTCGGTATCGGCAGAGGAGCGGCCACCAGGCTGATTGATGTTTTGATAAAGCAGATCTTCAAAGATGGCCCGTGACTTTTTGAAGCCCACGGTGCTGGCGTTCGCCAGGTTGTTCGAGGTGACCGAAATATTGGTCTGCTGTGCATCCAACCCGGTCTTGCTGATCCAGAGTGCGGGATTCATAGGTAACTCCTTGATTAGCTGATTCGCAGCAGTTGGGTTTGAGCTTCATCATTTTCTTCGGCCGTCTTCATTATTTTGACCTGGGTTTCGAACTGACGTTGCAGCCGGATCAGGTTGGTCATCTCATCCACCACATTGACGTTGCTCCCCTCAAGGGAGCCGGCAATCAGGCCGACATTGGCCGAGGCTGCTTCATTCTGGCCATCCTTGCGGCGAAACAGACCATCTTGCCCCTTCTCCACCGCATCGGCGGCCGGGTTGACCAGCTTGATCCGCTGGAAATCTTCCGGCAAGTTGGCGGCAGCCCCTTCCGGTCGACCGCTGATGGTGCCATCCCGATTGATCTCGAGTTTCTCCATCGGCATCGGCAGCACGATAGGCTGACCACCATCGTCCACCACATTCAGGCCGGTCGAGGTTTGCAAGTTGCCGGTCGCATTGACCTGCAAATTCCCCATGCGGGTATAGGCTTCACCGCCCTTGGGATCCTGCACGGCAATCCAGCCCGGACCATCCACCGCCACGTCCAGATCCCGTCCTGTGGTCATCAGCATGCCATGCTGCAGGTTCTGACCCGGGCGCTCAGCCATGGCAAACACCCGGCTTGGCAAGCCTTCACCGAACGCCTGCATGCTTCTGGCCTGCTCGAAATCGGACTTGAAACCGGTGGTATTGGCATTGGCGAGGTTGTTGCCCCGAACAGCCAGGCTGTTCATGGTCTCTTTGGCCCCGGACATGGCGATATAAAGCAGGTGATCCATGGAATTCTCCGTCAAACAGATGACTCTGACAGGAGAAATGCAATTAGAGTGCCAATAGCAAAGATAGCGGGGAGTAAGAAGCGCGAGGAGGCGACAGAAACAGAGAGGGGGCCAGGCCCCCTCTCATTTTCATGCATTGTGTAATTAACGGATCTGCAGAATGGTCTGCTGCAGCGAACTGTTGACCTCCAGTGAACGGGAGTTAGCCTGGAAGTTACGCTGGGCAGTGATCAGGTCCACCAGCTCGGAGGTCAAATCCACGTTGGACTGCTCCAGCGCCGATGATTTGATGGTGCCAAATGTTCCCGAATTGGGTGTCCCCGGCAAGGCCTCACCAGAAAGCAGGGATTGCCGCCAGGAGGTATCGCCAACCTGAGTCAGCCCTTGCGAGTTGGCAAACTTGGCCATGGCAACCATCGCCACCTTGATGGTGGTGGCGTTGCTGTAAGTCGCAGACACTATACCATCCGGGGTGATCTCAACCTTGGTCAAACGACCAACAGTAGAACCATCCTGTGTCAACTTACTGACTTCAAATGGTGAGGCATATTGGGTCACCGTTCCGAAGTTGATATCCACCTGCTGGGTGGGATCTGCACCGTTAGTGATAATGCCAGCGCCTGTTGGGGGCGCAGTTCCCAATTGCTCTGTCTTGATGGTCGCCGGTGTAGTAGGGGTAACCATCTTGCCATCAGCACCGAAGGTGACTCTTGCACCAGCAGGCGCTTGGCTCAAACCAGTCGCCATCGTCGGTGTTACACCACCGACAATATCAATGGGTTTATCACCTTGGTAGAGGTACATACGCCAAGCAGTTGGATTGGCCGGTTTGGTCAGATCTGCGGGGTCAGCTTCTTTGACAAAATATTGCGTGATGGTATGCGGCTCGCCCAGAGAGTCATAAATCACCACTGAGGTTGAAGAAGAGTAAGTTTTCGAATCTTTGGGATCAAAGGTTGATGCATCACCTGCACCTCCACCTGCAGGCAACGGCGACGCTGTCGACGGCAAGTTGAAACTGGCGTCAATCTTCGTGGTCTTAATCGGCTCACCAGCACGGTCAGGGATCTGGATAGGCTTGGTTGCATTGATACTGACCGCTTTTGGAGACCCATCTTCGTTAATTTCATAGCCTTGCAGATAATGGCCCTGATTGTTGACCATATAGCTGTTTTCATTGAGCTTGAAGGCACCGGCACGGGTGTAAGTGCGATCCAGATTGGTCAATCCATCCGAAGTCACAAAGAAGCCATTCCCCTGGATCGCCAAGTCCAGTGCGTTATTAGTAAATTGCAGCGCCCCCTGATGGAACTGCTGGGCAACCGCGCCAGTCGCCACACCGTTACCGACCTGGGTCTTGGCACTGACAAAAATGGAGTTGGCGTAGACATCCGCAAACTCGGCACGGGACTCTTTAAAGCCCATGGTGTTAACGTTGGCAATGTTGTTGGCGGTGACGTTCAAGTCTTTTTGTGCCGCGTTGACACCGCTCAAGGCATTGTTAAATGACATATCCAGCTCCTTAGATCGATGCTGTCGACGTGGTTTTTGACGGTGTAACCGTCGGATTTGAATTGGTTCCTGAAATTTGCAGAATGTTGTTCAAATATTCGCTACCCAGTCCTCTCAAATTGAGGCGAGTCGGGTTAGTCGCATTGCCCAAGGCAACACTGTCCACTTTGGCATAAGCAAATGTGGCAATACTTTCCGATTTGCCATCGAGAGTGCCGCTGGCTTTGATGACATACTTGCCTGCGGCGACTCGGTTGCCGGCCTTGTCTTTACCGTCCCAAGCAATTTCAACATTACCTTTTTGGTCTCCTTCGAGAGGAAACTCCTTGATAACCTGCCCCTTTTCATCCTCAACGGTAATTTTGACGCCCGAATATTTATTCGTTGTACCAACAGCAACGACCGCAGATAACGAACCATCCTGGTCTAAAAATCCGGTATTGCCCTGTAGCAACACATTTTGACCAACCAGAGAAGACGCTTGCAGAGCCTGGCTGGATATCATCTGGTCATTAAGCTTGCCCATCTGGGTAGACAGACTGCTGATCCCCTCCGACGTAGACATGGAGGCCATCTGGGAAAGCATCTGGGCATTGTCGACCGGCTTGAAGGGATCCTGATATGACAGCTGCATGGTCAGCAGTTTCATAAATGAAGCCTGATCCAGCTCTTTCTTGGGCGCCGTTGTGGTGCCTGTCGTCTGGGTCGTGGTACGGCTGATACCGTTCACATTGTTGGTTGTATCGACCATGCTGCATCCCTCCTATCAGGACTTGCCAAGCTGGAGCGTCTGCTGCAGCATCTTCTTGGCCGAATCTGCAACTTGGACATTGGTCTGGTAGCTGCGCGAGGCGTTGATCATGTCGGCCATCTCTTCAACCATGTTGACGTTCGGCTTGAAGATGAAGCCGTCTTTGTCCGCCATCGGGTGGTTGGGGTTGTACTCTTTAAGCAGTGGTGCCTTGCTCTCGACAATGCCCTTCACCTCAACCCCGACCGAGCCCTGCTTATCAGACATCGCCTGATCGAGCTGGGCGGCAAAGACTGGCCGCCTGGCGTGGTAAGTATTTTCCACACTGGAGCTGACGCTGTCCGCGTTGGCCATGTTGCTGGCAACCGTGTTGAGCCGCACGGACTGTGCGCTCATAGCCGAGCCTGCTATGTCGAAGACCTTGAACAAACTCATCACTGCTCTCCTTTCAGGGCCTTCAGCAGGCCACTGATCTTGCTATTCATAAATTCAAGGGAGGTTTGATACTCGAGGCTATTGCGCAGAAACTCGCTGCGCTCCTGCTGCACATCGACCGTATTGCCGTCACCGGTATCCGGTTGCAGCGGGTTGCGATATTGCACGGTACCCGGAGCGTCCATATTCAAGGCAAAATGCTTTTCGCTGGTCGTGGCCAGACCAAAACCCTGATGCGACTGGGCCTCCTGCAACGCCTGTGCAAAGTTGATATCCCTGGCTTTGAAGCCCGGTGTATCCGCGTTGGCAATATTGCTGGACAGCACTTCAGCCCGCTTGGCGCGAACGCTTATCGTGTGTTGATGAACACCGAATGCCTTGTCAAATGAAAGAGCCATAGCACACCTCCTGCTTGGTATATTTTGTTTGCAAGAGGTGTGCCATAAGCGAATCACTCAACTCGATGGTCTGGGGATGAGCACATTTCAGACCAGAAACCACGGGAGTATCTCGCCCCAGCAGCCAGGTAACGTCTGGCTACCTCAGGTTGTTAACCATCTTGGCAGTGGTTGGAAATGGCAGGCAAATAGAGGCATTGAACTGTAGAGAAAGAAAGAGGGAAGCTAATCGCTTCCCTCTTTACATGAACTGGCAAGAACCCAGAATATCAAGGCTATCAGGCCTATTTGACCTTGTAGACTATCCCCGGATTACAGCGGATCATCTCGAACCGGTCGGTCAATCCGGCCAGTGACTCCGACGCCCCCAACATCAGATACCCACCAGGATTGAGGCTGGCAGCAAACTGGTTGAGGATCTTTGACTTCACTTCCGGCGCAAAATAGATGAGCACGTTACGGCAAAAAATGATGTCAAACTTGCCAAGCAGGCTGTAGCTCTCCAGCAAATTGATCGGCCGGAAGGTGGTCAATTTTCTGACTCGCTCCACCACCCGCATCTTGTTGTCGCCGTAAGGCTCAAAAAACATCTTCTTACGCTCGGGCGACAACCCGCGAGCCAGTGCAAGACTGTCATAAATGCCTTCCTTGCACTGATTGAGCATGGTCGTCGAGATATCCGTTCCGACAATCTGAACGCCACCGGGCAAGGTGCCCGGCTTTTTCATCTGTTGCTCCAGCGCCGTCATGGCAATGGAGTAGGGCTCCTGACCTGACGACGAGGCGGCAGACCAGATCTTGATGGGGCGGCCGCTTTTCCCCAATTCCGGGAAAATCTTGTCGGTAAGCAGTTGAAACGGATAGGTATCACGAAACCAGAGGGTCTCGTTGGTTGTCATGGCATCCACCACGGCCATTTTCAGGTCACGCTCTCGCACACTCATTGCACGGGTAACCAGATCAGACAGACTCTCGATGCCAAACTGAGCCATCAACGGTGAAAGACGGCTCTTCACCAGATACTGTTTGTTATCACCCAGCACGATCCCGCTCTGAACCGCCAGAAAGTTGCTGAACTGTTTGTATAAGTCGTCCGAAAGTGTCTTCATGCAGCTGTTCTTCTTTATTAGAGTGCGTTTTGTACGGCCTTGGCCAATTCATCCGGTTGGAACTTGGCGATGAAATTGTTGGCCCCCACTTTCTGCACCATGGCCTGGTTGAATACCCCACTGAGTGAGGTATGCAGAATAACATGCAAATCCTTGAGATTGGGATTATTCCGGATTTCTGCAGTGAAGGTGTAACCATCCATTTCCGGCATTTCGATATCCGAAATGACCAGCGCAATCTGATCCTTGATGGGGCCATTTTTGGCCATTTCCAGCAGCATATTCAGTGCTTCACGACCATCTTTTGCCAGCACGCACTCGACCCCGATGGCTTCGAGCGCACGCTGCACCTGTTTGCGCGCAACTGAAGAGTCATCGGCCACCAGCACAGGACGTCCCAGGGTCGGGTGTTCGACGCTAGACTCCACCAGCTCTTTGCTCACTTCGGTAGAGACCGGGGAGATCTCGTTGAGAATACGTTCAACATCGAGGATCTCTACCAACTCGCCGTCCACCTCGGTGACCGCCGTCATGTAGTTGATGCGCCCCGCCCCTTTGGGCGGCGGCAGGATTGACTCCCAGTTCATATTGATGATGCGCTCGACCGAATGCACCAGAAAACCCTGAATGGAGCGGTTGTACTCGGAGATAATAATGAAGCACTTGCTCAAATCTTCAATCGGACGCTTGCCAACCGCCATGCTGAGATCGATGACCGAAATCGTCTGGCCACGAATATGGGCGACCCCGCGAATGCAAGAGTTCAGTTTGGGCATCACGGTCAAGGGGGGGCACTGCAACACTTCACGCACTTTGAATACGTTGATGCCAAATCTTTGACGTCCGTTGAGACGAAACAACAACAACTCCAGCCGGTTTTGTCCCACGAGCTGGGTACGCTGGTTGACCGAGTCCAGAATACTGGCCATAAACACTCCCTAAAAACGCTTGGCATTAATCATGCATGCGTGATGGATTGCGTCAGACTATCGATGTGACAACGAACAGATTCTGAAGCAATCATAGTTAAATATGGTGATATGCGTGAACAACTTATCGACCAACGAGCGAAAATGATTAACCGACTTTTACTCATCAGCCTCTTTTTTGGCAGCATATCTTCCAGCTACGCCTCGGACGTCACTACTTATCTGCAAGAAAGGGCACAAGAGTTCGTTTACAGCCAGCTGGATGTTTCGTTGGATGCCAGAGCTGAGGTTACCCCTGCCACGCTGGATGAACGGCTCCCACTGACCCGCTGCGAAGATCTGCTCACTATCAGCTTACCAGCAAAAATGGAAATTCGCCGCAATACAACAGTTTACCTTAAATGTGAGGAAGACAAACCCTGGGACGTCTATCTCCCGGTGCGGGTCAGCATTCAAAAACCCTATGTCACGGTGGCCAACCCCATTGCCAAGGGGGATCTGCTGAGTGAAAGCCAGCTGGTCCTGGCCTATCAGGATCAAACCCTGATCCGCGGCGACTACCTGACTGACACCGCTCCTCTTATCGGGGTACGCAGCAAGCGAGAGCTAAAACCGGGGCAGCCCATCCGTTTAAGCCAAGTTTGTGTAGTGTGTAAAGGGGATCAGGTCACTCTGACGGCAGAAAACAGCAACTTCCAGATCAAAACCATGGCCCGAGCCTTGCAAGATGGCAGCTTCGGAGAGATCATCAAACTCGTCAATATTCGCTCCGGCAAAACCGTTGAGGGTAAAGTCAGTGCTGTGGGTGCCGTATCGGTCACGTTTTAAATCCGGATCCTTGACAACTTTTTTCTAAAGTTTTGACCTGCCGCACCGATAAACAGGTAAGCAAACCTTAAAGCAGACGAAGGTAACTAAAATGGCCATCAACAATATCAACAACTTGGCGAACAATCGGTTGCAAAATACCGCTAATAGCCAGGGGACAGGCAGCAAGTCAGTCACCTCATCGCCCGAAAACAAAGCGGCTACTGTCAAGCTGGACTCCGTCTCCTTGACCAGTGAGGCGCAACAATTGCAAAAGATGCAACAAAACCTCAATACCGCCTCGACCGGCAATGAGAGCAAGGTCGAACGACTGAAAAAAGCCGTCGCGAGTGGCGAATATCAGGTCAACAGCGACGCTGTTGCCAAGAAGATGTTCAGTTTCGAGGCCAATCTGGACAAAGTTCTGGGATGATGGACTTACCTTCGTTACTGCACACCCAAGATGATTACCTCAGCCAGATGCAAGGCATTCTGGAAGAGGAGTTCAGCTTGCTCGAGCAGCATCAGGCACTGGCCCTGCCTGCACTGACCGAGCGCAAACAGCAGTTGCTTGCTGCGATAGAAACCCTGGACAAGACGCTGGCAGAGATGCCGGAACTAGCACTGCAGCTGGCAGCCTATCCCGACGAGATAGCGCAGCTTCGTGCAAAACTGGATGCCTGCCAGGCACAAAATGATATCAACGGTCGCTTGCTTGAATTGAGCATGGTCTCCAACCGTCGTCTGGCAACCTTTCTGAGTCAGTTGCGAGATCGCAACAGCCTGACCTATGACGCCAAGGGCAACACTCGCTCTGGCACCCGCTCCTACGGTATCAAGGCCTGACATCTCTTATCATCAGGCCTTGCATTTTTTCTGTCCGTTTTAAAACATCAGTCGCAGCAACTCTCGCCCATCCTCACACGCATTGACGCGTAGCACCCCGTCTTCATAGCAGCCGTAACTGGCAGGCAGCTCGCCGCGCGGGAAACAGATCGATCCCGGGTTCATCAATACCCGATCCCCCTGCCACTCCAGCACCGGCACATGGGTGTGACCACTCAGGAACAGACTGCCCGCCGGGAGCTGTACCTCGTCCGGACGGTAAAGATGACCGTGGCTGACAAACCAGCGCCGCTCATCGACCAGCAGCTGGTTGTAGGGAGCGGTAATGGGAAAGCGCAACAGCATCTGATCCACTTCGGAATCACAATTTCCCCGCACCGCGATGATCTGCGGTGCCAGCTCGTTGAGCAGATCGGCCACGGCGGCCGGGTTATATCCCTCCGGCAGAGGATTGCGCGGGCCATGGTTGAGCAGATCGCCGAGCAGCAGATAATGATCCGGCTGCCAGGGCTCAAGTTGGGTCAGCACCCGCTCCAGCGCAATGATGCTGCCGTGGATGTCGGAAATGATGGCAAGTTTCATGAAATGCTCCTCACTGCGGGCTGAAATAGAGATCCTTGGTGGCAATCGTCCCTTTCAAATTCTGGCTGGGCAGCCCTCGCAGCGCGGGATCGACCAGTCTCATCTGATTGTAATGATATACAGGGATGATCGGCGCCTCTTCGAGCAGCAACTGTTCGGCATGGTGGTACAGTTCACCCCGGCTCGCACCGTCCAGCGTGTTGGCCGCCTGCTCCAGCAGCAGATCAAAATCGGGATTGCAGTAGCCGCTCTCGTTGCGCAGATCCTGACAACGGAAGCTGCCCAGCATGGCTGACGGCTCGACGTAATCGCCAAACAGGAAACTTCTGGCCACCTGAAAATCACCGCTATCCTTGGCCACCTGATAGGCCCCCCACTCCAGACTGTTGAGGGAGACCTGCACCCCCAGCTTCTGCCACATGGCAGCAATGGCCATTGCCATCTGCTTGTGGGTGTCGGCAGCGTTGTAGGTAATACTCAGCTTTAGTGGATTCGCACTGTTATACCCGGCCGCAGACAGCAGGGCTGCCGCTTTGGCCTGCCGAGTCGGCATATCTTCGAGCGCCACAGGCAATACCACCTGGGGATAACCCGGCATCTCCGGCAACAGCGACCATGCCGCCTGCTCATCCTGCCCGCTCACTGCCCCAATGAGCTGCTGTCGATCAACCGCCATGGAGAGCGCCTGACGCACCCGCACATCCTGCAGTTCGGGTCGCTTCAAATTGAACGCATAGAGATAGGTGCCAAACAGCGGCAAGCCCCAGAGCCGCTCCGGAGACTCGCGCTTCATCTTCTGGTAATAGCCGAGGGAGACCTTGTTGGTGAGCTGGATTTCACCAGCCTCATAGCGCAGCCGTTCGGCATGTTGCGAGGTGATCGGCAGATAGGTGACCCGTCCGATACGGGTGTGAAGGTCATCCCAGTAGTGGATATTGCGCTCGGCTTCTATCCGCTCGTTCGGCGTCCAGCTTGCCAGCCGGTAAGCACCATTGCTCACCAGCTTGCCGGGCTCGGTCCACTGCTTGCCAAACTGGGCTATCGCCTTCTGATTGACTGGCACAAAGGGGCGCTGACTGATGAGCTGCAAAAAATAGGGGGCAGGTCGCTCCAGAGTGATTTTCAGGATCTGGTCGCTTTGCGCCTCAATGCCCAGATTGTCGAGCTCCAACGCACCGGCATAGATGGATTGCGCATTGTTGATCCCCGTCGCCAGCAGCAATCCGGCAGAAGGGGAGTTGATGGCCGGATCGAGTAGACGACGCCAGGCATAGACGAAATCAGCGGCCACCAGCGGCTCGCCATTGGACCACTTCAGTTGGGGGCGCAGGAAAAAACGCCACTCCAGTCCATCTTCACTCACCTCCCAGCGCTGTGCCTGAGCAGGGACGATATGCCCCTGCCCATCTTCGCTGACCAGCCCTTCAAACAGATCGACCAGTACCGCCTCCCCCGGAAAACCGGATCGCACCAGCGCCGGATCCAAAGACTCCGGCTCGGCACCGTTGCCCTTGACCAGGGTTTGCCGATCGGCCAGCAGAGGCTGCTGCTCAACGGTGGTGGCATGGGCCAGGGGCCCTGCCAGCACGGCAAGCAATAGCGGGGAGAGCCAGCGTTGCGCCAGCTTGGGGAAGAAACCATACCTCATGACAAAACCTCGAATAAAACCACTGCAGGAGGGGAAGGCCGACGGCGCGCCTGATGAATGCCTGATGCCGCTCTTGTTATCCCCGAAAACGCCCCGTATTGTATCGGGCTTGCCCGGGAGATGGAGTCTTTCGGGTTAATTTTTTCAGGAGTTTTTATGGGTTATGAGTGGCTGGCCCTCGCATCGGCCAGTTTATGGGCAGTTGCAGCGCTAATTTCGGTCAAACCGGCCCGTCATCTCGGCGCATTTGCCTACAGTCGCTGGCGCATGTTTCTGGTCAGCCTGATGCTCGGCACCATGAGTCTGCTCACCGGTGGCTGGCAAACCCTCACCGCAAGCGCCCTGCCCCTGCTCGCCATCTCGGGACTGGTCGGTATCTTCGTCGGCGACACGGCGCTGTTTGCCTGCATGAACCGGCTGGGGCCAAGACGCAGTGCCCTGCTTTTTTCCTGCCATGCGCTGTTTTCCGCCCTGCTTGGGCTCTGGCTATTTAATGAACAGCTCACTGGCTGGCGACTGCTGGGGGCCATGCTGGTCTTTGCCGGCGTGATGCTGGCGATCCTGTTTGGCAGACGCAGTAGCAGCAACGAGTGGGAGCAGATCCGTGGCAATCTGGCGCTGGGGATTGGCCTTGGCCTGACGGCGGCACTGTGTCAAAGCGTGGGAGCCATTATCGCCAAGCCGGTGATGATGAGTGGTGAGGTGGATGCGGTGAGTGCATCGGGTATCCGGATGGGCAGTGCCCTGCTGGCCCACTGCGTCCTGCGGCTGGGGCGCTTGCCACTGGCGATGCCGCTCAAACCGGTCAATCGCCAGATCCTCGCCATGATTGCCACCAACGGTTTTCTAGCGATGGGGCTGGGCATGACGCTGATCCTGATGGCTCTGCGGCAGGGCGAGGTGGGCATGGTAGCCATTCTCTCCTCCACCACGCCGGTACTGCTGCTGCCGCTGTTGTGGTGGCACTCGGGGGAGCGGCCATCCGTTGCCGCCTGGGCTGGGGCACTGATTGCCACCCTTGGCACGGCGCTGGTGCTGGGTTTCAGCACTCACTGACACCCGGCACCATCCCTGATCAGAACAGGGCGATTTCCTCAGCGGTCAGCTCGCGGTATTCACCGGGGGCCAGCTCTTCATCCAGCGTCAGGCCACCCACCCGCTCGCGATGCAAGCCAACGACCTTGTTGCCGATGGAGGCAAACATCCGCTTGACTTGGTGGTACTTGCCTTCATGGATGGTCAGGCGGGCCTCGCACTCACCGAGAATTTCCAGCTGGGCAGGACGGGTTTTATCGGTCTCGTTACGCAGGTAGACCCCTTCGGCGAACAGCGCGATCGCATCCGGGCTCACCGGATCGGCCAGCCAGACGTGATAGGTCTTGGCACACTCGTGGCGCGGCGAGGTGATGCGGTGGGACCATTGACCGTCGTCGGTCACCAGCACCAGACCCGTGGTATCGAGGTCGAGGCGACCCACCACGTGCAGCTTGCCCATCGCCGGTTCATCCATCAGGAAGAAGACGGTCGGGTGATCCGGATCCTCGTTGGAGCAGACGTAACCTTCCGGCTTGTGCAGCATGAAATAGCGGTTGCGCTGCTCCAGCGTCAGCAGCACGCCGTCAAACTCGATCTGGCTCTGCTCATTGATATGAAAGGCGGGCTGCTTGACCACAATGCCATCCACCATGACCTCACCCTGACGGATCAGTTTGCCTGCCAGCGAGCGGGTCAAATCGGAACAATCGCACAGAAATTTATCAAGCCGCATTCACAACCTCGGAGTCCAACAAGTAAAGGGGCGTCATTATATCGGGCGGGGGCGACAACGCCACTGTTAAGGGGTTGCCAATTATGACGAACTGGTCATCCAATGTTACACTTCTCCGGTGTGACCCATCCGAACGATACTCATAATAATAAAAGTCAGGAAGCCCTCATGAAGTCTCAAGCATCCTATCCCGTCATTCCCGTCAACCAGCTGAAACCCGGCATGTATGTCATTGCTATCGCCAGCCAGACAGGTGGGATGGAGATCGCCCAGATGGGTATGGTGACCAGCGTGGCACAAATTGCCAATCTGGTACGCCAGGGGGTGCTCACGGTGCGCATTGATCTGGCCCGCAGCAAGCTGGGCAGCGCCGAGAGTGACGCCGTTATCTCCCCCGACCTCAATGCCAACAGCGCCCAGGCGGGACGCCGGGCCAGTGCCAACGGTGAAGGGCGGGAGCTGAAGATCCGCCGCCTTTACCAAGAGGCCCGCGAGCTGCAAGGCAAGTTCATTCGCCAGCTCAAGGCGGGTGAACCCATCGACATCACCCCGCTGGCGGAAGTCGCCGAAGAGATGGTAGACACCATGTTCAGCCACGGCGATGCCATGCTCTGTCTGGCCCGTATTCGCGCCAAGGATGCCTACCTGATGGAGCACTCCATGAACGTGGCCATTCTGCTCGCCAACTTCGGTCGCTATCTGGGTCTGGAGCGCAGCGTGCTCAAAGAGCTGACCCTGGGTGGCCTGCTGCACGACGTGGGCAAGATCATGACCCCGGACGAGGTGCTCAACAAACCGGGCAAGCTGACTGACGAGGAGTTCACCATCATGCGCCAGCATGTGGTGCACAGTTACGAGATCCTCAGTAATACCCCGGGCATCACCCCCACCATGCTGGAAGTGGCCGCCAACCATCACGAGCGGCTTGATGGTACCGGCTACCCACAGCGGCTCAAAGGCGAGCAGCTCTCGCTCTATACCCGGATGAGCGGCATCGTCGATGTCTATGATGCCATCACCGCGGATCGGGTCTACAAAGCGGGCATGCAGCCGACCCAAGCCTTCCGCATTCTACTCAAGGGGATCAATCAGCACTTCGATGCCGAACTGGTGACCAGGTTCATCAAGTGCATGGGGGTCTATCCGGTGGGAACGCTGGTGCAACTCTCGAACCAGCGCTTGGCCATCGTGATGCAGCGCAACGAACAGCAACCGCTCAAGCCGGTGGTCAAGGTGATCTATCACGCCACCCAGCGTCACTACCTCGAGGTGCAGTGGCTGGATCTGGCCAAATCAGGTGTGCAGGAGAGCATCGAATGCACAGTCGATCCCAAAGAGTTTGGCATCAAACTCGCCAACTTCTTCTAATCCCTTACCTCAGATATTCATGATTGGCGCTGGCTGTCGAGCCAGTGCTGGATCAGAAACTCCTCATCCAGTGGCGAGAGATCAAAACGCAGGCTGGCCTCTTCAATGGCAGAGATATCGTGCAAGTGATGCTCGCTGAGCCAAAGCACCGCACGACGCAAATCTTCACCATGGGGGAGTAGCAAATGGTCGCTCATGGGATACCTCCGGTAAACTGCAGGGCGGCCAGCGAACGTGGCCCCCTCTTTCAAGTCTAGTCGGTCAATCCCCACAACCTGCGCTTCACCCTCCCCCCTTTATCACAACAATCCGCTTGTCACTGCAATCAACGACCGAAGGCGCGCTGCCAATCCTGATCAAACTTCACCAGCGCCGCATCCACCGCAGGCACGTTCAGCAACTGCTCCGCCACATCGAGCGGCAAGGTGATGGACTGGCAACCGGCCAGCAGGCAGTCAAGCGCCTGACGGGGAGTGCGGAATGACGCCGCCAGCACCTTGCTGTTCGGGGCGTGCAGCTCAAGCAGCTGTTGCAGCTCCTGCACGGTGGCGATGCCATCGCCCCCCTGGGCATCCAGTCGGTTGACATAAGGTGCGACATATTCCGCCCCCGCCACCGCCGCCAGCCAGCCTTGCAGCGGGGTATAGACCGCCGTGCCCAGCGTCGGCACGCCGTTGGCGGTCAGGCTCTTGATCGCTGCCAATCCCTCTGCGCATACCGGGATCTTGATCACCAGATCCGGGTCCAGCTCACGCAGGGCGAACGCCTCGCGCACCATCTCGGTGTCGGTTTTGGCCATCACCTGAGCAAACAGGCGCGCCTTGGGCCCCAGTACGTCGCGCAGGGCGGGCAGCAGCTCGGAGAGCGGCATGCCCCCGGCGGCAGTAATGGAAGGATTGGTGGTGACACCGGCCAACGGCAGGATCCGTGACCAGCGACGCACTGCCGCCACATCGGCGGTATCGAGATACAGCTCCATCTCTAACTCCTTAACGGGATGTTCAATATGTCGCCATTCTAGCGATAAAACATCTGCAAATAGCTTGATCGAAATCAAATCAACTTTCGAATGAAAGCAAATAGAATGCAAATACAAAAGGAGGCGGTATGATTTTCGACCTGCAACGATATTCAACTCACGATGGCCCCGGCATTCGCACCCTGGTATTTCTCAAGGGGTGCTCGCTGGCCTGTCGCTGGTGTCAAAACCCGGAAAGCCGCTCTCCCAAGCCGGACATACTACTAGACCGGCGCCAGTGCATCGAGGGATGCCAGCTCTGCAGCCAGGCCTGTCCGGCAATCTTGCGTGACAGCGAGGGGATCCAGCTCAGCCGTTCAGCCCTCAAGGCCGACGATATGGAACGGCTGCGCGGCCTCTGCCCCAGCGAAGCGCTGCAGGTGTGCGGCCGCGATGAAATGCTGGACACCCTGATGGACACCATCTTGCGGGATCGCCCCTTCTTCGAACGGAGCGGCGGTGGCGTCACTCTCTCCGGTGGCGAGCCGTTTATGCAGCCCGACTTTGCCGCCGCTCTGCTGGCACGCTGCAAGGCACAAGGGCTACACACGGCGGTCGAGAGCTGCCTCCATGTGCCCTGGCACCAGATTGAGCCAAGCCTCCCCTCACTGGATCTGGTGCTGGCGGATCTCAAACACGTGGATAAAGAACGTTTCTTCAACTGGACCCGCGGCAAGGTGGAGCTGCCCATCGCGAACCTCAAACGCTTGGCCGAGCACGGCGTGCCGATGCAGATCCGGGTGCCGCTCATTCCCGGCTTCAATGCCGACCGCGAATCGATCACCGCCATCACCGACACCGCTGCCAGTCTCGGCACCGTGCAGGAGATCCACTTCCTCCCCTACCACACCTTGGGGATGGGCAAATATGCCCTGCTGGATCTGCCCTATCAGGCGCCGGAGACACCGCTCGACGACCCCGATTTACTCAACTTTGCCCACGCATACGCCCAACGTCAGGGGCTGACCCCTGTGACCAGAGGATAAGATCATGACCCAGCTCGACCTCAATACCCTCAGCCCACGGATCCGCGCCCACAAAGAGAGCCTGATCCACATCGTTCAACCACCGGTCTGCACCGAGCGTGCCCGCCACTACACGCAGGCCTATCAGGCTCATCTCGCCCGGCCGCTGCCGGTGCGCCGCGCCCTGGCGCTGGCCCATCACCTCAAGGAACGCTCCATCTGGATCAAGCACGACGAGCTGATCGTCGGTAACCAGGCCAGTCAGGTGCGGGCGGCGCCGCTGTTTCCTGAATACACGGTGAGCTGGATTGAGAAGGAGATCGACGAGCTGGCAGACCGCCCCGGCGCCGGTTTTGCAGTCAGCGAAACCGACAAAGAGATCATCCATGCCCTCACCCCCTTCTGGCGCGGCCAGACGGTGCAGGATCGCTGCTTCGGCCTCTTTACCGACGAACAGAAAGCGCTGCTGGAGAGCGGCATCATCAAGGCCGAGGGCAACATGACCTCGGGGGATGCCCACCTCGCGGTCAACTATGAGGAGTTGCTCACGCTGGGGCTCGATGGCTTCAAGGCCAAGGTGGCCGAGCGGCGCAGTCGGCTGGATCTGGCGGATTGGGCCGATCTGCAACGCGAGCAGTTCCTGCACGCCGTCGCCATCACCCTGGAGGCGGTCAGCGATCACATCGAGCGCTACGCCGCCCTTGCCCGTGACATGGCCGCTCAAGAGTCTCGCCCCGAGCGCCGAAGCGAGCTTGAGACCATTGCGCTCAACTGCGCCCACATCGCCCACCAGCCACCCGAGACCTTCTGGCAGGCGCTGCAGCTCTGCTACTTTATCCAGCTCATTCTGCAGATCGAATCCAACGGCCACTCGGTGTCGTTTGGCCGGATGGATCAATCTCTCTACCCCTGGTATCGCCGCGAAGTGGAATTGTCGGAATCCCTGCCTCGGACGCGCGCCATCGAGCTGCTGCAAGGGTGCTGGCTCAAGTTGCTGGAGGTGAACAAGATCCGCTCCGGCACCCACTCCAAGGCCTCCGCCGGCAGCCCGCTCTATCAAAACGTCACCATCGGTGGCCAGAACTGGCGGAATGGCGCGGCCCATGACGCGGTCAACGGCCTCTCCTACGCGATTCTGGAGTCCTGCGGCCAGCTGAGATCCACCCAGCCGAACCTGTCGGTGCGCTACCACGCCGGGATGAGCGAGGATTTTCTCGACGCTTGCATTCAGGTGATCCGTTGCGGCTTTGGCATGCCCGCCTTCAACAACGACGAGGTGGTGATCCCCGAGTTCATCAAGCTCGGGGTGAGCGTGGAGGATGCCCACCACTACGCCGCCATCGGCTGCATCGAGACCGCCGTGCCCGGCAAGTGGGGCTATCGCTGCACCGGCATGAGCTTTATCAACTTCGCCCGCATTCTGCTGGCATCCCTCGATGGCGGCCGCGATGCCACCACCGGCAAGGTATTCCTGCCCCAGCCCCAGTCGCTGCGAGACGGGAGCTTTGGCAACTTTGACGAGGTGATGGCCCGCTGGGATGAGCAGGTGCGCTACTTCACCCGCAAATCCATCGAGATCGACTGCGTGGTCGACAGCGTGCTGGAAGCCCAAGCCCACGACATCCTCTGCAGCACTCTGGTAGATGACTGCATCGAACGCGGCAAGACCATCAAAGAAGGGGGTGCCGTCTATGACTGGGTCTCCGGTCTGCAGGTGGGGATCGCCAACCTCGGCAACAGTCTGGCGGCCCTGAAGAAACTGGTGTTCGAGCAGGGGGTGGTGGATCAGCACGAGCTGGCTGCCGCCCTGGAGCAGGACTTTGCAGGGCTCCAGGGCGAGCAGTTGCGCCAGCGCCTCACCAATTCCGCCCCCAAATATGGCAACGATATGGACGAGGTTGACCTGCTGCTGGTACAGGCTTACCAGAGCTACATCGACGAGCTCAAGGGACTGCACAACACCCGCTTCGGCCGTGGCCCCATCGGTGGCACCTACTATGCGGGCACCTCCTCCATCTCCGCCAACGTGCCGTTCGGTGCTGCCACCATGGCCACCCCGGATGGGCGCCATGCCCGCACCCCGCTGGCGGAAGGAGCCAGCCCCTCTTCGGGTTCGGATCGTCTCGGCCCGACCGCGGTGTTCAACTCCATCGGCAAGCTGCCCACGGCGGCCATTCTCGGCGGGGTGCTGCTCAACCAGAAGCTGAGCCCGGCCAGCCTTGAGAACGAGCGGGACAAAACCAAGCTGATGAGCCTGCTGCGCACCTTCTTCGAGGTACACAAGGGGTGGCACGTGCAGTACAACATCGTCTCTCGCGAAACCCTGCTGGCGGCCAAGGCCAATCCGGATCAGTACCGGGATCTGGTGGTACGGGTGGCGGGCTATTCGGCCTTCTTCACCGCCTTATCCCCGGATGCGCAAGATGATATCATCGCCCGCACCGAGCACAGTCTCTGACGGGGTGCCCCCATGGCGCCTGTGACGTCATATGATTGGCAAGCCACCCCCACGGGTGGCTTGCCGTTATCCATCACCTTGCATGCGAGCGCACCATGAACCCACGCCACCAATTGATCCTCACTCTGGTCCATCAGGCGCGCAAGATGAGCGTGAGTGAGCTCGCCCAACACACCGGCGTGTCGGAGGTGACTGTGCGCAACGACCTCACCGCGCTGGAGAAACAGGGGCTGCTCAGACGGGTACACGGCTCGGCCATGGCGCTGGAGACCGATGACCCGGATGCCCGGATGAACATCAACTACCTGCTCAAGGAGCGTCTCGCCGAGCGGGCCGCCCAGCTGGTGGAAGATGGCGAGACGGTCTTTATCGAAGGGGGCAGCGCCAACGCCATGCTGGCGCGCCATCTGGCCCTGCACAAGAGGGTCACCATCATCACCATCAGCAGCTATATCGCCCATCTGCTCAAAGACACCCCGGCTCAGGTAGTGCTGCTCGGCGGGCTGTTCCAGCATCAGAGCGAAAGCGTGGTGGGGCCGCTGACGCGCCTCTGCATCGAGCAGGTGCACTTCTCCAAGGCCTTTATCGGGGTCGACGGTTTTCACCCCGAGGTGGGCTTTACCGGTCGTGACATGATGCGGGCCGATGTGGTCAACAGCGTGCTGGCCAAGGGGATGACCAATGTGGTGATCACCGACAGCAGCAAATTTGGCACCATCCACCCGAGCCAGCTTGGCGCACCGGGCCAGATCACCGTGCTGGTCACCGACGACGCCCTGCCCGCCCCCATGCGTGCGGCTATAACCAACCGTGGTATTGCGCTGCACTGCGTCACGGCCTGATCTGCCCTGACCTTGCAACAAAAAGCAGCTACGGGCCTCTCAACCAGAAATATCCAAACGGGCCTTTGTCCTTGACACTCACCACCTGCCCAAGGGTATGCTCCCACCCTTGCCGATCGCGCCGGGCTGTGTAAACCCGCGCGCCACACAGCTGATGACAGGGATTTCAACCATGCAAACCAAGGACAAGTGTCTGGCCGCTCTGGTCATCCTCTGCTGGGGGCTCAACTTCATCGCCATCAAGTGGGGACTGGAGGGGATACCACCGCTACTGCTGGGGGCACTGCGCTTTATCGGCGTGGTCTTTCCCGCCATCTTGCTGGTCCCCAGGCCCGCCATGCCCTGGCGCTGGCTGCTGGCCTACGGCGGCGCCATCAGCCTGGGCCAGTTCGCCTTTCTGTTCAGTGCCATGAAGTTCGGCATGCCGGCAGGCATGGCCTCGCTGGTGCTGCAATCCCAGGTGGTGTTCACCCTGCTGTTTGCGATGATCTGGCTGGGGGAGCGCTGGCAACCCCACCACTGGGTGGCGCTGCCTTTGGCGGGGCTCGGCCTCTATCTCATCGCCACCCACGGCGAAGGCAACCTGACCCTGCTCGGCTTCGTGCTGACGCTGTGCGCCGCAGCCTGCTGGGGCCTTGGCAACGTCATCAATCGCCAGATTGGTCTGCGCTACCAGACCACACTGCCGAGCCTGATCGCCTGGGGTGGTCTGGTGCCCATCCTGCCATTTTTTGCCCTCTCCTGGCTGTTCGAGGGGCCGGCGCTGATAACCAGCAGCCTGCTCAATTTCAGCTGGCAGGGATTATTGTGCGTGCTCTATCTCTCGTATGTCGCGACCTAGCTGGGTTACGGCCTGTGGGGACGACTGCTGATGCGCTATCCGGTGGCGCAGGTGGCGCCGCTCTCCCTGCTGATCCCCTGTGTTGGCATGGTGGCGGCCGCCCTGCTGCTCGATGAACATCCGACCGCCATGCAGTGGCTGGGCTCAGGTCTGGTGCTGCTCGGCTTTGTGGTCCATTTGCTGGGTGGCCGACTGCGCGGGTTGAAACCACAGAGAGCGACCTGATGAGCACCTGCCAATTTGTGCTATTTCATTGACCTGACAGGATAAAATTTTCATGATGAGCTAGTCCCCATCGGGACTGACATCACCAGCGCGTGATCTGCAGGAAGCAGACTTTCAGGAGAGCAAGGATATGCCATCGACCATCACCGCCGGGGGGCGCC
This sequence comes from Aeromonas allosaccharophila, assembly GCF_000819685.1. Taxonomy (GTDB): domain Bacteria; phylum Pseudomonadota; class Gammaproteobacteria; order Enterobacterales; family Aeromonadaceae; genus Aeromonas; species Aeromonas allosaccharophila. Next base: position 160,980 of record NZ_CDBR01000053.1, on the reverse strand, counting down.
GCCTCCACCCTATCATTCGCGCCACCGCCATCACCCTGACCCTATGCTGGAGCCCGTTTGGCTGGAGTGCCACGCTGCCCGCTGATTTGAAGTGGGAGAGCAACAACCAGGATCCGGTCTATGCCGATCCGGCCGCCAAACGCGGCGGCACCTTTCGCACCTTTATGACCAGCTTCCCCCTGACCCTGCGCAAATATGGCCCCGACTCCAACGGCGGCTTTGCCGGTTACGTGCGAGAGAGCAACCTGCCACTGCTGAGCACCCACCCCGTCACCGGCAATCCCATGCCGATGCTGGCCAACGAGTGGGCCTTCGGTGCCGACCACAAGACCCTCTATTTTCGCATCAATCCCAAGGCGCGCTGGTCAGACGGCCAACCGGTCACCGCCGATGACTGGCTCTTTACCCTCAAGATGATGCGCAGCAAAGAGATCAACGACCCCTGGTACAACAACTACTACAGCACCCAGATAGCCGATATCACCAAGTTTGATGATCACACCCTGGCCATCACCAGCGGCACCGAAAAGAGCCGCCAGGATCTGCTCGAATCACTGCCCATCAGCCCGGAACCGAGCCACGCCATCACGCTCACCGCCAACTGGGTCAAGGAGTACAACTGGAAGGTGTTGCCGGTCACCGGCCCCTATCAGCTCGATCAGGTGAAAAAGGGCAAGTCGGTTACCTTCAAGCGGATTGAAAACTGGTGGGGGGATGACGAGCGTTACTTCCAGCATCGCTTCAATCCCGCGCGGATCGAGATCAAGGTGCTCAGGGATCTGAACATCGCCTGGCAGCACTTCCTGCGCGGCGATCTCGATACCTTCCCGCTGGTGATGCCCAACTGGTGGCACGACAAGACCAAAACGTCGGAGTTCGAGAAGGGGTATATCGCGCGCACCTGGTTCTACAATCAGACTCCGCAATCGCCGATGGGGCTCTATCTCAACACCGCCGATCCGCAGCTGAATAATCTCGATGTGCGGCTCGGGATCCAGCATGCCCTCAACCTCGACAAGATGCTCACCACCCTGCTGCGGGGGGATTACCAGCGACTCAACAGTTATGGCTCAGGTCAGGGTGAGTTTACCAACAGCGAGATCAAGGCCCGTCCGTTCGATCCCAAACTGGCACGGGAATACTTTGCCAAGGCAGGCTTTAACAAAGTGGGGCCACAGGGGATTTTGCAAAACGACATGGGGCAGTCACTGACCCTCGCTATCACCTACACCACCGCAGAGCACGCCCAGCGGCTCACCTTGCTACGGGAAGAAGCCAAGAAGGCGGGACTTAATCTGGAGCTCAACCTGATGGATGCCTCGGCCGGTTTCAAATCGATGCTGGAGAAAAAGCACCAGAGCGCCTGGATGGCTTGGGCGGGCAGCCGCTATCCCGCCTATTGGGAGTTCTTCCACAAGGTCAACGCCAACAAGCCCCAGACCAACAACATCATGAACATCGATGATGACGCCATCACGGCCTTGGTGGAGCAGTATGACAAGGAGTTCGACTTTGCCAAAAAGGCGGCCCTGTCACGGCAGATCCAGCAGCGGCTCTATGAGCTGGCCAGCTTCGTCCCCGCCTATCAGGTGCCCTATACCCGGGAGGGGGCCTGGCGCTGGATAAAACTGCCCAAGGTGCCCGCAACCCCCAAGAGCGAGCAGCTCTACTGGCCCCTCGGTGGCGACAACAGCGGTTACAGCTACGGTGGCCTGCTGTGGATCGATGAAGAGGCAAAGACACAGACCAAAGCGGCCATCAAGGCCGACAAAACGTTCCCGGTCGTGCTCCTGACTGACACCACTTATCGGCAACCGTAATTTTGGCGGCCCTCCTCTGCTCCAGCGAGCACAGGAGGGCCGCCCCAAAAACGACAGACCCCGCACAGTGGCGGGGTCTTGTTTTGCAACCGGGTTGCTTGCAAGTAAACGAGGCAATTAGCCGCGCTTGGCCTGCTTCTCGGCAATGGCGTCAGCCACGTCGGCCGGCTCCAGCACGATGCCTTCCTGATCCGGGGTCGGGAACACGGCAACACACAGCTCGTCCTGCTCCATACCGTCAACCCAGCGCTCCAGCCATACCTTGAGGGTGATGGACTGCGGCTTGCAATCGGCCCACTCACCTTCGGCCCATGCTTTGGCGTACTCCGGGTGCGGCCATACCGGGATGCAATCTTCATCATCGGTGGTCAGCATCATGACGCCATGCTCGTCAGTCAGAACAAACAGCTCTTCATGCTCGACCAGCTTGCTGATGAAGTGTTCGTAACGGTAATCAGCGTTCAGTTGCAGCGCGGCATTGCGCTCGGTGTCGCTCAGTTCATAGCTCATTGGCCAAGTCTCTCTCTCGATAAAGGGCGCCATGTTCACATCTTGTCGGCAGCTTGTCCAGCTTGCACCCGCGCCAGGAGGGTGGGAGCGCACTGCGAATATGAGCCAGTAATGCACTGACCTTGCGCGGCTGCCGCCCATAAGGATAGAGCAATCCCACCTGCCATGGCACCACTTGCCAACCCGGCAAACAGGGGATCAAGCTGTCCGGATGGGCCCGGTTCAGGGCCCGGACACGGGTATCCGGTAAAATACCGATGCCCCGGCCACGTCGCATCGCGCTGATCTGCATCCCCACATCATCAAACAGCAAGCGGGAGGGCGTAGGCTGGCACAGATACTCCCCCTCCTGTCGATGCCGTAACAGCACCCCGTCGTTGATCGTCGCGCCCCCACCAATCCAGTCATGGGTGCTCACATCTCTAGGGTGTTGTATCGGCTGTTGTCCTGCCAGATAGTCCGGGCTGGCATAGAGAGAGGCGGGCAGTTGCACCAGCGGCTCGTAACGCAAACCACACTCGGGATCCGCCCCGAACCAGCACCAGATTTCACCCTGAACAGCACTGTTTGGAGAGAGTTGCTCGTCGGTTTTCAGACTGATCCTGGCCCCGGGATAGTGCTCCAGAAACGACTCAAGCGCTTCCACAAACCATGTCTCGGCGCAGACGGGGTGACAGCGTACCTGCAACTCCCCGCTCACCTCTTCCCGCAGATCCTCCATCACCTGCAGCCCTTGCTGCGAGAGTCGCAGCATCTGCCGGGCATAGGATTCAAACAATCGGCCCGCTTCCGTCAGCTGCAGTCGATTGCTCTGACGACGCAATAACGGCTGACCAACCCGCAGCTCCAGCTGGGCGAGACGACGGCTCATGGTCGATTTCGGGAAACCGAGTTGATCGGCGGCAGCGGTAAGACTGCCGCACTCAACCACGGCGCAGAATATTTTTATTTCGATCAGGTCCAGCATTCACATTCCCGCATCAATCGGCTGTTGGCGCGAGCTGGCGAACCAGGGCCTGTTGATTTTGCATCAGCCAGACTTCGATCGGCTGATCTCCCAGCCGCAGCAAGGGGTCCGGCTGCCAGATGCCACGGGAACGTCCTTTGAGCGGACGACTGGTCAGCACCAGATCGGCCTGCTGTTGCGGCACCAATGGCAGACCGAGCGCCTGCGCCAGTGGCATCAGCCGTTGATCTGCCACCGCCAGACTGGCCACATTGTGCGCCAGCAGCACATCGTCAAACGCCATGGCACTGCCCTGCACCGCCCGCAGCAGTCGCTGGCGATTACGTTCAATCTGCGCGCTCTGGGCTGGCCACATACGGGCCAGATCCCGCGCGGCCACATTGCCCATCAGGGTCAGATTGCCAAAATCGAGCCAGAAGTAGTCCCCCTCCCCGTCCGCTCGCAGGGTCACTTTGGCGCCTGCTGGCGCCAGCTCCCGCGCGACATCAATGGGCACGACCCGGATCTGGCGCTGGCGCAACAGGGGATAAATCGCCAGCTCCGGCTGCAACGACTCCATCGTCAGCAGGGCATCGGCCGGTCCCAGGGTGGCCACGTCCACCTTGCTCAGCCAACCGGGGATCCGGTTTAGCGGCAATCTGGCGGGCGGCAGATAACGGGCGACGATACCGGTGTCGGCCAACAGCGAAAGGTTGATGGCGTGCAACACCGGCACGGTACTGACCACGGTCGGCGCGGCCCACAACGGCAACGCCAGCAGGCCGAGCAGCAAACAAACAAAGGATCTCATTCAATGGTTCTCCAGCGACGGTAACCGAGCGCAAGTACAAAAAAGAGCGAGGCAAACATCACGATGGCCGCCCCGGAAGGCAGTGGCAGGGCGCCCGCCATCGGCACCAGAATGCCGAGGAAGCAGCTGAGGGTTGAAAACAGCACCGAGAGCCAGAAAAACTGGGCACCACTGCGACTCACCAGTCGGGCCGCCGTTGCGGGGATAAGCAGCAGCGCCCCCACCAGAATGGCCCCAATCACCTTGACCGAGGCGACCGTCATCAGGGCAATCAACAACACGAACAGATAGTCATAGAGACGCACCGCCACCCCGCGGCTGCGCGCCAACTCCGGCGCCAGACTCGCCAGCAGGGCGGTATTGGTTCCGCGCAGCAACATCAGCAGTGCAGGAATGGCAATGATCAGCAGCACCAGCAGGTCGAGATCCTTGACCGTCAGGATCGAGCCAAACAGCACGTTTTCCAGGATATGTACGTTGACCCGCTTGGCTACATAAAGCAGCAAGGCGGCCCCCAACGCGATGGCAAACGAGAGGAACACGCCCACCAACGCATCATAAGGGATCTGGGTGCGGCTCTTGACCCAGTGGAGCAGCAGGGCAAATAGGATGCAAAAACAAAACAGCGCCACCAGCGGCGCCGTGGCGGGCTCCCCCAGCAAGATCCCGAGTGCCACACCGGTCAGGGCACCGTGGCCGACCGCTTCGGAGAAAAATGCCAGCCGCTTGACCACCACCAGCGGGCCCAACGCCCCGAGCAATGGCCCCATCAAGAGGGCCGCTACCAGGGCATTGGTCAGGAAGGCGTACTGGAACATCTCGGGCAAATAGCCGCTTTCAAAGAGGGAGAATACCCATTGACGCAGACTCTCCATCACGCCACCTCCAGTTGGTCGTCGGCAAACACCTCATCCGGGGTGCCGACCGCCGCCAGCCCGCCATCAATCACCCACACCCGGTCGGCATAACGCTTCACCCAGGCCATGTCATGGTGCACCACCAGCAAGGTGGCCCCTTGCCTGCGCAGTTGCAGCAGCAAGCGGTTAACCATCTCTTGTCCCTCTTGATCCAGCCCGGTCATGGGCTCATCCAGACACCAGAGTTTACTCCCCTGATCCAGCCCTTGTGCCAGCAGCAAGCGCTGGCGTTCCCCCCCAGACAGCTGACCAAGGCGCAAATGCCCCTTACCGGTCAGCCCGACTTGCGCCAACAGCTGATCGATCCGCACTTTCGCCGCCGACTTCATCGGCAACCACAGGGGGCGGCGCGAGAACGTCGCCAGCAGGAATTCGTTGATGGTGATGGGCAGGGATGGCTCAAACTGGCTCTGCTGTGGCACATAGGCCACCGGACCCGGCGCCCCCGCCCACTCCCGAAACACGTCGCCGCTATGGTGTCGCAGACCCAGCACGCACTTGAGCAAGGAGGATTTGCCTGCGCCGTTGGGGCCGACGATGGCATGCAGCTTGCCCGCCGCGAAGGTGCCATCGATGGGCTGGAGTATGCTCACCCGATTGAGCGACAAGGCAAGCCCTTGCAGCAGGATTGACGGCCCCATCAGCTTGCCTGCGCCGCCAGTGACAGCGCCTTGACCAGGGTCTTGAGGTTGTGATCCATCTCGCGGCTCACCAGATCGGGGTCATAGTCACCAAACGTCATGTGGGAGAAGTGGTAAATCCGGATCCCGGTGGCGTTCTGGATCAGCTCCACGTAGCGGTTATCCATATCCAGCTCGGTAAACAGCACCTGAATATTGGCCGCCTTGATCCGCTCAATGGTCTGCTGCAACTGGGTCGCATTGGGCTCAACCCCGTGGGCCGGTTCAATGACGGTGTCGATGCCGATGCCAAACTCTTGCAGCAGATAGCCGTAAGCATTATGGGTACTGGCGATGCGCACACTGGCCAGATCCAGCGTCAACAACTCGGCCCGGTAGCGGTTCTTGATGGCTCGCAGGCTGCGGGCATAGGTCAGGGCATTTTGCTGAAAATAGTCACGGTTGGCCGGATCAAGTCGTCCCAGCTCGCGGGCAATGGTATAGACCTGACGCACCGCGGCATCGATGGCCACAAAGGTATGGGGGTTGTAGCTCCCCTTGCTGGTGGCGAGCAGCGGCAAGTCGGCATTGGCGTAAATCCGGGTCAGCTTGGGCAGCGCAAGCCCCTCGAGGGCATGCACCGCAAACTCGTCATGGCCGATGCCGTTGAGCACCAGTGCATCCATGCTGCTCAAGCGCTTGAGATCGCTCGGTTGCAGTTCATAGCTATGGGGGTTGAAGCCGCTCTCGATCAGCGGCACCACCTTGGCACGATCGCCCACGATATGGTGCACATAGCTGTAATAAGGGTGCAGGGTGATCCCCACGGTCAACGGCTTGCTCCATGCAACAAGAGGGGCCAGCAGCAGGCTCAGGCCCAGAAAAATACGCATCATGGTGTCATCAAAATCCAGTGGAGAGGTGTAGTGCAGTCAGGGATGCCGGATGCCTCTTCGCCATCGAGAAAAATGGCATTAGCAGGCAACGAGACAAGCCAGCGCGCATCGGGTTGGCCCACTCGTGGCCCCAGCCAGCAGCCATTGGCCAGCTCTTGCCAACCCCCCTCGCTAAAAGGGGGGATCAGGGCTTGCTCCATGGCGGCCAGCGCGGGCCAGTAGCCGTCACTGGCCATAAAGCCGGCCTCATCGAGGGCGATAACCAGCTCGGTCAGCTGCTGACGGCCAGCCGGGGTGAGATCAGGCGTTTGTGCCACAGGCGTATCTGGCGCCTGACGCAAATAGATCCCCACCACCCCGCACAACAAGACGGCGGTGGTGAACAGTGCCACCCAGCGATTCTCATTGCGGCCATCATCCGGCACGACGCGCACACGGCAGCCGCTCATCTCAGAGCAGCTCTGCATAGTCAAATTCAGCGGGTTCTTCATGTCCGGCATCGAAGCGGATATAAAACTCCCCCTCCGGCTCGGTGAAACGCGCTTCCGAACGGCCATTGGCCTTGACGGTGAGCAGCACCTCATCGTCATAGCTATACATGACGACCTCGGCACCGCTCGCCAGGGTACCGTCGCTGTAGCCCACCTTGCAGACCAGTTCGTTACCCTCACGGCCACAATCCATCACCGGATAGTGAGCTTGTACAGCCAGCGGCATCAGCAAGGCCAGGGCAGGCAGCCACTTGTTACACAGGATCATTGCGGCAATACCTCGAAGGTCAGCAGATAATTGATCGCAACCTTGTCAGCCATCGGCGATTGGCTGGCCTGCTCAATGTTGGCAGAGAGCAGGTGCGGGCCGGTCTGGGTCGGGGTCACCGTCACCACACCATCCTTGTCGCTGACCAGCTCCTGCTGCTGGCGTCCATCGCGCCACTGAGTACCGTGCCCCACCACTTCCACCTTGCGATCGGCCAACGGCTGACCCTCAAACGTCAGACGAAAACGGGCCGCTTCACCCACCACCACATCACTGGGGTGGGTCAAGGGTTGCAGCTCCAGTCCCTGACCCGTGCTCTTGAGCACGGTATCGCTAGGGGTGTTACGGGTGACATAGAAGGCGCTGACATTTTGCATGGCATAGGTGGTCACCCCTTGCGCCTTGGCGGGCACCTGAGCGGCCGCCTCCTGCTTGTTCGCCATGATCCGGCGTTCGGTATTGCGCTTGCCAATGGTGTAGGTGGTGACATAGCGAGGCGGATTGCGCAGCTCGATCTTGTAAGTGCCCACTTCATTCACGGCCAGATCGAACACGCTGCGGCGCTGTCCCTTGTAATAAGGACCGGTTCGGCCGGGGTTGCCTGCCGGGTCATAGACGGTGACATTGTCCAGCCCGATCGGCTTGTCAAAACTGAAGACCCCGTGGGAGGCGGTACCATCCACGGTGATCCAGTGATCCTTGTCGCTCGAGACGTTGAACTCGCTCGGCAACATCCAGACCGGATGAGCGGCCGCACAGGTGGCGAACAGGGCGAGCAGCCCCCAGCCAGCAGAATATTTGGTCATGATTTAACTCCGGTATGTATGGTGATCGGGCCCAGTTCGGCGACCGGTTTCAGGTGATAGCTGGCTGTTTGGCCAAGCTCAATGGATTGGCTGACCAGAGAACGGCTGCCATGTTCGCGCACGGCTTCGATATGCAGGGTGTAGCGTCCCGACGGCAGGGCATTCCCCTGATGGTCACGGCCATCCCAGTGCAGCTGGTGCACGCCCGGTTTACGAGTCGCACCGGAGACGCCATCCGGCAGGTCGTTCTCATAACGACCACTCTTGCGCCACCAGCGCCGCATATCCTTGAGCCAGTCCGCCTCTTTGCGCCAGACGGCGATGGTTGCCACCGCCTGTTGCTGGGGGTTTTCAACCCAGACCGCAACATAAGGACGGTATTGGCTGCCTTCGTGGCGGGGCAGTTCCAGCGACAGAGTGACGTCAGCAACCGCTGGCAAGCTGGCCAGCGAGAGTGCCAGCATTGTGGATTTGAGCATCCGGGACTCCGTTTAGTAGTAGAGGATCACGAAATAAAGCGCGCCCATCAGGGCCGCGCCCGTCACACTCAGGCCAAACAGGCTGGTGCGACGTTTGCGCCGGGACAACACCAGCCAGAACCCGGTCAGGGTAAAAAGCAGCATCACTAGCGAACTTAAGTCGATAAACCATCGCCACATCTCACCGCTGTAACGACCCATGTGCAGATCGTTGAGCACGGCTAGGACGCCAGATGGCTGGGTCTCAATCCTCACCTCTGCCAAGGCAGGTTCAATCTCGACCAGGCTGTAACCGCCGGGACGCTTGATGTCGAGGGTGAGCAACTGCTCTTCGGCATTCCACTCCATCACCATCTCGCCTCCCTCGAGCCCGTGTTGCTGGCGTAACCAGTGAAACAGCTGAGTTCCAGCCAACAGCGGATCCTGTTGCCATAAACCGGTCTCGGCCCACAGGGGCGGTAATGACAGCTGTTGCTGGATCAGGGGAGACGGGGCGGGTAGCCATTGGCGGTTATTGAGAGTCAATCCGGTCAGGGTGAAAAAGAGCATGACCATCAGCATCAGCATGGAGCTGTAGGTATGCAGAGGCCGGACCCAGCGAGGTACATGGTGAGGACGGGCAGAGTGGCTCGACATGATAAAGAAAAGCTCCCGCAGGATGGTCGTCATAAGCGGCGGCAAACTATTGCAAATGAAAATCATTGTCAATGGCGTTTAATTAACGTTATTGACAGCAACACTTTTTTTGCGGGAGGGCGGCGTCGTCATTTTATGCTACTGAAAAAATAACCAACTGATTTTAAATGAAATTAATCCTCACGCGATTAATTAACTATCACCCGAGGTACAGCCTCCCCTCGCGAGTTCCAGTTTTTGGAACGACAGGTTCCATAAACATCGCTCTCTGCTCGTTGTGACTTTGCATAGAATGCTGCCGCGACAGGATGATAATGATTATCAATAAGAATTTTGGTAGTTCAGCAGAGTTCAGAATATAAACAGGAGAGCTAGCATGCCCATACCCCAACCATCCCGCCTCGGTTACGCCATTGCGCTCGCCTTGCTGCCTGCGGGTGCAACCCTGGCCCAGACCATCAATGAAACCATGGTGGTCACAGCATCCGGATTTGAGCAGAAGGTCACCGATGCCCCCGCCAGCATCACGGTCATCACCCGCGAAGATCTGGAACAAAAACGGGTTGCCAGCATTGCTGATGCACTCAGCGATGTGGAAGGGGTGGATGTAGGAGGCAGCGTCGGCAAGACTGGTGGCCTGAATATCAGCATGCGGGGTATGCCCAGCGACTACACCCTGGTACTGATCGATGGACGCCGTCAGAACAATGTGGGGAACGTGACCCCTAATGGATTCGGTGAAACGTCCAACAGCTTTATGCCGCCAGTGGCCGCCATTGAGCGCATCGAAGTGATCCGTGGCCCCATGTCGACGCTCTACGGCTCAGATGCCATGGGGGGCGTGGTCAACATCATCACCCGCAAACCCGCCAAGGAGTGGATGGGTGCCCTGACGCTGGAAAATACCCAACAGCAACACAGTGAGTTTGGCGACAGTGCCGGCGTCAGTTTCTATACCAGCGGCGCCGTCATTGAAGACAAGCTGGGACTGACCCTGCGTGGCAGCCTGTTTGATCGCAGTGCCTCTGACATTCGCTATCAAGATGAGAATGGCGTAGAAAATACGCCAATCATGGGGGCAAATCCGGTTAAATCGGATATCCGCAACCTGGGAGGACGGTTGACGTTCACCCCTACCGACAATCAGGATATCTGGTTCGATGTTGACCGCGGCACCCAAGAGTATGACAACAGTGAAGGCCAGCTTGGCACCCTGGATACGCCGACCAAGATCGGGGGATATGACAAACAGCAACGCTATACCCGCGATCAGTATGTGCTGGCTCACGATGGCCGTTTCAATTTCGGCAACCTCTCCAGTAGCATTACTCGCAGTGAAACCGACACCGCAGGGCGTACCCTGCCCAAGGGCGTTCCGGGCAAAACCGCAGGCGCACCGCGCACTCTGGAGCTGGAGAACACCATTGTCGACAGCAAGCTGGTCACCGTACTGGGCGATAACACCCTCTCGGTAGGTGGTCAGTGGTGGAAAGCCGAGATGATCGACGGCGTCGCTACTGCACCGTTTGAGCATACCCAATGGGCGCTATTTGCCGAAGATGAGTGGCGTTTCCTGCCCGACTGGGCACTGACCATCGGCGCCCGCCACGATGATCACAGCGTATTTGGCAGCCAGCTCAGCCCCCGTGGATATCTGGTATGGGATGCCAGCAGCAACTGGACCTTTAAAGGCGGTGTCAGCCAGGGTTACAAGACCCCTCGCCTGGATCAACTGACCAGCGGGATCGTCGGATTTGGTCGCCAGGGCGCCTTGCCGCTGATCGGCACTCCCAGCCTGACGCCCGAAACCACCACCAGCTCTGAAATAGCCGCCTACTATCAGGCTGATAACGGCTTTAACGCCAACGTCACCCTGTTCCACAACGACTTCCACGACAAGATCGCCAGTGGTACGCCGGTGGCCAACTGTCACTACAGCAAGGCGCCCAATCAGCCAGGTTGTATCGACATTGGCACCAACTGGAATGACATCAAGGAGTTTGGCCAGACGGTCAACATCGATGAAGCCATTACCCGGGGCGTAGAGGTGGGCTCTTACATTCCGTTGGCCGAATACTGGGATCTAAAGGCCAACTACACCTTCACCGACAGCGAGCAGAAATCGGGCAAACAAGCGGGCCAGCCACTGACCGATACCCCCAAGCACATGGTCAACATGAAGCTGAACTGGCAAACCACCGCCCAGCTCAATACCTGGTTGCAGGGGGAATATCGCAGCAAGCGTTGGCGCGGAGTGGGTGCCGAGCAAGATGCGTTTGGTGATTACAGCGCGTTTACCCTGTTCCATCTGGGGGCGTCTTACCGGATCAGCGACAACGTAACCGTCAATGGCACCATCTACAACTTGCTGGATGAGGACTTCTTGCAGTACCACGCCTATAACGACGGTGGCAAAACGGCTTATGCCAACGAATACAACAACAATCAGGAAGGTCGCCGCTTCTGGATCTCGACCAACATTACCTTCTGATCTGCTGACTTTTGCTTAACCAGGATGGCCCGTCATGGGCCATCTATTTTCAACCTTCCCTAGCCAAACGCACATCATGGGGGAGCAGATACTCTTCTCCCGACCACTCCTCGCGCTACTGCTCAACCTTCCTGTACAACCGCTGTTTGTGGTTGAACAGCCTCTTCATCTGCGTGCCGAAACCACCTTCCTACTCACTCAATCGAGGGAGTGCAGAGGCTGATGTCCGTTTGCTCACTGAGCTTTTGCCGCAGCCAGTAGGCGGACTCCACTTCGACAAAGCAGAGCTGATCCCGGCCATTGGCCCCCATCGCCATCAGCTGCTCAAAACGCAGCTGTTGTTGCTGCTCCCAGGCGGCAGCGAGCTTGGCCCCGTGGGCCTCATCCACCACTTCGCGGCGCAGTTCGAACAGGTTATCGGTGATCGGGCTGTTGATCTTGGCGGCGCTGTGCCAATACATCAGCAGGTTATCCATCATCTCGCTGTCGTAGTTGGCAAGCGCATCCAGCTCGGGCGTCTCACCGCTGTCGCTGGCGGCAAAATCACACCAGCCCGCATCGAGTGACGCCAGCTCATGAGCCCCCTTGGCATGCTTGCGCAACAGCGCAATGTCGGCCCCCTTGCGTGCAGGCAACCACACCTCGCCCTGATGAGCATCCAGCAGTGACGTCAACGAAACAGCGGGGTAAACAGGAAAGCGGGCACAAAGTGAATGCAGCAGGGATACCAGAGTGATCTTGACCATGAGCGATACCTTGAACAGGGCGAACAGCCACCAATAGACCGTCCGATATAAAGAAGTGCCCTATCCTATCACGTTTGGTCCGGCGCGGCCCTTGGCGACGCTGTCAGCCAACCATCTGATTACGCCGAAAAAAACAGCATTTGAAACGCGGCATCCAGCCAAAGATCAATAATTTGAGCCAGCGCCCACTAAAGTGGATCCGGGGATGCTAGTTTGCATACATCTTTAGCGTAAGGAGTAAATCCATGATTGGGATCGACCAGGTTTCTAACGACTTTGTAAACGACTTGAAAATACTGGCATGCTTTGATCCGGCCAACATGAGCCTGGGGATTAAATTACGCAGCGATATGTCTGATGAATTGTGCCAAGCCGCGGTTCGTCTGCATCAGCAGGGACTGATCAGTGCAGAAGATGGCGGCTATCTCACCCCGTTTGGCATGACCATGGTTGAACACCTGCAGCACCTGCTGGTCGCACTCAAACCGCTTTGATGGGCTGTGGAGCCCAGAGTGAAAAATTAAGTAGCTCCCAATGTGGCCCCTGGCGAAGATGACAGGCAAACAGCAAAGGACCTTCGGGTCCTTTTACTTTGCCATCCACCAGCCACTCCCCTTCCCTTTCAGGCACCAGACGTGCATTCACCTCATAGGGTTGTAGAGCGGCCCCCATCCTGACCTGGACAAATTGCTGGCAGATAGCCTGCGCTTCCATCGCGGATTGAACCGGTACCGGCGCGTCAGAGTTTGGAGTAAGGGTGGCAACAAGCAGAAGCGATAGCAGCATGATTCAGCATATGTGATTCAGTAGCGGTAGCCAGATAAACAAAAAGCCGTGGCACCAGAGGTACCACGGCTTTCTTAAATTCTGTAAGAATTACAGAGCAGTTACGTTCTCAGCCTGCGGGCCTTTCTGACCTTGGGTCACAGAGAACTGTACGCGCTGACCTTCAGCCAGGGTGCGGAAACCGGCACCTTGAATAGCGCTGAAGTGAACGAAAACGTCCGGGCCGTTTTCTTGCTGGATGAAGCCAAAACCTTTGGTTTCGTTGAAAAACTTAACGGTACCGGTGATCATGTTAGACATATCTTTAAACCTGTATTCAAAATAATTACTTATGCTTTTCAGCGGATAAAGCTCAAAAAACGGGATTAACTTATGAACAACAGGACAAGATGTAGAACATCGTATTCATTGACATAACTATCGCCCTTTCAAGCTGATTTGGATTATACGTGGCTTTGTAGATTACGCAAACAAATTTGTGCCCTGCCAATGACAGGGCGCAAACCGTTATAAGGTGGCCCCTTCCAACGCTTCCACCAACGCTCTGAGAAAACGGGCCGCCTCCCCGCCAGTGCATGCCCTGTGGTCAAATGTCATCGACAGCGGCAGAGCCCTGACGGGACGCGCCTCCCCATGGATGAACACCACTTTTTCGAACAGTTTGCCTGCTCCGATGATGGCCACCTGTGGCGGCGTGACGATGGGGCTGGCGTAGCGGCCTGCGATGGCGCCGAAGTTGGTGAGCGTAATGGTCGCCCCCTGCAACATTTCGCGGGGCACGGCGCGCGCCTTCACATCGGCGATCATCCGATCCAGCCCCTGCCGGATATCCGCCCCCTCGCGCTCGGCTACGTTCTCCATCACCGGCACATAGAGACCATGCTTGGAATCCACCGCAATGGCCACATTGACCTCGTTGAACAGCCGCCGTGACAGGGTTTCGCCATCAAACCAGGCGTTCATCGACGGCTCGGCGCGGCATGCCACACCAATGGCCTTGATAAGGCGCACCGTCACATCCTCATCAGAGCGCCAGTGACGCAAATCCACCTCGTCGGTGATGCTGACCGGCACCACCGTCTGATGAGAGAGCTCCATCGCCTTGGCCATGGCCCGCCGCGACCCTTTGAGAAACTCGTTGCCGCTACTCTGCTGAGCTTCGAACGCCTGCTGCACGTCCAGCTCGGTCACCATGCCGCCGCTGCCACTTCCCTTGATCCGCTCGATATCCAGACCCAGTTTTTGTGCCAGCAGCCGCACCGCTGGCATGGCTTGTACCAGCGCACCACCCGGGGCAATGGCCCCCACCACGAAGTGATCCTCGATATGTTGCTGATGGGCGCTCACCTTGCCCACCACAGTGCCATCATCTTCGCCCCCCTCGAACTCCACCAGCGGCGCGCCGATATGGAGGATATCCCCCTCGGCGCCACAGAGACGGGCAATCACCCCGGCCACCGGAGAGGGCACATCCACCAGCGCCTTGGCCGTTTCCACCGACAACAGCACCTGATCGACCGCAACGGTATCACCGGCACTCACCTTCCACTCGACGATCTCGGCTTCGGCCAACCCTTCACCCAGATCCGGTAATTTGAAAAATTTCATAGCCACTGGTTCTCCATCAGCTGGTGAGCGGCATCGGCGATATCCTGCTCGGTGATGAGGTAGTACACCTCGTTGCGATAGTAAGGGACGGCGGCATCCACGCCGGTCAGCCGCTTGGGCGGTGCCTTGAGGCTGGGAAGTGCCTGCTCGGTCACCCGCGCCACGATTTCAGCCCCGACCCCGAAGCTACCGCACGCCTCATGTACCACCAGCAAGCGGCCGGTCTTGCGCACCGAAGCGAGAATGGTTGCCATATCCAGCGGCTTGATAGTGGCCAGATCCAGCACCTCGCACTGGATGTCCTGCTCGGCCAACAGGTTCGCCGCCCGCATCACCTCCTGAATGCAGGCTCCCCAGGCCACTACCGTGATATCCCGGCCCGGGCGCAGGGTGAAGCAGACATCCAGCGGCAGGCCGATACCGTCATCCACCACTTCGGATTTCATCGAGCGATATATGCGATCGGGTTCGAAAAACATCACGGGATCCGGATCGCGGATAGCCGACAGCAGCAAACCATAGGCACGTCTCGGGCTGGAGGGGATCACCACCCGTAGCCCCGGAATATGGGCAAACAGCGCCTCGACACTCTCGCTGTGGTGTTCCGGCGAATGAATGCCCGCGCCATACGGGGAGCGATAGACAAGGGGACAGGAGAGACGGCCACGGGTACGGTTTCGCATCCGCGCCGCCTGACAGATGATCTGCTCCATCCCGGGGAAGATGAAGCCCTGAAACTGGAACTCCGCCACCGGCTTGAGTCCCTGGGTCGCCATGCCGACCGCCACCCCGGCGATCAACCCTTCAGCCAGCGGCGTGTCGATCACCCGCTTGAAACCGAACTTGTCGCGCAGCCCCACGGTGGCGCGAAACACACCGCCGTTGACTCCCACATCCTCGCCCAGTACCACCACATCCGGGTCGTGCTCCATCTCGTAGTGAAGGGCCATGTTGACCGCTTCCAGCAAACTGATCTCACTCATGGCCAACCTCCTGCTTCATCCCCTTGGCAATCACTCGCTCGCGCTGGGGCAAGAGTTCGGCGGGCAGGCTGGCATAGTGATAATCGAGCATCGCCTCCGGTGGCTGGGGCGCCATCGCCTCATAACGGGCGACCGCCTGCTCTACCTCCTGCGCAGCTTCAGTAAGCAAGCACTGTTCCTGCTCTTCATCCCACCAGCCCTGGCTGTGCATAAACTGGCGCAGCCGCTTGACCGGCTCTTTCGCCCAGGCGGCCTCGACCTCGGCCCCATCGCGATAGCGAGTGGCATCATCGGCCGTGGTGTGATCGCCGAGGCGATAACTGACTGCCTCGATCAGGGTCGGCCCCTTGCCGCTGCGGGCCCGTTCGACGGCACTGCGGGCGGCATCGTAGACCGCCACCACATCGTTGCCATCCACCTGCAGACTGCGCACCCCGGCGCCAATCCCCTTCTGGGCCAGCGTAGGAGCGCTCGATTGCAGCTTGCGTGGCACCGAGATGGCCCACTGGTTGTTGTTGACGATGATGACCATCGGCAGGTGCCAGACACCAGCGCAGTTGAGTCCCTCCAGAAAATCCCCCTTGGAGGTGCCGCCATCGCCGATAGTGACTACGGCGACACGCGGTTGATTACGCAGTTTGAAGGCCGAGGCAATACCGCAAGCGTGGGTGATCTGGGTGGCGATGGGAACGCAGATGGGGAGATCTTCAGAGGGTGTTCCATCGGGTTTGAGAAAATAACTGCCCCGCTCGTCACCGCCCCAATATTGCAGGTTCTTCTCCATCGGCACGCCCCGCACATAGAGGGTAGGCATATCCCGGTAGTAGGGAACGTAGACATCCTGCGACTGCATGGCGAGACCAATGCCAATCCCCACGGCTTCCGCCCCGAGGTGGGAGGGAAAGGTACCGAGTTTGCCGGTTCGTTGCAGCGCAATCGCTTTTTTGTCATAGCTGCGCACCATCACCATATTGCGGTAGAAAGTGTGCAGTATCGCCTTGTCCAGCCAGGTCGGTAAGGTGGCGACCGGGCACCCTTCCGCATCGAGGTAACGAAGGAAAGGGATGTCGACATGGGTCATAACTGGCTCCTTGCCGTTGTTAGCGTCACCGATGCTGGCGACACCTAGATGTAAATACCTTGTTAAATAAAAAGCAAAGGGATTTACTCAGGTAAGACCAGTAGAAACTTCTTTAAAGTAACGAAGGAGCTGAATTTTCGGCGATGAGTGGCAAGGTAAGCCGTAAATGGTGCAACTTTGCGGCGCTGAATGCAGGATGCCAAATATTGAAAAGGGGAGCTTGGCTCCCCCTTCTGTTACGTCATTCGGTGGTTATTCGCACCAGCAGTTACGCCAGCCACTGTTGCAGCTGGCGGGCCATGCCAGCTGGCAGCAAGTGGGTGCGGCTTAGCAAGTGGCTACGCCAGGGTTCGGCCAGCAAGGTAGGGCAAATTCGCATCTCCCGTCCCCGGTCAGCCATGCGCACCAACCGATCGATGAGGGTCTCCAGCGGTGGATGCATCGGCCAATCGGGATAGAGGTCGGCAGTTGTGATATCGGCCAGCTCGTACACCCGCTCCTCTTTCTCATTTCCCTTCTCATCAACTATTGGCCAGGGGTGAAGCACCTGCAGCCAACCCGGCCGTGCCGCTTCCAGCAACTGGCCCAGGGTCGGCTGCGTAAAGTGCGGATCCCCTGCAGCTTTGAGCAGATGGCGCGCCCCCGCCAGCACCACCACCCCGCGTGGAGGAAGTGCAAGAAGATAGTCGGCCAGCACCTGATCCCGCCCTCTGTTGTGCTGCTGCCACCGCTCCGGGCTCATCTCCTGCAACTCGAATGAGGGCTCGCAGAGATGCACCCGCAGCCGCATATGTGCAGGGCGCGCCAGATTGCTCTGGCGCAGGGCAGCGAAGAGGGCCGGAAACTCGGGGGCCATCCAGGCGGGAAAGGCGCAGGAGTCGAGCCAGACCGGATAGAGCCGCGCCAGCGTGAGCGGATCCCCCTGCCAGCACTCCTCCCCCGCCAGCCAGGCATCGAGCAAGCCCTGATGGCGGCGGTTGCCGCACTCCAGCACCAAATCGGTCATTATTCCCCAGAGTGCCGGATCGCAGAGCCAGGCATGCTGGCGCCGGATAAAATCCGGGTGCCAGTGCGGCTCCCCCAGCCCCACCAGCTTGCCCGCCAGCAAGGCCTCCCGGATGGCGTCTATCGGAGTCATGGCGACCACTCTGACCACGTTTTCACTTTCCTGCGCTATCCCCGACATCAGGTTTATCTCCTCGCTCTCGCCCACCATGACAACCCGCTTCTCGCGTTTATTGATGACATCAGTTATCACGGCCAGATCCATTCCCCACTGATAGTCTCTGCCATCGATCACGGGTGGTGGTTGCCATTGCACCGTACCCGCCCCGTCAGCTCGTCAGCTCGTCAGTAAAAAAGTGTTGCGAACGGAACAAGATAGCCGAGATAATGATAATGCTTATCATTTGAATGTTATGGAAGATGTAAATAATGAAATTCTCAGCCTCCCGTTTTATCGCTCCCAGCCTGCTGGCCACCACCATCGTCACCCTGCTGACCCAGCAAGCGATCGCCGCCAACAACGCGCCTCAAGCCGATGAGGTGATCACCGTCACCACCACGGCGCACAATACCCGCTCGGCACCAGCCTCCATCTCTGTCATCACGGCAGAACAGATCGCCGCCGCACCGGTCAATGACCTTGCCGACCTGCTGCGCCACGAAGTGGGCATTCAGGCCGAAGCTGACACCAATGGTCGCAGCGATATCGGCATTCGCGGCATGTCGGGCAAGTACACGCTAGTGCTGGTGGATGGCAAACGCCTCTCCTCCTCCAATGCCCTGTGGCGCGGCGGCAACTTCGACAACACCCCGGTGCCCCTTGGCATGATCCAGCGGGTCGAGGTGATCCGTGGCCCCATGTCGGCGCTTTACGGCTCCGATGCCATCGGTGGTGTCATCAACATCATCACCAAACAGCCGGGCAAAACCTGGCAAGGGGCGGCCGATGCCGACTTCAAGGCCATCGAGGGCAAGGATGGCGGCGATCAGCACAGAACCAACCTGGGCTTTACCGGCCCGCTGACCGACAACCTGCTGATCCGGATGAACGGCGAGGTGTATGACCGTCAAGCCTGGACCCCCACCGAAGCTGCTGACGGCATCCCCCTTATCGAAGCCAAACAGACCCGCAACTTCGCCTCTACCCTGAGCTGGCTGGTGGATGAGCAGCAGCGCTTCGAGTTTGACTATCTCTACAATCAGGATGAGCGGCCCCTCGATATCTTCCGCAAGACCGGCAACAAGGTGCACAGCCGCCAGCAGCAGAACGATCGCAACCTGTTTGGTCTGACTCACAAGGGGAACTGGAGTTGGGGTGACACCACCGTCATGGCCAACTATGAAACCTCCCAGATCGACGATTTCAATACCAGCTACTCGGCCCCGCAGCAGCGGGAGCTGGAAGAGAACACCTTGACCCTCAAGGGCTATACCAACCTGGCGCTGGCCAACCACTACCTGACCCTGGGTGGTGAATATCTGGATCGGGAGCTGGTGGATACGGTGAGCTACAAGGATATCGGCGGCAAAGAGAGCCACTCCCAGGAGGCGCTGTTCGCCCAAGACGAAATTGGCCTGACCGATAGCCTGACCTTCACGCTGGGTGGCCGTTACGATCATCACGAGATCTACGGCAGCCACTTCACCCCGCGCGGCTATCTGGTCTATGAGATGAACGAGGTGGTGACCGTCAAGGGCGGCGTCAGTCAGGCCTTCAAGGCGCCGGCCCCGCACCAGTACTCCAACGGCTACAGCATCGAGAGCTGCGGCGGCAGCTGCCGCATCTATGGCAGCGACAAGGTCAAGCCGGAAACCAGCACCAACTACGAGCTGGGTGTCATAGCAGGAGAAGGGCTCTGGGAGACCAGCGCCACCCTCTTCTACTCCGACATCGACGATATGCTCACCTTCAAGCAGTTGCCGAACTCCACTGACCGCACCTGGTACAACCTTGAGAAAGCCACTACCAAGGGGCTGGAACTGACCGGCAAGCTCGATCTGACCGACGATATCAACCTCGGCGCCAACTACACCTACCTGAAGGCTGAGGGCGATCAGGGTCAGGCCCTGCCCGAGCGGCCGGAACACAAGGCCAACGCCAAGATCACCTGGCAGGCCACCGAGCGGGTCAATGCCTTCGTTGGCACTACCTACACCGGTACCCAGTTTGCCGAGCAGACCGTCAACAAGGCGGTGGTGCTGCACAAGCTACCCAGCTATCAGACCTTCGATCTCGGCACCGGCTTCAAGGTCACCGAGAACTTTGATCTTCGATTGGGGATCACCAACCTGACCGATGTGCGCCTGCAAGAGAAAGATACTGTCTTCCAGAACGTCGAACCGGGTCGCAGCTACTACGTCAGCGGCTCAGCCCGCTTCTAAACGGGCCGACAAGCAGACAACAAGCAAAAACAAACGTGGCCCCGATGGGGCCACGTTGTTATTCGCTGTTTGACGCACGTCAGGCGACCGACTCACGCTCCACCAGCTGGGCTTCAAACTTGAGCGCCAGGCCGTCCACCGGTTTGTGATCGAGCAGGCGCAGCGCCAGCTCGGCAGCGCGGCTGCCCATCTCCTCGATGGGGTAACGTACCGTAGTGAGCTTGGGATAGATGTAGCGGGCGTAGGGAATATCGTCAAACCCCACCACCGACACCTGCTGCGGGATCTTGTAGCCACGCTCCAGCAGGCAGGAGATAGCCCCCGCCACCATGGCATCGTTGAAACCGAGCACGGCGGTGAACTCGACGCCACGGGCCAGCAGTTCGCACATCGCCACATAACCGCCGTTCTCGTCGGCAAAGCCACGGCCAATCAATGCGGGCTCCAGAGGAATTCCGGCTCTGGCCAGGGTCTGGGTATAGCCCGCCATCCGCTGCAAGCCATCGACAAACTCTTCATCATCGGAGGTTATAAAGGCGATTTTGCGATGACCGGCATCCAGCAAGTGCTGGCACGCGGTGGTGATCCCGGCCTTATTGTCTAACCAGACGCAGCGATCTTCGGCCCCGGGTACCTGGCGGTTGATAAAGACAATGGGGGTAGAGCCTGCCGCCAGCTCGCTCAGCTCCTCGTCCGGCAGCGCCTTGCTATGGAGGATCAGCGCATCGCACTGACGCTGCAGCAGCGCCTGAATCGCATGACGCTCGCGGGCGATATCATGGTTGCCAGACATGACGATGGTGAACTTGTTGGCCTGATCGACCATGGTCTCGATGCCACGCATCATCTGGGCAAAGAAGGGGCCACCGCAGAGGTCGCCGACCAGCACGCCAATGCAGTTGGAACGCTTGCTGACCAGTGCCTGAGCAAAACTGTTGGGTCGAAAATTCAGTTCCTTCATGGCCGCCAATACGGCCTCACGCTTTTCCGGTGCTACCTGTGCCGTGTTGTTGATAACGCGTGACACGGTGGAGATAGACACATTTGCCAGCTGAGAAACGTCTTTAATCGTTGCCACTATCCATTCCTTTATTGTGGGGGAACCTGTCGGTGCCGACGCCTGAGTATACCCTGCAGCCTGATGTAATTCCCTGAGCCAGGTCACCGGGCATGTTTCCTTTGGTAACAGAACCTTACCCGATGATACGCGGCGGCAGGGAAATTTGAAAACAGGGGCCGGCGGGCGGCCCCCGACTCAATAGGCGTGATTGAGCTCCCGCTCCGACATGAAGCGCAGCGGCTGCTGCAACTTGTGCTGATAGATGAGATCGAACGACAACACGTTTTGGACGTAGTTGCGGGTCTCCTTGTACGGGATGCTCTCGAGCCACACGTCCATCGGCTTGTTGTCACTCTGATCACGCCAGCGTTTTACCCGGCCCGGCCCGGCGTTGTAGGCGGCCGCCGCCAGGATCCGGTTGCCGTCATAGACATCCAGCAAGCGCTTGAGATAGGCGCTACCGAGGCGAATATTCATCGCCGGATCAAACAGTTGCTGCTCGTTGCGATAAGGCACTCCCAGCTTGCCGGCGGTCTCCTTGGCGGTAGCCGGCATCAGCTGCATCAGGCCGCGCGCCCCCACCGGCGACTGGGCCAGCGGATAGAGGGCACTCTCCTGACGGGAGATGGCATAGAGCAGGCTGGTGTTCATGGTGCGCTCTTGCGCCATCTGGGAGAAGGTGCGCTTGAGCGGCAGCGGGAAGCGCAGGTCGAGAGCATCCCACGCTTCGGCGCGAATGCTGGCGAGAATGGCCAGCTCGTGCCACCCCTGATTGAGGGCGATATGGCCAAACTCGATGCGCTGGGCAACCGGATTGCGATCCATGTTGTGGATCCACTCCGAGCGGGCCGCCGCAATCTCGTTCATCGACAACAGCTCGCGTACTCGCAACAGGAAGGGCCAGCGCTGGCTGGCAGTACGCCAGTCCGGTACATGCTTGACGCTCTGGTTCTTCATGCGATAGGGCACACCGGTACGCTGGGCGGCCATAAAGCCATAGAAACCGCGCAGGTTGGCGGTCTCCAGATAGAGATCCCGCGCCGGTTTTTGCTGCCCCTGCACTTCAAGAGAGCGCGCCATCCAGTAGCGCCAGCGATCCTCTTTCTGGCGGGCCATCGGCATCATCTTCACCCAGCCGGAGAGGCCACGCCAATCCTGCTCCCAGATGGCTAGTCGTGCCCGCAGCTCGGTGATATCAGGATCCGCCAGCTTTTTCACCGTGCTGTCTACCCAGCTGCGCTGGGCAATGGCGCGATCCAGCAACAGACGGCGGGCAATGGCACGCTCTACCGGTTTCACCTCGGCCTGGGTCAGGCCGAAACGGCTACGGAACAGCGCCAGCTGGCGCAGCACCGACTCCGGCTCCTGATTGGCATAGCGAGTCAAACCGAGGGAGAGCAGCTTGCGTGAATAGGGGTTGTTGCTGAAATAGGCTGGATTCATCGCCTTGGCGGGTTGCTCGAACAGGGTCACCATCTGATCGCCATAGATCTGCAAGCCGCTTCCCAGGGTCGCGCCAAGGTGGCGGATCAGATTGGGGTTTTCCGCTTCGAACGCCAGCGTCATCCGCTGCCAGATCTTCTCCTGGGTACGCTGACCGGATGCCTGCCACAGCTGGAACAGCGGGGAGCAGGCATCGGGGCGGGATTGTCCGCTCATCCAGATCTTGCCCGCTCCCTGCAACGCCTCTTTCGGCTTGCCGGTGTAATAGAGCGCCTGATAGTGCATGCAGAGCAGATCGGTGGAGCTCGGCTTGGCCGGATAGAAGCGCAGGAACTGCGACCACTGCTGGCTCTGGGCCAGATAGGTCAGATAGCTGCGCTCCAGCCGGTTGGACTGGGGGGTATCCCCATGCTGGCGGATAAAGCGGGTCACATCGTTGTAATCGGCCGCCCCCGGACGAAAGGCGAGCTGATAGTAATCGAGATAGGGCAGCAGCGGATAATGGGTCAACCGGGCACGAATTTGCTGGAAACGAGCCTGATCATTGGCCCGCACGGCGTCATACGCCTGACGGTAGAGCGTCTGGTCGGCAGTCTGCGCCATCAGGGTCGGCACAAACAGCGCCGACAAAACAATTCCCCATACAGCTTTCACTGAACATCTCCATTGAGGGCAATACACCGCCCGGTGGCGGTGGGTCTACTGCCTCTCATTCTACCCGTTGCCGGGCAGCGCTACAGCGGGGAGCAGGGACTATTTTTCTGCACTGCTCAGCTGCATTTCGCGTAGCGGCTCCGGTCTGGTCAGCCGCTGTACATATTTCTCCAGATAGGGCACCGGCAGCGGCTTGGAGGCAAGATAGCCTTGATAGAAACTGCACCCCTGCGCCTTGAGAAACTCCAGTTGCTGACGGGATTCCACCCCTTCCGCCGTGACGTTGAACCCCATATGGCGCGCCATGGCGATCACCGCCTCGACGATGGCCATGTTGTCGCCATCTTTCGGGATGTCCTGAATGAAGGAGCGGTCGATCTTGAGCTCATCGGCAGGCAGTCGCTTGAGATAGCTCAAGGAGGAGTAACCGGCGCCAAAATCGTCGATGGCAAAGCTGATGCCGAGCTCCTTGAGCTCGGTCATCTTGCTGATGGTGTCCTCGGCGTGGCCCAGCACCACGGATTCGGTGATCTCCAGATTGAGGCAGGCCGGATCCATGCCGGTTTGCGCCAGCACATCATGGATCCGCTCGACAAAATCGGCGGCATGGAACTGCTTGGCACTGACGT
Organism: Aeromonas allosaccharophila; assembly: GCF_000819685.1. Taxonomy (GTDB): domain Bacteria; phylum Pseudomonadota; class Gammaproteobacteria; order Enterobacterales; family Aeromonadaceae; genus Aeromonas; species Aeromonas allosaccharophila. The sequence continues at coordinate 136,912 of NZ_CDBR01000053.1, read as the reverse complement.
TGACCGAGATCTGCGGAATGTGGATGCCGTTCTCCTCCCACAGCACATACTGGGCACACGCCTCGTGCAGCACCCAGTTACCGATATCGACAATCAGGTCCGTCTCCTCGGCGATGGGGATAAATTCGGCCGGCGAGACCAGCGAGCGACCGGCCGGCTGCCAGCGAATGAGCGCCTCGACACCGATGATATCGCCGCCATCGACCATATGCTGGGGCTGATAGTAGAGGGTCAGCTCTTGCTGGCTGAGGGCATTGCGCAGTTCGTTGTGAATGAGCAGACGGCGATCCGCCTGCTGCTGCATCGAGGCATCGAAGAAGCGACGGGTCTTGCGGCCAGCGGACTTGGCCTGATACATGGCGGTATCTGCCTGCTTGAGCAGATCATCGACCCCCTGCTCCCGATCCGGAAACAAAGTTATGCCGACGCTGGCGCCGATGTGCAACACCTGTCCCACATAGGTATAAGGGGCGGCAATCTCGGTGATGAGGCGCTCGGCAATGATATCGGCTTGCATCTCCGCCTGGGGCGGGCTAGCCGAGAGCGACGGCAGCAACAGTACAAACTCGTCACCGCCGAGACGTGCCAGACAATCCCCCTGTCGCACCAGCCGTTTGAGGCGAGCGGCGACCTCCTTGAGCAGCCAGTCACCGGTGGCGTGGCCGAGGGAGTCGTTGATGGTCTTGAAGTGATCGAGATCGATAAAGAGCAGCGCACCAATCAGGCCGTCGCGGACCGACTCGTTGAAGGTCTGCACCAAGGTTTCGTGCAGCTGACGGCGGTTGGGCAATCCGGTCAGCTCGTCGTAATAGGCGAGATCCTGAATGCGCCGCTCGGCCGCCTTGCGCTCTGAGATATCCTCGAAGCAGATGACAAAGTGGCTGATCACCCCTTTCTCATCCTGCACCGGCGTCACTATCTCCCACTGGGGATAGGTGTGACCATCGACGTGGCGACGCTGGGTCTCTCCCTGCCAGCGGCTGAGGGTGTTGAGCTCGTAGCCCAATCCCCCCAGATTTGGCCAGAGATCCTCTTCCAGATGCAGGCCCAGTACCGACTGGCTGTCAAAGCCGGTGATCTGGCTGAAGGCGTTGTTGACCCGCAGGATCTTGAACCCCGGATCCGTGATGATGATCCCTTCGTGGGTCTCGAATGCAACGGCAGAGAGGCGCATCTGGGCATCGGATTGCAGCCGCTCCAGCTCGGCCACCATCCGTACCGAGAAGGTATTGAGCACCGACGTGAGGTTGCGGGTATCTGCCGGGGCCGAATAGAGCAGCGCCAGGTGACCCAGAAGTTGACCTCTGGCATCAAACAGCGGCTGACCATAGTAAGTCTGCCCGGCCGCCAGCCAGGGTTGATACTCCTGCGACTCGTCGATCACCTCGAAACAGATGGCACCTTGCTTGTAGAGCTCCTGACAGGGTGAGCCCGCCAGCGGGTAATCCTTCTGCGCCAGCCCGTCGGCGGCCAGCACCCTGACCCGGTCGGCACCGCACAGCTCCCCCACCCAGACCGCATCCACCTTGAGGATGTGAGCCAGCTGGCTGACCAGGGTATTGAAGAAGTCGAGCCCGGTGCGGGCAGAGAGCGCCTGCGCCAACTGGGTGAGCAGAGTGGTTTGCAGCAACGGCAAAGAGAGGTTGAGGGAGGAGACCGCGCTGTTGGCGGTATCGAGCGGGGCCAGCCAGCCACAGCAGATCTGCTGGGTGGGCACAAATTGGCCGCTCCAGAGCACATGGTTAAGCTGACCCTGATCATCTTTCAGATGACCGATGAATTGCTCTGGCAGATGTGATTCATGAAGCCGGACGAGAAAGTCGGCAAAGCCTGCCTCATCTTCCGGTAACAGGCGAGCGGCCCAGGGATGATTGCCCTCCCCTTGCCACTGCTGGTAGGCCCCCTGATCAGAGAGACTCCACTGATCATGTTGCCGATCGAAAAACCACATAACTTGCGTGGCTTGCTGCTTCATTTACCACTCCAACACAACAACCAACCACGTTTGATGTCCCATCGGGCACAGCAACGCCCCCTGCATCCACTCATCAGATCAGCGGTTGCGAGGGAAGAGTACAAACATGCGATATCAAGCAGTGGAAACCGGACATGAGGTCGACACGAAGTGCTGCCAAGAAGGGACAGAAACGATCCTATTCCCGTCATACTGCCTGCCAGTTTCATGGAGCTCAAGCTGTTTTTGGCACGAAACCGGAAAAGATCACAATTTATAAGTTGCTGAATAGCCAAGGGAAGGTTATGTGACATGGATCACATTTCAATCTTTACCAATGAGTAATCTGAAGGTGAAGACACAAGCAAGACGACCCGAAGGGGGCCAATATGAAAATCGAAATTACCAGCAAAATCATCGACATCACCCCGGCTATCCGCGAGCGCATCGAATCCCGTTTTGAAAAGCTCGAACGTCTTCAGGTGCCTCTCATCACACCCCATGTGATTGTTTCCAAAGAGCGTCTGATGTTCACTGTCGAAGCCAGTGCTGGCATCCCCAACGGCAAACTGTTTGCCCAGGCAGAGCATGAGGATCTCTACGCCGCCATCAACGAACTGGGTCAAAAGCTGGAGCGCCAACTCAATCGTCACACCGAGAAGCCGATTGCCCGTCGCGCCAACGCCGCCCTCAAAGAGCAGCCGCAACCGGATGAAGCCGACGCTTGATAGCATGCCGCAAGGCTAAAAATTCAGCGAGCATAAAGGCGGGGTTACCCGCCTTTTTGTTGCCTGTGATTTGCCCGATAAGCACCGCGTTACACCAGTGAGCAGGCGCCATCAACTGAGCCAGTGCAACCGGGTATCCACCCCCTGTTGCAAACGGTCGAGGATCGGCAACAGTACCAACGGATCCTCCTGGCGTGGCATATCGGCCAGCTTTCCTTGCAACCGCTCCCGCGCCAGCGGCGACAGGTTGTCGTAGACAGCCTCATCCAGCAGCGGTTGCTTGACCGCCAGCGGCGGCGTTTGCAGCGCCAGCCAGAGCCGCACATCCACCATGCTTCCCCCCTGTTGCAACCGCTCATTGATGGCACTGCAGTCACTCCCAGCCCCTTCAGCCACCAGCACCTCTGCCGGTCTCAAGTCAAAGTGCGGACGCCAGTCACGGCTCTGGGAACTGACCGCCGGTTTGGCATCAAACCAGGGCTGCTCTTCCACCGCGTCGGTGAGCAAGGCCAGATGCAACCGGAAATCCGCCCGATCGCCATGCTGCAGGTCACGGTTGAGGCGCTGCCCCAACTGGCCCTCATCAACGAGCAGGTGATTACGGATTGAACTGGGCAGCATGAGATAACTCTCGAAAATGGCGATTTCACTGGTTATCGGCCACAAATCCAATTCTTTTAATGGAAAAATCCTGCTTGGGGGTTCACAAAACCAGAAGATCTGTTAGTATGCGCCTCGCACTTGTGGAGGGGTTCCCGAGCGGCCAAAGGGATCAGACTGTAAATCTGACGGCTCTGCCTTCGAAGGTTCGAATCCTTCTCCCTCCACCATTTCAAGTGCGACAAATTGAAAGCAATACCCCGTGGAGGGGTTCCCGAGCGGCCAAAGGGATCAGACTGTAAATCTGACGGCTCTGCCTTCGAAGGTTCGAATCCTTCTCCCTCCACCATCATTCAGAAAACCCGGCCTAGCGCCGGGTTTTCGCATTTATAGCCCGCCGCAATCTATTTTCCCTCTGCACTCCAGTCTCTTATCGCCGTTTACCTGCTGCCGATCGCGCAATAAAAAACGGGAGGCCTGCGCCTCCCGTTTACGTTCATATCAGCCTTGTTAGGGGGCAAAGCGTTACAGGGTGAAGCGATAGAAGACATCGACCGCTTGGGCCACCCCGCTCATCGCCTGCAGATAGAGCCGTGGCAATACCTCGTAGCGCAGCTTGAATTCGGCGATGGGGCTGAACACCCCGACCCCGTACTGGAACTGCAAGCCCGGCAGTAGATAGGCCGACAGAGTCACCTGGGTGTTGTCGCCACTGCCCGCAGTATCGAGGGAGACATCGCTCATCCCGAGCGACTCGCCGATGCTCGACACCACGCCGTTGGCCTGACTCACCGCACCGGCCACCAGCAGGCCGTTGAAACCGCCATCCTCACCACCGGTCTGCAACCCTTTGCCGCGCAGCAGATAGGAGAGCTGTTCCGACTGCGCCATCTGCGGCTCGGAGTAGACAGTGATCTCCGGCTTGCTGGCTGGGCCGGTCACCCGCACCCCGACCGTCACCTGACCCTCGATGGTATCGGGATCCCGGTTGGCCTCGATGTTGAGGAACGGCCGATCCAGCGGACCAGAGAAGAGGATCCGACCCTCCTTGATGATGAGGTTCTGACCGTAAGCCTTGAAGCGGCCGTTGGTCAGCACCAGCCGGCCATTGCCTGCCAGCGGCTTCTCGGGATCCTGACGGATATTGAGACCGCCGGAGACATCAGTCTTCAACCCCATGGCATCGAGCTTCACATCGTTGCCAAGGCGGATCGCCACCTTCATCGCCAGCGGCAGGCTGGCCTGCTTGGGAGCAGGGGGCAGATCGTCATAGACCACGGTCACATCGTCGGAGACCGCCACCGCCGAATCCGGCAGGCTCTTGACCAGAATGCGTGCCCAGGGAATATCCACCTGACCGGTAATGCGGGTCTCCTCCCCCAGCGACACTGCGATATCGGGCGAGACTCTGACCCGGCCCATGCCCGGATATTGCGCCTCCAGATCCTTGCCCTGAATGGTGAGGCTGCCGCTGACCGGCATCTTGGCCCAGCTGAGCCAGCCGCCCAACGCCAGCGGCCCCTTGCCCACCAGCATGGAGCCATCGAGCTCGGCGCGGTTGCCCTCGATCTTGAGGCGGGTCACCAGCTTGGTCAGGGTCACCATGTCGGAGTGGGTCTGCACTTCACCGTCACGCAGGTTGAGCTGACCAAACAGCAGGGGCGCCGCCAGCGTGCCGTCGAAACGGGCATCGGCGGAGATGATCCCTTGCAGGGAGCGCACCTCCGGGATCAGTGGCGCGAAGGTATTGAGCTTGAGATCGTCAAACTTGAGCTGACCACCGAGCAGACCGCGACCGGCAGGCTCCTTGATCAGCAGGTCGGTATCGATATTGCCGATCTGCTTGGAGGCAAAATCGAGGCGAATGGCCGCCTGCTGCCGCTCGAAATCCAGGGCTAGTGCCAGCTGCTGATAATCAGTCTTGAGGCCATCTGCCACAAAAGTGCCCGGCGTAGTGCGCACCACTGCATGCAAGGTCGGCTGATTGCCACGCCAGCTGGCGCGGCCGTCGGCCGAGAGCATCGCCTGCCAGCGGAAGTTGTCCGGCAACCAGGGGCGCAGCCGCTTGAGATCAAACTCGCTCAGGGCAAACTCCAGGGTGCCTTGGGCAGCGGAGACCTGACTCCCCTTGACGCAGAGGCTGGCTCCCTTGGAGCCGAGACAGAGATCCCCCATCGCCAGCCGCTGACGCGGCAGATCGAGATCCAGCGCCCAGGGGGAGCTCAAGTCCCAACGGCGCAGCGGGGTTTTCAACTGCAACTCGGAGAGCGCCCCGCGCCAGTGATCCCCGCGCACGCCGCCACCTAGTTTGAGGTTGGCGGCAACAGGGTCACCCTTCATGGTCAGGGTCAACAGATGCTGACTGATATCGCCGCTGAGGTTCAGGGCCAGCTGGCTGAGCTTGGTATCCCCCTGTTTCAGCTGCGCCACCAACAGCGAGAGCTCACCGGCCGGTTTGGCACCGATCGCCGCATTGCCCTTGAGACTAATGCCCTTCAGGTCGGTGCCAGCATAGTAGAGCCGCTCGGAGGCCAGATCCGCATCGATTTTTGGCGTCTGCTGATTGCCACTGACCTTCACCTGTCCCTTGATATCCCCTTTCAGGCCGGGATAGATGCCCCCCAGCTGGGGAGCCTGCAGGTTGGCATCGAGCCTCCACTGGACGCTACTGATACTGCCCTTGGCCTGCAACTGGTTGGGGCCACTTTGCAGCGAGAGCGCCGGGATCTGCCACTCCATCTTGTCGTTGCCGCTAAGCGCCCCCTTGAGGGCCAGCGGGTACTGATTGAGTTTGCCATCCACCTTGAGCTTGGGCAGTTTCAGCTCCCAGTGGCCCGATTCGTTCATCACGAAACGGCTCTCCAGCTCACCGGCCAGCGTCCCTTTCAGCTCAGGCACCAGCTCGGCTGGATTGATCCCCTTGAACAGGGTGGTTCCCTGCCACTCGATCCCCTTGTTCCAGGCCAGCTTGCCATCGAGCTTCAGCCCCCCTTTGAGGGCGTTGAGCTGCAAGGCGATCTTGCTGAGCCGCTCCAGATCCCCCTTCCCGTCCAGCGCAAGCTTGAAGGGGGGGACATCGGTCCCCTTGCCGGAGGTATTGAGGGCAAACTGGTAGCCGGAGAGCTTGCCCTTGGCGGTCAGGCTCCCTTTATCCAGCCGATAGCTCGGCTCATCTTTGGCAGGCTTATGAAAGGGCCAACCGAGGCTCTTCCAGTCGAGGGCCAAATCAAAAGGGAGATCCGGGTCGAGGGCGGCCAGAGAACCCTTGAGATTGGCGGCGACCGGCCCCTTGGCCGACAACACCAGCCCCAGCTTGCCGACCGAACCGCTCAGCGCCAGCGTGGCCTGCTCACCCTGCAACTCGCCATCCAGCAGCCCCTTGCGGGCCTTGGCATCCAGCGTCACCGCCAGCGGGTAGTCGTCACTGAGCTGGATGTGGCCCTTGAGCGCCAGATCAGCCATGGCGTGGCGCAGCGAGAGCTCGCGCACCTCGATGCGATCATCGGCGGCAGTGGCCGACAGCAGCAACTTGTCGAGCCCTTCGATCAGCTCGCCCTGCTTATATTGCACCCGGGTCGCATTGACCCCTTCCAGCTGAATGGGGAAAGGAAGGTGAATGGCGGGCAGGACAATGGGGGCAGCCTTTGCAGGTTTTGCAACTGGCGCCCCTTTGCCCTGTTTGGCGGCCTCGGCACTGGCCTTGTCGGTGCGAGCAACTGCAGTCCCGGCTCGCTTCTCGTTAGCGCTCTTTGCATTAACGGTCTGCTCGGTAACGGTCTTGGCGTTCGCAGCGGCTGGCTGCTTGGCTGATTTTGCCTCTGCGTTAGCGGGCGCCGCGTCGTCCAGCGTCACTTTCAGGTTATCGAGCACCGGGCCGCGCACAATCAGCCCCTTGCGATTGAGGCTAGCGCCGATATCGAGGGACCCCAGGGTCACGGCCACGCCGGGCAACGCCAGATCGAGATCCGCTACCTTGAGGCTGTCAACTTGGATCTTGAGCGGCAGCGGGTGCCAGACAAAGGGTTCGGAAGGCTCTTCCGGTGTCGGCTCGGAGTCAGCTACCTTGACCACCGGATGGGTCACCACCAGGGATTTTATCCAGAGCTTGCCCTGCAATAACTTGCCAAGATCCCAGTCGAGCACGGCGCGATCGACCGTGACTTCCACCAATTCATCCTGCCAGCCCACCCCTTCCAGAGTCCAGCCGTAGCCAAGCTGACCGGCCACCAGCTCCCCCTTGAGAGAGGGCAACGCCCCCTTGGCCTGTTGCCACAACCACTTGTTGCCCTGATGGGTAAAGCCCAGCAGGCTGACGCCGATCAGCAGCAGGAACACCAGCCCCATCAGCCAGAGAAAAATGCGTTTTAGCCAGATCACAATGCAGCCCCCCGCGCAAGATACAGCCGCAGCGGCCAAAGAAAAAAGCGTTTAGACAACATCATAATTCAGGCCCCAATGCGAAATGCAGCCGCAAGGGCTTATCCTCCTCCGATACCCCGACCGCCAGATCCAGCCTGACCTGACCGATGGGAGTCACCCAGCGCACACCGACGCCAGTACCTATTTTCCAGGGTTCGCTGTAATCGGTGGTGGAGGTGCCGCCATCAACAAACATGGCACCCAGCCACTTCTCGCTGAAGCGGTAGTTGTATTCCAGACTCGCCACGCTGGTGTAGCGGCCACCGGTCAGCTTGCCATCCGACCCGGTGGGGGAGATGGTCTCATAACCAAAGCCACGCACCGTCTGATCACCACCGGTAAAGAACCGTAACGACGGCGGCACCAGCGAGAAGCTGTCACCTATGATGGCCCCCTGCTCGGCCCGCATCAGGAATCTGTGGTTATCCCCGAGGGTACGCAGCCACTTGCTGCGCCCCCACACCCGCATAAAGCTGATGTCGGAGCCCCATCTGGGGTCGGAGAACTCCAGCGTCAACTGCTGGCGATCGCCCCAGTCCGGCACCAATCCGCCGCGTACCCGCAGCCGGGACCAGGAGACCCCCGGGATCAGCAGCAAGCTGTTCCCCTCGTCGGCGCCCTGGGTATAGATCTCGTTCTCCAGCCGGATAAAAACGTCCCGATCCCAGCTCTCCGGTCGCCGCGTCCAGCGGTGCACACCGATAGCCGTCAGATCGGAGCGGGTATCGTTGTTGTCCTTGTACTGGTAACCGGCCTGTACCGAGTAGTAGTCTCGCAGCGGGTTGCCCACCGGGATCTGGTAGTCGAAACTGAGTTCAGACTCCGGCGCCGACACCTTGGCGGTGGCAAAGAGGCGGTGGCCGTAGTGGTTGACCCAGGGCTTCTCCCAGGTGGCACTCAATCTTGGCCCCACGTCGGTGGCGTAACCGATACCGGTCTCGATTTCGTGATCGACCCGGTTATCCAGTGTCACCGCGATGGGCACCCGATAGTTGCTCGCCTCGCTCAATACCGGCTTGATATCGACCTGACGGAACAGCTTGGTGGAGGAGACATCCTGCGACATCTCGGCCAGCCGGATGGCGAGATAGGGGTCACCGCTCTTGATGTTGATAAGCGGGCGGATCAGGTGGAGCGCTTCGGGAGTGGCATCGTAGCGGATCTCGCCGAAACGGTAGCGATGGCCCGATTCGAACAGGATGAAGATCTCCGCCGTCCCCTTGTCCGGGAACACCTTGACCTGACTCCTGCTCAGCTTGGCATCAAAGTAACCGCGGGCCAGCCCGAGGCTGCCAAGATCCGCCTTGATCGATTCATATTTGGCGTGGTTGAGAGGCTCCCCCTCTTTCAGCGGTAACTTGTCCAGCAGGGCGCTGTAGAGCTCGTCGCTGCCCGCATCCCCCTCCAGCAGAATATCGAGGCGAGAGACGATGACCGGCTCCCCTTTGTCCACCTCGATCACCACTTTGGACGGGCTCTTCTTGTCGCGACTCAGGGTGATTTTCGGCTGGTAGTAGCCATAAACTTGCAGCGCTTTTTGCACGCTCTCGGTGATCCTGGCGCGGGCCGGGCGGTATTGCCGCTCCTGATAGACCGGCAGGGCATTGAGGTAGGCTTCAACGTTATCCTTGTTCTCCCCTTTCAACCCCTTGACCTGATAGGTGAGCTTGGCGGCAAACGCGGGCGAAGCCAGCAGCGACAGCAACAGGCCCACCCCCAGTACCAACAGGCCGCGGCGAAACGCAGAGCCAGACAGCGAACGCCCTGCCAGCAGGGATGAAATGCATCCTGTCAAAGGTCAATATTCCTGAATCTGTGGTGAAGGAAACCAGCGCCCTTTCGGGCCAACCCCGAAAGCGGCGCAGCACGCCATGCAGTGCATGGCCGTGACACAATAATGCGCGCCAGAAAAATGGCGAACCTTATCCTAACATAGGCATCGGCCAGCGACAGCGCGGTGCCATTGGCAAATTCGCCATATCTTTTAAGAGGTTGACCACAAATCACACATTTTGGTGACAATGACGACGCCCGCTTTCCCGATGAGGGCGAGCTGACCTGCCCTGAACATGCTTCACCCCGTCGTCAGGCACCATTTGTCACCTCTCCCCCTCTCTTTACCACCAGAAACCCACCACGACAGAGTTTGTCGGCATCGCCCCACCCTCACGGTTTAGCAGGCCCGGCACACGCCAAAGCCCGCCGTAGCGGGTGATTAAGAATTGCTCGTTCAGCGCAATCGAATTATCCCGCTGCCTTTGCAGACGTCACTCCCTCACACTTGAACCATCAACTGAAGGAGACACATCATGCATGCACGTAGCGAACAGATGGCTGACTATATTGCCGATCGTCTCGAGTTCATCACCTTCCTCGCCTGTTGCAGCGCCCTGCTGGCCCTGCTGACCGGCATGAGTGGCCAACAAGCACTGGCCTTTACCGCCCTGAATCTGCCGTTTGGCCTCGGTATTCTGCTGGCGATGGCGATGCTGGCCCCGCTGCCCGCCCACTGGCGGCTGCCAGGCATCACCTTGCTGCTGGCAGGTTGCGCCCTGATGACCCTGCAACTGGGGGGCGAGTGGCTCAATCCGCTGGCCATCTGGAGCCTCTACGCCCTGCTCGGGCTGGAGATCATCTGGCAAGCTCGCCCCCGCGCCGTGCTAGCCACCCGCGCTCGCCAATAATAGGGCTGACCAGCGCCGGTAAACGGCGGGCTGTGATGGCTGACGCCGGTGGCAAATTGGGGTACTCTTGCGCCCCCATTTGCCACCACACTTGGCATTAACAACCTTCGCCATCACGCCCAGGAGCGCCCCGATGAAAAAAGCCTGTGCCCAGCACATTCTGGTCAAGACCGAAAAACAGTGTATGGAGATCAAGGAGAAGATCGAGAAGGGAGCCGACTTCGGCCAGATGGCCAAGCGCTTCTCCACCTGCGCCTCTGCAAAACGTAGCGGCGATCTGGGGGAGTTCAATAAAGGGGATATGGTCAAGCCCTTCGACGATGCCGTATTCAAGGGCGAACTGCTCAAGGTACTGGGGCCGGTGCGCACCAAGTTCGGCTTCCATCTGATCAAAGTGCTCTATCGCAATTAAACCATCGCAACTGACCATTCTCTCGGTGAAGCTCCCATCAGGCGGGCTTCACCGACCTCTGCATCCCCCCTCGCAAAACTGGCTGAAACAACGCCAAACTCGCATCAATTTACTAACGTTATCAGACAATTAAGTTTATCCTTCTCGGCATTGTCCACATTCGACGATGGATCCCGTGCTATGCCCCGCTCTTGCTTGTGGCCCCTGCTGGCCTGGTTACTCCCGCTCGCTGGCGCCCTCGGCAGCCGCTTCCATCTCTGGCCCTGGTGGATAGGTTTTGCGATCTGTCTCATCGGAGCGCTTGTCTCCCTTATCCTGCTGGTGCGCCTGCCCTGGAGCCGCAACCGCTACGCCAACGGCTTTGGCGCCTTGCCGCTGTTGCTGCCGCTGCTCTTTGTGGTGCAGGCGCTGCGCATGCCGCTGATCAACGATGTGAGTACCGATCCCTACAATCCCCCCCTGCTGCGCTGGGCGGCGGAGCTTAGAACCGAGCAGGATCTGCCAATTAATAGCGCCCCGCTGAAAGCAGTTGAGGCAAAACCCGGTCCTCTCTTTACCAGGGCCTCCCCTGCCGAAGTGGTGATTGAAGCCAGCGAACTGATGCAGGAGCTGGGCTGGCAGGTACGACCGAGCCCGGATGGTCTGGATGCAGTGGTCACCACCGGCTGGTTCGGCTTTCAGGATGATGTGGCGCTGCGGGTCTTTGCCGGCCCGAAAGAGACTCGCATCGATATGCGATCGGCCTCCCGTCAGGGGCGCAGCGACTTGGGTACCAACCGGGCGCGGATCGAGGATTTTCTGATCCGCCTGAACGAGCGACTCGGTCAGGCCTACAAACCCAATTTGAAACCGTAAGTGTGAAACAACAAGAAGGTAACTGATGCGCGTTGAGGTCAAACCCGACCGGGAATATGCCTGGTTTATCCGCCCCTTTTTCTGGCTGCAAAAGCGCAACTATGGTCAGGTGCTTATTCCGGGCAAATGCTGGGGCCGCTCGCCGCGCCTGTTTGCCGCCGTCGCTACCCTCTACGGGGTCATCAACCGCAAGCGATCCCCCATCGACCCCGTGCTGCGCTCGCTGGTGACGGTGCGGGTCTCCCAGCTCAACTGGTGTCGTTTTTGCGTCGACATCAATGCCATGACCCTGGTAAAGAGAGCCGGCTCCAGCGAGAAGGTGGAGGCGCTGGCCAACTGGCGCGAAAGCCCGCTGTTCGATGAACGGGAGAAAGCAGTGCTCGACTACACCGAAGCGATGACCGGGCTGGATGGGGTTAGCGATGAACAGGCGGCCCGCCTCAAGCCCTGGTTCGACGACGACGCCATGGTTGAGCTGACCGGCCTTATCGCCTTCCAGAACATGTCGGCCAAGTTCAACGCCGCCCTCGATATCGCGCCGCAGGGCTTCTGCCAACTACCGGTGCAACCGGAACGCCCCGCCCAGCCAGACAGCAAGGACGCCTGATGAACCGGACCCGCCTGCTGCTTGCGCTGGTGATGGGGGGCCTCATCGGCACCTTTTTTACCCTCGATCTTGGCCGTTACCTCACTCTGGGCGCCTTGCAGGCCCAGCAGGCGGCACTGGCGCAATGGGTCGACAGCCACTTTGTCTCGGCCAGCCTGCTGTTCGTGATTATCTATGTGCTGAGCACAGCCCTCTCCCTGCCCGGTGCCAGCCTGCTCACCCTGGGTGGCAGCGCGGTGTTCGGCGTCGCCTGGGGGCTGCTGCTGGTCTCCTTTGCCAGCTCCATCGGCGCGACCCTGGCCTTTCTCAGCGCCCGCTTTCTGCTGCGCGACTGGGTCACGGCCCGCTTTGGTGACAAGCTGACCACCTTTCACTCCGGCATGGCGAAGGAGGGTGCCTTCTATCTGCTCAGCCTGCGCCTCATCCCCGTATTCCCCTTCTTTCTGGTCAATCTGCTGATGGGGCTCACCCCCATCAGAGTCAGCACCTACTACTGGGTGAGCCAGCTTGGCATGCTGCCCGGCACCTTCGTCTATGTGCTGGCGGGCAGCGAGCTTGGCCAGTTAACCAGCACCGGCAATATCCTCTCTCCCGGCCTGATGATGGCGCTGACCCTGCTGGGGCTGATGCCCTGGCTGGTCAAGAAATTGACCGCACACCTCGCCCAGCGGCGCCTGCTCGCCACCTACCGCAAACCCGCTCGCTATGACTACAACCTGCTGGTGATAGGTGCCGGGGCCGGTGGACTGGTCACCAGCTATATCGCCGCAGCGGTGAAGGCCAAGGTGGCGCTCATCGAGAAACACAAGATGGGGGGCGATTGCCTCAACAGCGGCTGCGTCCCCTCCAAGGCATTGATCCGCTGCGCCCGCTTTGCCGCAGAGCAGCGCAAGGCCGACGAGCTGGGCTTTAGCCCAAGCCACTCCCGCGCCGATTTTGCCGCTGTGATGGAGCGGGTGGCTGAGGTTATCAAGGCGGTCGAGCCCCACGATTCCATCAAGCGCTATCAGGGGCTTGGGGTGGAGTGCATCGAAGGGGAGGCGCGGCTGGTCTCCCCCTGGGAGGTGGAAGTGAATGGCCAGCGCCTTGCCAGCCGCCATATCGTTATTGCCACCGGCGCCCGGCCGCTGGTGCCCAAGCTGCCGGGGCTGGATCAGGTGCCTTACCTCACCTCGGATAGCCTCTGGCAACTGCGCACCCCGCCGCGCCGCCTGCTGGTGCTGGGCGGCGGCCCCATCGGCTGCGAGCTGGCCCAAAGCTTCGCCCAGCTCGGCATTCCCGTGACCTTGGTGGAGCTCTCGGAGCAGCTGCTGCCCCGCGAAGATAGGGAAGTGGCCGACGCGCTGGCCGGGCAGATGAGCCGCGATGGCGTGCGGCTACTCACCGGCTGGCGCGCCGAGCGAGCCGACTACCTGCCCGCAGCCGAGGGGGATCTGCCCATCCGGCTGCAACTGCGCCGGGGCGATGAGACGCAGGTGATTGAAGGGGATCAACTGCTGCTGGCACTGGGTCGGGTCGCCAATGTGAGCGGCTTCGGGCTCGAAGCGTTGGGAGTCGAGTTTGCCCCCCGCGGCACCATAGCGGTCGATGGCTTTCTTGCCACCAACTTCCCCAGCATACTGGCAGTGGGAGACGTAGCGGGCCCTTACCAGTTCACCCACTTCGCCGCCCATCAGGCCTGGTATGCGGCGGTCAATGCCCTATTTGGCCAGTTCAAGCGCTTTCGGGCCGACTATCGGGTCATTCCGGCGGCCACCTACACCACTCCGGAGATTGCCCGGGTCGGCCTCAATCGCAAGGAGGCAGAGGCGCAGGGGATTCCCTTCGAGGCGACCCGCTTCGAGCTGGCCGAGCTGGATCGCGCCATTGCCGATGGTGAGCGCCACGGTTTTGTCGAGGTGCTGACCGTGCCGGGCAAGGATACTATCCTTGGCGCCACCATAGTGGGCACTCACGCCGGTGAGCGGATTGCCGAGTTCGTGCTCGCCATGCGTCACCGCCTCGGCCTTGGCAAGATCCTCGGCACCATTCACGCCTATCCCACCCTGATGGAGGGAAACAAATACGTGGCAGGTGAATGGAAACGGGCCCACCAGCCCACCCGGGTGCTGGCGTTGCTGGCCCGTTATCACCGCTGGCGCCGTGGCGCCTGACAATCAGGGAAACGTTTATGCTCAAGCCATTCTCACTGCTCGGCTCACACCTCAGATCACGCCAGAACTCTCGGCTTAAACAGCGGCTCAACGCCCTGCTGTGCGCCCTGCCACTGCTGGCCAGTGGCCCGCTGTTGGCGGCCAATCCAGACGACGGCTGGCAACAGACCCTTGAGGAGGCGAAAGGGCAGACCGTCTACTTCAACGCCTGGGGCGGCAGCCCGGAGATCAACGCCTATCTGGTGTGGGCCGGGCAGGAGCTGGCGCGCGACTATCAGGTCAAGCTGGTGCAGGTGAAGGTAGATGACATCGCCCAGAGCGTCAGCCAGCTGCTGGCCAACAAGCAGGCGGGTAAGCAAGCTGGCGGCCCCATCGATCTGCTGTGGGTCAACGGTGAGAACTTCAAGGCGCTCAAGGAGCAGGGGCTGCTTGGCGCGCCCTTTACCACTGAGCTGCCCAACATGGCGCTGGTAGACAGCAGCCTGCCGGTGAGTGAGGACTTCACCCTGCCGGTGGAAGGGCTGGAAGCCCCCTGGGGCATCGGCCAGCTCAATCTGATGGTCGACACCGAAGAGGTCGCCAGCCCGCCCACCTCGGCTGCTGCCCTGCTTGCGTGGGCCAAGGCCCATCCCGGCCGTTTCACCTATCCCAAGCCGCCCCAGTTCCATGGCTCCAGCTTTCTCAAGCAGATCTTGCTGGAGTTGGCGCCAAACCCCGCCCCCCTCTATCGGGAAGCGACCGAGAGCGACTTTACCAAGCTCACCGCCCCGCTCTGGGCCTGGCTCGATGAGCTGCATCCGGCACTCTGGCGCAAGGGCAAGCTGTTCCCCACCAGCGCCGCCGAAACCCGCCAACTGCTCGATGATGGCGAACTGGCCATGGCCATCAGCTTCAACCCGCAGGAGGCGCAAAGCGCCGCCCAGATTGGCGCCCTGCCCCCCAGTGTGGAGGCGGTTGCCATGGAGAAAGGGGCGCTCACCAACAGCCATTTTCTCGCTATCCCCTTCAACGCCAGTGCCCGCGCCGGGGCCAAGGTGGTGGCCAACTTCCTGCTGAGCCCGGCAGCGCAGGCGCGCAAGGCCAATCCGGCATTCTGGGGTGATCCCAGCGTGCTGCGGGCCGATGCCCAGCCTGACTCCACAAAGGGGCAACCGGCATTGCGCTTCAAATCAGTGTCAGAGCCCCATCCCAGCTGGCAGCTCAAACTGGAAGCGGCCTGGGCCGGGCGTTACGGCCACTGATGAGTGCCGCTGGTCACCCGCTTGCCCGCTCCCGACCATGGCGCAGGTTGCTGATCCGCCACCGCGGGATGGGTATGGGCGTTGTTTATCTGGTGATCTTCGTCATTCCCCTGCTGGCGGGGCTATGGCAACTGCTGGCGGAGGGGATGACCGCCTCTCATCTTGCCTTGCTGATGGCCCAGCCTGGCCTGTGGCACTCCGCTGCGCTGAGCCTGTGGATTGGCGCCGCCTCGACCCTCGGTAGCCTGCTGTTGACCGCCCTGCTGCTGGCCCACAGCGACAGCCGGGCTTTCGGCCTGCTCCGCCGCCTGCTCTCGCCGATGCTGGCCATGCCCCACGTCGCCTTTGGCATCGGTTTTACCTTTCTGCTCGCCCCCTCCGGCTGGCTGCTGCGGCTCGTCTCGCCAGCCCTTACCGGATTTGAACTGCCCCCCGATTGGCAGACTATTCGCGACCCTCTAGGACTCGGGCTGATTACACTGCTCGTGTTCAAAGAGACCCCCTTTCTGCTGCTGATGGCGATGGCCGCGCAGCAACCCATCCCGCTGGCGCGCCAGCAGTGGCTGGGGGCGAGCCTCGGCTTCAGCCCCCCCCAGATCTGGTGGCGCCTGCTGCTGCCAGCGCTCTGGCCCGCCCTGCACCTGCCCATCTATGCGGTGGCAGCCTATGGTGTGGCGGTGGTGGATCTCGCCCAGCTGCTCGGGCCCGATGCCCCCGCCCCGCTGGCGGTGCGGTTGTGGCTCTGGTATCAGGACCCGGATCTGCTCTGGCGCGGTGCCACCGCCAGCGGCGCCCTGCTGCTGCTCGCCATCACGGCGCTGCTGATCGCCCTGCTCAGATTACTGGAGTGGTTTCATCAAGAAGTGGGCAAAGGCTGCTGGCTCGATGGCAAACGGGCGATGCCTCACTCCTTTGCCAACCGGCTCGCAGCATGCTTTTCATTCACCCTGATCACCCTCAATCTGGCGGTGCTGGCGGCCCTGCTGCTCTGGTCGCTGGCGCGCCGCTGGCCCTTTCCCGCCCTCTTGCCCAGTCAGTGGAGCGGTCACTACTGGCTGGATCTGCTGCCAACCCTGCTGCCGCTGCTGGCAACCAGTGCGCTGTTGGCACTGGCGAGTGGCTTGCTGGCGCTGGTGATGGCGGTGTGTAGTCTGGAGGTGCAAGCCGGGCGCCGCCGCTGGCCACTTTGGCTTGTCTGCCTGCCGCTGTTGCTGCCGCAGGCCAGCCTGCTGTTTGGCATCCGGCTCGGGCTGGACTGGCTTGCACATGACTCGATAAGCAGCGCCATTGGCTGGAGCTGGGTGCTCTGGAGCCAGCTGCTGTTTGTCTTTCCCTATGTCTATTTGTGCCTGCACGGCCCCTATCGTCAGTTCGATCCGCGGATCACCCAAAGCGCCCTGCTGCTGGGAGCAACACCGTGGCGAGCCTGGTGGCAGGTCAAAGCACCGCTACTGGCCCGCCCTCTGCTATTTGCCTTCGGTGTCGGGGCGGCGGTAAGCCTGGCCCAGTATCTGCCGACCCTGCTGTTTGGCGCAGGCAGAGTGGTCACCATCACCACCGAAGCGGTGGCCATCGGCAGTGGCCTCAACCGGCGGCTGGCGGGGCTCTACGGCCTGCTGCAACTGCTGCTGCCGCTCGTTATCTATCTGCTGGCGCTCTGGCTGCCGGCGCGGATCAATCCGGCGCTCAAGGGGGGCGGCTCACGATGAACTCTCATGATGGAAATAGCCATGTGCTGAGCACCACGCCTCTTCGGCTCTATCTGGAGGAAAGCCTGTTGCTCTCGCTGCCCGCCCTGCAGGTGGCACCCGGCGAGGTGTTGACCCTGATGGGGCCCAGCGGCTGTGGTAAAAGCTCCCTGCTGGCGGGGCTCGCCGGGGTACTGCCGAGCGCGCTGACGGGGAGCGGCCCAATCCGGCTGGAGGGGGAGGTAAGGCTCGGCGAGCGGCCACTCAACACCTTGCCTGCGCAAGCGCGGCGCATCGGCATGCTGTTTCAGGATGACTTGCTGTTTGACCATCTGACGGTGGCGGAGAACCTGATGTTCGGCATGCCGGCGACCATCAAGGGAAAACGCGCGCGGCGGGAAAAGGCACTGGCCGCATTGGCACGGATCGCGCTGGCGGATCAGGCTGACAAGCTGCCGCAACTGCTATCGGGGGGTCAGCGGGCGCGGGTCAGCCTGCTGCGGGCGCTGTTAGCGGAACCCGACGCCCTGCTGCTGGACGAGCCCTTCTCCCGCCTCGACAAGCCGCTGCGGGCCGCCTTTCGCCAGCTGGTGTTCGCGCAGATCAAAGCGCTGGCCATTCCCGCCATTCTGGTAACCCACGACGAAGACGACGCGCCGGGCACCATACTTCACCTCACCGAATCCTGTTTTTGACCGAGGAGTTCACCTTGTTTGACCGCCACCTGATCCCCGTGATCCGCAGCCCCCTCAGCCAGCTTGCCAAGCCGCTCTGCCGCGCCGGGATCAGCGCCAATCAGGTGAGCCTCACCGGCTTTGCTATTGGCATGCTGGCGCTGCCGCTGCTGGCCTTTGGTTGCTATCAATGGGCGCTCGCGGCGATCCTGCTCAACCGCTTGCTGGACGGGCTCGATGGCGCAGTGGCGCGGGAAACCGGCATCACCGACTGCGGCGGCTTTCTCGACATCACGCTCGACTTTATTTTCTACGCCGCCGTGGTACTAGGCTTTGCCCTCGCCGCCCCCGCCAATGCACTGCCCGCCGCCACCCTGCTGTTTGCCTTTATGGGCACAGGGTCGAGCTTTCTGGCGTTTGCCATCATGGCGGGCAAGCGGGGGATCGACAATCCGGTCTACCACCACAAGTCCCTCTACTATCTGGGCGGCCTCACCGAGGGGAGCGAGACCATAGCTCTCTTTGTGCTGATGTGTCTGTGGCCCGCCGCCTTCGCCCCGCTCGCCTACGGCTTTGCGCTGCTCTGCGCCATCACCACCCTGACCCGGCTCTGGAGCGGTTACCACACCCTGCGTCACCCACCGCGCTAAACAGTGCAGCCCTCACCTAAGGGCTAATCTATCGCACGATGAATTGGTGGCCAACGAGGCGCACGGAACACTTGCACGGGGATGACAATGTTTTACCATGACGACACTTTTGTCAGTCTCTTTGAGAACCCTATGCGTCGCCTTGCCTCTCTTCTCACTCTGTCGTTATTCCCCCTGCTCGGTGGCTGCAGCAGCGCCCCGGCCCCCAAGCCCGTGGTCAAGCCTCAACCCAACAGTGCCTTTATCAATCAGGCGCCATCGAGCAAACCCGTTTACACACAAGGGGTTAGCAAGGGGGATTTCGCCAATCGCCCCAATGTGGATCGATTCGTCCAGAAGATGGTCGAGAAGCACGGTTTTGACAGCGCCCAGCTGCATCAGGTGCTGGCTCAGGCAGAGCGCTACGACTGGATCATCCGCCTGATGGATGCCCAGGCGCCGACCACCGCCAAGCCCACCGGCCCGACCGGCGCCTGGAACCGCTATCGCGCCAAGTTCATCACCCCGGATAACGTGCAAAACGGCGTCAACTTCTGGCGTGAATACGCAAGCGAGCTGAACCGGGCGGAGCAGATCTACGGGGTACCGCCGGAGATCATCGTCGGCATTATCGGGGTGGAGACCCGCTGGGGCCGGGTGATGGGCAAGACCCGCATTCTGGATGCGCTGGCCACCCTGGCGTTTGATTATCCGCGCCGCGCCGAGTTCTTCACCAGCGAGCTGGAAGCCTTCCTGGTGATGACCCGCGATGAAGGGATGGATCCTGCAGAACCCAAGGGCTCCTACGCCGGGGCCATGGGCTATGGCCAGTTCATGCCCTCCAGCTTCCAGCGCTATGCGGTGGACTTTGACGGCAACGGCCACACCAATTTGTGGGATCCGGTGGATGCCATCGGCAGCGTTGCCAACTACTTCAAGGCCCACGGCTGGGAGAAAGGGCAACCGGTGGCGGTGCGCGGTCAGGGCCAACTGCCCGGCTACGAGCATGGCTTCCAGACCCGCTACCCGGTCGCCACTCTGCGCCGCGCAGGGCTCACCCCCACCAGCAGCTTGGGCAATCACAGCGAGTCGAGCCTGCTGCGCCTCGATGTGGGCACCGGCTACCAATACTGGTACGGCCTGCCCAACTTCTACACCATCACCCGCTACAACCACAGCACCCACTACGCCATGGCGGTGTGGCAGCTGGGTCTGGCGGTGAAGGCGGCACGCTGACAACTCGCTGGTATAAAACAGACAATGAAAAAGGAGCCATTATGGCTCCTTTTTTATATCCAACGTTCAACCCCATCAGGGGCTCAAGGATGACTACCTGATTTAGACGCCTGCCTTGGCCAGCGCCGCAGAGACGATCTGCTGGGCTTCTTGCTGGATCAGATCCAGGTGCGCCTCGCCCTTGAAGCTCTCCATGTAGATCTTGTAGATGGACTCGGTGCCGGAGGGGCGCGCCGCGAACCAGCCGTTCTCGGTCACCACCTTCAGGCCACCGATGGCTGCATCGTTGCCCGGCGCCTTGGTCAGCTTGGCGATAATGGGCTCACCGGCCAGGGTAGAGGCTTCGACCAGTGCCGGATCCAGCTTGGAGAGCACCGCTTTCTGGGCGCTGTTGGCCGGGGCGTCGATACGGCGATAGCTGGAGCGGCCAAACTTGGTTTCCAGTGCGTCGTAGTGGGCCTGCGGATCCTTGCCGGTAACCGCCAGAATTTCGGCCGCCAGCAGCGCCAGAATGAAGCCATCCTTGTCGGTGGTCCAGACGGTGCCGTCTTTGCGCAGGAAGGAGGCGCCCGCGCTCTCTTCGCCGCCAAAGCCGAACTCGCCGCTATAGAGGCCATCCACGAACCACTTGAAGCCGACCGGCACCTCTTTCAGGGTGCGGCCAATCTCGCCGGCAACCCGGTCGATCATCGAAGAGGAGACCAGCGTCTTGCCGACAGCCGCATCGGCAGCCCAGCCGGTGCGATGGGTAAACAGATACTGGATTGCCACCGCCAGATAGTGGTTCGGGTTCATCAGGCCGGACTTGGTAACGATGCCGTGACGGTCATAGTCAGGGTCATTGCCAAGGGCGATGTCGAACTTGTCTTTGAGGGCAATCAGGCTCGCCATGGCGAACGGGCTGGAGCAGTCCATCCGGATCTTGCCGTCTTTATCCAGGGTCATGAAGGAGAAGGTCGGGTCGACCTTGTAGTTCACCACCTCGATATTCAGGCCATAGGTCTTGGCGATAACGTCCCAATAGGCGACGCCGGAGCCACCCAGCGGATCGACACCGATCTTGATGCCAGCGTTCTTGATGGCATCCATGTCCAGCACGTTCTTCAGATCATCCACATAAGGGGTGACATAGTCGTGCTCGACCACGAACGGGCTCTTGAGCGCTTCGGCGAACGGCATCCGTTTCACACCGGCCAGACCCGCTTCCAGAATGGCGTTGGCACGGTCCTCCACCCACTTGGTGATCTCTCCTTCGGCGGGGCCACCGTGAGGCGGGTTGTACTTGAAGCCACCATCTTCCGGCGGGTTGTGGGACGGGGTGATCACCACCCCGTCAGCGCGCGCAGCCGGTTTGCCTGCATTGTGGCGCAGGATGGCGTGAGAGATGACCGGGGTCGGGGTAAAGCCCATACCGGCTTGAATGCGAGTTTCAACGCCGTTGGCCGCCAGCACTTCGACTGCGCTGGCAAAGGCGGATTCGGACAGGGCATGGGTATCCATGCCGACAAACAGCGGGCCAGTGATACCGGCCTGCCGGCGATATTCCACCAGCGCTTGGGTCACCGCCAGAATATGGGATTCGGTAAAGGCGTTGTGCAAGGCACTGCCACGGTGGCCGGAGGTACCGAAGGCAACCCGCTGCTCGGGGCGGCTCATGTCCGGCTTGTTGAGGTAGTAGGCACTGACCAGACGGGGGATGTTGGTCAGGTCGCTTAAACGAGCCGGCTGACCGGCGTGGGAATGCTGAGCCATGGCGTTTTCCTTGCGTAATGGCGGCCTTGCCGGGCAAGGCCTGAGTCTTGATAAACCGTTAAATGGCGCCACACACCTGCGCGATCACCTCTTCGCCATAGCCCATGCTGGCCATCAGCTGGGCCACCATATTCTGCTTGCGGCTGGTGTTGGTGTTGGTGATCACCCAGAACGGGGTGTCCGGTACCGGCTTGGGCTTGGTGGTGCTACCACTGGCACGCAGAGCCTCGGGATCCCGTGAGAAATAGACGCGCTTGCGTCCCTTGATTTCGGTGGCCTGGGTAAACCCGACCGGATCGTCCCGGTAGAGGGTACTGAGCACCTGCATGAAGCGGTTGATGGACTTCTCTTCTTTTTGCAGCTCACCGGAATCGAGCAGGGCTTGCAGCCCTTGCCGGGTGGCTACCGCACTGGGCTGCACGACGGCAACGGGCTCGGCAACCGGCACACGTTCGTGAGCAGGCTGTTCCAGCAGACGGCGCAGGATATCGGAGGCACTCTCACCAATGTGCCGGGTCTGGCTGGCGATATAGAAGTAGAGATCGTCATCAAGCTCGATGGTTTTCATAGGGATGCGCTGGACTCGTCGAAATTCGGATGCGGCGATTATACATAGGCAAACCCGACAGCCCAAGCAAGGGGCTGGCAGATGTACATGAATCTCATCGAGAATACGGCATAATAGCGGGCCAAGTGTGTGATCAGCCGCACTGATAGCCGATCCGGACGGGATTTTTTAGAAAAAAAACCACATGAATTTCCTATCCGTTGGACGAAATCCTTTTCTTTCCAGTGCGTTAAATAAAACAGCGATACGCACCCACGACCGACAAGGTGTCATTTTGCAACAAAACAGCATATTGAACTTCAAGGAGCAGGGTCAGGGCCCGGCGGTCATTCTGATCCACGGCCTGTTTGGCAGCCTCGATAACCTCGGCCTGCTGGCCCGTGCTCTCTGCGAGCAATACCGGGTTATCAGCGTCGATCTGCGTAACCACGGCGCCTCCTTTCATGGCAGCGAGATGAGCTATCCGGCGCAGGCGGCCGATATTCTGACCCTGATGGATCGGCTGAATATTGCCGACGCCACCCTGATTGGCCACTCGATGGGGGGCAAAGTGGCGATGCAGGTCGCCAAGCTGGCGCCAGCACGTGTAAGCCGTCTAGTCGTCGCCGATATGGCACCGGTCGCCTATCCCCACTCCCGCCACCAGAATGTGTTCGCCGGACTCAACGCCACACTGCACACGCCGCCGCAAAGCCGCAGCGAAGCGGAAGCCATGTTGGCCGAACATATCGAGATCGCCGGGGTACGCCAGTTCCTGCTCAAATCCTTCGCCAGAGGCGAGCATGGCTGGGGTTGGCGCTTCAATGTGCCGGCGCTTGAGCAAAACTACGCCGACATCATGGGCTGGCCAGAGGATGATCGCCGCTTCGAGGGGCCGGTGCTCTTTATCAAGGGGGGGGATTCTGACTATATGCAGCCGCAATACAGCGAGGCGGCACTGGCCCAATTCCCGGCGGCAAAGGTGCGTGTCATCGCGGGTACCGGCCACTGGCTGCATGCGGAAAAACCGGCTCTGTTCAACAAATTGGTTGTGGATTTCCTGTCGACAGGCGGTTAACAGTTTCAAATCCTTTGTGATATAGTGCGCCCGTCATAAGGAGTGTGCGCAATCCATGCTAAGTGAACATATCGACCTGATCGAAAGTTTGGGCCTGAAATTATTTTTTCTGGCGATTTTCATCTTGATTGGTCTTGCCATTCATGACGTGCTCAAACGCGGCAATGTGCCCCGTTTCGGCCGTTTTATCGTCTGGTTGGTACTGTTTCTGGGTTGTGCGGGTTTTGTCGCCAAGGGGCTGATCGAACTGGGCTGGGAAGGCTCAGGACTCGGCTAACTTATTTTCATCTGTGATGTATGGCCAAACAGCAAACTGATCGAACAACACTGGATCTGTTCGCAAATGAGAAGCGCCCCGGCAGGCCAAAGACCAATCCACTCCCCCGCGAGACCCAGCTCAAGATCAACAAGCGTAACCAGCTTAAGCGCGATCGGGAAAATGGGCTGAAGCGGGTAGAGTTAAAGGTGGAGGCCGAGTTGCTGGAGCGCCTGAACCAACTTGCGTTACAACAGAACATCAGCCGAGCCGAGCTGATCCAATCTATTCTGAAACAACAGATTGAGTCCGCCTTTGCGGTGGACATTGCAGTCTGAGCGTTGAGCATTAACACCAAATACGGGTAACTAAACACTATGGCAAGTGTAGGTCTGTTTTTTGGCAGCGATACCGGTAACACCGAAGCTGTCGCCAAGATGATCCAGAAAGAGCTGGGCAAAAACCTGATTGAAGTCCGCGACATCGCCAAGAGCAGCAAGGCCGACATCGAGAGCTTTGACCTGCTGATGTTCGGCATCCCGACTTGGTACTATGGCGAAGCCCAGGCCGACTGGGACGACTTTTTCCCTGATCTGGGCGAAATCGACTTCACCAACAAGCTGGTCGCCATCTTCGGTTGCGGAGATCAGGAAGACTACTCCGAGTACTTCCTCGACGCCATGGGCACCCTGCGTGACATCGTCGAAGCCAAAGGCGCCATCATCATCGGTCACTGGCCGACTGCCGGCTACGAGTTTGAAGCCTCCAAGGCGCTGGTCGATGACAAGCACTTTGTCGGTCTGGGTATCGATGAAGATCGCCAGCCGGAGCTGACCGCAGAGCGCGTCAAGGGCTGGTGCAAGCAGCTGCACGAAGAGATGTGCCTGGGCGAGCTGGAGTAATCCGCTTCCCCTCATACCTCTGACAACAAGGGCCCCGGCGGGGCCCTTGTTGTATCTGCAAGTGGCGATGCCTGACTTTATTCGCCCCTGTTATTCACCCCTGTGCTCCGGTTTGGCACGCACATAGAGGGTGCGCCTGACCTGTGCCACCAGTTCGCCGCTCTTGTCCTGTACCGTGACCTCGAATTCGGGGAAGTGCTTGTTGCCCCCCTCGGTCGCCGCCACGATATCGGCCAACTTGCCCTCGGTCAGGTTAAACTCGGCCACCAGCTTGCCCTTGCCCGGCTTGATGTAGTTGATGCTGCCCGCCTTGTCCCAGACGTAATAGCGGTTCTTGAAGTAGCCCATCAGCATCAGCGGATAAATGGGATCCGTCATGGCAAACATGCTGCCGCCAAACTGGGTGCGGTTGGCGTTCTTGTTCCACCAGCGGGATTTCAGGGTGACCCGGCAGTAGCGAAAGTCATCGCTCAGGGTTTCTATCTTGATACCGGCGCCCCAGAAGGGGGGCCAGGCGTTGAGTGCGCGACGCACCCAGGCCGCATTGTCAAAAAGCCAATCCATGGATCTCATCCGACCAGAAATATGAAAGTTACATCTTATCAACATCTGCCATGCCGGCAAGTCGGACGACACGATTGATTATTTCAATCCAATCGGCCATTTAGGACTAAACCCCTTGAATTACTGGGTTTATTTTTAGGGAGGCTACGACCTATAATGACAGGCCAAGCGAGTTCAAGGTTGCCATTCCTGCGGCAGTCCATCAGAATAACCCCACCTTCGAGAATGCGAATAAGTAGAATATGGCAGACAACAACCAAGCGTTAAAAAAGGCCGGGCTCAAGATCACCCTGCCCCGGGTCAAAATCCTGGAAATCCTGCAACAGCCGGATTGCCAGCACACCAGCGCCGAAGATCTCTATAAACGACTGATCGACCTGGGTGAAGAGATTGGTCTCGCTACCGTCTATCGCGTTCTCAACCAGTTTGATGATGCCGGTATCGTTACCCGTCACCACTTCGAAGGTGGCAAGTCGGTATTCGAGCTGGCCACTCAGGAGCACCACGACCACCTGGTTTGCCTCGACTGCGGCAAGGTGATCGAGTTCTCCGACGAAGTGATCGAACAGCGTCAGCGCGAGATCGCCAAGAAATTCAATATCCGTCTCACCAACCACAGCCTCTACCTCTACGGTCACTGTGCTACCGGTGAGTGCAAGCACGACGAATAAGTCGCCCGCGACTTGCAGATAACGGACAATAAAAAAGCCAGCATCAGCTGGCTTTTTTATTGTCCGGCGCAGGTTTATTGTCCGGCGCAGGCCGTGGCATCGCACAGGGCAGGGTCTCCCCTGCCCTACAGGTTTAGCCTTCGACTTTGCCCCAGGAGTCGCGCAGGGCAACGGTGCGGTTGAACACCAGATGCTCCGGGCTGGAGAGCTTGTTGTCGGCGCAGAAGTAGCCTTCACGCTCGAACTGGTAAGCCTGCTCCGGCTGGGCGCTCTTCAGGGAAGCCTCGACACGGGCACCCTCGATGATCACCAGTGAATCCGGGTTCAGCGCGGCTTCGAAGTCATCCTCGGCGCCCGGGTTCGGGACCTTGAACAGACGATCGTAGAGACGCACTTCAGCCGGCAGGGAGTGAGTGGCGCTGACCCAGTGGATCACCCCTTTCACCTTGCGGCCATCGGCCGGATCCTTGCCCAGAGTCTCGGGATCGTAGGAGCAGTAGATGCAGGTGACCTTGCCATCGGCATCTTTCTCGATGCGCTCGGCCTTGATCACATAGGCATTGCGCAGGCGCACTTCCTTGCCCAGCACCAGACGCTTGAACTGCTTGTTCGCCTCTTCTTTGAAGTCCGCTTCGTCGATGAAGATCTCGCGGGTGAAGTTCAGCTCGCGGGTACCCATCTCGGCATTGCTCGGGTGGGCCGGGGCAGTCAGCACTTCATCGGCAGCCAGATTCTCGATAACCACTTTCACCGGATGCAGCACGGCCATGGCGCGCGGGGCATGCTCGTTGAGGTCTTCGCGGATGCAGGCTTCCAGCATGCTCATCTCGACGATGTTGTCCTGCTTGGTCACGCCGATGCGCTTGCAGAACTCGCGGATGGAGGCCGGAGTGTAACCTCGACGACGCAGACCGGAGACGGTCAGCATGCGCGGGTCATCCCAACCATCGACGTGCTTCTCGGTCACCAGCAGGTTCAGCTTGCGCTTGGACATGACGGTGTATTCGAGGTTCAGACGAGAGAACTCGTACTGACGGGGGTGGCAGTCGATGGTGATGTTGTCCAGCACCCAGTCGTACAGACGACGGTTGTCCTGGAACTCCAAGGTACAGATGGAGTGGGTGATCCCTTCCAGCGCGTCCGAGATACAGTGGGTGAAGTCATACATCGGGTAGATGCACCACTTGTCACCGGTCTGGTGGTGGTGGGCAAACTTGATGCGGTAGATAACCGGATCACGCATCACCATGAAGGGAGATGCCATGTCGATCTTGGCGCGCAGGCAGGCGGTGCCTTCGGCAAACTCGCCATTCTTCATCTTGGCAAACAGCGCCAGGTTCTCTTCCACGCTGCGATCACGGAACGGGCTGTTCTTGCCGGCTTCAGTCAGGGTGCCACGGTACTCGCGCATCTGCTCGGGAGAGAGCTCGTCCACATAGGCCAGACCCTTTTCAATCAGCTCGATGGCGTAGCCGTGCAGCTTGTCGAAATAGTCGGAGGAGTAGCAGATCTCGCCGCTCCACTGGAAGCCGAGCCACTGTACGTCCTGCTTGATGGACTCTACGAACTCGATGTCTTCCTTCGCCGGGTTGGTGTCATCGAAACGCAGGTTGCACTGGCCCTGATAGTCACGAGCGATGCCGAAGTTCAGGCAGATGGACTTGGCGTGGCCGATATGGAGATAACCGTTCGGCTCGGGCGGAAAACGGGTATGCACGCTGCTGTGCTTACCGCTGGCCAGATCTTCATCAATGATCTGACGAATAAAGTTAGTTGGGCTGTTCGCCTGACTCATGGCTCACCTCAAAAAAGCGTCACTGGCGGAAGTTGTGCCGGCTGGCACCCTACATCCCCCCGCCGTCAAGCCGGGTATGATCCCTCATTACGGGCGCTGCCTCAACCTGAATTTGGCACTTCCGGGCCATTTCCCGGCCATTGCGCCACTAAAAACGGGCAGGGTTGGCACATTGCGCAGCAAATGGATAAAAAAGCCCCGCACAAGGCGGGGCTGAAAGTGATGAAAAACAAAACAGACAATTACACACAACAAAGGCTCACACGCACAGTCAACCTTTCCCAAACCCGATACGCCATCGCCCTTGGGAAAGGCGGGTCTTGCGACCCACCTTGCATTAACGGTTGACTGCTATCAGTTCAGTTCGGTGACGCGGCTGGTGCGCTTGCCATCGAAGCTGGTGGTACGCAGGTAGACCTTGCCATTCACGCTCGGCTTGGCCGCGGCGTCATAGGCACTCCAGTTGCTGCCGTCCAGGCTGTACTGGATGGGCAGACCCGGCAGGTCCACGTTCGCTTCCAACACACCGTTCACCACTTTGGCACCCGGTACGGAGAGGCGGTATTCAACACCGGCCTGATCCAGTTTCGGCAGCACGCGCTGACCCAGGACGTTGGCAAACTGGTTCCACTCTTTGTTGAGGGTGGCCTTGTTGACATGCTTGGTCTCGCCGGAGAACTCGCGGTTCTTCACGTAATCCAGCTCGAAGCCGCCTTTGTGCCAGGCACGCTCGGCCACGGAGAAAATACGCGGGTAGACCATGTACTCGTACTGAGCATCGGTACGCACGGTTTCACTCCACTGCTGACCGGAGATCCCCTTGAACTTGACCGGATCCTGGTCACCCTTGGCCACGAAGGCGTTGCCGTCGCGGTCAACCGAGGTCTCGGCGTTCTGCGGCAGGTTTTCCGGGGCGAAGGCGAACACCTTGCGAGTGTCGTTGAAACGGGTTGCCCAGTAGTAGCCACGCTCAGCCGGATGTACTTCGTTCGGGAAGTCGAAGTAGAGGTAATCCGGGTTGGACAGCACCACTTCGTAACCCTTGTGCGCCCACTTCATCGCTTCGTTGAAGCCACCCCAGTAGAGGGTTTCCCAGAAGTTGACACGGGTGTTGTCGGTGGCGAAGTCTTTGGCACCGCTGGCGTACTTCAGGCCATCTTCCCACGCCTGCAGGGTAGAGAAGCCACGGTCTTTGACCATCTGGCCCACTTCCTTGGCGAAGTAAACCGGCAGCTCGCCCACTTCCTTGATCTTGCCATCGTCGATCATCTTCTGGCACATCGGGGACTTGCCAAACGGCTTGTCCTGCTTGCTGGAGTCGACGTTGCCTTTCCAGGCGACCAGCTCTTCTTTCTTGGTGACGGCCGGATCCTGATAGCCACCGCCCTGCATGATGTTCTTCGCTTCATCACCACCGTAGTGCCATGCGGTCAGCGGCTGGCCGGCGGCCTGGTGCATCTGGGCAACTTCATCCATTACCTTGGCCACGAAGGTGGCAGCACCCGGCTGGCAAGGGTTGATGAAGGACATCTTGTCGTAGAACTGGACCGAGGTGACGTTGGAGGTATCCGCCGGGTCAGTCAGACGGAACTGGTTGGCTTCCGCTTCTTTGCCTTCCGCCATCAGACGCTTGTAGCGCGCTTCCATGGAGACCACGGCAGCACGGGCGTGGGCCGGCATGTTGATCTCTGGCACCACGGTCACACCGCGGGCCTTGGCATAACGCACCAGATCCACGTAGTCAGACTTGCTGTAGAAACCGGAACCCTGGTTGTCGCTGGTCGGGCCGGAACCCAGTTGCGGCATCAGGCACTTGGTTTCGGACTCGTCGTGGCAACGCTGGCTACCGACCTGGGTCAATTCCGGCAGACCCGGGATCTCCAGACGCCAGCCTTCATCGTTGGTCAGGCCAAGGTGCAGCACGTTGAGCTTGGTCGCAGACATCTGGTCAACCAGCGTCTTCATGGTATCCAGGCTGCGGAAATGACGGGCCACGTCGGTCTGCATGCCACGGTATTCAAAGCGCGGCGCATCCTCGACGGTCATCGGGCTCACCAGCTTGTCATCAACACCCAGCAGGGAGATCAGGGATTGCGCCCCCCAGAATGCCCCGTCGATGTCGCGACCCTGGATCACGGTGCCTTTCTGACCGATGGTCATGTCATAGCCTTCAGCCTGCTTGAGCTTGCTGCCGAGCTTGATGGTCACTGGGTAGCCGGTGTCGGAGAGGGTAACACCCAGCTTGGTCAGTTGAGCCTTCAGGGCCTCGGCGCGATCGCTCGGCAAGTCCAGGGCATTGAGTTTGATGGTAGAGAAGTCAACCTGCGGGCCAGCCTTGACCACTTGCTTGAGTGGGGTTGGCAGGATCTGGTTTTCAATCTTGCCAGCAGGCAGCAGCGCGCTGGTCTGGTTGGCCGCGAAACGGGTTTCGCTGTTCATCAGGATGTTCTTGTCATCCTTGGTGCGCTTCCAGCCATCGGCTGGCATCGGCTTCTCGTAGGTGCTGGCATCATCGATGTTGCTCATGCTGGCCAGCACTTTCGG
This sequence comes from Aeromonas allosaccharophila, assembly GCF_000819685.1. Classification (GTDB taxonomy): domain Bacteria; phylum Pseudomonadota; class Gammaproteobacteria; order Enterobacterales; family Aeromonadaceae; genus Aeromonas; species Aeromonas allosaccharophila. Next base: position 106,923 of record NZ_CDBR01000053.1, on the reverse strand, counting down.
CTCGGCACCTTCGCTGGCGACATACCAGTTCGGCATGATGTCGGATTCGAACAGTACCCAATATTCCACCACCAGCGGCACTTCGACCGTGGCATCCTTGGCAAAGCCCTGGAACTTCTCGGTTGGCGTCAAACGATAAAGATCGCCGGTCAGGTGAGTGATGGTGAACTGGTCGTTATCCACACGCTGGATACGACGGATGGAGGAGACGTAGATGCTCCAGTCTTTGGAGGTCACGTCAGCACCGGTGTTGGTCAGGTGCAGCTTGGCAACGCCGCAGCTCGCCCACTCGGAACCGAGCGCCTGGCAATCGAGGCCGGCACCGGCACCGTCGTTGGTGACCACTTCATACTTGACCACCAGGTTACTGGCGAGGGAGTCGACCACGGCCTGCTTGGCGGCATCGGCTGCCAGCGCAGGGCCGGCAAAAACGGTAGACATGGCAATGGCTAACAGAGAATGTTTCAAGTTCATAACTGCTGCTCTCATTTGAAGTAAAGGTTGGATTTTCTTGGCTTTTTTATATTGGGCCCCGGAGCGGGGCCCTTAGTTATGTCAACAATGGACTTAGACTTGAGGTGAGCGAGTGCTCGATTAACGCAGGGCTTTCATCTCACCGGCGATGATTTCGGCCAAGGGGCCCAGAATCACCTGCAGGTTCTGCTCACCGAGTTTGACCACACCGGCCGCACCCAGGGCTTTCAGCTTGCGCTCATCGACGACGCTGCGGTCTTTCAGAGTCAGACGCAGACGGGTGATGCAGGCATCGATGGAGACCAGGTTCTCTTGACCACCCAGCACTTCCAGGTATTGCTTGGCCAGCTCGGTACGGTTGGTAGATTGGGCGACAGCCGGAGCTGTGTCCTCATCTTCCTCACGACCCGGGGTTTTCAGGTTCAGCTTGGCAATCACTGCGCGGAACACCACGTAGTAGAGGCCGAAGAACACCAGACCCTGAGCAATCAGCATGTACCAGTTGGTCGCCAGCGGGTTACGGCTGGAGAGCACCATATCCACCAGGCCGGCACTGAAGCCGAAACCAGCCATCCAGTGCATAGAGGCCGCGATGAACACGGAGATACCGGTCAGTACGGCGTGGATGACATACAGTACCGGCGCCACGAACATGAAGGAGAACTCGAGCGGCTCGGTTACACCGGTGAAGAAGGAGGCAAAGGCAGCTGCGATCATGATGGAAGCAACTTTCTCTTTGTTCTCTTTCTTGGCGGAGTGGTAGATGGCCAGAGCGGCACCCGGCAGACCGAACATCATGATGGGGAAGAAGCCAGCCTGGTACATACCGACCACGCCTTTCACCTGATCCAGGCTCTTGCCAGCGGCCAGCGCGGCATCGATGGTAACCTGACCACCCAGGAAGTTCGGGATGTCGTTGATACCGGCCACGTTGAACCAGAACACGGAGTTCAGGGCGTGGTGCAGACCAATCGGGATCAGCAGACGGTTGAAGAAGGCGTAGATACCGGCGCCAGTGGAACCCAGGCTCACGATGGATTCACCGAAGGAGACCAGACCACCGTAGATTGCCGGCCATACCGCCATCAGGATGAAGGAGACGACGATCATCACGACGGAAGTTACGATCGGTACCAGACGACGACCGGAGAAGAAGGAGAGTGCCTTGTGCAGTTCGACGCTGCTGAAGCGGTTGTACAGCTCAGCGGCGATAACACCACACAGGATACCGACGAACTGGTTGCTGATCTTGGCAAACGCGGCAGGAACCTGATCCACCGGGATGCTCTTGATCTGGGCCACAGCACCCGGGCTCAGCAGGGTGGTAACAACCAGGAAGCCGACCAGACCTGCCAGGGCAGCAGAACCGTCTTTATCCTTGGACATACCGTAAGCGACACCGACTGCGAACAGTACGGACATGTTATCGATAATGGCTGCACCCGCCTTAATCAGGAAGGCAGCCAGCGCGCTGTCACCACCCCAACCATTCGGGTCAATCCAGTAGCCAACCCCCATCAGGATCGCTGCGGCAGGCAATACCGCTACCGGCACCATCAGGGCACGGCCGATCTTTTGCAAATAACCGAGAATGTTCACGGTTCCTCTCCTTAGTTAATGTTTTTCTAGAAATTAAGTGCTTATCACGTTTGACGCATAAGCCATCAAGGCTTGATTGGCAGTCTAGGGCTTTTATTTCGCTGCGCAAATTAATAAACCAATAATCGTGATCGTTATCACCCAAACAAGATAAAGGTGGTGGATAGATGTGGCTTAGTTCGCAATCTTTATTTACGCTATAAAACAACTTGAATCCGTCTTAGCCAATTGCCACCGCCAACCCGGTCGCAACCCGAAACAGAGGTATCCATCATGCGCCTGATCCCGTTGAAATCTGCCAGCCAAGTAGGCCTCTGGTCTGCCCGTTACATCGTTGACCGCATCAACGCGTTCAAGCCGACGGCGGATCGCCCCTTCGTACTGGGTCTGCCTACCGGTGGTACTCCGCTCAACACCTACAAGCGCCTGATCGAGTTGCACAAAGCCGGTGAAGTGAGCTTCCAGAACGTGGTCACCTTCAACATGGACGAGTACGTCGGCCTGCCGGAAGATCACCCGGAGAGCTACCACAGCTTCATGCACAACAACTTCTTCTGTCACATCGACATTCGCCCCGAGAACATCAACATCCTCAACGGCAATGCCGACGATCTGGTGGCCGAGTGCAAGCGCTACGAAGAGAAGATCAAGTCCTACGGCAAGATCCACCTGTTCATGGGTGGCGTGGGTAACGACGGCCACATCGCATTCAACGAGCCGGCCTCTTCCCTCTCCTCCCGCACCCGGGTCAAGACCCTGACCGAAGATACCCGCATCGCCAACTCCCGCTTCTTTGGCGGCGACATGGAGCAGGTGCCCAAGCTGGCGCTGACCGTGGGTGTCGGCACCTTGATGGATGCCGAAGAGATCATGATCCTGGTGACCGGTCACAGCAAGGCACTGGCCCTGCAAGCCGCCGTGGAAGGCAGTGTCAACCACATGTGGACCATCTCCACCCTGCAACTGCATCCGAAGGGAATGATGGTGTGCGACGAGCCCTCCACCATGGAGCTCAAGGTCAAGACCGTCCGCTACTTCCAGCAGCTGGAAGCCGCCAATATCGGCCGTCTGTAAGGAGTCGTCATGTACGCATTGACCAACTGCACCCTCTACACCGGCAGCTGCGTGCTGACCGGCTACGGGGTGCTTGTCGAGGGCGACAAGATTGTCGCCATCTCTCACCTGGCCGAGCTGCCAGCGGGCATCGAGCAGATTGACCTCAAGGGCGCCAACCTGACCGCCGGTTTTATCGACGTGCAGCTCAACGGCTGTGGCGGGGTGATGTTCAACACCGACATCACCACCGAGACCCTGGCGACCATGCAGGCCGCCAACCTCAAATCCGGTACCACCAGCTTCCTGCCGACCCTGATCACCAGTCCGGATGCCGACATGAAGCAGGCCGTTGCGGTCACCCGCGACTACATGGCGGCCAACCCCAACGAGGTGCTGGGCGTCCATCTGGAAGGGCCCTACACCAACCTCAAGCGCAAGGGGATCCACCCTGCCGCGCAAATTCGCCAGCCAGCGGACGAGATGATCGACTTCTTCTGCGCCAACGCGGATGCCATCACCAAGATCACCCTAGCGCCGGAGCGCAACGAGCCAGCCCATATCCGCCGTCTGGTGGACGCGGGCATTCTGGTCTCGGCCGGTCACACTGCCGCCAGTTACGATCAGGCGATGGCCGGATTCGATAATGGGATCCGCTTTGCGACCCACCTCTACAACGCCATGACCCCGACCCTCAACGGTCGTGAGCCAGGCGTGGTGGGTGCCATCTATGACCGCAAGGATGTCTATGCCGGCATCATCGTCGATGGTCACCACGTTCACTGGGCCAACGTACGACTGGCACACAAGGTGCTGGGTGAGCGACTGGTGCTGGTCACCGACGCCACCGCCGCTGCCGGTGCGCCGGAAGGCTTTGAGAAATTTGATTTTTGTGGCACCACCGTCTTTTTACGCGATGGTCAGTGTGTCGACGAGAATGGTACACTCGGCGGTTCCTCCCTCACCATGATTGAGGGGGTGGAAAATCTGGTCAAGCAGGTCGGATTACCGCTCGATGAAGCACTGAGAATGGCCAGCCTCTACCCCGCTCGCGCCATTGGATGGGACTCACGTCTCGGTAGTATCCAGGTCGGTAAAGTAGCCAACCTCACTGTCTTCGATCAGGACTTCACGGTCCGTGGGACCGTGGTTAACGGACACTACACACAACAGTGACATCATGACTGGCGGACAAATAGCAAACGTAGATCTTATCAAGCAGGTGAACAGTGCCGCCGTATATCGGCTCATTGACCTGCAAGGCCCCATCTCCCGGGTCAAGATTGCCGAGTTGAGTCAGCTGGCCCCGGCCAGCGTGACCAAGATAACCCGGCAACTGATCGAGCATGGCCTGATCAAGGAGACCTCACCGCAAGCCTCTACCGGCGGGCGGCGGGCCATCTCGTTGACCACCATCAAACAACGCTTTCAGTTTGTCTCTGCCAAGCTGGGCCGTGGCTACCTGCAACTGAGTCTCTATGACCTCGATGGCAAGGAGCTCGACCAGCACGTCACTCAGGTGACCGAGATCGACCAGCAACCCGTGGTCGACATGCTGCTGCGGGAGATTGGCGCCTTTATCGATGCCAACCGCGAACGCAGCCGCAACCTGATCAGCATCGCGCTGACCATGCCGGGTCTGGTTAACCCGGAATCCGGCATGGTCATCTACACCCCCAAGTACCAGATCCGCAATCTGGGACTGGCGAAGCTGCTTGAGAACCACTTCAACCTCCCCTGCTACGTGGGCAACGACACCCGCTCGCTGGCGCTGGCCGAACACTTCTTCGGAGAGTCCCGCGACTGCATGGACTCCATTCTGGTGAGTGTCCACCAGGGGACGGGCTCGGGGATCATCACCAAGGGTCAGGTGTTCCTCGGTCAGAACCGCAACGTCGGCGAGATCGGCCATATCCAGGTCGAGCCGCTCGGCAAGCGCTGCCACTGTGGCAACTTCGGCTGCCTCGAGACCATCGCCTCCAACGAAGCGATCATCGACAAGGTGAAGGAGCTCATCAGCCGCGGTCACCAGAGCGCGCTGCAAGAGAAGCACATCACCATTCAGGAGGTGTGCAAGGCTGCGCTGGCAGGCGATGAACTGGCCCGCAGTGTCATCGAGAACGTGGGTGAGCATCTGGGACGAGCCGTGGCCATCACGGTCAACCTGTTCAACCCGCAGAAGGTGCTGATCGCCGGCGAAATCACCGCCGCCGAAGAGATCCTCTTCCCGGCCATCCGTCGCTGCGTCGAGCATCAATCCCTGCCGAGCTTCCACCGTGGCCTGCCCATCGTGAAAGCCCGCTTCCAGAACCAGCCGACCTATGGCGGCTTTGCGCTGGTCAAGCGCGCCCTGTTGGAGGGAGATCTGCTACAGATCATCATGGAGCAGAAGTAAGACACTGATCTTGCGAGATAACAAAACGGCAGCCACTGGCTGCCGTTTTCTATTGTGTGCTTGCTAGCGGTTTAGCCCGCCCGACATGGCTTGAACAGATCCAGCTTGTTGTCGTAAACACTCGTCTGCACATCCATGATCCCCAGCATGGAGTGAAAGAGGTTGTCATGGGAGAAACGCTGACTGCTCGCCTCCGCTGCCAGGCAACCCATATCCAGCTGGCGATCGGCCTGTAACTGAGGCGAGAACCAGGTCAGCAGCGGCACCCGGGTCTGATCATCCGGCGCAAACTTGTAGGGCGTGCCGTGCAGATAGAGCCCCATGGCCCCAAGGGATTCGCCGTGATCGGAGAGATAGACCAGCCCCACATCGTACTGGCTCTCCAGCGACTTGAGCTTGTCTATCAGCAGTCCCACCACCTTATCGGTGTAGCGGATGGTGTTGTCATAGGTGTTGACCAGCTCTTCGTTGCTGCAGTTTTCAATGTCGCTACGCGGGCAGTCCGGCATAAAGACGCGCTCGCTGGCAGGGTAACGACGGAAATAGGTCGGGCCATGGCTGCCCATCAGATGAAAGGCCACCAGCTTGTTGCCCTTCATGCCTGCAATCTGTTGATCCAGCCCCTCCAGCAGCACCTCGTCATAGCAAGACTCCCCCTGACAGAGCGCAGGATAGGATTTGGGAAGGATCTCGATGGTCGGCACATTGCGGCACACCCCTTTGCAGCCGCCATCGTTCTCTTTCCACAATACCGAGACTCCGGCATGTTGCAGCACATCGAGCAGGCCGTCACGGGAGCTGGCAAGCTGGTCATCGTAGCCACGGCGCGTGAGGTTGGAGAACATGCAGGGCACCGAAACGGCTGTTGCTGTACCGCAAGAGCGCACATTCCTGAACGACACCACTCCCTGCTCTTTTGCCGTAAAGCTGTTGGTCGCCTTGCCATACCCGTTAAGGGAGTAGTTCTGGCTGCGCGCCGTCTCCCCCACCACCAGGAACATCAAAGTCGGCTTGCTTCCCCGTGCCACCACCTTGGCATCGGTTCCCAAGTGCTGGTAGGGGATCGGCGTGGCAAACAGCACATCCCGCCCATATTTGTAGAGGCCGTGCACATAGTTGGCAGGCACAATCTCTTTGGCCAGCGACTTGTTGTTGCGCCCGACCGAAGCGTAATCCTGATAGTAAAGTGACGCGACGCCCCCGATAAACAGCAGAGAGATAGCCAGTGCACCAGCCCGCAACGCCAACCCCTGATACCAGCGAGCCGGATAGCGGATCCGCAGTGACCAGAGCACCAGAACAGGCAACAGCCCGGTCAGCATAAACCAGAGCGCAACCGAGCCATTCAAATAGGCCCCCGCCTCACCACTGTTGGTCTCCACTATGTTCTGGATCATGCCGGCATCAAAGATGACGCCGTATTTGAGCATGGCGTAGCTGACGATGGAGCCAGTCAGAATGAGCACGGTAAAAAAGGGCTTGAGCACAAACCGGAACGTGAAGGGAATAAACACGGCATTGAGCGCCGCGCTCAGCACCAGCGGGATCGAGATGGCAAATCCGGCTTTGACATGGGTCAGGGCGCTGAGCACCGTATAAAAATGCAAAAAGATCGGCCAGTTCAGTACCAGGGCAAAAAAAAGCACCAGTAATAGATTGGTCTGCAGTACACCGAAGGTTACTCGCATAAACAACTCCTACATACCTGCCAGCAGCGCAAGGGGCCGGTCAAGCCAACAAAACGATGGAGCCAGCGTAGGAAGTAAAACTTAAGAGCGAATTAAGAGGGAAAGCAGGGGGCTCGTGCGCCCCATCACAGCACGGGGTGCTCCGCGGTCCCGAAATGGATTTTTAGTTGTCTATCCATCGGATTTTGCTAGCTTGTTGAGTAGGCATTCACGAAATGCAGGTTAACCGATGGCACTGATCCAGGCTTCCATAGAGCAGTTGAGAGTAGGCCACTATATCCATCTCCCCACGGGATGGACTAACCACCCTTTTATGTTCAATACCTTCAAGATCAAGGATCAGCAGCAGCTCGACATTATCCGTCACCTTGATCTCACCCTGCTGATGGTCGACCCCGACAAGAGCGATCTACCCATCGAGCCGCTGCTGCGCGGTGATATTCCCGATGCAGGGCCCGATCTTGACGAGTTGGAAGAGCTGATTGCCTCGGGCCCACCCTCTTTTGATGAGAAAGCCTTTCGCCGCTCCATGCGCGCCGCCGACAAAGCCTTTGGCCAGTCCATGAGCGATCTGCGCGATGCGCTCGGGGCGCTCAATCTCAAACCGGATGAAGGGCTGGCCAACACCGCCCAGATCGTCCGCAATGCCGCTTTCACCCTCAGTCAGCACGAAGGACCCCTCGGACTGCACCTTATTCGCAGCCCCCACACCGACATCTTGCTGCAGCACAGTCTCAACGTTGCCTTTATCGCCATGCTGATGGCGCGCGAGCTGGGGATGAACCCCATCGAACTGGAGGAGGCCGGGCTTGCGGGACTTATCCACGACATCGGCGAGCTGAAAATCCCGAGTCAGATCACCCAGAAACGCGGCGATCTCAGCAAGGCCGAGCAGAACTTCCTCAATATGCATCCCCAGTACGGGCTGGAGATGCTGACCCAGCTCAACGCCTTTGAGCCGAAAATCCGTCAGGTCGCCCATCTGCACCACGAGCGACTCGATGGCAGCGGTTATCCGCTCGGGATCAAGGGCGGGGAGATCCCGCCGCTGGCTCGGTTGATCGGGCTGGTCGACTTCTACGACGAGCTGCTCCATCCCCGCAATAGCGGCAACCCGGCCGCGCCGAGTCAGGCCATCAGTCAGCTCTACAAGTTATCCCAGAAGAAATTCGACCAGAATCTGGTCAAGTTGTTGGTCAAGGTGCTGGGGGTCTATCCGCCGGGATCGCTGGTGAAACTCTCCGACGAGAGCATCGCGCTGGTGCTCTCCACCGAGCCCACCATGCCCCTCAAACCGAAGATCCTGCCCTATATCAAGGCCCAGCGGCCCGAAGGGGTGGCCATGATCGATCTGCGGGAAGACGAGCGCACTATCACCTCCTTTATCAAACAGGATGAGCTGGATGAGGGACAACGGCAGTTCTTCAACCTGACCCGCCGCTTCTGCTACTACTTTGCCTTCTGAGTTATCCCCAGAAGCTGGGGATAACTCATTGGACAAACCGGAATAATTGCTCGAACTCCCATCGGAAGGTTGCCATCTGACCATGTATAAAAAACGCCCAGCCAAGGGGCCGGGCGGAGCATGCCACCTCCGTGTGGCGTATCCAGCGGATACATTCATGCTCTATCCATCAATACCAACCCGCTGTCGCTTACACAAATATCAATTTAACGTGCTGATTTAATATGGTTTTATTCACTTGTTCTGGCAAACTGACCGCCGATTGCGGCCATGTGGGCCAACAGAACAAGATCCTGATCACACTTATTCACGGGCTGGTGATTTTTTCGGCTGGCTTATGAGGAGCGTTTTTTATGCAGTTGGTCCTCTCCTTGCTGCAACAGATGAGCGTCAGCCTGGTGATCGCCTATCTCTTCTCGAAGAGCCCGCTGCTGCGCCCACTTGCCAACTATTCGGTGAGACTACCTCACAAGATACTGATATACATCATCTTTTCCAGCTTTTGTATCCTCGGCACCTATGTGGGCCTCGATATCGACGATGCCATCGCCAACACCCGGGCGGTCGGCGCCGTGCTCGGAGGGTTGCTGGGGGGCCCGCTGGTGGGCTTTCTGGTGGGACTGACCGGCGGTCTGCACCGCTATACGCTGGGGGGATTTACTGATCTCGCCTGCGCCATCTCCACCACCTGCGAGGGGTTGCTCGGGGGCATTGTGCACTGGCGGCTGATGCGCTCGGGACGAACGGACGCCCTGTTTGAACCGCGCATCGCCTTCTTTACCACCCTCTACGCCGAGATCCTGCAGATGATAATCATCCTGCTGGTGGCAACCCCGTTCGACAAATCCCTGCTGCTGGTGCGCACCATCGCGACCCCGATGATCCTGGCCAACTCCTGTGGCGCGGCGCTCTTTATCAGCATGATCCGCGACCAGCAGCGGATGTATGAGAAGTTCTCCCGAGTCTTCTCCGCCAAGGCGCTCAATATCGCCAACCGCACCGTGGGGACCATGAGTCAGGGCTTTACGCCAGAGGCGAGCAGCAAGATTGCCCGCATCATTCAGGAAGAGACTGGCGTAGGGGCAGTCGCCATCACGGACACCGAGAAGATCCTCGCCTTTATCGGCACCGGGGAAGATCACCATCTGCCGGGCACCCCCATTGCATCGGCCATCACCATGAAGGCCATCGCCCACAACAAGGTGCTGTTTGCCGATGGCAACAGCCAGCCCTATCGCTGCAGCCTCTCCCCCGCTTGCCAGTTGGGCTCGGTGCTGGTGATCCCGCTGCAGGGAGACAAGGGGGTGATCGGCACCATCAAGCTCTACGAGCCGAAGAAACGGCTGTTTCTCAAGATCAACCACACCCTGGGGGAAGGGATTGCCAACCTGCTGTCACAGCAGTTGCTGGCCGGTCGGCTGGAGCAGCATCAGCGGCTGCTGGTGCAGTCCGAGTTGAAACTTATCCAGGCCCAGATCAACCCCCACTTTCTGTTCAACACCCTCAACACCATCAGTGCCATCACCCGGCGCGATCCGGACAAGGCGCGAGACCTGCTGCTGCATCTGTCGCTGTTCTTTCGCAAGAACCTCAAGCGCCAGAGCGGTCTTGCCACCCTGCAGGAGGAGCAGGAGCACTGCCAATCCTATCTGGAGATCGAGCTGGCCCGCTTTGGCGATCGGCTGACGGTGATAAACGACATTCCGCCCCATCTGGCCACACTGCGGCTACCCAGCTTCACCCTGCAACCACTGATCGAGAATGCCATCAAGCACGGCATCTCGACCCTGCTGGCGCAGGGGCGCATTCGCCTCTGGACCGAGGAACAGCCCGCCAGCGTCACCATCCATGTGGAAGACAACGCCGGTGCCTGGCAAGCGCGCCCCGCTGGCGATGGTCTTGGCATGACCATCGTCGACCGGCGATTGAAGAGTGCCTTTGGCGAACGTTATGGCGTGACCATTAACTGCGAGCCGGAGCAGTGGACCCGGGTTTCGTTCACCATCCCCAAGGAGCAACCATGATCCGCACCCTGATTGTCGATGACGAACTCTACGCCCGTGAGGAGCTGAAACAGCTCCTTGCCTGCGATCCCGCCATCGAGATAGTCGGGGAAGCGGCCAACGCCATCGAGGCGCTGCCGCTTATTCAACGGCTCAAGCCCGACGTGGTGTTCCTCGATATCCAGATGCCCAAGCTGAGCGGTATGGAACTGGTTGCCATGCTCGATCCCCTACCCCGCATCGTCTTTGTCACCGCCTTTGACGAGTATGCCATTCAGGCCTTCGAAGAGAACGCCTTCGACTACCTGCTCAAACCGGTGGAGCCCGCGCGCCTCGCCAAAACCCTCGCTCGCCTCAAGCAGGATATCTCCCCGCAGCCCATCGAGCGGCTGGCCCCCACCATCGAACACATTCCGGGCTATCTGCACAATCGGGTCAGGTTGCTGCCCATCGCACAGGTGGAGTATGCCTTCTCCGATCTCGGTGGCGTCCATGTGGCTTGTCAGGGCGAGCTGTTCCACACCCAGCTCACCCTCAAATCTCTGGAAGAAAAGAGTCCGCTGCTGCGCTGCCACCGCCAGTATCTGGTCTCCCCCAACGCCATCTTCGAGATCCGGCTGCTGGATAACCAGCTGGCGGAAATCGTCACCCCAAGCGGCGCCCGGGTGCCGGTCAGCCGCCGCTATCTCAAGGAACTGAAGGATCAGCTGGGACTGGACTGAGCCAAGAGTGTGCGCCTGATCACAGCCGCCGACCGCTCGGCGCGCCAAAACGCCGCTCGGGTGGTTTCACCTGCCAGACAGGCGCAACCGTTTTAGACTCGCTCTGCACACTAAAAAATAACAATGCAGGAGCGTAACAATGATCTGGTTCTTCCTCTGTGTCGGCTTGCTTGTGGCCGGCTACTTCATATATGGCAAGTTCATCGAGCGGATATTTGGCCCGAAACCCGAGCTGAAAACCCCCGCCATTACCATGGCTGACGGGGTGGACTATGTCCCCATGTCGGACAAAAAAGTCTATCTGGTGCAACTGCTCAACATCGCAGGCGTCGGCCCCATCTTCGGCCCGATCCTCGGTGCCCTCTACGGTCCGGTCGCCATGCTCTGGATCGTCTTTGGCTGCATCTTCGCCGGTGCGGTACACGACTACTTCTCCGGCATGCTGTCGGTGCGCGCCAAGGGTGCCTCGGTGCCGACCGTGGTCGGTGAACATCTGGGCACCGCCGCCAAGCACTTCATGAACCTGTTTGCCGTAGTGCTGCTGATGCTGGTGGGCGTGGTATTCGTGCTGAGCCCGGCAGGGCTGCTCGCCAACCTCACCTCCACCGATCTGGTCTACTGGATTGTGGCAATTTTTGCCTACTACATCCTCGCGACCATAGTCCCCATCGACAAGATCATCGGTCGCTTCTATCCCATCTTCGGCGCCCTGCTGGTCTTCATGTCGGTCGGCCTCATCGTTGGCCTGATCGCCTCCGGCAAAGGCTTCTACAACACCGGGATGGACTTCTCCAACCTGCACCCGACCGAACTGCCACTGTGGCCGCTGCTGTTCATCACCATCGCCTGTGGCGCGGTATCCGGCTTCCACGCCACCCAGTCACCGCTGATGGCGCGCTGCATGCAGAACGAAAAATCCGGCCGCTTCATCTTCTACGGTGCAATGATCGGTGAAGGGATCATCGCCCTTATCTGGTGCACCCTGGGTCTCTCCTTCTACGACAGCACCGAAGCACTCAACGCTACCATGGCCAACGGCGGCCCGGCAGCCGTGGTACACGAAGTCTCCACCAGCCTGCTCGGCACAGTCGGTGGCATTCTGGCCATCCTCGGCGTGGTGATCCTGCCCATCACCTCTGGTGACACCGCGTTTCGCAGTGCTCGTCTGATCGTGGCGGACTTCCTGAAGATGACCCAGAAGCCGCTGGCCAAGCGTCTGCTGATTGCCATCCCCATGTTTATCCTTGGTTTTATCATCTCCAAGGCTGAATTCGGGGTGATCTGGCGCTACTTCGGCTGGGCCAACCAGACCACCGCCGTCATCATGCTGTGGGCTGCGGCTGCCTTCCTCATCAAAGAGGGCAAGCTGCACTGGGTCTGCACCATTCCCGCCATGTTCATGACCGCCGTGGTGTTCACTTATCTGGCCAACGCCCCCATCGGGTTCGGGCTGGAGATGGGGATCTCCACCATCATCGGTCTGGCCGCCACCGCAGTGATTACCGTTGCCTTCCTGGTGAAATTCCGCCAACCGCTGGTCAGCCGTGCCAGTGAAGGGTAATACGCAAAAAATGCTGCAAAAAACAGCATAAAAAGGCGCCTTATGGCGCCTTTTTTAATGACAAATAGAGTAATAACAAAACTGTGTGATGGCTTCAGCTTCAATACAGCGAAAGCGCTTAAGATTCCGTGCGAAATAACGATAAATATGTGATTCTTAATTGCTTTAGCGCTTGTTGGAACCCATGATTAAGCTGCGCGTCATGCCAGTGGAGGTTATAAATGGCCCTTGATTATTTTGCTCTTGGCCTGCTCGTCTTTGTCGGGCTGGTCATTTTTTATGGAGTCATCGTGATCCACGATATTCCCTACGATATTGCCAAACACCGGAATCACCCTCATCAGGACGCTATTCATGTCGCGGGTTGGGTCAGCCTGTTTACCCTGCATGTGTTGTGGCCCTTCCTCTGGATCTGGGCAACCCTCTATCGGCCGGATCGCGGCTGGGGCTTTAGCCAACGGCTGGAAAAAGATGAAGACGATCTGGCCGCCCTCAAGCAGGAGCTGGCCGATCTGAAGAGCCGTATCAACACTATCGAACAGAGTGAGCAACAGGGATAAACCATGGACCTGCTACTGATCCTGACTTATACGGCACTGTGTGTGGCCGTATTCAAAATCTTCCGTATCCCGCTCAACAAGTGGACGGTTCCCACCGCAGCACTGGGTGGCATCATCATCATCGGCGCCCTGATCATACTGATGAACTACAACCATCCCTACTCGGAGATGGCGCGCAACTACTACATCTCCACCCCGATTGTGCCGCTGGTCAAGGGCCGGGTCGTTGAAGTCCCGGTGAAACCCAACCAGCTGGTGAAAAAAGGGGATGTACTGTTTCGCCTTGATGACGAGCCGTTCCGCCTGAAGGCAGACAGCCTCACCGCTCGGGTCGAATCCAACCGCGAACATCTCAAATCCATCGAAGCGCGGCTGCGCTCCGCCAAGCTGGATCGGGATCGCGCCAGCGACCTGATGCGCCGTGGCGTGGGCAAGCAACGCGACCTCGACGTGACCCAGGCCAATGTGGACGATATCGTGGCCCAGATTGACCAGCAGAAGGCCACGATGGAAGATCTGCAAGCCCAGCTGGATGAAGCCAAATACCAGCTGGCACAGACCGTGGTCTATGCCCCGAGCGATGGCCATGTAGTACAGCTGGCCCTGCGCCCCGGCATGATCGCCACCCCCTTCATGTACCGCCCGGTAATGACCTTCATCCACAAGGATGAGACCGCCTATGTTGGCTGGTTCTGGCAAAACAGCATGCAGCGTCTGGCGATTGGCGACGAGGCCGAAGTGGTGATCGATGGCATCCCCGGCAAGATCTTCAAGGGCAAGGTGACTGCGGTGATCCCGGCCATTGCCGCCGGTAACGTGCAGGCTAACGCCGGTCTGCTGGATCAGACCACGGCGGTGCGTCCGGGTCGCCTGCCGGTAGTTATCTCCATTACCGACCCCGAGTGGGCCAAGTATCAGATGATTGCCGGTGCCAGCGGGCAGGCTGCGGTCTACACCCAGTACTTCCACCATGTATCTGTGATGCGCAAAGTGCTGCTGCGCATGGCAAGCTGGATGAACTACATCTTCCCGTTCCATTGATCAGCAACCAAGCACCCTGCGGGCCGGCATCATGCCGGCCCGCTGTTTTTGTGACGGCAAGCACCCTATAATGGCGCCACCCTGCGCCGTACCATGCCAAAACACCACGCCCCCATGTTCGTTCTCAGACCCTATCAGACCGACGCCGTCAACGCCGTGATCAGCCACTTTCGCAAACACCCGGATCCCGCCGTGGTAGTGCTGCCCACCGGGGCCGGCAAGAGTCTGGTGATCGCCGAGCTGGCCCGCAAGGCGCGCGGTCGGGTGCTGGTGCTGGCCCACGTCAAGGAGCTGGTGGAGCAGAACCACGGCAAGTACGAGGCGTGGGGGCTCAAGGCCGATATCTTCGCTGCCGGTCTGGATCGCAAGGAGGCAAGCGCCCAGGTGGTGTTCGGCTCGGTGCAGTCGGTCGCCCGCAATCTGGCTGCCTTCGACGGGGCGTTTTCGCTGCTGATCATCGATGAGTGCCATCGGGTCTCGCTCGATGACGATAGCCAGTACCATCAGGTGATCGACCACCTCAAGGCCGCCAATCCCGCCCTCAAGATCCTCGGCCTCACCGCCACCCCCTATCGGCTCGGGCTGGGCTGGATCTACCGGCGCCACTACCACGGCATGGTCAAGAGCCACGGCGAGCGGCTGTTCGGCGACTGCGTGTTCGAGCTGCCCCTGCGCTTTATGGTCAAAAACGGCTACCTGACCCCACCGCGCATGGTGGATGCCCCCATAGTCCACTACGACTTCAGCAAGCTGGTGCCGCGGGAGAACGGCCTCTTTAGCGAGGCAGATCTCAACGGAGAGCTCAAGCGCCAGCAGCGGGTCACCCCCCATATCCTGAGTCAGGTGCTGGAGTATGCCGCCGACCGGCAGGGGGTGATGATCTTCGCCGCCACCGTCGAGCATGCACGGGAAATTCACGGCCTGCTTGGGGCCAGAGGCCAGCAGGCGGCCCTTATCACCGGCGAGACGCCGGGGCCGGAGCGCGATGCCCTCATCAACGCCTTCAAGGCGCGCGAGCTCAAGTTTCTGGTCAACGTGGCGGTGCTCACCACCGGCTTTGATGCCCCCCATGTCGATCTTATCGTGATGCTCAGGCCCACTGAGTCGGTCTCCCTCTACCAGCAGATCGTCGGGCGGGGCCTGCGTCTCTCGCCGGGCAAGAGCGATTGTCTGGTGCTCGACTACGCCGGCAACAACTTCAACCTGTTCGCCCCCGAAGTGGGGGAGCCCCGCCCCCACGCCGGTACCGAGCCGGTACAGGTGCCCTGCCCCGCCTGCGGCTTTGCCAACACCTTCTGGGGCAAGACCGACGAGGATGGCAAGGTGATCGAGCACTACGGCCGCCGCTGTCAGGGGCTGTTTGAAGATGACGAGGGCAACCGCGAGGAGTGTGACTACCGCTTTCGCGCCAAGATCTGCCCCGGCTGCGGCGCGGAGAATGACATCGCCGCCCGCCGCTGCCAGAGCTGCGATCAGCTGCTGGTGGACCCTGACGACAAGCTCAAAGAGGCGCTCAATCTCAAAGATTGCATGGTGATCCGCTGCGCCGGGCTAACCCTCACAGCCGGGCGCGGCAAACAGGGGGAGCGGCTGGAGGTGACCTACCACGATGAGGATGGGTTGACCCTCAGTGAATACTTCGGATTTCACTCCCCGGGCGCGCGGCGCTTGTTTCAACAGCACTTTGTGCGTCATCATTGGCCCGCCCCGGGGCTGGAGCCCGAATTTGCCACCCTGGCGAGCGTGCTGGCCGCGCAAAGCCAGTTCCGTCATCCGGATTTTGTCATCGCCCGCAAATCGGGGCGCTTCTGGCAGATAAAAGAGAAAATTTTTGATTATGAGGGTCGCTATCGTACCGCCAACTCGCTGGCATGATGGCGACCGGCATACATGGCATGAATTGCGTTACCCCCCGTCGATCCCGCATCGGCTGGTTGAATTATCAGGGTCGGCACCACTGCCGGGCCCTTCGTCACGTTAGAGGATGTTATGCAGCGGCTGTTGATTGGTTTTTGTGCTCTCTTTTCTTCTCTGGCGGCTCATGCCGCCCCGCTGACGCCCCCTCAGGGTGGCCAGTACGCCATCATGGTGCAGGGCAATAACGGCGTCGAGTTCGCCCGCCACGCGGATCAGATGATCGCCCCCGCCTCCACCATGAAGGTGCTCACCGCGCTGGCGGCCCGCCTCGAGCTGGGTGCCGACTTCCGCTTCGCCACCGACATTCAGGCCCAACCCGGTGCCAAACAGGGTGACACCATCAACGGCGATATCTGGATCAACTTCGTCGGCGACCCCACCCTCTCCCGCATGGATCTGCTGGCCCTGTTCAAACAGCTCGGCGTCACCAGCATCAAGGGCAATGTCTACGTCAACACCGGCGCCTACAACGGCTACGAACGCGGCAACGGCTGGTCGTGGGGGGATCAGACCCTCTGCTTCGCCGCGCCCGTCTCCTCGGTCATCATCGACAAGAACTGCGCCTACGGCACCATCACTGCCACCCAGATTGGCAAACCGGCGGTGGGCAATGTAGCCACCGGCGTGCCCATCGGCATCGGTGCCGACAACGTGGAGGTGATGAGCTATGGCGACATGGCGCGCCAGTTCTGCGCGCTGGAAGTGGACATGGCCAAGGGCAACTTCTACGAGCTCAAGGGCTGCATCACCCCGAACAAGGAGCCGCAGGGTCTGCGTTTCGCCATCCACGACGTGGAAGCCTGGGGCTGGGACAACATCCGCTGGGCGATGAACCGTGCCGGTATCAAGCATGATGGCCTGCTGCGGGTCACCCACAAGGCCCCTGAAGGGGCAGAGACCCTCGGCACCCACTACTCGGTCTCCCTGCCGGTGATGCTGGCCAAGATGCTGAAGAAATCGGACAACCTCTATGCCGATACCTTCCTCAAAACCGTGGGTCGTCACTACTACAACAAGCCGGGCAGCTATCGCAGCGGCACCATGGCGGTGCGCGCCATCCTGACCAAGAACGGCATCGATCTGGGCAACGCCACCCTGGCCGATGGCTCCGGTCTCTCCGCTCACAATCTCATCAGCGCCCGTCAGATGATGTCGGTGCTCAACTTCATCCAGAAGAATGATGCCGAGCTTGGCCTGATCAAGCTGCTGCCAAGCTCCCAGGTTGATGGCACCCTGGCGTGGCGCCGCAGTGTCACCGCCCCCATGATGAAGAACAAGGTGCACGCCAAGACCGGTACCATCACCGGCACCTCCAATCTGGTGGGCTTTATCGACACGGCAGGCGGCCAGCGCAAGGCGTTCGTGATGTTCCAGCGCGGCCTGTCCCAAGATCCGGCCACCCATGAGCGCTACCGTGCCAGCAAGGCGCCGTGGCCCTGGACCGTATTCGAGAAGGGGGTGCTGGAGAGCATCTATCAGCAGCAGCCGATCCAGATCGCCGACGAGAGCTGAGCCAATAGGCCCACTCGAATCACGGTATCGATAATTTCGGCTTCAAGTCGCCACGAGGCAGGGCTATGCTGTTGCCTGCCTCATATCAACGGCCATACATAAACGGCTTAAAAAACGGAGAGAAAATATGTTTGCAGTGATTTTTGGTCGCCCGGGTTGCCCCTACTGTGTCCGTGCCGTACAGATCGCCGAGCAGCTGACCGAACAGCGCGATGACTTCAAATTCCGCTACGTGGATATCCATGCCGAAGGGATCACCAAAGAAGATCTGGCCAAGAGCGCCGGCAAGCCGGTCAATACCGTGCCGCAGATCTTCCTGGATGAGCAGCACATCGGTGGCTGCACCGATTTCGAAGCCTACGCCAAAGCGAATCTGGGTCTCTACCAGTAATTCCTGCGGGTCATCCCTAGCGGGTTGACCGCCAGAGCATTTAAAAAATCCGGCGCCATCAGGCGCCGGATTTTTTTATGAGCGGAAATTGCACCATCCCTTGTCAGGAAGTCACAGACTGGGGTCAGGGAGTCACAGACTGGGCAGCAAAGCGCGCGATGATGGGGTTGTGATCTGAGGAATCGGTCGCCGGTGAACTCACCTCAATCAGGTCCAGATTGCGGTAGTAGAGGTGATCCAGCGGACGACCGAAGGCGGTGCGACGCAAGTCAGGCACCGGCACGGCCTCTTGCAGACCCAGCTCGTCCACCAGCTTGTTCAGCCAGAACTGACGTTTGTCACTCCAGGTGTTGAAATCACCGGCCAGGATCACCGGCCCCTGATGACGACGCACCAAGGAAGTCAGATCGTTGAGCTGCTCGCGGAAGGTAGCCATCCCCAGCTCGAAATTGACCGCATGGATATTGATGACCATGACGCCGTCAGGATCGCCCTGCAGCGGATAGAGGCTCACCAGCCCGGATTTGGGGATGCGCAGCAAGGGCTCGGGGGAGCGCACGCCACAGACGAACGCCTGCGGGGTCTTGGCCACCGTCATCACCCCGAACGACACGCCGCCCTGGGTGAAGGCTTGCAGCTGTTGCCACTGGAAATCACCGGCGCGCAGCCAGTCGAGCATATCGGGACGGGTGGCCGACTCTTGCAGCAGCACCAGATCCTGCCCCTTGGCGTAACTGTCCATCCCTTCACGCCAGTTCTTGCGCTGGCCCTTGTAGAGATTCCACACCGTCACCCCGAATTCACGGGGCAGCGCCGTGGTCGCCAACGCTACCAGCGGCGGACGCTGGCAGTCGAGTCCCGGCACAATCCCTTGAGCTGTGACCAGATGGTTCTGATCCGGCACCTCAAAACAACCTACCAACCCCAAGGTCAGCAGGGAGGTGCCAAGAATGCGATAACTATTTTTCATTGGCTAACAACCGCCCGCCTTTGCTTTTTGTTGCGACCATCACAAACGTCATCCACGCCGACTAAGCTGATAGTCCCTGTTCCACCCAACCAGAAGGACGCTGTCTCATGGCGAAAGAACTTCGGTACAACGTGACGTTTTATGATCAACAAGGAAATTGTCATCAAGTGGAGCTGTCCACCGTCTATCAGATAAGACGGGATCCTCAATGCGATCTCTGCCTGTTCGACACCCTGCAATATGTGGGCTCGGAAGAGATGCTGGAACGCATGATACGGCAAAAAACCGGGCTTGAGCAGGAAATATCCATCATCAATGCCCGGCTGATTTAATCAGGCACTCACCGGAACCGGGCGGGATTTGCCCTGTTCGTCGATGGCGACATAGGTGAAGATCCCCTCAGTCACACAGTAACGCTGGGCGTCGTTTTCCCGCAGTACCGGCTTGACCCACACTTCCAGCTTGAGCTTCATGGAGCTGCGGCCGATCTTCATGCAGCGGCCGTAGCAGCAGACCACATCACCCACCTTGACCGGACTGTGAAAGGTCATGCCTTCGACGGATACGGTACAAATACGTCCTTTTGCCAGCTCCTTGGCCATAATGCCCCCACCTATATCCATCTGGGACATGATCCAGCCACCAAAGATGTCGCCATTGGGGTTGGTATCGGCTGGCATTGCCAGGGTTCTCAGCAACAACTCCCCATCGGGGTGACGTTTTGTATCTACCATCATTACCGCCTCTCTCTCATGGATGGCGGCATGATAGGGGGCGATCACCCCCTTGGCAAACCTCAATTGCCCGAGGCGGCGAGCTCGGCAAACCAGTGGGCCGGATCGGGCCAGCGATAGTTGAATCCCATCTGCTGGCAAATCAGCTGACCGTCGATGGGCTGAAATTCACCGGCAGGCTCGATAAAGACCGGCGCGGGCAGCCCCTGCTGGCGCGCCGCAAAGGGGTAAAACTGCTCGCGGCGCGGATGCACAGGCGCGCTCAGGTTGAAAACATCCCCGTCCTTGCCCCGTTCCAGCAGCAGCATGCAAGCCGCCACCACATCGTCCAGATGGACCAGATTGACCGACTGGGCGCCGCCATCCAGCGTCTTGCCCGCCAGAAAACGGCCGGGATGGCGATCCGGGCCATAAAGGCCGGAGGGGCGCACTATCATCACTGCCTCGAAACCGGCCGCCAGCACCGCCTGCTCCGCTGCCAGCATCCGCTCGCCACGGGCATGGCGGGGTTGGGGTTCTTCCCCCTCCTGCTGCCCCGCCCCCCATACCGAGGTGGCGCTGACAAACAGCCCCCGCCGGGTGCCGCTCGCTTTGGCCAACGCGCAGGCCTTTGCCACCGCCTGCGGATAGTCATCGGTCTTGCTGGGCGGTACGCAGATAACCAGCGATTCGCAGGGGATGGGCCATGCATCCGACATATGGGCAGAAATCGTCAGCGGATGGGCATCGATCCCCTCCCCCTGCAGACGGGCCGCCTTCTCGGCGCTGCTGACCGTCACCGCCACCTGCTTGCCTGCCGCCAGCAGGGCCCGCGCCAGCGGCAGCCCCAGCCATCCCGCCCCCAGAATGCCGATCGTCCCGGCGATATCTTGCTCTGTCATCGTCCCTTCTCCTGCTTGACGCTATGTGCCCCGCAGCTTACCTGCCACAGTATAAAAGGGAAGCCTCTCTACTGAACTTAAAAAGCCAGTGCCTACTTTTACTTCGTTGTTCAACCTCCCATTAGAGGTTGAATGAAAACGGTCCTAATGCTTTCAATAAAGTACTTGAGGTAACGTTCGGTAAATTGCGGCCAAACCAACAACACCTAAGATTAAAATCAAAGAACACATAATATATGTGACAATAAATCCAATCTCACCCCTCTTAACTCTACACCACTCCAATTTCAATATATCTCCAGCAGGGTTAATTATTTTATCATTCATGGCATCATGATTCGGACATCTATTTTCGTTCAACGCTAACACAGCGTCATCCAGTGACTTTAACAATTCGCAATTCAACTTTTTCAATCTTTTGTCAGAGTCATTCTTGTTAAGTCTTAAATGAATCATAATTTTATTCTGCAACAACAATCCATACGTATCGTAAAACTGCTGATCTAACTCCTTTCTCATGGCTTCCTCATTCTGAGCTCTGCTTCTGTCTCTTTTTTTCTGAAGAAATACACATTTATTAAAGTTGCTAATAAAATTAGAAACTTCAGAGCGTAAATTGTTTATCCAATCCTGTCGAAAATTAGATATTTTTGAATGCTTGGAGTTTAATTGAGAGAAAAAAGCAAACGCAGCAGTAAGCCATGCTGCGGCTAATGCAGCAGTCGCAACATATAGCGTATAAGTGTTTTGCATACCAACCTCTTTTCCAGTCTTTAATTACATAAAACAAAGCCATTAGATTTTATTAAAAGTATCCTGCCCAGCTTCTTCCAACATATCAACACCTTTCTTCACTACACATATTATGATGGTGATCAGATTGCAGAAATAGGCATCCATGACCTGCTAATAAAAAGCGGGCCAATGGCCCGCTTGGTTATATTTCACTCACTTCACCATCACACCGGCGGATGGAAATGGCTGGCTTCGCGGGTGGCCATCTCCTCGTAGGTGGCCCACTTCTGCCACGCCACTTGTTGCGCCACCTGCATCAGCCGTTCGGCCTCCTCCGGATGGCTCTGGGCCAATACCCGATAACGGGTCTCCTCCTGCCGGTATTCAGCGAGGGGGATGGAGGGGCGCAGGCTGTCGAGACTGAAGGGGTTCTGCCCCGATCTGCGTAATACCGGGTTGTAGCGCATCAGCGGCCAGTGACCGGAAGCCACGGCCCGTTTTTGTTGAGTCAAACCAAACTCCATATCGATGCCGTGGGCGATGCAGTGGCTGTAGGCGATGATCAGCGACGGGCCCGGATAGGCCTCCGCCTCACGCAAGGCCTGCAGCGCCTGCTGCGGGTTGGCACCAAAGGCGATGCGGGCAACATAAACGTTGCCGTAGGAGATGGCTTGCAGCGCCACATCCTTCTTGGCCAGCGTCTTGCCTCCCGCCGCGAATTTGGCGACGGCACCGAGCGGGGTCGATTTCGACATCTGGCCGCCAGTGTTGGAGTAGACCTCGGTATCCATCACCAGCACGTTCACATCGCGCCCGGAGGCGAGCACATGATCGAGCCCCGATGAGCCGATGTCATAAGCCCAGCCATCGCCGCCGATGATCCAGACCGAGCGGCGCACCAGTTGATCAATCAAGGAGAGCAGCTCGCGGGCCTTGCCGGACTTCACCTCCTCCAGCCGCTCGCGCACTTGTGCCACCCGGGTGCGCTGGGCGCGGATCTCCGACTCCAGCCGCTGCGGGGCGCTAATCAGGGTATCGACCAGCTCTGCGCCCAGCTCCCCCTTCATCGCCTGCAAGGCCGCCACCGCCTGACCGTGATGCTGATCGGCGGTGAGACGAAAACCAAAGCCGAACTCGGCGTTGTCCTCAAACAGGGAGTTGGACCAGGCCGGCCCCTTCCCTTCCGCGTTCTTGGCCCACGGCGTGGTCGGCAGGTTGCCGCCGTAGATGGAGGAGCAACCGGTGGCGTTGGCCACCAGCATGCGATCGCCAAACAGCTGGGTCAGCAGCTTGAGATAGGGAGTCTCGCCACAACCGGCGCAGGCGCCGGAGAACTCGAACAGGGGTTCGAGGAACTGGGCACCGCGCACCGTGGAGAAATCCACCCGCTCGCGGGCAGGCCAGGGCAGGCTCTCGAACCAGCGCAGCGCCTGTTTCTGGCCAGCCAGATGGGGCGCCTTGTCCATCATGGTGATGGCGCGCTCGCCCTCGTGTTCCTCATCGGCCCCAGCCCGCACCGGACAGGCCTGCACACACTGACCGCAGCCGGTGCAATCTTCCGGATAGAGCTGCAAGGTGTAGCGGCTATCGGGGAAGCCCTTGGCGGTGACGGGCACCGACTGGGCCGCCTCGGGGGCGGTCGCCAGCCAGTCCTGATGGTAGAACTTGGCCCGCAGCGCCGCGTGGGGGCAGACAAAGACGCAGTTGCCGCACTGGATGCAGATATCCGAATGCCAGATCGGGATCTCGCGGGCGATATCCCGCTTCTCGAAGCGGCTGGTGGCCGTGGGGTAAGTGCCATCCACCGGCAGCATGGAGACAGGGATCAGATCGCCGCGCCCCGCCAGCATCTCGCCAGTGACCCGCTGGACAAACTCGCTGCCCCCCGGTGCCAATGGCAGCGGATAGTCGCTGATCTGCTCGTCACCGGCCGGGATCGCCACCTTGCAGAGGTGAGCCAGGGTATCGTCCACCGCCGCGAAGTTGCGCGCCACCACCTCGGGCCCCTTGCGGGCATAACTCTTCTCGATGCTCTCCTTGATCAGCGCAATAGCCTCGTCCCGTGGCAAGACTCCGGCCAGGGCGAAGAAGCAGGTCTGCATAATGGTGTTGATGCGATTGCCCATGCCGTTTTGCTCGGCCACCCGATCCCCATCGATGCAGTAGAGCTGGATATTGAGGGCGCGGATGCGGGCGCGCAGTCGCTCGGGCAGCTGACCCCACACCTTGTCCGCCTCATAGGGGGCATTGAGCAGCAGGGTCGCCCCTTCTGCGGCGTGCTCCAGCAGATCGACCGATTCAACAAAGCCCCACTGGTGGCAGCCGATAAAGCTCGCCTGCTCGATAAGCCAGGGGGCGTCGATGGGCTCGGGGCCAAAGCGCAGGTGGGAGACGGTGCGCGAGCCCGACTTCTTGGAGTCGTAGACAAAGTAGCCCTGGGCGTGGAACCCCTCCAGCTCGCCGATGATCTTGATGCTGTTCTTGTTGGCACCCACCGTGCCGTCGGCACCGAGACCGAAGAAGAGCGCCCGCACCCGGCTGGCGGGCTCCAGATCACCGATGGGATGCCAGGCCAGACTGAGCCCCGACACGTCATCGACAATCCCCACGGTAAAGCGCGGGCGCGGCGCATCGGATGCCAGCTCCTCGAACACGGCCGCACACATGGCGGGGGTGAACTCCTTGGAGGAGAGGCCATAGCGACCACCACTGAGCCAGGGCAGCCGCTTGATAAGGCCGCGCTGCAAACCGTCGATAAGGGCGCTCTGCACATCCAGCAGCAGCGGCTCGCCGCCCGCCCCCGGCTCCTTGGTGCGATCCAGCACCGCCATGCGACGCACGCTCGCGGGCAGCGCATCGAGCAGCGCCTGTACCGGGAAGGGGCGATAGAGGCGCACAACCAAGACCCCGGTCTTGCGATCCTGTTGGTTGAGCCAATCCACAGTGGTGCGGGCGGTAGCCGCCCCCGAGCCCATCAGCACAATGACATCGGTGGCATCGGGCGCGCCGTGATACTCCACCAGCCGGTAGTGTCGGCCGGTCAGCTCGCCGAGGTTGTCCATGCACTGCTGCACCCGCGCCGGTACCGCCTCGTAGAAGGGGTTAACGCTCTCGCGGGACTGGAAATAGGTATCCGGGTTCTGGGCTGTGCCGCGCATCACCGGATGATCCGGGTTGAGCGCCCGCGCACGGTGAGCCCGCACCCAGTCGTTGTCGATAAGGGCGCGAATTTCATCCCGATGCAGGGCAGTGATCTTGTTCACCTCGTGGGAGGTGCGAAAGCCGTCGAAGAAGTGGATAAAGGGCACCCGGCACTGCAGGGTGACGCTGTGGGCAACCAAGGCCAGGTCCTGCGCCTCCTGCACCGAGCCGGAGGCAAGCATGGCAAAGCCGGTGCTGCGCGCCGCCATCACATCCTGATGGTCGCCAAAAATCGACAGCCCCTGCGCCGCCAGCGAACGGGCTGCCACATGGAACACCGCCGAGGTCAATTCACCGGCGATCTTGTACATGTTTGGCAGCATCAGCATCAGCCCCTGACTGGCGGTGAAGGTGGTGGCGAGCGCCCCCGCCTGCAGGGCGCCGTGTACCGTGCCAGCCGCCCCCCCTTCGCTTTGCATCTCCACCACTGTGGGAATGTTGCCCCAAAGGTTGGTCTGCCCCTCCGCCGCCCAGGCATCGGCCAGTTCGGCCATGGTCGAGCTCGGGGTAATGGGGTAGATGGCACACACTTCGCTCAGCTGGTACGCCACCCGGGCCGCAGCTTCGTTGCCGTCGACCATGATCAATTCATGTTTCATTGGGACTCCTCCGGTTGGCGCAGCTCGATGGCGTGACAGGGGCACTGGTCGTGACAGGCACCGCAGCCGGTGCAGCGCTCGGCATCCACCTGATAGCCTTTGCCCGGCCCCAACTTGGCGATGGCCTGTTCGGGGCAACTGCCATAGCAGCCGTCGCACTCGAAGCAGTTGCCGCAGGAGTAGCAGCGCGCCGCCTCGTAACGGGCGGCCACCTCATCCAGCCCGCCGATGATCTCGCCAAAGTCATCCCGCGCCCACGCCGGTTTGACCGGCTGACTGCTGGCTGGGGCGTGGGTCTGGAACCAGAGTTGCAACTGCTCCGGCCCCACCAGCGGGTAGGAGAGCGGCTTGTGGTAGTGGCGACCGCGCAGCCAGGCATCCATATGGCGCGCCGCCTTCTTGCCGTGGCCGGTGGCGATGGTGACGGTGCGCTCGGAGGGCACCATGTCGCCACCGGCAAAGAGACCGGGCACATCCGTCATCAGGTTGCCCGCCACCTGTACCACGCCTTCCTTGTTGACCCGCACGCCGGGAATGCTCTCCAGCACCGAGAGGTCTACCTCCTGACCGAGCGCCAGGATCAGGGAGTCCGCTTCGAGGGTTTCAAACTTGCCGGTGGGCACCGGCTTGCCCTCGGCATCCAGCGCCATCACTTCCACTTCGATGCTGGTGTTGTCGAGCTGGCGAATGCTGCGCAGCCAGTTGATCTTGATCCCCTCCTCTTCGGCCTCGTCGGCTTCAAAGGCGTGGGCGGGCATATGATCCCGGTCGCGGCGGTAGATGATCATCGCCTCTTCCACACCGAGGCGGCGGGCGGTGCGGGCAGCGTCCATGGCGGTGTTGCCGCCGCCATAGATGGCCACCCGCCGTCCCAGTTTGGGGGGCGGCAAGCCCTGCTCTTCGGCCAGGCTGGCCTGCTCGAGGAAACTCACCGCATCAAGGATCTTGCCCACCTCCCGGGCCGGAATATCGACCCGCTTGGCCAGATGGGCACCGATAGCCATAAAGACGGCGTCAAAGCCCCCCCCATCGCGCTCGCGCAGCACATCCTCCACCTTGTGGTTGAGGGTGAGAGTGACACCTGCGGCCACGATGCGGGCCACCTCCCGATCCAGCACATCGCGGGGCAAGCGGTAAGCAGGAATACCAAAGCGCAGCATGCCCCCGGCGAGCGGCCCCGCTTCGCGGATCTCCACCTGATGGCCGAGCCGGTTGAGATGCCAGGCGCAGGAGAGGCCGGAGGGCCCGGCGCCAATGACCAGCACCTTCTTGCCACTGGCAGGGGCAGGCGGTGCAGGCAGCCAGCCATGGACCAGTGCCTCGTCGCCGAGGAAACGCTCGATGGCGTGAATGGAGACGGATTCATCCACCTGACCGCGGTTGCAGGCGCTCTCGCAAGGGTGGTAGCAGACCCGGCCATGAATGGCGGGTAAGGGGTTCTCTTCGATCAGAGTCTGCCAGGCCGCCTCAAAGCGACCGGCCTGCGCCAAAGAGAGCCAGGCCTGAATATTTTCTCCGGCCGGGCAGGCGTGATTGCAGGGTGGCAGGGCCGGCCGCCAAACGGGTAGCCGGGTACGCACCGGGCCTGTTCCCGTTTTCAGGGAGAGATCCGGCAATGGGGTCATGTCCAGTTGTTTGCTCATACATTGCTTTCTTCTTGTTGGGTAACAGGCCCGCTCAGATAGCACTTGATACCGTGTAGCCGAAGCGGACGGTGGCCAGAGAGGGAAGAAGCGAAAGCGTTAGAAACTGGGAACTGAGTCGATAATGGCGGCTTTTTTGTACTGATTAGCGAATCAGGATCAAAAAATGTTGCACTTTATGGTTCATAGAGACCAGAACGTGACTCAAGTAACATCTTCTCCAGCTGACCGCTGGCTTTCAGTTTGGCGAGCCCCCGATTGAAGGTTTGGATCAGCTCGTCAGCATTCTCGCGCTTGCGGCTGATCAGCAGGTGACCTTCGACTTTCATCACGGGTTTTGAATGGGTTGTGAACAGATCGACCGTGCTGGCCGGGTAGAATTGACGCAGGGAGTAGTAACCGACATCGATGTTCTCCAGGGTCAGGTCGGCGCGGCCCGAGAGCAGCAGATCGAAGCTCTGGCGCAGCCGGGTGACGAACTGCACCTGCAGTGGCACCTGTTCGATGGCTGCAAAAAAATCTGCATTGTAGGTATAGCCACTGACCGCAGCCAGCCTGCGTTCTGCCAGATCCCGGTACTCATTCCATTCAAGTGGAACTGACTTGAGATAGAACCAGACATAGGTCTCGCTCAAGATGGGATCGCTGTAGAGATGGCTTTTGCGCCGCTCGCTCGACTCATACCAGTGGACAGTGCCATCCACCACCCCCTCCTCCGACAAGCGAAAGGCCCGCTTCCAGGGCAAAAACTGGAACTTGACGCTCACCCCCTCACTCTTGAATGCCTCGCTCACTATATGGGGGATCAGCCCCTGATATTTCAGCGTCTCGGAGCAGTAGGGCGGATACTCCCCCGTGGTCAGGGTCAGCTCCTGCGCCCAGAGCCCGTGGCAAAAAAGGCTCCCCGCCAGCAACCAGCTCATTTTCATCCCGATGCCCTCTTGTACTGTTTTTCCAACTATAGACTGCCGCCGTGAAAGGATTGCCGGATCGCCACGGAACCGCTATGTTGCCCCCTTCCCGAACGAAAACAGCCACTTCACAAGGATCCGGACATGCCAAGGCTAGCCAGCATTCACCTCTACCCCATCAAATCGACTGCAGGCATGCCACTGGCTCGCGCCCGGGTGACCGAAGAGGGGCTCGCCGGGGATCGCCGCTACATGGTGGTCAAGCCCGACGGCACCTTTATCACCGCCCGCACCCACCCCCAACTGCAACAGGTCGTGGCCACCCCCATCGAAGGCGGTTTGCAACTGCGCTATCCAGGCTTTGAACCGCTCATCCTGCAAGAGGCCGACTTCAGCCGCACCCCGCAAGCTACCGGCGTCTGGAGCGACCGCTTCACCGCCCTGCATACCTACCCCAAAGCCGATGGCTGGCTAAGCCGGGTTGCAGGGGAAACTGTGCAACTACTGTGGCTGGGTGAAACCTCTGATCGTTTTCGTGAAAAGACCGGCACCCGGGTCAGCTTTGCCGACGGTTATCCGCTGCTGCTGATAAGCCAGGCCTCCCTTGAGGATCTCAACCTGCGCTCCGATGCGCTGCACCAGATGAGTCAATTTCGCACCAATCTGGTGGCAAGCGGCACCCGTCCCTTCGAGGAGGATGGCTGGAAGCGGATCCGCATCGGCGAGGTGGAATTTAAGGTGGTCAAGCCCTGCAGCCGCTGCATCATGACCACGGTGGAAGCGGGCACCGATCGGTTCAACGCCCTGAAAGAGCCGCTGGCGACCCTCACCCGCTACCGCCGTGGCGAGGATGGCGAGGTCTACTTCGGCCAGAATCTGGTGGCGCTGAACGAAGGGTGGATTGAGGCGGGCAGCGAGATCGAGGTGCTGGAGACGACACGCCCCCCTGTCTACCCCAACGCCGCACCGAAGAAGCGGGAGCTGGTCTGCGTGGCCCGCGAACCGCTGGCGCGGGATCTGGAGACCTTCTGGTTCGAGGCGGCCGATGGCGAGCCCCTGCCCGACTACCTGCCGGGCCAGCATCTGCCCATCAGTCTCGATATCAAACACGAGCGAGTTCAGCGGCGCTATACCCTGAGCTCCACGCCGGAGCAGCCTGATCGCTGCAGCATCAGCGTCAAGAAGGTGGCGGGGGGCCGCATCTCCCACTGGCTGCACCAGCAGTTGCAGGTGGGTGATCGGCTGCTGGCCGCCAATCCTGCTGGCGAGTTTCACCTTGGCCGCGAGCGCGATCTGCTGTTGCTATCCGCAGGCTCAGGCGTCACCCCCATGCTGGCGATAGCCCGCACCCTGGCGCTGCGCGGGGAGCTGGAAGACGTTCATTTTATGCACCTGTGCCGCAGCGAAGCGGACATTCCCGCCGCCAGCGAACTGCACGCCATGGCGCAGCAAGGGATGACCCTGACCATTATCCTGAGCCAGCCAGACAATCACTGGCAGGGGCTGCAAGGGCGACTCAATGATGAGCATCTGAGACGGGTCAACGGGCTGGCCGCAAAAGAGGTCTTTATCTGCGGCCCCCACGGCTTTATGGCCGATGCCGCCGCCCGAGTCGCCGCCCTCGGCGTACCGGCCGCACGCATCCGCCAGGAGAGTTTTGGCGGCGCCATTCTCTCGGTAGCCCGCCCCCATCAGGCGGTGCAACTGCGCATCGGCGCCCAAGCCTTCACCGGCAACAATCAGGGTACCGTGCTGGATCAGGCCAACAAACAGGGTGTTGAGCTGCCCTGGAGCTGCCGCGCTGGCATCTGCGGCAGTTGCAAGCAGACGCTGGTCTCGGGCGAGGTGGATCACCCCGACGCCCCCGCCATCACCGCCACCGAACGTGCCGAGGGCAAGATCCTCACCTGCTGCGCCGTGCCGCTGACCGATCTGGAGATCTTGTGATCTGGTGATCGGGCCGCGTTAACTCACTCTCACTCAGATGACCGGGGAATTGACCCCGGTCATTTTTTTGCCAATGCCACCGCCCGGTTTCTGCTTATTTCCGTTCATCGTCCTCGGAGCAAGCTTTCCCTTCCTATAATCACAGAGCAAAAAGCCTTGCCAGCCATTGACTTGGCAATGCGCCACAAGACGCTCCCTGATGAGAATAAGGACGCTCCACCATGGAACAGAACAAGCCCGCCTTTCAGCTCAACCTGCTGCTATCCGTCATTACCCTGATCCTGCTGTCACTGGTATTTTTCGCCTACAGCTGGGCGGGGAAACAGCTGGAAGAGAGCTATCGGCAACAATATGTCTCCTACCTGCTGGCCGATGAGCTGCGCCAATCCTCCGATGATCTGACCCGACTCGGTCGTACCTACGTCATCACCAAGGATCCCGCCTACGAGCAGCAGTACATGCGGATCCTGGCCATTCGCAACGGCGAGCAACCGAGGCCGGAAGGCTACAACCGTATCTACTGGGACTTTGTCGCCGCCAACGGTCAGAATCCACGACCCGATAGCAACCAGCGCCGCGGCCTGATCGACCTGATGAAGGATGCCGGTTTTACCGACGGGGAGCTCGCCAAACTAAACGAAGCCAAAAACAACTCGGATGCACTGGTCAACACCGAAGTGGCCGCCTTCAAGCTGGTGCAACAGACCGAGGGCGATCTCGCCGCCAATCAGCAACAGGCCATCGCCATGATGCATGACAAGGCCTACCACCAGAACAAGGGACGCATCATGTCCCCCATCGATGACTTTTACGTGATGATGGAGCAGCGCAACCAGGAGGCGGTCGAGAGCGCCATCGCCAATACCGATATGTTGCGCTATCTCTTTATCGCCCTCGGTCTGGTGTTGATGTTCTTCCTCTGGCGCACCTATCGCTCCCTGCTCGATCTGGTGGGCACCTCGGTCGAACAGCTCAAGACCGATCTCCATCTGCTGGCGGAAGGAGACTTCTCGCGCCCCATCAAGGTGCCGCAAGGCTCGAAAGAGAGCCTGATCGGCCTGCTCGGCGGTATGCAGACCACCCTCAAAGGGATTATCGCCAAGGTCTCCCACTCCACCGAAGAGTTGTCCGACTCTGCCGACAGCATCGCCCAGATCGCCGAACAGACAGCCCAGTTCGCCACCTCCCAGCAGACCAGTACCCAGACCATGGCCGCTGCCATCGAGGAGCTGGTGGTGAGCATCAGCCACCTCTCCGACAATGCCACCCATGCCGACGAGCTGAGCAAGGTCTCCGCCAATACCCTGGAGGAGGGATCCGGCGTTATCAAGGAGACCCTCGGCAGCATCGAGAACATCTCCACCACGGTAGGGGAAGCGGCCAGCACCATCTCCGAACTCAACGGTCATACCCAGCAGATTTCGGAGATCATCGGGGTGATCCGCGGCATTGCCGATCAGACCAACCTGCTGGCGCTCAACGCCGCCATCGAGGCGGCGCGGGCGGGTGAACAAGGGCGCGGCTTTGCGGTGGTGGCCGACGAGGTGCGCAATCTGGCCAGTCGCTCGGCGGCGTCAACCCAGCAGATCACCGGGATGATCAGCAAGATCCAGAGCGGGGCGGATGCCTCCATCCGCAGCATGGAGAACACGGTCAACAACGTCTCTCGCGGGGTCACGCTGGCCAACCAGACCGGCGAGGCAATCGCCAGTATCCAGAGTCACGCCTCCAACCTCACCGGCCTGATGGGGGAGATCAGCCACACCCTGCGCGAGCAGTCCACCGCCGCCAACGAGGTGGTCTCCACCGTCGGCAACATCACCTCTCTCTCCGAGCAATCGGGGGATGCCGCCCGCCACGTGTCGCAAGAGGCGGCCAAGCTCAAGCAGCTGTCGCGGGTGCTGCGCCAGGAGATGGGGCACTTCAAACTTTAAGAAACGCTGCAAAGCAAAACGGCTGCCCAAAGGCAGCCGTTTTTTTATTCAGGGTTATCCCCTGTCATCCAGCATCTATCAACCACGCAGGGCGGCGATGCGCTGCTCGATGGGCGGGTGGCTCATGAACAGCTCGCTCATGGAGCGCTTGCCGTTGATGCCAAAGGCCATCATGGAGCCTTCCAGCTGCGGCTCGGCACCGCGGGAGAGGCGCTCAAGGGCGGCAATCATCTTGTCACGACCGGCCAGCTTGGCGGCACCGGCATCGGCACGGAATTCGCGCTGACGGCTGAACCACATGACGATGATGGAGGCCAGAATACCAAACAGCATCTCCAGCACAAACACGGTGATCATGTAGGCAAAACCGCCGGTGCTGCTGCTCTCTTCCTCGTTGTTGGAGCTGAAGAAGTTGCTGATGACGCCAGCCACGATGCGGGCGAAGAACATCACGAAGGTGTTCACCACCCCCTGGATCAGGGTCAGGGTCACCATGTCGCCGTTGGCCACGTGGCTCACTTCGTGGGCCAGCACCGCTTCCGCCTCGTCACGGCTCATGCTGTAGAGCAGACCGGAGGAGACAGCCACCAGCGAATCATCGCGGCGGGCACCGGTTGCAAAGGCGTTCATCTCGGGCGAGTCGTAGATCCCCACTTCCGGCATCTTGATACCCGCTTCGCGGGCCTGACGAGCCACAGTGCTCACCAGCCAGTGCTCGGTCTCGTTACGGGGTTGCTCGATGACCTGGACGCCATAGCTGCGCTTGGCCATCCACTTGGACATCAGCAAGGAGATAAAGGAACCCCCAAAACCGAACACGGCACAGAACACCAACAGCCCGGAAATGCTGGACTTGTTGATCCCCAGAACCGAGAACAGGATATTGAGTACCACCCCCAGCACCAGCATGACGGCCAGGTTGGTCACCAGGAATAGCATAATTCGCTTCATATAGACTCCTTGTGAAGATAAAGGACATGACCGGGGACCACTCGGGATCCCCACCTGATCATGTTAATGTCGACATTCTAGGGAGATTCGATGAATGTTCGCTGAATATGCCGTCACAGTAGCGGCGAGATATCGATACGCCCCTGCAAATTGGCTTCAAGCGGATTGTTTATAAACGGAATTTCACCGAGGAAGGGGGCTGGCAGCAGGCCCCTCAGGGTGTCCAGATTTTCCTGATAATGACTCATGGAACCATGGAGCCGATTAATTACCCAGCCCGCCACCGGCAGCTGATCGTTGCGAATGGCGGCAAAGGTGAGCAGCGCATGGTTGAGGCAACCCAGCTTGGCCCCCACCACCATGATCACCGCCATGTTCTCCTGCTTGACCCAGTCCGACAGCAAATGCTTGCGATCGAGCGGCAGATACCAGCCCCCCGCCCCCTCCACCACCGTGATCTCGGCGCCAGCCTGCTCTATCTTGCGCAGCCCATCGCTCAACCCCTCCAGGGTGATGGGCTGACGCGCCTCGCTGGCGGCGATGTGGGGCGCAATCGGCGGCTCGTAGGCAAACGGATTGACCACCTCGTAGGGCAGCGGCAGGCTCGCTGCCTCCTGCAACAGGACGGCATCGAGGTTGCGCAACCCGTCCGGAGTGCGGGCACACCCCGCCGAGATCGGCTTGTAGCCTGCGCACTTGATCCCCTGTGCGCTGAATTCGCGCAGCAGGGTGCGCGCCACCAGCGTCTTGCCCACATCGGTATCGGTGCCGGTGATAAAGAATGATTTCATACGGTTCTCTCCTTGGCAGGGAGTGGCACACTGCCCTGCACATACTGCGATTCCCGGCGCTCAGCGAGGCTTGCTGAGACGACCGAGGCACACCCGATAACTGGCGACCAGCCTGCCGTCGGGCTGGCGAAACGCCTCATACGCCTGAGCCAGCTGCTGCAATCTGGCGCGACCGCTCAGACCGGCCGAGGCGGTGCCCCCCTGATTGTCGTTGACCTGATTGGCCCCGATCCCCTTGAGATCGCGCAACATCTGCGGCAATTCAAGATAGGCGAGATCCCAGGTGACACACCGCAACTCGGGAGAGGCTACCCCGGCGGCGGCGAGCGCCTGCTCCAATTGTGGCAGGCTGAGGAAGCGATTGACATGGGCGCGACCATCAAGCTGCTGCCAGGCGGCTCGCAACTGCCAGAGCGACTCATCAAGCAGGGTCGAGAAAAAGATCTGGCCGCCCGGTTTGACCACCCGCAGCAGCTCGCCGAAGGCGTGGGCCGGACGTTCGCACCACTGCAACGCCAGACTGGAGAAGACCCAGTCGAACGCGTTATCGGCGAAAGGAAGCTGCTCCGCATCACCGCAGAGCAGGCGAGCACCGCTGTCACGCAAGGCGGCCTGCGCCAGCATGCCGGGGGCGAGATCCAGCCCCACCAGCTGGTGACAACGGTTCGCCAGTTGGGGCAAGAAAAAACCGGTGCCGCAGCCCAGATCCAGCCCGCTCACCGTCAGATCAGTGCCAACCGGCCTGTCCAGCATCCATTCCAGCAGCGCCTGACCCACCTCCTGCTGAAAGCGGGCGTGAGCATCGTAATGACGGGCGGCGGCGCCGAAACGGCGAGCAAGCTGCGCCTTGTCCACCAACTGGAAGCGCTCATCCATGGTGAATGCCCTCCGCAGTAGCCCTGCCCGAACAGGGGCCAAGGGCATCGAGCAGGCGATCCACATCCTGTTCGCGGTGAGCCGCGCTCAGGGTAATGCGCAGCCGCGCCGTACCGACCGGCACCGTGGGCGGGCGAATGGCGCTCACCCAGACGCCGCGATCCCGCAGCCGTTCGGCCAGTTGCAGCGCCGCACTGCTCTCTCCCACCAGCAGCGGCTGGATCGGGGTGTCGCTCGCACCGAGTTGCCAACCCAGCCCCTCTGCTCCCTGCCGAAAGCGGGCGATCAGCTGACCAAGATGAGCACGAGCATCATCGGCGGCACGCACCAGTTCGATACTCTTGCTGACTGCGCACGCCTGCGCGGCGGGCATATGGGTGCTGTAGACATAGTGGCGGGCGAAGTTGACCAGATACTCCACCAGCTCGCGGCTGCCGCCGACAAAGGCACCGGCGACGCCGAGCGCCTTGCCAAAGGTGCCCATCTGGATGTGTATGCTGGCCGGATCTACTCCCTGCGCAGCCAGCGTGCCGCGCCCCTCGGGCCCCAGCACGCCGAGGCCGTGGGCATCGTCGATCATCAGCCAGTTGCCGCTTTGGGCGGCGAGTGTTGCGAGCTCGCGCCAGGGAGCCTGATCCCCATCCATGCTGAACACACCTTCAGAGACAATCAGCCCGCGATTCGGCTCAAGCTGCCGCTCAAGGGCCGCCATGTCGTTGTGGCCGAAGCGCTTCATCTTGCAGGGCAGCTGGCTGCCCATCTCCTGCAGGGAGGCGTGGTTGAGTTTGTCCTGCCACAGCAGATGCTCCTTGCCGAGCAGTGCCTTGAGCACCGCCTGATTGGCGGAAAAGCCGCAGTTGAACAGCAGCACCGACTCCACCCCCAGCCACTCGGCCAGGGTCTCTTCCAGCTGTTGATGGGCACGGCTATAACCGGTCACCAGCGGCGAAGCGCCGGAGCCCGTGCCATAACGCTCAATCCCCTCCTTGAAAGCGGCCTTGATGGCAGGGTGATCCGCCAGCCCCAGATAGTCGTTGGCGGAAAAATTGAGGTAGTCGCGCCCCGCTACCCTGAGTCGCCCGCCACTCGCCCCGTCGGTCGCGATGCGGGTACGCAGCAGGCCGACCTGCTCGCGCCCGTCCAGCGCCGCGCCCAATGCAAAGGGGCCTGTGACTGCAGGGCCAGTCATGACCGCACGGCCCCGGCACGGGGGCGGGTGGCGTCATAAAACATCTCGGCAGGTTCGCTCTGGCGACTAACCTCGGCCAGCAGCTCCTCTTCTTGGACCTGATCCGGCTTCTGGGCGCGCTGGGCAGGGCGAATGCCGAGTCGCTTGAACAGCTGCATGTCGCTGTTCTCATCCGGGTTTGGCGTGGTCAGCAGCTTGCAGCCGTAGAAGATGGAGTTGGCGCCCGCCATAAAGCACATCGCCTGCATCTGCTCGTTCATCTTCTCCCGCCCGGCGGAGAGGCGTACATGGGAGGCAGGCATCATGATCCGCGCTACCGCGATGGTGCGGATAAATTCGAACGGGTCGAGGCTCTCTTCGTTTTCCAGCGGCGTCCCCTTCACCTTGACCAGCATGTTGATGGGCACGCTCTCGGGGTGACGGGGCAAGTTGGCGAGCGCCATCAAGAGGCCTGCCCGATCCTTGGCCTGTTCGCCCATGCCGACGATGCCGCCGGAGCAGACCTTCATGCCGGCGCCGCGCACATGCTCCAGCGTATCGAGCCGATCCTGATAGGTGCGGGTGGAGATGATCTCGCCATAGAACTCCGGCGAGGTGTCGAGGTTGTGGTTGTAGTAATCGAGCCCCGCAGCGCCCAGACGCGCCGCCTGATCGGCAGTGAGCATCCCCAGGGTCATGCAGGTCTCCATCCCCAGCCCGCGCACCTCTTCAATCATCCGGATGATGTAGGGCATGTCTTTTTCTTTGGGGTTGCGCCAGGCGGCCCCCATGCAGAAACGGGACGAGCCGTTGGCCTTGGCTTCGCGAGCCCGCTCCAGCACTTTTTCCACCTCCATCAGCCGCTCGGCCTCAAGGCCGGTATGGTAGCGGGCACTCTGGGGGCAATATTTGCAATCTTCCGGGCAGGCGCCGGTCTTGATGGAGAGCAAAGTGCTCACTTGCACTTCGTTCGGGTCGAAATGAGCGCGATGGACAGTCTGGGCCTGGAACAGCAGATCGTTGAACGGCAGGGCAAACAGGGCCTGAACCTCGGCGAGGGTCCAGTCATGACGAAGGGCGTGACCGCCCGCGGTGAGAGCATTCATACATGGCTTCCGGTTGTTATTAGTGGGATCCTGCGCCCGCCATCCCGGGATGGGCGACCACAAAACCCGCCGCCGGGCCTGCGCGCTCATGGTGATGCGCAGTGCCAAGTGGCTGAAATTGTTGGCTAGTGTAGAGAGCACGCGTAGACTGTCAACACCGACCAGATCAAACCAATTGACAACAGAACAACAAATGACCAATCAAGAATTCGACCTGCACCACATCTGGCACCCCTATACCTCCCTCACTCACCCCCTGCCCTGCTATGAAGTGGCCAGCGCCAAGGGCGTGACCCTCACCCTCAGCGACGGCCGCGAACTGGTGGATGGCATGAGCTCCTGGTGGGCTTGCGTGCACGGTTATCAGGTGCCGGAACTGGATGCTGCCGCCACCGCCCAGCTCGGCAAGATGTCCCACGTGATGTTTGGCGGCCTGACCCACGCTCCGGCGGTCGAGCTCTGTCGCAAGCTGGTGGAGATCACCCCGGCAGGTCTGGATCGGGTGTTTCTGGCCGATTCCGGCTCGGTGGCAGTGGAAGTGGCGCTCAAGATGGCCCAGCAGTACTGGCACAGCAAAGGGACGCCCAGAGCCAAGTTCCTCACCCTGCGCGGCGGCTATCACGGCGATACCTTTGGCGCCATGAGCGTCTGCGATCCGGACGGCGGTATGCATGAGCTCTACCAGGGATTCCTGCCAGAGCACTACTTCGCCCCGGCCCCCAGCTGCCGCTTCCACGCCGAGTGGGACGAGCAGTGCGTGGTAGAGCTGGCAACGCTGGTGGCCGATCATCACGAAGAGATCGCCGCCATCGTGCTGGAGCCCATCGTGCAAGGGGCTGGCGGCATGCGCTTCTATCACCCCCGCTACCTGCAGTGGGTGCGCGCCCTGTGCGACGAGTTCGGTGTGCTGCTGATTGCCGACGAGATTGCCACCGGCTTTGGCCGCACCGGCCAGCTGTTTGCCTGCGACTGGGCGGGGATCAGCCCCGACATCCTGTGTCTGGGCAAGGCGCTTACCGGCGGCTATCTCACCCTCTCGGCGACCCTGACCACCGAGCATGTCGCCCGCACCATCTGCGACGGCAAGGCGGGGGTCTTTATGCACGGCCCTACTTTTATGGGTAATCCCCTCGCCTGCGCGGTGGCCAACGCCTCCATCGATCTGCTGCTGGCCTCACCGTGGCAGGAGCGGGTGCGCGCCATCGAGCATCAGTTGCGTACCGAGCTGGTGCAGCTGACCCTGCACCCGGCGGTCGCCGATGTGCGGGTACTCGGCGCCATCGGGGTGGTGGAGATGAAAGAGCGAGTCGATGTGGCGCGCATCCAGCGCAAGTTTGTCGAACTGGGCGCCTGGATCCGCCCGTTTGGCAAGCTGGTCTACCTGATGCCTCCCTTCGTCATCACCCCGGAAGAACTGCGTGTATTGACCGGCGCCATCAGTCAGGCCATCGCCGAGAGCGAGTTTTAAGGCAAGCGACGGGCGGCCATCGCAGCCGCCCGTTTGACTATCCGCATTTGATATATAAAGAGGGCGACTTTATCCCCGTCACTGCAGTTTCACTTGCCGTAATGTGAGCAAAACACCAGACCTGAGGCGCCAAGAGGGGTAAACTGCTGCGGTTTTACCATCAAGAAAGACTGCCCATGCGCCTCTCCATTGCTGCCAAAATCAACTTTTTCCTGCTCTTCATCTTCTCCATGGTACTGGTCTTCTCCGCCGCCTATCAGGCGGTGCGCGAGCGCGATCTCATCCTGACCCTCATCAAGGAGCAGAGCCGCGAGCAGACCGAAGCCTACTTCGACGGCCTCAACATGCTGATGCTGACCGGCAAGATGGATGCCCGCGATACCCTGCGCGGCAAGTTTCTCGATCACGCCCATGTGGAAGATGCCCGCATCGTCCGTGGCGAGGCGGTGAGCAAACAGTACGGGCCGGGCCGGGAGAGCGAACAGAGCAAGGATGAATATGATCAGCTGGCACTGGCCGGTAAAGGGAGTCTGGAGGTGGTGCACGACGGCATGCACAGCCGTCTGGTGGTCACCCGACCGCTGCTGGCCAAGAAGGATTTTCGCGGCACCGACTGCACCAGCTGCCATCTGGTGCCGGAGAATACCGTGCTCGGCGCGGTGCGCTTTGACTACTCCCTCGACTCGCTGTTTACCCGGGTCGAGCAGAATATCCTCACCTCGGCGCTCATTCTCACCGGCATCTTCGGGCTGGGACTGCTGCTGACCCTCTGGGTCATCCGCACCTGGATCGTGCGGCCTCTCAACCAGTTGACCCGCTCCATGGAAGAGGCGACCGATTTGCACGACTTCGGCCACCGGCTGGAGGGGGATGACGGAGACGAGATTGGCCGGGTGGCCGTGGCCTACAACCAGATGCTCGACAGCGTGGAGCGCCAGCTCGGCAAGCGCCCCAAGGCCAGCAGGCAGGAGCCGGATCAGCCCCGTTGAGGCGGGCGATTAGCCGACGTAATAGAAGAGCAATCCGGCGATCAGCACCAGCAACAGGATCGCCAGATTGACATGCAGGGCGTCATCGCGACGGCGGCTGCGCTTGCGCTCCAGCAGCAAGACCGCCAGCGTCAGACCGCAGCAGCCCCAGAGCCCGTACACCAGCCAGGGGGTGAGCGCCGGGTCCCAATAGTCGCGCACCTTGATCCCGCCGTAGACCAGAAAACCGTAGGCAATCTCCGGGCGGGCATAGTGATAGAGCGAGAGCAGCACGATAAAGCCGCTCCAGCAGAGCAGCACCAGCACCCGCAACACCCGTGTCAGCCAATCTGGCCCCTGCCGCCTCTCTTTCACTCGCATCTCCTGTCCCGAGGGAACCCTGCTTGGGTGAACCATGCTGAAAACCCCACCAGAGTCCGACATTTTTGCTTGTTTATCAAACCCGCGCGGGTAAGATTGTCGGCTTAGTCTGCCATGGTGGGCCATCTGTGCCCGGGTCAGACCCCTAGTGTTGCAAATAGCGCTGCAAGAACAAGCTGGAGACAATATTTCGATGACGCACGCATCCGTAGTAGATGTGCTGGCCGGTAAGTATCCGGTTGGCACCACCCAAACAGTAAAAGGGTGGATCCGGACTCGCCGTGATTCCAAGGCGGGGATCTCATTTTTGGCCGTATCCGATGGCTCCTGTTTCCATCCGGTACAGGCGGTTGTTCCCAATACCCTGGCCAATTACGAGAATGAAGTGCTGCGTCTGACCACTGCCTGCTCCGTGGAAGTGACCGGCGTGGTTGCC
Source organism: Aeromonas allosaccharophila (assembly GCF_000819685.1). Classification (GTDB taxonomy): domain Bacteria; phylum Pseudomonadota; class Gammaproteobacteria; order Enterobacterales; family Aeromonadaceae; genus Aeromonas; species Aeromonas allosaccharophila. The sequence continues at coordinate 66,842 of NZ_CDBR01000053.1, read as the reverse complement.
GCCTCCCAGGGCAGCGGCCAGGCTTTCGAACTGCAAGCGACCGAGGTCAAGGTCGTGGGCTGGGTCGAAGATCCGGACACCTACCCGATGGCCGCCAAGCGCCACAGCATCGAATACCTGCGTGAACAGGCCCACCTGCGCCCGCGCACCAACATTGTTGGCGCCGTGACCCGCGTTCGTCACTGCCTGGCGCAAGCCATCCACCGCTTCTTCCACGAAGAGGGTTTCCTCTGGGTTGCGACTCCGCTCATCACCGCCTCTGACACCGAAGGTGCCGGCGAGATGTTCCGCGTCTCCACCCTGGATCTGGAAAACCTGCCACGCACCGATGCCGGCAAGGTGGACTACAACGAAGATTTCTTTGGCAAAGAGGCCTTCCTGACCGTATCCGGCCAGCTGAACGCCGAAACCTATGCCTGCGCCCTCTCCAAGGTCTACACCTTCGGCCCGACCTTCCGCGCCGAGAATTCCAACACCAGCCGTCACCTGGCCGAGTTCTGGATGGTTGAGCCGGAAGTGGCCTTCAACGATCTGGCCGCCAACGCCGCACTGGCCGAAGCCATGCTGAAGTATGTCTTCAACGCCGTGCTGACCGAGCGTCGCGACGATCTGGAGTTCTTCGCCCAGCACGTGGACAAGGATGCCATCGACCGTCTGGAGCGTTTCGTCTCCTCCGACTTCGCCCAGATCGACTACACCGCTGCCATCGAAGTGCTGAAGAACTGCGGCAAGAAGTTCGAGTTCCCGGTCTCCTGGGGTATCGACCTCTCCTCCGAGCACGAGCGCTATCTGGCCGAGGAGCACTTCAAGTCTCCGGTGGTGGTGAAGAACTACCCGAAAGATATCAAGGCCTTCTACATGCGCCTCAACGACGACGGCAAGACCGTTGCCGCCATGGACGTACTGGCACCGGGCATCGGCGAGATCATCGGTGGTTCCCAGCGTGAAGAGCGTCTGGAGGTACTGGATGCCCGCCTGGCCGAGATGGGCCTGAACAAGGAAGATTACTGGTGGTATCGCGACCTGCGTCGCTACGGTACCGTGCCGCACTCCGGCTTCGGTCTGGGCTTCGAGCGTCTGGTGGTCTATGTGACCGGCATGGGCAACGTCCGCGACGTGATCCCGTTCCCGCGTACACCGCGTACCGCCGAGTTCTGATCAGCGGCATCTTGCCACTGCATTGCAAAAGCCGACCTGTGGGTCGGCTTTTTTATTGTCACCGTTATGGGTGATACTCAGAACCAATCGGCACAAGGAACTGGTCGCCCATGGGATATCGCCTGCTGCTCTCGCTATTGCTGTTCTGCATGCCTGTTCCACTGTGGGCCAAGCCCGTTCGGCTGGCCACGCTGGAGTGGCCCCCCTACACCAGCCAGAGCCTGCCCGATGGCGGCCTCACCGGTCACATCGTCAAGCGCGCCTTTGCCGAGGCGGGACTGGAAGTGGAGTTCGACTTCTACCCCTGGCAACGGGCGGTGCGGCTGGCGGCCGATCCGGCCGAGCCCTACAGCGGCTATTTTCCCGAGTACCTCTCCGACACCCTGCCCACCCTGTGGCGCAGATCCCCCAGCGTGGGCGACAGCGTGCTTGGCATGGCGCAGCGGGCCGGGGCGCCTATCCTCTGGCAGCAGCTCGAGGATCTCGCCCCCTACCGGATCGGCGTGGTGGAGGGGTACGTCAATACCCGAGAGTTCGATACCCTGATGGTGAACAAGCGCCTTAATACGTTTGCCGTCGATGAAGACCTGCTCAATCTGCGCAAACTGCAGCGCAACCGGCTCGATCTGGCAGTCATCGACCGGGATGTCTTTCATTGGCTGATCAATCACGATCGCCAACTGCAAGTGGCCGGATTGCAGTTTCACCCGCGGATCCTCGAGCACAAGAGCCTGCATATCATGTTTCACCCCGACCAGCAGGCACTGCAACAACGGGTGGCACAGGCCATTGCAAGACTCGATATTGTGCAGCTGAGCGAGGATTATCAGCGCCGCTATCTGCAGTCACCGCCTGCCCCCTGACAATCAGACTCACAGAACCCCCAACTTGGCGGGAAATATCATCCGAACCCTCGCTTTTAGCACCTATTCTCCGGTGATCCAGACCTTTTCTGACGCCTCCCTTGCAGCCTTTTTTCCCGTCATGACGCCCTCTGTGGCGACCTGACGGGTGAGTCCAGAGTGATACCATACCCGTGAAGAAGTGATGCTTTTATCAGCACGTGGTTTTTAAGTGGTTTAATCTAAAATTCATCGAGTTATTGAAGTAACTCAATTTTTTCACTTTTGCAGGGGAGCAGAATAGCAACTAACCCTTTTGGGCTAAATAAAACAGACAACGACAATTCATGGTTCAGGCTACCCGCGGCAATATGGGTTGAATCACACGAGGTAACGGAATGATCTTGATGGAATTTTTAGTGGTACTCGGCTGCTTGCTGCTGGGTACCCGCTTTGGGGGCATGGGACTCGGTCTCATCAGTGGTATCGGTCTCTTCCTGCTGACCTTCGTCTTCGGCCTGGTGCCGGGCGAACCGCCGGTGCAGGTGATGCTGACCATTCTGGCGGTGATCGGCTGTGCCGCCACCCTGCAGACTGCCGGTGGCCTCAACCTGATGATGCAAGTGGCCGAGCGTCTGCTGCGCCGTCACCCGCAATACATCACTATCCTGGCGCCGCTGACGACCTGGACCCTCACCTTCCTGTGCGGTACCGGCCACGTGGTCTACACCATGTTCCCCATCATCGCTGACATCGCGCTGCAGAAGAACATCCGTCCCGAGCGTCCGATGGCCGTGGCATCCGTTGCCTCCCAGATGGCGATCTGTGCCTCCCCGGTCTCCGTTGCCGTGGTCTCCATGGTCTCCATTCTGGCTGCCGGTCACGGCATCGGTCAGGCTTACGGCCTGCTCGACATCCTGATGGTCGCCATCCCCTCCTCACTGACCGGTGTGGCCATGGCGGCCCTGTGGAGCCTGCGTCGCGGCAAGGATCTGGACAAGGACGAAGAGTTCCAGGCCAAGATCAAGGATCCGGAGCAACGCGCCTTCATCTACGGCGGCGGTGAAACCCTGCTCAACACCAAGTTCCCGAAAGAGGCCTACTGGTCTACCTGGATCTTCTTCGCCGCCATCGCCGCCGTGGTATTGCTCGGTGCCAACGAAGGTCTGCGTCCGGTGTTCACCATCAAGGACAAGACCGGCCCGCTCTCCATGAACCTGGTGATCCAGATGATGATGCTGATCGCCGGTGCCATCATCCTGATGCGCTGCAAGGTCAAGCCGGGTGATATCTCCAACGGCGCCGTCTTCAAGGCTGGCATGGTCGCCATCTTCTCCGTGTTCGGGGTTGCATGGATGAGTGAGACCTTCTTCCAGGCCCACATGCCGCTGCTCAAAGAGACCCTGGCCCACGTAGTACAGGCCCAGCCCTGGACCTACGCCCTGGTCCTGTTCCTTATCTCCAAGCTGGTGAACAGCCAGGCCGCCGCCCTGACCGCCATCGCCCCCATGGGTCTGGCACTGGGCGTTGAGCCGAAACTGCTGATCGCCTTCCTGCCGGCCAGCTACGGCTACTTCGTGCTGCCGACCTACCCGAGCGATCTGGCCTGTATCGGTTTCGACCGCTCCGGCACCACCCGCATCGGCAAGTTCATCATCAACCACAGCTTCATCATTCCGGGGCTGATCGGGGTGAGCAGCGCCAGTGCCGTGGGTTATCTGCTGACCACCATTTTGCTGTAATCGCAGCGGCGTTTATCACGTCACCGCTCAACGGGCCCCATCGCGGGCCCGTTGCTTTTTTGCGCTCCGATTGACCCATCCGCTTTACCTGCGCCCCCGCCGCTGGGTAGCATGCCCCCTCGTTCACCACCGGAATCTCATCCATGTCTCGCGTCATCCTGCTCTGGAGCGGTGGCAAAGATGCCATGCTGGCGCTCTGTCATGCCCGCGCTGCGGGCCATCAGGTGGTGGCACTGGCCACCTTTGCCCCGCCAGCGCCTCGCTTTCTCGCTCATCCCCTGCTGCTGGTGCGCCGTCAGGCGGCGGCCCTCGGGCTGCCCCATCTGCTGGTCACCATAGAAGCGCCATTCGAGCAGAGTTATGAGACGGCGCTGAGCCGCTTGCAGCAGGAGTGGATTCTGGATGGGGTGGTGACCGGCGATATCGACAGCGTGGGGGGCGCACCAAACTGGATCCGCGAACGCTGCCGCCCGCTCGGGCTCACCGTCCATACCCCGCTCTGGCAGCAATCTCGTCAAACCTTGCTGGCGGATATGCTGGCCCGCGGCATCGTCGCCCACCTCTCCTGCGTCGATACCCGGGTGCTGGCCCCCGAGTGGACTGGACGCACGCTCAATGCCGACACCCTCGCCGAATTGCAGCAACTGGCCGAGCGTGAAGGATTTGATGCCTGCGGCGAGCAGGGGGAATACCACACAATGGTGACTGACGGCCCGGGTTTTGCCGCCCCGCTGCGCCTCGATGGCTGGCAGGTGGCGCGGCAGGATCATCTGGCCTATCTGGCCAAGCCGCAGGGGTAATAACGGCGCCAAACTATCTGGCCCGCTCACTCAGTGCGCGCAAAATCGAGATAAAAAAACGGGAGGCAACAGTCTCCCGTTTGGGCTTTAGCGGGCCAATTTTGAGCGGACCAATAGCGACCAGAACAAGGGATAAACCGGCTTATTTCGCCAGCTTGCCCAGCACCCGCTGCAACAGGCGGATGCGCGGCTCGATGCTGCCCAGCAGCAGAAACTCCGCCTCCGAGTGGAAGCCGCCCCCCATGGGGCCGAAGCCATCCAGCGACGGTACGCCCGCGGCGGCGGTAAAGTTGGCATCCGAGCCGCCACCGGCCTCCAGCCAGTTGAAGGGGATCCCCTCCTCCTTGGCTGCTGCCTCTACCAGCGTCATCAGCGCCTCGGTATCGCCACTCGGGCGCATCGCTGGCTTGAAGGTCTGGCGATCCACCTCGACCCGACAGCCCGCAAGGAAGGGGTTGTTGGCCATAAAGGTGAGCCGGTCGTGCACCGCAGCGGCCTCTTCGTTGCTCCAGAAGCGCAGGTCCACGATCGCCTCGGCAAAGTCCGGCACCACGTTAACGCCGGTGCCGCCCTGTACCACGCCGACGTTCATGGTGGTGCCCGTGGTCATGTTGACCTGCTCGTTGATGGCCAGCACCCAGTGCGCCAGCTCGGTGATGGCAGAGACCCCTTCGGTCAGCGCCGAACCGGCATGGGACGCCTTGCCGTGGAAGGTGATGCGGTACTTGGCATTGCCCTTGCGAGCACTTATGAGATCCCCGTTGGGGCGCGCCGCTTCAGCTACCAGCACGCAGCCACTCTGCTTGGCTCGCTCGACCAGCCAATTCTTCGACCAGGGGGAGCCAATCTCTTCGTCGCAGTTGTAGCAGACCAGCACCTTGAGCTTGGCCAGCTGCGCCGGATCCATCTCTTTGAGGGCATACCAGATAGAGAGCAGGCCGCTCTTCATGTCCGACACGCCGGGGCCAAAGGCTTGATTGCCTTCGATTTTCAGCGGGCGCTTGGCCGCCGTCCCCTCGGGGAAGACGGTATCCATGTGGCCGCACAGCATCACGTCGTAGTGATCGGCGCCCGGCGCATTGGTGATCTCGAGACAGGGGCCGCACTCGGCGGCGAACTGGTGACGGGTCACCTGCCAGCCGATGGCCTCATATTTCTCGGTCATGATGTCGGCCACCCGAGCCACCCCGGCCGGGGTGCGGGTGCCGCAATCGAGATTGATCAGCGGGGCCAGATCGGCCAGATAGCTCTCGAGGGAAAACGGGCTCTTTACAACTGTCATTATCTTCTCCATGCAACAATCAGCGTTGATGGCCAATCGTCAATTGCAACAATGCGACACAGTGAGAAAAAGGCGGGCAGCCATGCCACCCGCCCGACCGCTAAATTCCAAACACCACTACATAACTCATATCACTACATGAACAGCAGATAGTTGAGGGTCAACGCCGTCACCAGTGCCCCCGCCATCGGCACGCTGGTGCGCTTGACCACAGTGAAGGGCGATACCTTGGCAATCCCCGCACAGGCGATCAGCACCGCCGCAATGGGGGAGATGGTGCGGCCAATGCTGGAGGCCAGCTGCATCGGCAGCAGCATGGTCACCGCAGGCACGCCAAACTTGGCCGCCACCGCCGGTGCCAGGGTCGAGAAGCTGAGGAACGCCGCGTTGCCGGAGCCCATGATGACCGCCGCCACCATGATCAGCGCCACCATCACCAGCGTCATCAGACCGCTGCCGATACCGGCATTGCTGGCAGAGTGCAGCAGGGTATCGATGGCGCCGATGGCTTTCAGCGATTCGGCAAACAGCTCGGCACAGACGATCAGCGCCACTACCGGGCCAAACACCTTGCCCATGCCATCGAGGAAGCTGGAGAGCCCCGCCATGGCTGTGCGCACCGAGCGGCTACGCAGCAGCTCGCACAGCATGCCGATAAAGACCGACAGCAGCATGGCTACCTCCACGCTCATCTTGATATCGCTCACCAGCAGCTTGGAGAAGGTCATCATCAACACGAAGGGGATGACGGGCAGCAGGGCATACCAGGTGGGCGCCTGCACGCTCTCGGCGCCCTGCTCGTCCAGCTCGGCGTGATCGCCGCGATGCTGGGCCGGATCCCAGCCATCCTTGCTATCGCAGTGACGCTGCCAGAAGAAGTGCAGCACCATGGTCACCAGCAGCATGGGGGCCACCAACCAGATCTGGTAGTCGACAAAATAGCTGGTCGGATCCATGCCGGATTGACCGGCGGAGAAGATGGCGTTGGTCTGGGTCGGGCCAATCTCGAACGCCTGGGAGGTAGCGATGACGCCGCAGGCGGAGGCCGGACTGATGCCGAGGTTGCGCATCACCGGATACATGGTGACCATCAACAGCAGGCCGAGACCGGTGGCGGAGGTGACGAATAGGGAGACAAATACCGCCACCAGATAACAGATGGAGAGCATCAGGTAGCTGGACTGGATGCCCGCCACCGGTTTGACCGCCACCCGCACCAGCGCCTGGGAGGCCCCGATATGGGACATGTAGGTGGCAAAGCCCGCGACCGCCATGATGGTGAGGCCGAGCCCCGCCGCGCGGTAGGAGAAGATCCCCTTGAACACTTCGAACAGGTCGAACAGGGCGAAGCCGGTGCTCTTGTCAGCGGGGAGAATGGGGTGCAGCCCCAGCCAGTAGGCCACCGCAAAAATGGCCATGCCCGCCAGCGCCAGCACCGCCTGCGGGTTGTAATCCTTGATAATGCCGTAGACCACGGCAACCAGTACGAGCAAGACGAATAGCAGTTCCAATATTCACTCCTGATAAATTTATCGAAGAGCGAAATCTAGTGTTCTGACCACAGTTTGCCTTTGATCCCTATCAAGAAAGGTGCCGTCATCGGGATTCATCAGCATAATATGTCGGTCATGTAACAAATTTTCGTTATTTCAACTGCAGGAAAACCTTTGTCCGCCCTTATCGGGGAATTGTGTGACGTGACTCCCCTCTTTTTTGCGTTGGATCAACATATGACGGCGCCGAAGTGGCGAAGATGCGCTTCGACATATAGCGACCATTTCGCGCCGGAGAGAGTTATGACAAGCCAAGCCACCGCAGGTGCTTCGACCTGCGACTACAAGCTGTGGGACATCCTCGTCGAGTCTGCAAAGGAACGCACTACCATTCGTTACTCCAAACTGGCCAAGCAGGCCGGGCTGGAGCAGTGCCAGGATGAACTGCGCACCCTGCTGCAACGCATCCGCATGTACTGCACTGAAAACAACCTGCCGATCCTCTCCGCCATCGTGGTGGACGACGTGGGCAAATACACAGGCCTCTCTTCCAGCCTGCCTGATGCCCCCTGGGAACGGGCCCGGGTCTTTGACCATGAGTGGACCACCCTGCACTGATTGACGTGCTTGAAGATGCCGACCAAAACGCGCCCGCTGGCGCGTTTTGGCTATCTGGCGTTTACCCCCGTCTCTTTTTTTCCGCAATAACCGCTTTTCTCCCGCAATAACCGCGCCATTGGGCACTCCCGCTACAGTGCTCCTGACCTTGAGCTCAAAAGCGCCGTTCAGGTGCGACCAGTCACGAGAATCCCCTCACTCCAGACCATCGGCGTTGCCATGAGATCGCCACAATGCCAGAATCAGGCCCTTGCACTGTATTGATTCGGATTTTCGGGACGCGGCCCACGGCAGCGCCCACAAGAGAAGGACTCCCCATGGCCATCACCCTCTATGGCATCAAGAACTGCGACACCATCAAGAAAGCCCGCAAGTGGCTGGATGAGGCCGGTATCGACTACCGCTTTCACGACCACCGCGCCGACGGCCTGAACCCGGACGATCTGGACTGCTGGCTGGCACAACTCGGCTGGGAAGCCCTGCTCAACAGCCGCGGCACCACCTTCCGCGCACTGCCGGATGAGGCCAAACAGGGGCTCGACACCGCCAAGGCGCGTACCCTGCTGCTGGAGCACCCGGCCATGATCAAGCGCCCGCTGCTGGATCGTGACGGCGAGCTGACCCTGGGCTTCAAGGCCGATCACTACCAATCCCTCTTCTCCCGTTAAGGACAACTAAGGACAACTGATGTCGGATGTCATCGCACTGGCCAAGGATCTGATCCGCCGCCCCTCCGTTACCCCCCTCGATGAAGGGTGCCAGACCCTGATGGCGGAGCGCCTCGCCAGGATCGGGTTCGTTATCGAGCCCATGGTGTTTGAAGACACCACCAACCTCTGGGCCCGCCGTGGCAGCGAGGGGCCGCTGTTCTGCTTCGCCGGACACACCGACGTGGTGCCCGCCGGGCCGCTGGACAAATGGCACACCCCGCCGTTCGAGCCGACCATCAAGGATGGCGTACTCTACGGCCGTGGCGCCGCCGATATGAAGGGCTCGCTGGCGTCCATGGTGGTGGCGGTCGAGCGTTTCGTGGCCGAGCATCCGGATCACGCAGGGTCCATCGCCTTCCTTATCACCTCAGATGAGGAGGGGCCCTTTATCAATGGCACCACCCGGGTGATCGACACCCTGGAGGCCCGCAACGAGAAGATCCGCTGGTGCATCGTCGGCGAGCCCTCCTCTACCGCCGTGGTGGGGGATGTGGTGAAGAACGGCCGCCGCGGCTCCATCACCGGCGATCTACTGGTGCGCGGGGTGCAGGGGCATGTGGCCTATCCCCATCTGGCGGACAACCCCATTCACAACGCCGCGCCAGCGTTGGCTGAGCTCGCCGCCACCGTGTGGGATGAGGGTAACGCCTACTTCCCCCCCACCAGCTTCCAGATCGCCAACATTTCGGCGGGCACTGGCGCCTCCAACGTCATTCCGGGCGAGTTGCAGGTGCAGTTCAACTTCCGCTTCAGCACCCAACTGACCGACATGGATATCCGCGAGCGGGTCGAAGCGCTGCTGGATAAACATGGCCTTGATTATCAGCTGAGCTGGACCCTCTCAGGCCAACCCTTCCTCACCGATACCGGCGCGCTGCTCGATGCGGCCGTGGCGGCCATCGAGGCAGTGAACGGTCAGCGACCGGCCCTGCTCACTACCGGCGGCACCTCCGACGGGCGCTTTATCGCCCCCACCGGCGCCGAGGTGATTGAGCTTGGCCCCGTCAACGCCACCATCCACAAGGTCAACGAGTGCGTGAAAGCGGATGATCTGGATCTGCTGGCAGACATGTACCAAGGGGTGCTCGAGAGATTGCTGGCATGACACAGGAACAACTGCTGGGGCTCGACGAGAGCCACCTTATTGTGGTGGGGCGCGGTCCCCATCGTCTGACCGCCGCCACCGCGGCGGCCTTCAACGACATGCAGGTGGCGGCTGCCTATGAGGGGTTCAACCTGCAGGCGGCCTCCAGCTGGCGCAGCTTCGAACGCCAACTCGCCATCTGGAATGGCAAGTGGCGCGGCGAACGGCCACTGCTCGATGCCCACAGCCAGCCCATCGATGCCCTGCAACTAAGCGAGGTGGAGCGGCTGCACGCCATCCTGCGCTGGAGTGCCCTGCCCGGCACCAGCCGTCACCACTGGGGGACCGATCTCGATATCTACGACCCGGACTGTTTGCCCGCCGATACCAAACTGGCACTGGAGCCGTGGGAGTATGAAGCCGGGGGCTGGTTTGCAGATCTCAGCGAGTGGCTCAGCGACCATATGAGCGACTTCGGCTTCTTCCTCCCTTATGCCAAGCCGGTCGGGGCACAGAGCGGGGTCGCCTACGAGCCCTGGCATATCAGCTTCTCGCTGGAGTCCGACGAGCAGCGGCTCGATCCCGCGGCACTGGCGCTTTGCCTGCAACAGGCGGATATTGAAGGCAAGTCGACCATATTGGCCAACCTTGATGAAATTTTGGCCCGTTATGTCACCACCTGTCCTGACGAAAGGAAAATCCCATGAATCTCTGGCTGTGGATAGGGTTGCCGCTGCTGTTCCTGCTCGGGCTGTTTCTCAATGCCATCAAAGACATGAAACGGCTGGAGAAGCAGTTGCCCAACTACAAGGACAAGATCCGCGAAGTGAAGGATGACGAGGACGACTGAATCCCGCCCCCATCCCGTGGGGAGCGCCCTTGTGCTCCCCTCTCCCTCTGCTGTGCCGTTTCGCTTTTCCCCGCCCTCTCCTCCCTGCGCATCCTGAAATCGACGCTCCTTTGACTCCGCTTTCGTTAACCCCGTCACTGTCAGAATATGGCGCGGGCATGCTGAAAAAGGGATGAAAAATGTAAGAAAGTGCAAATTGATGCACAAATAAGCCACACAAGGGGGGCCTAACTGCATATAATGTGCCTACTTTGCACATTACCAGGAAGGAGTTCGCCCTTGGATGCCGCTACCATCAACAGTTTCTTTTTTGTCGCTGCCCTGTTGGTGGGAGCCAGCGTACTGTTGAGCGCCCTCTCTTCCCGCCTCGGTATTCCCATTCTGGTTATCTTCCTCGCCGTCGGCATGCTAGCCGGTGAGGATGGCCCCGGCGGCATCCACTTCGCTGACTACTCCATCGCCTATCTGGTGGGCAACCTGGCGCTCGCCATCATTCTGCTCGACGGCGGCATGCGCACCCGGGTCTCCTCGTTCCGGGTCGCGCTCTGGCCTGCGCTATCGCTCGCCACGGTCGGGGTGGCCATCACCACCGGCCTGACGGGGCTCGCCGCTGCCTGGTTGTTTGACCTCAACCTGATGCAGGGGATGCTGATCGGCGCCATCGTCGGCTCCACCGATGCGGCGGCGGTCTTCTCCCTGCTTGGTGGGCGCAGCCTCAACGAGCGGGTGAGCGCCACTCTGGAGATAGAGTCAGGCAGCAACGACCCCATGGCGGTCTTTCTCACCGTCACCCTGATCGAGGTGCTCGCCACCGCCCAGCAAGGGCTGGATGGGGGCTTCCTGCTGCTGCAACTGGTCAAGCAGTTTGGCCTTGGCGCCGGGATCGGCCTTGGCGGCGGCTGGCTGCTGTGGCGCCTCATCAACAGCGCCCGCCTGGCGCCGGGGCTCTATCCGCTGCTCACCGTCAGCGGCGGCCTGCTGATCTTCGCCCTCACCACGGCGGTCGGTGGCAGCGGCATTCTCGCCATCTACCTCACCGGTCTGTTGCTCGGCAACCTCTCCCTGCGCAGCCGCAGCACCACATTGTCGGTGCTGGATGGCCTGACCTGGCTCAGCCAAATCGGCATGTTTCTGGTGCTGGGGCTGCTCGCCTCACCCCACAAACTGCTGCCCATCGCCCTGCCCGCGCTGGCGCTGGCGATGTGGATGATCCTGTTTGCCCGCCCGGTGTCGGTCTGGATCGGGCTGCTGCCATTCAAGAACTTCGCCCCCCGCGAGCGCTGGTTTATCTCCTGGGTTGGCCTGCGCGGCGCGGTGCCCATCATTCTGGCAGTGTTCCCCATGATGGCGGGGCTACCCAACGCCCAGCTCTACTTCAACGTCGCCTTCTTCGTGGTGCTGGTCTCGCTGATTTTGCAGGGCAGCTCGCTGCCGCTGGCATCAAAACTGGCGCGGGTGGAGGTACCGGCCCCGCCGTCGCCCATCAACCGCTCCGGGCTCGAGATCGATCTCGACAGCCAGTGGGAGACCTTCGTCTACCAGCTGGGAGAGGAGAAGTGGTGCATCGGCTCGCCACTGCGGGATCTGCAGATGCCCACCGGCACCCGGATCTGCGCCCTGTTTCGCGGCCGCGAGCTGCTGCACCCCTCGGGCAGTACCTGTCTGCAGGCCGATGACATCCTCTGTGTGATTGGTCACGAGCGCGACCTACCCGCCCTCGGTCAGCTGTTCAGTCAGGCGCCGGAGCAAGATCTCGGCCCCCGCTTCTTCGGCGACTTCCTGCTGGAAGCGGCGGCGCAGCTGGTGGATCTCGCCCCTCTCTACGGGCTGGATGTGAGCGAGGTGGCGGATCAGACACTGGGCGATTTTATTGCCAGCCAGTTGGGCGATAATCTGGTGGTCGGTGACAACATCGAATGGCAGGGCCTGATCTGGACCGTGGCCGAAATGGACGAGAGCGTGCCGAGCAAGATCGGGGTGCGCTTTCAGGAAGAGGACCCGGTCTGACCGACCGTCCCGTATCAAGTCCCCAGCAAGAAGGGAGAGTGTTATGCCATATCAAAGTTTGCTGTCCGGCCCCCTGCCCCCCGCAGCCAATCTGGGGGTGATTGAAGGTTTTTTTGGCAAGGGATGGAGCTGGCAGGCCCGCGCCCGCTACGCCCAGTGGCTGCCGCGCCACGGTTACGGCTTCTATATCTACGCCCCGAAAGAGGATGGCTATCTGCGTAAGCACTGGGCCCTCCCCTGGCCCGAGCAGCAACTGGCCGATCTCGCCGAGCTGGCGCGCCAGTGCCGCGCCAACGGGCTCGCCTTCGGGGTGGGCCTAAGCCCCATGGGGGCCCATCACGACTACGATCGCAAGCGCCCGGCGCTGCTTGAAAAAGTGCGCCTGATCGACGAGGTGCTCCAGCCCGATATTCTGGCGGTACTGTTTGACGACATGAAGGGGGATACCCCGGATCTGGCGCACCATCAGCTCACCATCGCCCACGATATCGCGGCTCACAGCAAGGCCAAACGGCTCATCTTCTGCCCCAGCTACTACTCGACCGATCCGGTGCTGGAGAAGGTGTTCGGTGCCATGCCCCCCCGCTATCTGGAAGAGCTTGGCGAGCAGCTCGACCACCGCTTCGAGATCTTCTGGACCGGCCCCAAGGTCTGCTCGACCGAGTATCCGGCTGCGCACCTCAAGCAGGTGACCGAACTGCTCGGCCGCAAGCCCTTCCTGTGGGACAACTACCCGGTCAACGATGGCAGCAAGGCGAGCAGCTACCTCCATCTGCGCGCCTTCGAGAACCGCCCCGCCGAGCTGGCGGAGCTGGTCTCGGGCCACGCGGTCAACCCGATGAAGCAGGCGGCGCTGTCGACCCTGCCGCTCGCCACCCTGCCGATGAGCTACCGGCTAGGCAAGCAGTATGACCCCGACAAGGCGCTGCACGCCTCCCTCAACGCCACCTGTGGCCCGCAGATCTCGGCAATGATAGAGGCCGACTTGCCACTGTTTCAGGACATCGGGCTGGCTCAGCTCACCCCCGAGCAGATTGCCGCCCTCAAGGTGCGCTACCTGCCGTTTCGGGATCAAGCCTGCGTCGACGAGATAGTGCGCTGGCTGGACGGGGAGTATGTGTTCGACCCCGACTGTCTGACCGATTAAACCGCCCCCGCAGGGGCAGAAAGGAGGTTGTATGGATGCACACCTGCTTTACCAGAACCTGGCGGTGATCGCCGCTTTCTTGCTGGTCTATAGCCTGATCGCCGGGCGCTTTGAATCAAAACTGGTCAACGGCCCCCTGCTGTTTATGCTGGCGGGCTGGCTGCTGGGGCCGGGTGGTGTGGAGCTGATCGCCCTCTCCATCGACAGCGATGGCATCAAGCTGCTGGCCGAGCTCTCGCTGGTCATCGTGCTGTTCAACGATGCCGCCAATACCAACTGGCAGGTATTGCTGGCCAACCGGCAACTGCCGATCCGGCTGCTGCTGATAGGCCTGCCCCTCACCCTGGTCTGTGGCGCCCTGTTTGGCCACTGGCTCTTCCCCGACTTGCCACTGCTGGAGATGGCCATCCTCTCCACCATACTCGCCCCCACCGATGCGGCGCTCGGCAAGGCGGTGGTCAGCAACCCGGCCGTACCGGCACCGGTGCGTGAAGGGCTCAATCAGGAGAGCGGCCTAAATGACGGTATCTGCGTGCCGGTACTGCTCCTGCTGCTGGCCCTTATCGCCCCCACCGAGCAACATGCGGGCACCGCGACGCTGGCCATCACCCTGATGCTGGAGGAGATCGGCATTGGCCTGCTGGTTGCCTTCGTGCTGACCAGCCTCACCATCCGGCTGCTGAAAATGTCCTATCTCAACGGTTGGCAACTGCCGCTGTGGCGTCAGCTCACCATGCCGGGGTTGGCCCTGCTCTGTTTCGCGCTGGCCCAGACTCTCGGTGGCAGCGGCTTTATCGCTGCCTTTGTCGGCGGCCTCTTTATCGGGCGCAGACTCGGCGAGCACAAGCACGCCTACATGGACAGCTGCGAAGGCTACGGCGATCTGCTCTCGGTGGTGATCTGGATGGTGTTTGGCGCCACCCTGCTCCCCATGCTGCCCGAGCTGATGCAGTGGCAATACTGGCTCTATGCTGCCGCCAGCCTCACCCTGCTGCGGATGGTGCCGGTCTGGCTCAGCCTGCTCGGCACCGGCCTCAAGCCCGAGCTCAAGCTCTTTATCGGCTGGTTCGGGCCACGGGGCCTTGCCAGCATCGTCTTTGCGGTGATGGTACTGCAAAACCAGCCGGCGCTGATCGGCCAACGCCCCATCATCGCCACCGTGCTCTGCACCATTATTCTGAGCGTGTTGCTCCACGGCCTGACCGCCAACCCCTGGGTCGAGCGCTTCAAACCTCGCTGAGCCAGGCCGCGCCCATAAAAAATGCCACCGACCGGTGGCATTTTTCTTTTCTGGCGAGGGTCAATAACGGCGCTCAACCAAGCGCCAGCCAGACTCCCACTCCCAGCATCAGGGTACCGGCGATGCGGTTCATCAGGGTGACGTTGCCGCTCCTGGCGAGGAAGTGGCGCAAGGTGCGGCCACCGCTGGCGTAGAGCAGTAAGCAGGAGAATTCGATGACCAGGATCAGCGCCACCAGCGCGCTGATCTGCGGCGCCATCGGCTTGTCGGCAGAGATAAACGGCGGCAGCAAGGAGATCATAAAGGCCCACCCCTTGGGGTTGGCGATTGCGGTGACAAAGCCCTGCACCGCCAGCCCCATGGCGCTGGTCTGCTGACCGGCCGAGAGATCCGCCGGAATGGCCATCTTGCCTTTGGCCTGCCACATCTGGATGCCAAGCCATACCAGATAGGCGCCCCCGACATATTTGAAGGCGGCAAAGATCCCCGGATAGTTGAGCATGATGGCGGCCACCCCGATCACCGACAGTACCGAGACCAACCCGACCCCGATCAACTCCCCCCACATCATGTGCAGGGTACGGCGCACACCCAGGCTCATCCCCAGCGTCATCGACAGGGTCATGCACATGCCGGGGGTCACCGAGACAAAGAAAAAGGTCGGGATAAACAGAGCCAGAATGGCCGGATCGATCCAGCTGGACACAACACACCTCCATGGGACGAGAGCGGGGAATAACGGAAACCGGACAATATTGAATCAATACAGCCAGTTGTACCACATATTCAGGGGATTAAGCGTTCAATCATGCCTAAACGGCTCCTTGCGCACAAGGAAAAACCTTTTCTTCAGCACATTTCAGCAATAAAAGCCTGTGACAGCTCCTGACGCTAATGTGTAATATGTCGGTTCCTCCAATTTCGGATTAGAACTATCTATGTCATTGAATAATCTATCAATAAGAGTCCAAATCCTGATACCGCTGCTGTTGGCCAGCCTGCTGATGTTGGTGATGATCGCCATCAGTAAACAGGGGCTGGACGAAGCCATCCGTGACATAGATGAGACGACCCAGAGCGTGGTCCAGAACAAGGACGACATTGCCAAACTGATCCACGCCACCTACCGGCTGCGCACCAGCGCCATCTATGGCCTCTACGATGCCAAGCTGTTTGCCGCGCTGCCGGCGAACCTCAACAGCGCCGAGCAGGAGATCAATAGCATCCTCGCACGTCTGGTGATCCCCGGTGCCGAGCAGGATAACCGTCAGGTCGCTGCCGCCCTGCAGGCCTACCTCGGCCATACTCGCGGCAACATGCTGCCGCTGCTGGCGCAAAAACATCAGGGTGGCGGCGATCCGGTCGCCTACGAGGCGGCCCGCCTCCATTTCCGCGAGCTGGGTGAACAGCTGATCAAGCAGATCGACAGCATGTCTGCCCACATCAACCAGCTGACCCAGCAAGAGCTGGCTGAAGAGCAGGCCCACTATGACGCCACTCTGCTGCGTACCCTGCTGCTCACCGCCGGCACCCTGCTGGCGGCGCTGATCTGCGGCTGGGTGCTCTCCGGTCGTATCGTCAGCCCCATCGCCCAGTTGCAGGAAGTGATGCACGCGGTGGCGCAAGGGCGCTTCAACGTGCGTGCCAAGGCGGAGGGCAACAACGAGCTGACCCGTCTGGCCAAAGATATCAACCTCACCCTGACCCAACTCGGCAGCACCATAGAGAGCCTGACCGGCATCAGCAACAGCGTCGCCTCCGCCGCCACCGAACTGGCCGCCGTGATGACCCAGTCCGAGGCCAATGCAAGGCAGCAGCACAGCGAAATTGAACAGGTCGCCTCGGCCGTGACCGAGCTTTCCAGCACCGCTGACAACGTCAACCACAACGCCGCCATCGCCGATGAGCTGGCGCGGGATGCCAATGGCCGGGTCGAACAGGGGCTCGCGCTCTTTACCGAAAGCATCGCCGCCAACAGCCGGATGGCGGGCAGTCTGGAAGATGCTGCCGCCATCGTGGCCCAGCTCAAATCCCAGTCCGA
Source organism: Aeromonas allosaccharophila (assembly GCF_000819685.1). Classification (GTDB taxonomy): domain Bacteria; phylum Pseudomonadota; class Gammaproteobacteria; order Enterobacterales; family Aeromonadaceae; genus Aeromonas; species Aeromonas allosaccharophila. The sequence continues at coordinate 49,828 of NZ_CDBR01000053.1, read as the reverse complement.
GCAGATCGGCAAGGTGATTGAAGTGATCCAGGGGATCTCCGAGCAGACCAACCTGCTGGCGCTCAATGCCGCCATCGAAGCGGCCCGTGCCGGTGAAACGGGGCGCGGTTTTGCGGTGGTGGCCGACGAGGTGAGAATGCTGGCGGCCCGCACCCAGGACTCCACCAAGGAGATCCAGACCATCATCGAGCGGCTGCAGAGCCAGTCCCAGTCCGCCAACAACGGCGTGCAGGAGACGCTGGAGATCCTCAGCCATAACCAGCGCCTATCGGCTCAGGTGCAGGATCTGCTAAGTGGCATTACCGGTGCCGTGCGCCAGATCAACGACGCCAACGCCCAGGTCGCCACCGCCGCCGAGGAGCAGTCCTGCGTCACCGCCGACATCAACCGCAACATCACCAATATTCACGAGATCGTGAGCCAGAGCTCCGCCGGTATCAGCCAGAGCGCCACTGCCAGCAACGAGCTCTCGCAGCTCGCCGAGCAGCAGCGCAAGCAGCTTTCCCGATTCCAGCTGTAAGCACAGGAAGTGAACAAGAGAAAAAGGCCCGCGAGGGCCTTTTTGATTCACGGGGCAATCTGTTTGTCCCTGTTTTAAACGCCATTTTTTGGCCATTGGTGCCATAAGGGGCTGGGCTGCCCCGTCAAATATCGGTATGGTAGAGGCACGTTACTCCCCCCTCACGTGAGCACACCATGAGCCTGAGATTCAAGAAACCCGCCTTTATCGCCCTGGGGCTCATCGCCCTCATTTCCGCCGCCTGGCTCGACTACTATCTGCCGGAGCACACCATCGCCACCATCACCGGGGTCGAGGTAAAGCGCACCGACAAGGATGGCCCCATCAGCCAGAAGAACCCGGCTGACGGCCCCACCACCGACGTCTACTACATCTATACCGAGCGTCCCGGCGAGAAGATCCGGGTGTTCCGCAATGAAGATACCGAGTGGGGCTGGCCCTTCTACTTCAAGTTCAACGCCGCCGACGTGCAGGCCAAGGCCAAATCGATGGAGTTCGAGAAGCGTCTGGCCATCATTACTTCCTACGGCTGGCGCATCAACATGTTCTCCATGTTCCCCAACGTCACCAAGATTGAGAGCACCGAACCCGATGCCTCCACCTGGAGCTTCTTCCGCTGGTTCTGGTTCGGCCTCTGGGCACTGGTGATGGGCAAAGCGGCCATTGCGACCTGGCGCTACTTCGATCGTCTCGAGGACGAGATATGAGTGAACCGAGCAAGACCCGCACCAGCTTCTACCGGCGGCTCTACGTGGCCTGGCTGATCAGCCAGGGCACGGATACAGTGCCCGCCATCATGGAGGCGACCGGCATGCCGCGCCGCACTGCGCAAGATACCCTGAGCGCACTGGCCGAGCTCGATATCAGCTGCGCCTTCGAGCAGACCGAGGGGGCGCGCCACCTGCAGGGGCACTACCGCATCAGCGACTGGGGGCCGATCAACCCGACATGGATTAAGGCGCAACTGCCGCTTATCAAGGAGACGCTGAGCTATCCCTGATCCGGGAACCGCTCTGCAATATCACTCTGCACTAAATATATAGAGGGGCCAGCCGACAAGGCTGGCCCCTCTATTTCCAAGCCGATGGCGTGGCAGGTCGCCCTACTCGGGCATGGCCGAATCCTCCAGTTCTTCTTCCGACTCCCCTCTGGTGCAATCGATGATGGAGCGCTTGGGGTTGTTGGGATCGCGCAGCAGCAAAGGGGCGGAGCCTTCATCGTGCTGCAGCTCGTCACTAAACTCGCTGCCGTAGGCGTTGTGGGTCAACCGGCGGGCGTTGGCGATGGGGGTATCGACAAAGAGAGCGTGCACTTCAAAGCTTGCGGCAGGCACGATAAAGCCGACCACCGGCAGGCCGTGCAGCTCCTCGTGCACCTTGTACCAGGCAAAGCCGTCGCTCACCTTGTAGGGGGTGTAGTTGGCCAGCTGTAGATTGGCGGCTCTGCCCGTCTCATCCACATAGAGATCGGTAAACTCGCAGGTCGCCAGCCCCTGCCACATCCGCTCGAATGGCGTCGCACAACCCGTCAGTTGCAACCCGGCCAGCAGCACCACCCCTCTCTTCCACATTCCCTGCCCCTTCTTGCAAAAAGTGAATCGGCGCTCAGCCAAAGGCCCGCAGCCGCTCGACCAGCAGATCAATAAAGCCTGCCCGATCCAGCCCCAACAGCACCAGCGCATTGGCTGGCTTGCCGGTCAGACCATAACGATCCACCACCGTCATGCCGCAAGTATGGGTGCCGCCAGTCTCGATATCGACCCGGCACTCGACCCCGTGGAACAGCTCGGGAGCCAGCAACCAGGCAATGGTACAGGGGTCGTGCAGCGGTGCACCAGCAAATCCCCACTTGGGATCCCGGTGGTAGATCATGAAAAAGTCGAGCAGCCCGGCGACGCACTGGGCCACCGGATTGGTGATGGCGCGCACCCGCTCGATATCCTCGTCCATCACCTGCGCCTCATGAGTCACATCGAGGCCACACATGGTGATAGGAATACCCGACTTGAACACCATATCGGCCGCTTCCGGGTCCACATAAATATTGAATTCCGCCGCCGGGGTCCAGTTGCCGGCCCCTGCGGCACCCCCCATCAATACGATGCGGGCAATGTTTGGTTTGAGCTCCGGGTGAGCCGCCAGCAGCAGGGCGATATTGGTGAGCGGGCCGGTCGGCACCAGAGTCACCGGCTGCGGGCTCTCGCGCAGGCACTTGACCATCAATTCAAGCCCCGTCATGGCCTGCGGCGCGAAGGCGGGATCCGGCAGCGTGGGGCCATCGAGCCCCGATTCGCCATGGACGTTGTCGGCGATAATCAGCTCGCGGGCCAGCGGCTTGGGCACCCCCGCAGCCACCGGAATATCGTCCCGTCCCAGCAAGGTGAGGATGCGCAGGGCATTGTTGAGGGTCTTGTCCGGTGTCTGGTTGCCCGCGCTGGTGGTGACCGCCAGCACCTCAAGTTCGGGGCTGGCCAGCGCCAGAATGAGGGCAATGGCGTCGTCGTGGCCGGGATCACAATCGAGAATAACGGGCAGTGCCATGGAGAGGGTCCTTACAACATAACAGGGAGCCATACCTTAACAAGCAAGCTTCGGATGAACTCGGGAAGGGGTCACAAAACGGGGCCTTGCTGCTGACCCAGGCGGTTTGCACGGCACGCCGCCTCGTTCAAAGCGGCTCATTATCAAGAGGTTGCATGGCACCATCCCGTTCATTTCCCGAGGCAGTGCACCGCCCATTCGCTCGGCCGCGCTGGTTCGGGTATGATCGCCCCCCGTTCCCAGCCCGTGCGCCCTATGTCCGTTATCGTCGACACCTTTATCGCCCCGCCCTGCGAGGCTGCCATCGAGATCCTGTTCGAAGATGAGCAGCTGCTGCTCATCAACAAGCCGAGCGGCCTGCTGAGCCTCTCGGGCAAGAATCCGCAGAACCTCGACTCGGTGCATTATCGACTGGAGCAGGATTACCCCGGCTGCACCCTGGTGCATCGCCTCGATTTTGGTACCTCGGGTCTCATGGTGGTGGCCAGAAACAAGGCCATCAATGCCCTGCTCTGCCAGCAGTTCAGCCAGCGGACGGTAAGCAAGGCCTACAGCGCCCTGCTCTGCGGCCATCTGGCTGACGATGAGGGAGTGATCGATGCAGCCATTGCCAAGGATCCGGCGATTTTCCCGCTGATGAAGATCTGCGCCGCCAGCGGCAAACCCGCCCGCTCCCGCTATCAGGTGATTGAGCGGCTGGCGCAGCAGATGCAGGGTCAGGCTGTGCCACTGACCCGGGTAAGGCTGGTACCGGAGACCGGCCGCACCCATCAGCTGCGGATCCACTGCCAGCAGCTGGGCCACCCCATTCTCGGCTGCGATCTCTACGGCGGTCTGCTGTCACCCGGCTGCGAACAAGCACCACGGCTGATGTTGCATGCCAGCGAGCTGGATTTTGCACATCCGGTGAGCGGTGAGCCGATGCAGATCCGCTGTGCAGCGCCTTTTTAGGAGCAATCAGTAGAGGCCGTCAGTAGATGGCAATAGACGCGAGAGCGGCGGGAATAGTGAAAGGGGTTACTGGAGAGAAAAAGGGACAAACGGCGGATAAAGATAGGGGCCGTGCTTTCGCAACGGCCCCCACCCCCCACTCTTTGTGGTGCTATCAGATCAGCTTGCGGGCAGCGCCCAGTACGATCTTGATGGCATCAGATTCGGTCTTCGCCATGGTTTCGGCGTTCGGGATTTCCTGCTGGGTACGGTTGACGATAACGCCAGCTACCATACCGGCACGCAGGCCCTGGCTGGTGCACATGGTCAGCAGGGTGGCAGATTCCATCTCATAGTTCAGCACGCCCATGGCTTGCCACTCTTTCATGGAACCCTGGAAACGGCTCACTACGCGGCCGGATACGGTGTCGTAACGCTCCTGACCCGGGTAGAAGGTATCGGAAGAGGCAGTCACACCGATGTGCAGCTTGGAGCCCATCTCTTTGGCGGTGTTGACCAGCGCGGTGGTGCAGTCGAAGTCGGCAACCGCCGGGAACTCCATCGGTGCAAAGTGCAGGCTGGCACCGTCGAGGCGCACGGAACCGGTAGTCACAATCACGTCACCAACGTTCAGGTGCGGCTGGATGGCGCCGGTGGTGCCAATACGCAGGAAGGTGTTGATACCCAGCTGGGCCAGCTCTTCTACCGCGATGGAGGTGGACGGGCCACCGATACCGGTAGAGCAGATGATCACGGCCTTGCCGTCCATCTCGCCGCGCCAGGTAGTGAACTCACGATGGCTGGCCAGGTGCACCGGGTTATCCAACAGCTCTGCGATGCGCTTGACGCGCTCGGGGTCACCGGGGACGATCGCCAGGGTGGCGCCTTGCAGATCCGCTTTCTTCAAACCCAAGTGAAATACATCAGACATAGTGGACTCCTGGTTGCCCCCTGCCAGCATGGTCAGGGCGCAAGTTAAGATGATTCTTTATGATACTTTCAAGCCTTTACCCCCCTCTTCGGGGAGGCGCCAACTATGGTCGAAAGCGCTTTCCAATTCCTTGAAGCGCCTCACACTTCCACGCATTGACAGTCACAAAGATCGCGCAAAACGTTTGCTAACCCAATGAAATAATTGACAAACGTTTTTCTGAAAGCGGGTCTCGAACAGGGAAAGTCAAGCCCGGTTCAGCGCTTAATTAACGACTCGTGATCGACCCCGTAAAGTTGTAAATAAGATGCTTTTGTATCCCTTTCTAGATGGTAGCCTAGCGGCCAACTACCACTTAATGGCTAACTACAGGAAGTCCATCATGGCTACATTCAAGTTCTATATTCCCGCAATCAACCTGATGGGTGCCGGCTGTCTGCAAGAGGCCGCCGCCGATATCAAGGGTTACGGCTATCGCAAAGCACTGATCGTCACCGACAAGATCCTCAACCAGATCGGCGTGGTCGCCAAGCTCACCACCCTGCTGGCTGAACATGGCATTGAGAGCGTGGTTTTCGATGAAACCAAGCCGAACCCCACCATGACCAACGTCGAAGCGGGTCTGACCATGATCAAGGCCAACGGCTGCGACTGCGTCATTTCACTGGGCGGCGGCTCACCCCATGACTGTGCCAAGGGCATCGCGCTGGTGGCCGCCAACGGTGGCAACATCAAGGATTACGAAGGGGTGGATCGCTCCGCCAAGCCGCAACTGCCGCTCATCGCCATCAACACCACCGCCGGTACCGCCTCCGAGATGACTCGCTTCTGCATCATCACCGACGAAGCGCGCCAGGTGAAAATGGCCATCATCGACAAACACGTTACCCCGCTGATGTCGGTCAACGACCCCGAGCTGATGCTGGCCAAGCCGGCTGGTCTGACCGCCGCCACCGGTATGGATGCCCTGACCCACGCCATCGAGGCTTATGTCTCCACCATCGCCACCCCGGTGACCGATGCCAGCGCCGTGATGGCCATCGAACTGATTGCCAAGCACCTGCGCACCGCGGTCAACCAGGGCGATGATCTGCACGCCCGCGAGCAGATGGCCTATGCCCAGTTCCTGGCCGGCATGGCCTTCAACAACGCAAGCCTGGGTTACGTACACGCCATGGCGCACCAGCTGGGCGGTTTCTACGACCTGCCCCACGGTGTCTGCAACGCCGTGCTGCTGCCCCACGTTCAGGCTTACAACGCCCAGGTGAGCGCCGCTCGCCTGAAAGAGGTGGCCCGCTACATGGGTGTGGACGTGAGCGCCATGAACGACGAGCAGGGCGCTGCCGCTGCCATTGCCGCCATCAAGCAGCTGGCGCTGGATGTGAAGATCCCGGCCGGTCTGGAGCAGCTCGGCGTCAAGGCCGATGACTTCGATACCCTGGCCAGCAACGCCCTGAAAGATGCCTGCGGCTTCACCAACCCAAAACAGGCCAGCCACGAAGAGATCGTCGCCATCTTCCGCGCAGCGATGTAAATAGTTGCCTGATTGCCAGAAAGGGTCGCAGTGCGACCCTTTTTATTGGCTGATGGATCAATGGCTTTTTACTTCCGTGGAGGGAGTCGGTATGATTTGCCGAGCCAAAAAGACTGTATGGATGATCTGAACTCGATATGCGGATGAAACACCTGATTGCCGCGGCTTTGACCGCCCTCACCCTCTCCGGTTGCAGCCTGGTCTATCGCATTGATATTCCCCAGGGCAACTATGTGGAACAAAAACAGGTCGACAAACTGCGCCAGGGGATGACCCGCGAGCAGGTCAGCTATGTGCTGGGGACCCCCATGCTGCGCGACGGCTTTGACCCCAACACCTGGTACTACCTCTATGAATTCCAGCCGGGCCACGGCGACAAGGAGCGCAAAGAGCTCACCGTCACCTTCGCCAATGACAGGCTGACCACAGTGACGGGTGACTTCCCGCTGCCAGCAGCCTTCAATACCCCGCTCTGATATCTCGCAAAACCGGCCTCGCGCCGGTTTTGTTTTATCCAGCCCCGCACTATGTATCCTGCCCGTGATCCTGTCAGGGGATACTGTGTCATGTCCCCCATTGCAGCTACCCGTAAATTGCCTGATGCTGATGAGCAGCCACATGGCATCAACACCATCGAATGACACAGGGAGAATCCCCATGAGCCGGATCCTGATTGCCGGAGCCAGCGGCCTCATCGGTCGCGAACTGGTGCAGCAACTACCTGCCGAACATGAACTGACTCTGCTCTGTCGCAAGCCGGGCAAGGAGGCGCACCACTGGCTGCCGGTCAATTTTGATGATCTGGCCAGTGTCACCCTCTCCCGCCCGGTGGATATCGCCTTCTGTACCCTCGGCACCACCCGCAAGGAGGCAGGCTCTGCCGAGGCGTTTCGCCGGGTCGATCTCGACTATGTGCTCGCCTTTGCCGAACTGGCCCGCCGCCACGGTTGTCAACGGCTGATCGTGGTCTCGAGCATGGGAGCAAACGCATCGTCCCCAGCCCTCTATCCGCGTACCAAGGGGGAGATGGAGCAGGCCCTGCTGGCCCAATCCTGGCCACGGCTCGCCATCGTGCGGCCCGCCATGCTGCTGGGGGATCGCCAACCGCCGCGCCGCTCGGAGCAGATCTTTCAGGCCATCTATCCGCTGTTTCGACCGCTGCTGGTGGGCAAGCTCGCACGCTGGCGCGCCATCGAAGCCCAGCAGGTGGCCCGCGCCATGATCGCCCTATCGAAACTGCCCGCCGGGTGCGAAATTGTCGAGAACGAGCAACTGCTGGCCCTCTGAGCCCGGCCTTTTCCGCCGCTTTCGCATACCGTCGTGAAAACAGAAGGGCAAGCCAACCGGCTTGCCCTTTGCTTATCTGTTGGCGAGCACCCTCAACCACCACTGGCCACTATTGGCCGCCATCGGTGGTCAGGACGAGCGCCATCAACCGCGAATATGGTCGATAAAGGCGTCGATCTGCTCGCGGGTGCAGGCGGGGTTCATAAAGACTGCCTTCTCCCCGGCGATGTAGGAGTATTTGCCCCGTGCGTCGTATTCGGAGTGGGCTACCGCCTCCACCCAGTTGGTGTAGAGCCCCACCTTGCCGCGCCCCTTGAACAGGCTGCGGTGGTAGTCGGTGTTGCGCTGCAAACGGGCCTTGTAGGCGGGATCGCTGGAGCGGGCCAGCTCGAAGGCGAACTCGGCCTCCGGATCGATCACCCACTCGGGGTTGTAGATCTTGAAGCCCACGCTCGGCCCCTGATTCTCCTGCGCCACCAGCTTGACATTGCCGAGCTGGCTTAGCCGGAAGCGGAAGTAGTTGGCATTTTGCAGGCAGTGGGCCAGCACGGTGCGATACCCCTCGACCCCCATGTAGTTGAGCGCCGCATAGGCACCGAACAGGCCGCTCGCGCCGCGGGAACATTCGATGGTGGATTGCAGGTGGGTCTGGCCCTGAATGTCCCGCTCAAAATAGGAGAAGTTCTCCGGGTCATTCTCCATCGCCTTGAGATCGTCCTGCTCCTTAATCATCACCAGACTGGAGGTGTAGGGCACATAGCCCCACTTCTGGAAGTCGACGGTGAAGGAGTCGGCATATTTCAGCTCGGCAAAACGCGCCACGTTGCGCTCGATCCCCGCCAGCGTCGCGCTGTTGATGGCGAGCGGGTTGGTGGCAAAGTCGTAATCGAGGAAGAAGATCATCGACCAGCCGATGGCCGCATCGACGTGGATATGGGGCTTGACCGTCACCTCGAACTGCTCGCAGAGGCGATTGCGCAGCTCGAACACGGGTTTCACCTGATCCACCCCAAAGGTGTCGGTGGTGCCCATGGTGAGCATGATGGTAGGAACCACGTGCTTCAGAGCAAAACAGGCGGTCAGGGTGCGCTCAAGATGGTCAAGATCGATGTCATTGTTCTCGCCGACCTGAATGCGGATGGTCTTGTTCTCGATATCGACCCCGAGCAGGGAGAGGTTGGTGATGTTGGAGTAGTGGCCGCCCTGGGAGTTGATAATGCGGTAATCCTGATAGTGGCCGAGCCCCTTGTGCTTGGCCTCCGGCAGGCTTTTGCGAATGCCGAGCAGGTAGCCATAGAGGTTACAGAAGGTCCCCCCCTGGGTGAAGATGCCGGTGGCACGCTCGGGGTCATAACCCGCCAGCAGCGCAATCTGGCGCACCACCTTCTTCTCCAGCTCCTCGGCCACCCCGGCATATTCGGAGTAGACCAGATTGGGGTTGGCCAGAATGCCCAGCTGGGCGCCGTAGATAGCGGGATCCGCCGACATGGTGATGACGTTCTCGACGCTGGAGGGGTTCTCCCAATCCTTCGACAGGGCAGCGGCAAACAGCAGTTCGGCCATCGGCTCGCCCGGGGTGCGCATGGTGGCGGGCACCGGCATGGTCTCGCAGAGATCGGCAAGGCGGGCGCGGCCATCAGGCCAGGCGTTCAGACGGGCATCCGGGGCCAGGCCACGGGCCCGAAATTCATTGAGGGTGGCAAATCCGGGTTCGCGAAAAACCGGCCAGAGATCGGGATTGCGCGAGAAAAAGTTGGCTTTTACGGCTGCAAACCGGCTTGAGAACTCGGGGTGGACGGCGTTGACGCTTTCGTCTTTCAGATAAACTAAGTCACTCATTTTTATACCATTAGTACAGAAAATGTGCGGCCGTTATACCCCTGTGCCAGCGGGGCCGACAGCGACAATATCTAATGGCCTACCCTACTTTTTGTCATGTATCAGCCATGACAAGGGCTGGCAAAAAGGCGCCTTTGGGGCGCCTCTTTGCATTTCGTGATCTCGTTCACATGTTGGCTGACATAGTCCTTACTACCAGACGGCCATCAGCCAGCGTCCCCCTCAACGCAGGGAGGCTAAAAGCCACTGGGCAAACTCCGCCAGCTCGACCTGTTGCTGCGGGAAGGCCGCCAGCCAGGGCTGCAGGCGCGCGGCAACCGCCTCCGACCGATAGTCGCAACCAACCAGCTCGACCGCCAACACGTCGAACGGAGCTGGCTCCAGGGTATCGCTGAACAGCTGCGCCCGGGTGATTCCCCCCTTCTCCACATCAAAGTGCAGCTCCACCCCGCCCCAGCTGAACCGCTCCTCCAGCAGATGGCTGAACGCCGGTGCATGGCCATAGTTCCACTCCCAGCTGCGCTGGCGGGCGAAGGTCTCGGCAAAGCCGGGCAGATCCGGCATCTGCTCCGGGGAGATATGCTCGGGTTCGACCCGCGCACCGTAATGGTGGAAAAACGCCTCGGCAAGCGCCTCGCACACCTGCTGATGCTCGATCCCCGGCTGCAGCTCGCACAGGTTCGCCACCCGGCTGCGCACCGAGCTGATCCCCTTGGCGGCCAGCTTCTTGGGGTCGGGATTGAGGTAGTTGGCGAGGCGGCCAAGATCGGCGTCCAGCAACAGGGTGCCGTGGTGGAAACCGCGATCCAGGGTCTCCCGATAGGCTGATCCCGATACCTTGCGCTCCCCGTCCGGGGTGGCCACCAGCAGATCGTTGCGACCGGAGGCAAAGGCCTCGCTCCCCAACCGCTTGAGCCCGTCCAGCACGATGGCGGTGGAGATGCTCTTGTCATACTCCGGCTTGCCCGCCATGAAGGTGAAGCAGCTGTTGCCAAGGTCGTGGAACACGGCGCCGCCGCCACTGCTGCGGCGCGCCAGGGTCACACCATCCTCCTCCATCCGGCGGGTATTGCACTCCTTCCACGGGTTCTGGGCCCGACCGATCACCACGGTATTGGCGTTGCGCCAGAGGAACAGCACCCGCTGGCCGGGGTCCATCTGGCGGAAGATGCACTCCTCGACAGCCAGATTGAACAGGGGATCGTGAGAGTCGGAGAGAAGCAGACGCAAGCGGGACATAACAGGACCTTATCCGGAACAGGGGGCAACATGATAACACTGACGGGGCCATCACAGACCCGTTTCACCTTAACCGGTGCGCAGCAGCATGGATACATTGGCTTCACACCTGACAGCCCCATAAAAGTATCTTTTGATATAACGACACAACTTGACGTGAAACCGCGAAAAAAATGCAGCCAAGCCACAATGGCAACGATAAAAACGGGAAAAAATGGCTAGAATGCGACCACTTTAATTGGCCATATGGCTCTCTTCTTCGTCACATAACTCGCCAAAAAACAGTATGCGCATATCGAGTGTGATGAATGACACAAAAATGACTTTTAATGTCCCGGACACCCCATTGCAAACGCCTTTTCCCCTCTTGCAGGTTAAAACGAATTGCTTGAATCTAGCTTAGACACCGCCTCCCGAGAGAACGCTGTATGACGGAGAACGCCGACCCCCGCCAGCGCCCCAGCTGGTTCCTGCCGATGCTGGTCAGTATGGTCATCGCCACCCTGATCTCTCCCCCCTTGCGGGCCGAGGAGCAGGTCATCGTGCAACTGCCCTGGCAACATCAATTCCAGTTTGCCGGTTACTACGCGGCCATCGCCAAGGGCTTCTATCAGGATGCCGGTCTACGGGTCACCCTGCGCGAGGCGAACGACCGGACCGATGTGGTCAGCGAGGTGATCTCGGGAAAGGCCCATTTTGGCATCAGCGGCAGTGACCTGCTGCTGGACCGGGCCGCCGGCCGCCCGGTGGTGGTGCTCGCCGCTCTGCTGCAACACTCGCCACTGGTGCTGCTGACGCTGGAGCGGCCCGATATCCGCAACCCGGCGGATCTGGCCAACAAGCGGCTGATGCTGGAGCCGGGCTCCAACGAGCTGCTGACCTATCTGACCCGGCATAACGAGCGCCGTGACTGGGTCACCGTTCCCTATGAGAGAGGACTGCAGGCACTGCTGGCGGGCGAGGTGGATGCCATCAGCGCCTACAGCTCCACCGAACCCTTCTATCTGCAGCAAAAAGGGATCCCCTATCGGGTCTTCAGACCGCGTACCGTCGGCTTCGACTTCTACGGTGACAACCTGTTTACCTCCGAGCGGGAGCTGATCACCCGACAGGATCGGGTCTACGCCTTCCAGCAGGCGAGCCTCAAGGGGTGGCGCTATGCGATGGATAACCCCGAAGAGATGATCAACCTGATCATGGAGCAGTACCCGAGCGGCGCGGGTCGTGACCAGCTGGCGTTCGAGGCCCGCGAAACCAGAGCGCTGATGCAGCCGGATCTTGTCGAACCGGGTTACATGCAGCAGGAGCGCTGGCTGCAGATCGCCAAAACCTATCTGGAGGCGGGCATGCTCCAGGTGCTGCCCAACCTAGGCCACTTCATCTACGACCCGGCGCAAGAGCGGCTGCGCCAGCAGCGCAAGTTGCTCGACAAGAGCGTGGCGGTGGCCATGCTCGTCACCTTTACCCTGATGACCCTGCTCGGCATCTTCTTGCACCTCTATCTGCGGCTGCGTCAGGAGGCGCGGGATCGCCAGCGGCTGACCCGTGAACTGGCCCAGAGCGAACAGCACTACCGCTTCGTGGCGGAGAACAGCGCCGATGTGATCTGGACCATGGATGCCACCAGCTTGCGCTTTCGCTATGTCAGTCCGGCCATCGCCGCCCTGAGCGGCTACGAGGCCCCCGAGCTGTTCGCCATGCCGCTCAAGCAACTGCTGCCGGATGCCTCGCGGCAACTGCTGCGCGAGGAGATCTCCGCCACCCTCACCGCCTGGCAACGGGGAGAATACGACCAGACCCGCCGGGTCATCCGCACCCAGTTGCGTCACAAGCATGGCCATCTGGTGGCGACCGAGACCATCACCACGCTCCATGGCAGTGGTGCGGCCCAACCCGAGGCGATCCTGGGCGTCACAAGGGATATCACCGAGCGGGCGGCGCGGGAGGCCATGATGCACCGCCTCGCCTTCTACGACCCCCTCACCGGCCTGCCCAATCGCCGCCTGCTGCAACAACGGCTTAAGGAGCTGCTGGAGCAGGAGGCGCCCCGTCCGCTGGCGCTGATGTTTATCGATCTCGATCACTTCAAGCCGATCAACGACACCTTCGGCCATGAGACCGGGGATATCCTGCTCAATCTGGTGGCCGTACGAATGCGTCACTGTGTGCGGGAGCAGGATCTGGTGGCGCGGCTGGGTGGCGACGAGTTCGTCATCTTGCTGCCCGATACCGGCGATGAAGTGCTGGCGGTAGCCGACAAGCTGCACCGGCAGTTGCGTGATCCGTTCCAGCTGGAGGGGCAGGAGCTGCTTATCTCCAGCAGTATCGGGCTGGCGCTCTATCCGGAGCACGGGGAGGATGCCAAGACCCTGATGCACCAGGCCGATCAGGCAATGTATCAGGCGAAGCATCGCGGCCGTGGCCGGGTCTGCCTCTTTAGCGCAGGGCTTGATCCGGAGCAGGGCGCCCTGCTGTGGCAGCCCGGCCACGAGTGCGGTCACCCGCGCATCGATGCCGAGCATCGCCAGCTGTTCGTGCTGACCAACCGGCTGCTGGAGCGGGTCAAGGATCAACACGAACACCCGGCCCCGTTTCTGGAGAGTCTGGAGAGCCTGTTCGAGATGGCCCGTCACCACTTCGCCTTTGAAGAGCAGATGCTGGCGGAGATCGACTATCGGGAGCTGGCCAGCCACCGTCAGGATCACCAACGCCTGCTCAACAAGGCAGGCCAGCTGCTGCACGCCGCCAGAGCGGGGACGCTGGGCAACGACGAGCTGCTCAACTTCATCATTCAGGAGCTGGTGGTCGGCCACATGAGTCAGGCGGATCGCCGCTACTTCCCCCTGTTCAGATCAGAGCGCTGCGTGCCGGTTGCGGAGGTGGTCGCCTAGTCCCCCCTGTTCAGGCCAGAGCGCAACCTGCCGGTCGCGGAGGTGGTCGCCTAGTCACCTCGCAGGGCAACCACTGGGTCGAGACGCACTGCCCGCAGCGCGGGGGCGACCCCGGCCAGCAGGCCGACCAGCGCGCTGCAACCGAGCGCCAGCAGCAGATAGAGAGGATGGAGGGTGAGCGGCAACCCAGACACCAGCAATGCGAGCAACAGCTTGAGCCCGCCGAGCAGGGCCAGCCCCATGGCCCCGCCCAGCAGCGCCAGCACCACGGCTTCGAGCAGGAACAGCAATAGGATGCGGCGCCGCGGGCAGCCCAGCGCCATCAGCAAGCCCACTTCGGGGATCCGCTCCTGCTGGGCGATGCTCATGATGCTGAAGATGCCGACCGCCCCGATCAACAGCGAGATGATGCCGAGCCCACCAACCGCCAGCTTGATGATGGAGAGGATCTTGTCGAGGCTGGTCAGCATGTCCTGCTGGGAGGTAAGGGTAAAATCCTCGGCGCCATGGCGAGCGATCAGCACCCGCCTGATCTGGGCGGAGATATCGGCCTCCCTCTGCCCGGCGCGATAGATGACGTCGATCTCCTGCAACCCCTCCTTGTTGAACAGCGCCTGGGCGTGGGCGGCGGGCAGATAGATCATGTCGTCCAGATCAAAGCCGAGAAATTGCCCTTTGGGGGCCAGCACCCCGGCCACCCGAAAACGGCGATCACCGGCGCGCAGCAAGTTCCCCGGCGCATCGCCACCGGGAAACAGCTCCGCCGCCACCTTTGAACCCAGCACCGCATAGGCGCGGGGCATGGCGCTGTCGTCCGCGGGCAGAAAACGCCCCTGCACCAGGGTGAGGCGCCAGCCGGAGAGCGCCGCCGGGCCGGTGCCCAGAATGGCGGTGCTGCGGGTCAGCCCGCGGCTGCGCACCTCCCCCTGCCCCTGCACCACCGGCAGTGCCGCCTCTATACCCGGCAATCTGGCGAGGGCATCGGCATTCTCCAGCAGCAGGGGACGGCTGCTGGAGAGAATGCCGGGCGGGCCGCCTGCGGTTTCGGTCTTGCCCGGCGTCACGGCGATCAGCCGGGTGCCAAATTGGGAGAAGCTGTCGAGCAGATAGAGCCTGAGCCCCTCGCCAATCCCGGTGAGCAGGGTCACCGAAGCGATCCCGATGGCGATGCCGAGCGCCGACAGCAGGCTGCGACTGCGCCCTGCCAGCAAGGCGCGCCAGAGCCAGAACAGCAGATCGGCGGCGCGCATCAGCCACCGCTCCACTGCCCGCTGCGCAGGCTGCTGACCGGATCCTGCCGTGCCGCCCGGGAGGCGGGCAGCCAGCTAAAGAATAGCCCGGTCAGCAGGGCCGCCGGTATGGTGCAGAGGGTAGCGAGCAGAGGGACGGCCGCTGGGAAACCGGGCCACACCAGCCCGGCGAGGGCAACCAGGGCATAGCCCAGAGCAGTGCCAAACAGCGCGCCACTGCCGCTCAACAGCAGCGCCTCCCACAAAAACAGCTGGCGGATCTGGCGACTGTCGGCCCCCAACGCCTTGAGCAGGCCGATCTCGCCAGTGCGCTGGCGGGTGCTGATCAGCGCCAGATTCATCATCATGATGCCGGAGACCAGCAGGCTGATGGCGCCGATGCCGGCAACTGCCAGGGTGAGGGTCGAGAGAATGGTGGAGAAGGTGGCCAGCATGGCGTCACGGCGCACCACGGTCACATCGAGCATCCCGTGGCGCGCCTGCATCAGCTGCTCCAGTCGCTTGACCAGCGGGGGCACCGCTTGCCCCGCCAGCGGCTGGATCAGCAGCCGAAACAGCCCCTCGGTGTTGAACAGCCGCATGGCGCTGCCCACCGGGATCAGCGCCGCCTCGGCCATATCCATTCCCAGATTGCTGCTCTGGCTGGTGAATACCCCCACCACCCGAAAGCGGCGATTGTCAAAACGCAGCCACTGACCGACCGGATCGGCCTGACCGAACAGCTCACGGGCCACCTTGGCCCCGAGCAGGACGGCCGGTCGATCCTCTGCGGCATCCCCCGGCAGCCAGCGGCCGGAGAGCAGCTCCAGCCCGTGGGTATCGCGCAGCCCGTTGCTGCTGCCAAGCAGCATGGTCTGGCGCAGCCGCGCCCCCTGTTTGGCCTCGGCAAAGCCCATCACCAGCGGCACCAGCCGCACCTTGGGCTGATGCTGGCCAAGGTAGTGCATATCATCGAGAGTGATCTGCCGCAGACTGTTGCCGGTGACCGGCGGCAGCCCGCCTGTGGTCTCCTTGCGGCCCGGGAACATCACCAGCAGATCCTTGCCAAGGGAGCTGAACTGGTCGGCCACATAGCGCCTCGCCCCCTCCCCCAGCGCGGTGAGCAGCAGCACCGAGGTGACGCTCAGACTCACCGCCAGGATCAAGACCAGCGCCCGTGAGCGCTGGCGCAGCAGGGCTACGGCGGCAAAGCGGATCACATCGGGGCGCCGCATTCAGCCACCGCCGCTATCAATGTTGATGCGGCCATCGTTCATCAGGATCCGCCTGCCCGCCCTTTCACCGAGGCGCGGATCGTGGGTCACCACCACCAGCGTGATCCCCTGCTCCCGGTTGAGCTCCTCCAGCAGGGTAATCACCTCCTCCCCGGAGCGGGAGTCGAGATTGCCGGTGGGCTCGTCGGCCAGGATCAACCGCGGTGCCATCGCCATGGCCCGGGCGATGGCCACCCGCTGGCGCTGACCGCCTGAGAGCTCTGCGGGCCTGTGGTCGGCCCGGTTCTCCAGCCCCAACTCCCCCAGCAACTGCTGGCTGCGGCGATGGCGCTCGGTGGGGGCGATCCCGCACAGCATCAGCGGCAATTCGACGTTTTCACGAGCGGTGAGGCGGGAGATGAGGTGAAACGACTGGAACACGAAACCGATACGGTGGCCGCGCAGCTGGGCCAGCGCAGGTTCTGACAGGGTGGCGGTATCCTCGCCCCCCAGCCAGTAGCGCCCCTCATCGGGCCGATCCAGCAGCCCCAGCACATTGAGCAGGGTCGATTTGCCGGAACCCGAGGGGCCCATCACCGCCAGATACTCCCCCTCGGCAACCCGCAGGGAAACACGATCGAGGGCGGTCACTTCGCTCCCCCCCAGAGTGAAACAACGGCTGACGGCCTCGAGGCGAATGAGATCACTCATCCGGCTGCTCCGTGGCAGCGCTAAAGGGGCCCTCCCCGACAATCTGTCCGGGCTGGGCGGCTAGCCGATCACCGGCGGCGAGCCCTTCGGCCACCTCAATCCAGTTCCAGTTCTCCACGCCCCAGCGGGGCACCACCCGCACCAGCCTATCCCCTTCCAGCCGCAGCACGCTGCCATCGTCGGCCCGGCTGCTGGCCGCTACCCGCAGCACATCGGTGGCGCGGGTCACCTCGACCTCAAGGTCGGCACTGTAGCCGATAAGCAGGGGGACATCGGTGGGCAGGGCAGTGAGCGTAGCCTCCACCTCCACGGTGCGGGCCTGCTTCTCCAGCTCCTTCACATAGGGGGCGATGCGGGTCACGGTGGCGGCGAAATCGCGTCCGGGCATGGCATCGAGCAGTACCCGGGCAGACTGACCCACCTTGAGGCGGGCGGCATCCACCTCATCGATGGGGGCTGAGACATACAGACAGTTATCGTCGATAAGATCGATAACCGGGGGCATGGCCACTCCGGGCGGTGAGGGGGTCATGTACTCGCCCAGCTTGCTGTTGACCTCCGCCACCACCCCGGCAAACGGTGCCTGCAGGCGGCGCTCGCTCAAGCGAGCCTCCACCTGGGCGACCTGCGCCTCATCGACTCGCTCCTGCTGACGGGATGCGCGGCAGATATAGCGGCGGGTATCGGCCAGATTCTGGGCCTGCTCGGCGAGCGTGCGGGAGGTGAGGTTTTTGGCCAGCAAGGTGGCCAGCCGGTTGGCCTCCCGCTCGTAGTAGGCCGCCTCGCTGCAACGCTCCTCGCGCTGGGTCTTGCCAAGGGCCTGCTGGGCGCGGGCCCGGGCGAGATCGGCGTGAATATCGTCACTCCAGAGGGTCAGCAGCAGATCTCCCCGGGCTACCCGCTCCCCGGCCTTGACGGAGATCTGCTCCACCACGCCGCCACCGGGTAGACTGAGTCCGGCCCGCTGACACGACTTGATGGTGCCAGCCCGGGTGTTGACCACAGTGACCAGCACATCCCCCCGCCCGACCTCTGCCAGTCTGATCGGCGTCGGCTGCGGTCGCCACCACCATGCCACAGCAGCCACCGCCACCACGGCGCTACTTACCCACCACAACCAACCTCTCTTCATCGCGCATCCTTTCGCTAGTGACTCCCGTCATGTGCGTCGGGAGAGCAGGGCATAATAGAGCAAGGGTATCACCACCAGGGTGAGCAAAGTGGAGACCAGGATCCCGAAAATCAGGCTGATGGCCAGTCCGTTGAAGATGGGATCATCGAGGATAAACAGGGCTCCGATCATCGCCGCCAACGCCGTCAGCATGATGGGTTTGGCCCGCACCTGCGCCGCTTCGATCACCGCCTGCTCGAACGCCACTCCGGCGCTGCGCTGCTGCTCGATAAAGTCCACCAGCAGGATGCTGTTGCGTACGATGATCCCGGCCAAGGCGATCATCCCGATCATCGAGGTGGCGGTAAACTGGGCCCCCAGCAGGGCGTGGCCCGGCATCACCCCTATGATGGTGAGCGGAATGGGAGCCATGATGATGAGCGGCACCAGATAGGAGCGGAACTGGGCCACCACCAGCAGGTAGATGAGGATCATCCCCACTCCGTAGGCTAGCCCCATGTCACGGAAGGTCTCGTAGGTGATCTTCCACTCCCCGTCCCACAACAGCGCCACCTCTCCCAGTTTATCCGGCTGCTGTACGTAATATTGGGGCAGATCGATGTCGGCACCGGCGGCAAACATGCCGTAGAGCGGGCTGTCGGTATGGCCACCCATGTCGGCCACCACCATCACCATGGGCTGCATGTTCTTGTGCATGATATAGCTGGGGGCCACCTCATCACGGCGACTCACCAGCTCGGAGACCCGCACCAACTGGCCGCTCTGGCTGCGCACCTTGAGGGCCAGCACGCCCGCCAGATCCCGTTTGTCACCGGGTGCCAGTTCGATGCGGATCGGCACCGGATACTTGGCACCATGCCCCTGCAGCCAGCTGGCATCCTGATAACCCACCCCGCCATTGAGGGTGTTCACCAGATCCCCGAGATCGACCCCGAGCAGGGCCGCCTTGCTGCGATCCACCACCAGCCGCCACTTGGGCTGCGGGTCGGTCAGATAGATATCCACATCCACCAAATCCGCCGTGGCCACAAAACGGGCCTGTACAGCGCGAGCGGCCGCTTCGCGGGCGGCCTGAGTCGGGCCATAGATCTCGGCAACGATGGGGGACCAGACCGGCGGGCCGGGCGGCACCTCAACGACTTTCAGGTTGCCCCCTGCCGCACTGGCGATGGCCTGCAGCGGCTCCCGAACCGACTGGGCAATCTGGTGACTGCTGCGATCCCGTTCATGCTTGTCCACCAGATTGACCTGAATATCCCCCACGTTGGCGCCGCTGCGGATAAAGTAGTGGCGCACCAGCCCGTTGAAATTGATGGGGGCGGCGGTGCCGGCATAGATCTGGTAATCCTTCACCTCTTCCACCTTGGCAAGCTCCCGCCCGACCGCCAGCAGGGTGCGCTCGGTCTGCTCCAGGGTCGCCCCCTCCGGCATATCGAGCACCAGCTGAAATTCCGACTTGTTGTCAAAGGGGAGCATCTTGAGCACCACCCACTGCACCACCGGCATGGCGGTGGCGGCCCCGACCAGCAGCAACACCAGCAGCCAGAGCTTGCGTCTGGCACGCTTGGCGCCGTCACCGATCAGGAAAGGGGTCATCAGCCGGTGAAAAAGACCAGCCTTGGCCTCGCCGTGAGCAGCATGCACCTCACCCTTGAGCAAATGGTTCGCCAGCCAGGGGGAGAAGATAAAGGCCACCAGCAGGGAGATGAGCATCCCCATGCTGGCATTGATGGGGATGGGGCTCATGTAGGGGCCCATCAGGCCGCTGACAAAGGCCATCGGCAGCAGGGCCGCGATGACGGTCAGGGTCGCCAGTATGGTTGGCCCCCCCACCTCTTCCACCGCCCCCGGAATAAGATCCTTGAGCGCCCCCTTGCCCAAACCGCGATGGCGGTGGATGTTCTCCACCACCACGATGGCGTCATCCACCAGAATGCCGATGGAGAAGATCAGCGCAAACAGCGACACCCGGTTGAGGGTAAAACCCCAGGCCCAGCTGGCAAACAGGGTCAGCGCCAGGGTGATGACGATGGCCACCCCCACCACCAGCGCCTCGCGCCAGCCCATGCTCACCAGTACCAGCAGCACCACCGCCGTGGTGGCAAAAATCAGCTTGCCGATGAGGGTGTTGGATTTGGTCTCGGCGGTGACGCCGTAGTCACGGGTCACCGTCACCTCGACCCCCGCAGGGATAAGCCGGTTCTGCAAACTCTCGACCCGCGCCTCCACCCGCTTGGCCACCTCGACCGCGTTCTGACCCGGCTGCTTGCCGATGGCCAGCGTCACCGCCGGATAGCTGCGATCCCCCAGCCCCATCCAGCTGCGTTTGGTCGGGGTCTCCTGACCCAGAGAAACCCTGGCCACATCCGCCAGATAGACCGGCTTGCCGTCGTGCAGCCCCACCACCAGCTCGCGGGCCTCCTGCTCGCTTTGCAGGAACTGCCCCACCTGTACCTTGATCTCACTGTTGTTCTGCTCGATAGCCTGTGTGGTGCCTACCTGATTGGCGACCGCCAGTCGCTGGCTCAGATCGCCCCAGCTGATGCCGTGGGCGCTAAGGGCCGCCGGATCCGGCATCACCCGCAACACGGCACCTTGGCTGCCCAGCGTGTAAATATCGCGGGTACCGGGAATGCGCTTGAGTTCGGTCTCCAACTCATGGGCGACCCGGGTCAGCTCGGGTGCCCCCAGTTGCTTGCTCCCCTCTTTGTTCCACTCTTTGCTCCATAAGGTCAAACTGACGATAGGGACATCGTCGATCCCCCGGGGTTTTACCAGTGGCTGACCGACTCCGATCCCCTGTGGCAGCCAATCGCGGTTGGAGTCGAGCTGGTTGTTGAGATCGACGATGGCCTGCTCGCGGCTCACCCCCACCTTGAACACCACCACCAGCAGGGCGCCATCAGGTTGGGAAAAAGAGTAAAGGGTATCAATACCCTTTATCTGGGAAACCACCTGCTCGGCAGGGGTAGTGACGAGGGATTCCACTTCAGCCGGGGTGGCTCCCGGGAAGGGGATATAGACATCGGCGAAGGTGACATCGATCTGCGGCTCCTCCTCCTTGGGGGTCACCAGCACCGCAAACAGGCCGAGCAACAGCCCCACCAGCGCCAGCAGCGGAGTGATGGCCGAGCCCTGAAACAGCGCAGCCAGCCGACCCGCGAGCCCCAGCCTCTCCCTGTTGCCGTTCAGATCGCTACTCATGGGCCACCTCCTGCTGCTGCGCCCAGGCATCGGGGGCCAGCTTGTCACCGGCTTGCAGCCCGGCCAGGATCTCGCACTGTCCCTCGACGCAATGGCCGACCCGCACCGGTGTCAGGGCCCAGCCAGCGGGCTGCTGCAGATAGACGCCGTTGAACTCCCCTTGCCGCAGCAGGGCGCGATCCGGCACCTGCAACACCTGACGCTCACCCTGCTTGAGCTGCACCTTGAGCCACATGCCGGGCAATACCCCGGCGGTTTGCGGCGGCAAGTCGAGGCGCAACTTGAAGGCGTGGCTCTGGCTGTCGGCATAGTTGAAGCGGGTCAATTTGACCGGGGTAACAGACTTGCCATCCGGCAGCAGCACCTGCACATCCGCAGGCTCACGAGCAAGCGTCAGGGCGGATTGGGGCAACTCCACCTCCACCCGCAAGGTGTCGAGAGAGAAGCCGGAGAGCAGAGGGGTGCCGGGGGCAACTGTCTCCCCCAGCTCTACCAGCCGTTTGGTCACCACTCCGGCGTAAGGGGCCAGAATGCGGGTATAACCGTAGGCCTCGCGAGCCTGAGTGAGAGCCGCATCGGCAGCGTTCACCTCGGCACGGGCGGCGCGATCCGTCGCCTGGGCATTGTCGAGCTGGGCGCGGGTGATCACCCCCTTGGCAATCAGCGCCTGAAAGCGGGCGAGCTGGCGCTCGGCTTCCACCCGCTGAGCCTGCGCCCGCGCCAGCCGCGCCTCAGCACCCGTGACGGCGGCAAACTGCTCCTTGCCGCTGATCTCCAGCAGCGGTTGCCCCGCCTGCACCTGATCGTTCACATCCACCAGCATGCGGGAGACCCGGCCGCTGGTCTGGGCCGCCACCGTCCCCTGATTGATGGCACTGACGGTGCCATCCAGCGTCAGCCAGTCGGTCACCGGCTGTGGCGCCACTGTCAACGGGGGCTCTGGCTCCCCTTCAGCAGCAAGGGCCCGGGGGGATGTCATGGCCTGCGATGTCATCACCAACAAGGTGATCCCCAGCAACCGGATCTTTTCCATCATTACTCTCCTTCCCTGGCGTAATCTGTCACTTCACGGGATCAGGCGGTATGGGACTGGCGCACCTTCATCCACTCCCCGAGCTGGCGCCTTGGTCAGCACCCTGGCCAGCCCTTTGTCAAACAGCAAGATCCCGGCCACCATGGCCGCTATAAACAACATTATCATGGGCTGCCCGCTGGAAATGAGACTCAGAGCAGGCCCCGGGCAGATACCCACCAGCCCCCAGCCGATACCAAACAGCACGGCCCCGCCGATCAGCCGGCGCTCCAGTCTGGGAGCCGGTACGGCGACGATGGGCTCTCCCAGCACACTCTGGCTACGGGGTTTCACCAGCAGAAAATAACCCGGCATAAAGACCAGCAGGGCCCCTCCCATCACGAAGGCGAGGCTGGGATCCCAGGCCCCGGCCAGATCGAGGAAACCGGTGACCCGGGCGGGATCCATCATGCCGGAGATGGCCATCCCCAGTCCGAACAACACACCCGCAAACAAACTTGTCAGCAACTTCATGGCAATCAGCCCCTTACAGCAGATGATGAGTGACGAAGACGGTGATAAAGCCAGCCGCCATAAAGGTCAGGGTGGCGACGATGGAGCGCAGGGAGAGCCGCCCCATGCCACAGATGCCGTGGCCGCTGGTGCAGCCATTGCCAAGACGGGTACCGATGCCGACCAGCAGACCTGCCAGAAACACTACGGGCCAGCCGGGCAAGGTGGTGAATGCGGGCATACTGGCCCAACCCAGAGTCAGCGCCAACCAGGCGCCCGCCCCGAGCCCCAGCAGAAACAGCACTCGCCACGGTGCACGGTGTTGCAGCGCACCGGCCAGAATGCCGCTGATCCCGGCCACCCGGCCGTTGAACAACATCAGGATCAGGGCCGACAGCCCCGCCAGCATGCCGCCGCCCAAAGAGAGCAGCCATTGGCTTTCCATCATCAAGATTCCTTATTTTCTGAGTGACAAAAATGGGTTTGCAGCGCCCCCAACACATCGGCAGCCGCCTCGCTCACCAGCGAGTAGTAGATCTGCTGGGAAACCTTGCGCGAACGGATAAGGCCATAGCGCTTCAATACCGAAAGTTGCTGGGAGAAAGCCGACTGCCCGAGTTGGCTATGGGCCAGCAGCTCCCCGACCCCCTTCTCCCCCTCCACCAGCTGGCAGAGCACCATCAGGCGTTCGGGATGAGCCAACGCCTTGAGCAGGGAGGCGGCGGCTGTCGCATGTCTGTTCATCTCGTCGAATTGGCCCATAAGAGTAAATTAGCAATTGCTGATATTTGTTCTATTGTATAAAACAACACTAAATTAGCAATATCTAAAGTAGATAAGGAGAAAGACCATGACAGTAGATAACGGAGTCAGAATCGTCGCGGGTTGCATGTTGCTGCTCTCGCTTATCCTTACCACCTGGGTTCATCCGGGCTTTGTCTGGTTGAGTGCCTTTGTCGGGGTCAACCTGATCCAGAGCGCATTCACCGGTTTCTGCCCGGCCGCAATGATCCTCAAACGGATGGGGTTGAAATAGGGTCACGGGTGACGGTGGGGAGAGCAGAAGATGGAACGAGGGCAGTGATGGTGCTCACCGCTCTTTCATCGTCCTTGTAGTAGCCAGCCGACCCCGATTATTGACAAACTTGTATCTAAATGTTGCTGAAAGGGAGTTGAGGCTTTACCTCACCGCTCTGGATGAGTACCATTTCGCCGTTCTTAACACAGCGGAGACCATCAGTGGGCAACTCATCAAGTGACAGATGTCTGCCGACCCTTATCGTCGGCACCCCGGTCGCGAGCTAGCCGCAGATTTCCTCTGCCGCAACTCGCAACCATGCGAGAAGCGGAAATCCACTCCCCTCTTCTCCCTTTTTACACTTGACGTCTGGCAACCAGTGGCCAACCGCCACAGTCGCCATGCCTGCATAGTTTCTGCTTCCCACAAGGAGGCTGCTATGCGTTTTATCTCAATCAAACCGGCTGCGGATCGCGCGGTCGCAACAGGTTCTGTTGCAACCCGGGCTCACCCCCTGCTGAGCAAGCTCGGCCGTGGCATGCTGCCACGCTGGCTGGGCGGCAAACAGCGTCAGCACCACTACCGGCTGCAGATCCGCTGCGAGGATCGCGCCGATATGGAGCAGGTGCTGGATCTGGTGAACCACACCCTGCAACCTGCGGGGCTGCAACCGATGCAATCGATGAAGCCGGGTCGCGGCGGCGGGCGTGAGCTGGTGCTCAACCTGCAGTGCACCCCGCCCCAGCGACGCTATCTGGTGCAATTTGTTCATCAGGTCGGAGTAGCACATCCGGTGCGCTGGCAACTGCGCCCGCGCATCGACTGCGATCCCGAACTCAACTGACCGCACGCCTGCGTTAACCAGAGGTAAAGGGGGCCAGCCACGCTGGCCCCCTTGTCGTGAGCAACCGCTTGCTCTGCGGCTGATCGGATAGCCGATATGCCGTTTATGTTCGCGCCTATGCTCGGCTCGCCCCTAAGTGCCCAAGGGTCGGTGCGCTGTGTTGTTTTTTCTGCTGGACACCCCCGCAATCATCCCCTGATCCATCCGCCATCGGCGTTTCATCATGGATTGCGCCAAGCCAGCACTTATCAGAAGGAGTACGCCATGAAGATGTGGCAACAAATTGACATGATCTCCCTGCTTGACACCCTGGCCAGCCTGCTGCTCGCCTTTGTGCTTGGTAGCCTGGTCGGGCTGGAGCGCCAGTACCGCCAACGTACCGCGGGCCTGCGTACCAACGTGCTGGTCGCCGTGGGGGCGGCCCTGTTCGTCAGTCTGGCCCAGCGCATCTATGACCTGCACGGCGGCAACTACAACGTGGTCCATGTGGTGGCCTATATCGTCTCCGGCATCGGCTTTCTCGGCGCCGGCGTCATCATGCGCGAGTCGGGCAATATCCGCGGTATCAACACCGCCGCCACCCTCTGGGGCGTGGCAGCGGTCGGCGCCGCCTGTGGCGCCGGACTGGCCATGGAGGCAATTCTGGGGGCCCTCTTTGTGCTGGCCGCCAACACCCTGCTGCGGCCGCTGGTCAATCAGATCAACCGCCGCCCGGTGGACAATACCGACACCGAAGTGACCTACAAGGTGACGGCGCTGACCCAGCGTGAACATCAAAAAGAGGTGCTGCACTGGCTGGAAGAGATGCTGGAGCAGGCCAACTATCCCTTGAGCGAGCTCGATATCGAGCCGTTCGGGGTGCGGGATCTGGAGATCTCGGCGGTGCTGCTGGCTACCTCCATCGATGGCGACGAGCTGGATGCCCTGATGCAAAAACTGGCCATCCATCCCCATATCAAGCAGGTGTTCTGGCGCGCCAGCACCACGGATTGAGCTGCCGCTCAGAGGAACGAACCATCCACCAATAGCAAAAAGCCCCGCCAGCCATGGCGGGGCTTTTTCATATGGGATGGGCGAAGCGGCGTGGCTAGCGGCGACTGCGCCAGCGCACCCTGGGGGTGATCACCTGGGCTGTCTGCGCCGGGGGATTGCTCGCAATCAGTTGCTGCATCAGCTCGAAGGCGGCGCGGGCTAGCGCCGGACAATCCTGCGCCACCGAGTCGATGCGCATGGGAATGCAGTCGAGCAGGTCGTGATCATCGAAGGTGCACAGCCGCATCCCCGTCTCCATCAGCCCCGCCTCGTTGAGGTAGCGCAGCACCCCTTCCAGCAAAGTAAAGGAGGCGGTAAAGAGCCCCCTGGGGGGCGCCCCCAGCTCGGCCACCAGCTCGGCCATCAGCTGATAACCGGAGCTCGGCTGATAGTCGCGATGGCGCACCCGGACGGCATCGGCCTCAAGCCCGGCGCGATGGAGCCCCAGCTCATAACCCGCCAGCCGGTGACGACTGGGGGAGAGATCCAGCAAACCGCCGAAGTAGTAGATCTCCTCGCCGCACTCGCTGGTCATGTCCCGCACCAGCTCGGCGGTGGCCTTGCAGGCATCGGAGATCACCATGGGCAGGCGCGACTCGCCGATGTGGCGGTCGAGCTGCACCACCGGCAAGCGGTCGTGAATGCGGGCATAGATGTCATCGCTGTGGCCGCTGGAGGCGACAATCAGCCCATCCACCTGACGGCTGATGAGGTTGTCCACCACCCGCTGCTCGAGGACGGGATCATCCTCGGAGCAGGCGATCAGCAGCTGGATGCCCGCCTCCCGGCAGTGCGCCTCGAGGGCACGGGCGATGCGGGCAAAACCGAAGTTGGTGAGATCGGGGATCACCAGCCCCCAAGTGTAACTGCGGGTCTCGCGCAGGGAGCGGGCGTGAAAGCTCGGCAGGTAGTGACACTCATCCGCCACCGCCTGAATGCGCTTGCGGGTATCGTCGGCGATCCGGTACTCCGCACTCTTCCCGTTGAGCACCAGACTGGCGGTCGCCTTGGACACCCCCGCCAATTCGGCAATCTGTGCAATCGTGATCCGTTTCTTCTTCTCCACCTGGCCTCCCGGCTGACTAGAACCGGGCTATTGTACTAGGCACGCCGACAGCGGCCAGTGATTGAGGCAAATTTTGCAGCCATCATCGCCGTTACCTGATGAAAGTTGCGGCATCTCTCCGGGGAAGTAGCGCGCCGACAGGCTGTGGCAACCCTCATCGATGAAACACTCCAGACTGGAGCGATCACACAGCACGGTGATCCGCCCGCCAGCCCAGGGGCTGCTGCGGGTCTCCCACACTCCGCTCTGCCAGTTCTGGCGTCGCAAGGTGATGCGCCCCGGCTGCCACACCAGCTCGGCCACAGCGCCGAACCAGAGGCTCCCCTCGCCGCAGAGATCCAGATCGAGCCAGGCCGAGTCGATGACCAGCCCCGGAAACTCGCCAAGCGTCCCCTCGAAGCGGGTCAGCTCCCCCTTCAATGCCGCGAGCTCCGCCACCGGTCGCTGGCAGAGCCACTCATCCTGCCAGAACAGCTCCCGCGGGCAGCTCATCTGGTGGATCCAGCCGTGAGCGACAGTAGGTTGGCTCATCTCGTTCTCTTCCGGCAGACCCAGCCAGCCAAACAAGAGGCGGCGCCCCTGACTGTCTCGGGTGGTTTGCGGTGCATAGAACTCGAAGCCCCGGTCCAGCTCGTGGAAAGCCCCGTGCTCGAAGCGCTCGCCGTCGAAGTCCCCCACCAGCCAGCCGCACTGGTAGAGGTTGCGATAATCCTCGCCTGCCGGGGCAATCCCTTGCGGGCAGCTGATCAGCACATGGCGCTCCCCCAGCGGGAAGAGATCCGGGCACTCCCACATATAGCCAAACTCACCCAGCCCCCCTCGCCCGCTACCGGCGATGGGGCCCACCCGCTGCCAGCTTTGCAGGGTGTCGCCACGATAGAGCAACACTTCACCCTTGTCATTCAGGGGGCGCGCACCCAGCACCATCAGCCACTGCTGGCCGTCGTGCCACACCTTGGGGTCGCGCACATGGCCGCTGTAGCCTTCGGGTAGATCCAGCACCGGCCCCAGCTTCTCGAAGCCCCCCTCACCGTCGGCGCGGGCCAGACACTGATAGGCGGTACGACTGCCATCCGGGTATTTGACATTGCCGGTGTAGATAAGGGTCAGACGCCCCTGCTCGTCGCTCACCGCAGAGCCCGAATAGCAGCCGTGGCTCTCATAGGCTTCGGTGGGCAATAGTGCAATCGGCTCGTGCTGCCAGTGCAACAGATCGGTGGAGGTGACATGGCCCCAGCCCTTGTTGCGGTGCTCGCAGCCAAGCGGATTCCACTGGTAGAAGAGGTGGTAGCGCCCGTCGTGCTCGATAAAACCGTTGGGATCGTTAAGCAGCCCCACCGGGGCTGCCAGATGCCAGCGAGGCCGATGGGGATCGGCCGCCGCCTTGAGCTGTCCGGCCAGCAGCGACCGGACAATCTGGTTGAGAAGATCGCTTTCCTTCATCACTCCACCTTGTACTTGAGCAGGTAGGATGCGGCGAAGGCGGCGCCAAAGGCGATCACCAACCCGATGATGTAATGAATAAGGCTCATGGGCTGGACGATGGCCATGCCGGGAATACCGGTCAGCCCCACCGCCGTCATCCCCACCTTGGCCGCCACCACGTAGGCGCCGCCGCAGGCCCCCCCAAACAGACCGGCGAGGAAGGGTTTGATGTAACGCAGGTTCACCCCGAAGATCGCCGCTTCCGTGATACCCAGCAGGCACGACATGGCCGCCGGCACGGTAATGGCCTTGATCTTCACGTCGCGGGTCTTGAAGTAGACCGCGAGGCAAGCCCCGCCCTGTGCCACGTTGGCCATGGCCCAGATGGGCAGCAGGAAGTTGACGCCAATTTGCGGATTGGCCAGCAGCCCCGCCTCGATGGCATGGAAGCTGTGATGAATGCCGGTGATGACGATCAGCGAGTAAGTGCCACCAAACACCAGCCCCGCCAACCAGCCTGCCTGCTCATAGAGGGCGCTCAGACCGAACGAGATGCCATCCCCCAATACCCGACCCGCCGGGCCGATAAAGAGCAGCGCCACGAAACCGGTGATGATGACGGTGAGGAATGGCGTGAGGATCAGATCCAGCGCATCCGGAATGCGCTTGCGCAGCTGTTTCTCCAGATGGGACATAAACCAGACCGCCAAGAGCACCGGGAAGACGGTGCCCTGATAGCCGATCATGGCGACATCGAGCCCGAAGAAGTCCATGGTCTTGAAGCCACCGGCCACGCCCCAGGCGTTGGTCAACGCCGGGTGGGTGAGGATGCCGCCAAGGGTCGCCCCGAGGTACGGATTGCCACCAAACTCACGTGCTGCCGTAAAGCCGATGAGGATCGGCAGTATGATAAAGGCCGCCGAGCTGAACATGTCGAGCATCACAAACAGGGCGCTGTCGGCATTGACCCAGCCGTAGGTGCGCACCATGCCGAGCAGCCCCATCAGCAAGCCCGAGGCGACGATGGCCGGAATGATCGGCACGAAGATGTTGGAGAGGGTTCGCGCCAACCGCTGGGCCACGTTGAGCTTGGCCGCTGCCATGTCGGTCAGCTCCGCCTTGCTGGCGGTGCCGGTACCGGTCAGCGCCACAAACTCCGCATAGACCTTGTTGACCAGACCGGTGCCGAAGATCACCTGAATTTGGCCCGCGTTGCTAAAGCACCCCTTGACCCCCTCCAGCTTGTCGATGGCGGCCTTGTTTACCTTGCTGTCATCGGCCAGCACCAACCGCAGCCGGGTGGCGCAGTGGGCAGCGCTGACGATATTCTCCTTGCCCCCGAGCAGGGGCACCAGATCCTTGGCTATCGCACTGATATTCATATTCTTCCTCTTATGACTCGCCACGCTGGCGAGTCCTTGTCACATGAGAGTAGGGGCTGTCGAGCCGGGCTTCTAGCCGCAGCTCAACAGCCGCTTGCGCCTGATCGCAAAAAGGCATCCAGTTCGGAGTGGGTCGGCAGCGCCGTCATCGCCCCCTTGGCGGTGGTGGCGAGCGCCCCGCAGCCGTGGGCCTGAGCCAGGATGGCGGGTAGCTCGGCCAGCGTCGGCAGCGACGAGCGCCCGGCCAGCGCCGCCAGCAGACCGGCGACGAAGGCATCCCCCGCCCCCGTGGTGTCGAGCGGGGTCACTCTCTGCCCCACCCACTCCAGCAACTCGCCATCAAGGCGAGCCACTACCCCGGCCGCCCCTCTGGTCACCAGCACCAGCGCCGGGCCAGAGAGCGTCGCGAGCCCGGCGGCCAGCTCATCCTCGCCACTCAGCAGTTGCAGCTCCTCAATGGAGAGCTTGACCACATCCGCCTGTGCAATTGCCTGACGCACCAGCGGCAGCATCTCGGCGGGGTTGCCCCACACCTCGGGACGCAGGTTGGGGTCGAAGCAGACTCGCCCGCCTGCCGCCTTGATGGCGGCCATAGCCTGCAGGCAGCTGGTGCGTACCGGCTCGTTGGCGAGCGCGATGGAGCAGGTGAGCAGCCACTGACCGGCGTCGAAGCGGGGCAACTCATTTGGGGTGAGAAACTGGTCGGCACTGGGGCGCACCATAAAGGTGAAGCTGCGCTCCCCCTCGTCATCAAGTTCTACCAGCACGGTAGAGGTGCGATGGTCTGGATCGAGCCGCAGCGCACCAATATCCACCCCCTCCCCGCTCAGGGTCTCGGCCATAAAGCGGCCGAACGGGTCAGCACCAACCCGGCCGATAAAGGCCGCATCGCCACCCAGCCGTGCCACGCCAACCGCCACATTGGCGGGTGCGCCACCCGGACACTTGAGGTAGTGCAACGCCCCTTCCGGGATCAAGTCCACCACCGCATCCCCCATTACCCACACACGATTCGTCACCTTGCTACTCCACTGCTGCATCGGATCCTCGGTCAAACCCGAACTCTGTTCTGTTGGCTGGCATTATCAGCTAAACCGTTTTAGCCAACCAACAGATCTCGGCACCGGCTGCCATTTTTGTGATCGGGATAACGAACTAGAACCAGGTTTCCATCTGTACGCCAAAGTTCCACTCGCCACCGGCGGTGAAGTTGCTCTGGCCGATGGCATCGTCGCTGGCGTAGTTGTCGAGCTCGGAGGACCAGTCCATCCAGCTGGCGAACACCCGCAGCTCGGGACGTTCGAAGAAACCGGCGGTCTGCGCCTTGAAGGTGGGGGCGAAGGTGAGCTTGGTGAAGTTGCCGTTCACCGCCTGGCGTCCCTTGTAACCCTTGGGGTCGAGATCCATGTACTGCCAGGCCGCCTCGTAGACCAGCTCGACGTTCTGGCTCAGCACCTGCGCCACCCGGGTATTGAAGGTAAGCCAGCGATACTCGTCCCCTTTCACGTAGCGATCCTGACTCTGCTCGGCCAGCAGGGCCGGGGCAAAACGCCAGCGCGAGTTGAGATCGGTGGCGCCAAACACGGCGACCCGCACTGCATCGGCGTCCGGCAGCAGCTCGCTGTCAGAGCCCAGCCCCTTGACCTCGGCCCCCAGCCCATGACCGTACAGCACCGCCGCCTTGGCAAAACCGGGGTTGAGGCCGAAGAAGCTCTCGCCGTGGTAGGCCAGCAGGGTGTGTGCCCCCTTGTCCGCCGCCTCGCTGCCCGCCCCCTTGTCATTGATGCGGGCGTCATTGTCCTTGGCCGAGAGACCGTTCACCATCCACTGCCAGTTACCGACGCGGTTGTTCATGGTGAGGATGTAGCTCTCGATATCGGAAAGACCGCTGGCGCTGATGTCGCCGTAATCGCGGCCATAGAGAGAGAAGTTGGCCTTCCAGCTGTCGGCCAGCTGCACGTCGTAGACGCCGCCGCCGGTACCGGCCAGGAACACCACGTCAGAATCGAGCCAGTGGATGTCGAAGTTGTCCCGATCAAAGCGCTTGCCCGCCCACAGCACCGCATTCTTGAAGGGGCCGTCGAAGCTCGCCAGATTGCCGATCTCGGCAAACACCTGACGGGTATTGAGGCTCGAATCGCTGGCGGTCCAGTCGTTGCTGGTCTCCACCCCGTCCGCCAGCATCAGCTTGTAGCGGGCCCAGCTGCCATCCTCGAAGGTCTGGGTTTTCAGCAGGTTGGCCTCCATGTAGGTGTCATCCTCGTTGCCAAGGCGACCGACGGCCCCGCCCACCGAACCGGCTGGCGTGATGTAGGGGCCGCCGCGCCCACCGTTGCCATTGCTGTTGACCAACAGGCCCGAGCGGGCATAGCCGTGAAACTCGAAGCCCTGGGCACCTGCTGTCTTCTCATCCACCTTCTGGCTGCGGTTGTTAGCCACCTGCGCCTGTTCGCTCGCCGCGCTCGCCTTCACTTCCGCCTGACTGGCACGGCTCTCTGCTGCCTCGGCTCTCGCTTCAGCCGCCTGTACCCGCGCCTCCAGCGCCGCCAGACGGGCCTCGATACCGCCATCCGCCGCCCACAGCGGGCTGCTCATCCCCAATCCCAGCGCTACCGCCAGCGCCAACTTGCTCTTGAACATCATCATCTTCCTCACCTGTCATCTGTGGCCCGGACGGGCGCTGTTGTTATCGACAGACGGAGCATAGCTAAACCGCTTTAGCCAACTCAATACAGCAACTAAACCGTTTCAGCAACAGTGTGAGCGGGATAACATTTGTACAGCAGGAATTGGCGGGAGTTGTGAGGAGGATCCCTCATCAGGATCCACTCAATAGGGCGGCTCCTGGCTAAACGGCGGGCAAAAAAAGAGCCGGCACAAGGCCGGCTCTGTTTATTCGGGTCGCTGAAATCAGCTGGTCAGATCGTCGAAGAAGCGTTTCACCCCTTCGAAGAAGCCTTCCGATTTCGGCTTGTGGGTCTTGGCAGCGGCACCGCTGAACGACTCGTCCAGCTGGCGCAACAGCTCTTTCTGCTGCTCGGTGAGGTTGACCGGCGTCTCGATCACCACCTTGCACATCAGATCCCCTACCTGACCGGAGCGCACTGACTTCACGCCCTTGCCGCGCATGCGGAACATCTTGCCGGTCTGGGTCTCCGGAGTGACCTTGAGCTTGACGCGGCCATCCAGGGTCGGCACTTCAATCTCGCCACCCAGCGCAGCTGCGGTGAAGCTGATGGGCACTTCGCAGTAAAGGTTGTTGCCGTCACGCACGAAGATCTCGTGCTCTTTGACGTGCACCTGTACGTAGAGATCCCCTGCCGGAGCCCCTGCTTCCCCTGCCTCCCCTTCGCCGGAGAGACGGATGCGATCGCCGGTATCGACGCCCGCCGGAATTTTTACCGACAGGGTCTTGGTGCGCTGGTAGCGACCTTCACCGTGGCACTTGCGGCACGGATCCTTGATGATCTTGCCGCGGCCGTGACAGTGCGGACATGCCTGCTGTACCGCGAAGAAGCCCTGACGCATCTGCACCTGGCCGGAGCCGTGGCAGGTCGGGCAAGTCTGGGCACTGCTGCCGGTGTGGGCACCGGAGCCGTTACAGACTTCACAGTGAACCAGGGTCGGCACCTTGATCTCCTTGGAGACCCCGCGTACCGCCTCTTCCAGCGTCAGCTCCATGGTGTAACGCAGGTCGGAGCCACGGGCCGGGCCACGACGGGCACCACCACGGCCACCGCCGAAGATGTCACCGAATACGTCACCAAACATGTCGGCGAAGTCGGCACCGCCGCCAAAGCCACCGTGGCCACCGCCCCCCTGGCTCGGGTCGACACCGGCATGGCCATACTGGTCGTAACGGGCACGCAGGTTGGCATCGGTCAGGACCTCGTAGGCTTCCTTGACCTCTTTGAACTTCTCTTCGGATGCGGCATCACCCTGATTACGATCCGGGTGATACTTCATGGCCAGGCGCTTGTACGCCTTCTTGATCTCGCGATCGTCGGCATCTTTCGCCACACCCAGTACTTCGTAGAAATCGCGCTTCGACATACTCATCCTGTGGTTACGCAGACGGGCGTTGGTTACCCAACGCCCGTGAATTCATTGACCAAGCCGATGGGCGAAGCGGACTTCGCCCATCTGGGTAGGGCTTACTTCTTGTCGTCTTTCACTTCTTCGAACTCGGCGTCGACTACGTCGTCGTCAGCCTTGGCAGAAGAGGAGGACTGACCGGCATCAGCACCGGCTGCACCCTGGGCCTGAGCCTGCTGCTGGGCAATTTCCATCAGCTTCTGGGACGCTTCCAGCAGAGCCTGCTGTTTGGCTTCGATAGCAGCCTTGTCGTCACCCTTGATGGCAACTTCCAGCTCGCTCAGAGCGGCTTCGATCTTGGTCTTGTCGTCGGCAGGCAGGGCTTCACCGGCTTCGGTGATCTGCTTGCGTACGGAGTGGACCAGACCATCAGCCTGGTTGCGAGCCTGTACCAGCTCTTCAAACTTCTTGTCCTCGGCCGCGTTGGCTTCGGCTTCGCGTACCATGCGCTCGATCTCGTCATCAGACAGACCAGAGGAGGCCTGGATGGTGATCTTCTGCTCTTTGTTGGTCTCTTTGTCTTTCGCAGAGACGTGCAGGATACCGTTGGCATCGATGTCGAAGGTCACTTCGATCTGCGGCAGACCACGCGGTGCCGGACGGATGCCTTCCAGGTTGAACTGGCCGAGAGACTTGTTGTCGCTGGCACGCTTGCGCTCACCCTGCAGCACGTGAATGGTCACGGCAGACTGGTTGTCTTCGGCAGTGGAGAACACCTGGGACTTCTTGGTCGGGATGGTGGTGTTCTTCTCGATCAGCGCAGTCATCACGCTACCCATGGTTTCGATACCCAGGGAGAGCGGGGTAACGTCCAGCAGCAGTACGTCGGTCTTGTCACCGGACAGTACGGCGCCCTGGATGGCAGCACCCATGGCCACGGCTTCGTCCGGGTTGACGTCTTTACGCGGCTCTTTGCCAAAGAACTCGGCAACGGTCTTCTGAACCAGCGGCATACGGGTCTGACCACCAACCAGGATCACGTCGTCGATCTCGCCAACTGCCAGACCGGAGTCTTTCAGGGCGACACGAACCGGCTCCAGAGAGTCCTTCACCATGTCTTCCACCAGAGATTCCAGCTTGGCGCGGGTCACCTTGATGTTCATGTGCTTCGGACCGGTGGCATCTGCAGTGATGTACGGCAGGTTGACGTCGGTCTGCTGGGCAGAAGAGAGCTCGATCTTGGCTTTCTCGGCGGCATCTTTCAGACGCTGCAGAGCCAGCTGGTCGTTACGCAGGTCGATGCCCTGCTCACGCTTGAACTCGTCTACCAGATAGTTGATGACGCGGTTGTCGAAGTCTTCACCACCCAGGTGGGTGTTACCGTTGGTCGCCAGTACTTCGAAGGTGGTTTCGCCTTCCACTTCGTCGATCTCGATGATGGAGATATCGAAAGTACCGCCACCCAGGTCATATACGGCAACCTTGCGCTCGCCCTTAACCTTGTTCACGCCGTAGGCGAAAGCCGCTGCAGTCGGTTCGTTGATGATGCGTTTTACATCCAGACCGGCGATGCGACCGGCATCCTTGGTAGCCTGACGCTGGGCGTCGTTGAAGTAGGCAGGAACAGTGATAACGGCTTCGGTTACCGGCTCGCCCAGGTAGTCTTCGGCGGTCTTCTTCATCTTTTTCAGCACTTCGGCAGAGATCTGCGGCGGTGCCATTTTCTTGCCCTTCACTTCAACCCAGGCGTCGCCGTTGTCAGCTT
Organism: Aeromonas allosaccharophila; assembly: GCF_000819685.1. GTDB lineage: Bacteria > Pseudomonadota > Gammaproteobacteria > Enterobacterales > Aeromonadaceae > Aeromonas > Aeromonas allosaccharophila. The sequence goes on along the minus strand of NZ_CDBR01000053.1, from coordinate 14,535 downwards.
TGGCGATGGCGTACGGCATGATTTTCAGGTCACGCTGCACTTCTTCATCTTCAAAACGACGACCGATCAGACGCTTGATGGCGAACAGGGTATTTTTCGGGTTGGTGATGGCCTGACGCTTGGCCGGCTGACCAACCAGGATCTCGCCATCATCGGCATAGGCAATGATGGACGGAGTAGTACGATCGCCTTCTGCGTTCTCGATCACGCGAGCAGTGTCGCCATCCAGAATAGCGACGCAGGAGTTGGTAGTACCCAGGTCAATACCGATGATTTTACCCATTTGACGAATCTCCAAATACTTTGAATAAACTGGCGAGGAACTCGCCTTAATGCGTTAACGGCTAGGTGGGGGCTGCCAATCTGGCTTTCAAGCTCCCGGCATCAAATTTTTTGTGCCGCCGCGGCCTTGCTACCTATATGGGGTCGCCAGACGCAGCTTCAAGCCCCAACCCTAAAAAACCACACCCTTTGTCATGGTTGCGCGGTCACGTTGAGCCGTAAACCGGGCAAGATGAACAGGTGCTGCACTGCGAAACAAAAAGCCCGCCACAGGGCGGGCTCGGGCCCCCACAGCCAATCAGTCGACCGCTTTGGCGATCATCACCATGGCAGGACGGATCACCCGACCGTTGAGGTCATAGCCCTTCTGCATCACTGCAATGACGGTGTTCGGGGCCACATCGGCACTCGGCACCATGCTCATCGCCTGATGGGCATTGGGGTCAAACGGCTGGTTGATCGGGTCGAGCGCCACCAGACCAAACTTGGCCACGCCGCTCTGCATGGATTTCAGGGTCAGCTCGACACCTTCGATCATCGGCTTAAGGGCTTCGTTCTCCTTGTCGGCCAGTTCGATGGCACGCTCAAGGTTGTCCAGCACCGGCAGCAGTTCATTGGCGAACTTCTCCAGAGCGAATTTGTGCGCCTTCTCCACATCCAGCTCGGTACGACGGCGCAGGTTCTCCATCTCGGCGGCGGTACGCAGGGCGCGTTCACGCTCTTCCGCCGCTTTTTGGATGGCGGTTTCCAGCTGCGCTTCCAGTTCGGCAATACGGGCCTGCTCGGCTGTCACTTCACTGTCTACATCGGTCGGCTCGACTGGCTGGGCTTCCACTTGCTCCATCGCTTCAACCTTTTGCTCTTCGTGGTTCATGACATCTCCAATTCCGGGGTTACTTATGAGGGCCCTGACGTCTGGTTGAGCGACCGGACGACAACAGACCGACTATGTTGGCGCTATTATGGGGATGCATCCCCGGCTTTCAAGGGGTAAAGGGCAATCAGGGTTGCTGAATAGCCGCAACCGTCGGTTTATCCGGGTTACCGCTCACCGTTTAACCAGTAGCCTCAAGGGGATAGCCAGCCCCGTCACACGGGAGAGCGTCACAAGCGGAGCAAAGCACTGTATACTGGCCCGCAATACCCATCCCAGATCTGACTGACTATGGATTCTCCGTTCAAAACCATCGCCCTGATTGGCAAACCCCACCATGAGGGGGCCAACCAGACGCTGACCGGCCTGCATCAATACCTGACCGCCCGCGGCTTTCGGGTACTGGTGGAGAGCCGGGTCGCCCAGACCCTGAGCATCCTCGATGAAAACGTGATGGATCTGGTGCAACTGGGCCAGCAGGCCGATCTCGCCATCGTGGTCGGCGGTGACGGCAACATGCTGGGGGCGGCGCGGGTGCTGTCTCGCTTCGATGTGGCAGTGATCGGGGTCAACCGGGGTAACCTCGGCTTTCTGACCGATCTCTCGCCACAAGATTACCTGCTGCCGCTGGAGCAGGTGCTCTCCGGCCACTACAAGAGCGAACACCGCTTCCTTCTGGAAGCCTCGGTCTATCGCCACGGCGAGCGCAAGTCGAGCAATCTGGCGGTCAACGAGGCGGTACTGCACCCAGGCAAGATCGCCCACATGATCGAGTTCGAGGTCTATATCGATGGCAGCTTTATGTATAGCCAGCGCTCGGACGGCATCATTGTCGCCACTCCGACCGGCTCCACCGCCTACTCCCTGTCAGCGGGCGGCGCCATCCTCACCCCCAAACTCAACGCCATCACACTGGTGCCCATGTTCCCGCACACCCTGAGCAGTCGCCCCATCGTGCTCGATGCCGACAGCGAAGTGCGGCTGCTGGTCTCGCCGGATAATCAGGACGATGCCATGCAGGTCAGCTGTGACGGCCAGGTGACGCTGGCGGTCCACCCGGGGGACGAGATCCTCATCAAGAAGAGCCACCACCAGCTTCATCTGGTGCATCCCCTCGACTACAGCTACTTCCACGTGCTGCGCAACAAGCTCGGCTGGGGCAGCAAGCTGTTTTAAAGGGCAAGCTCACTGCCGGACTGGCTGAGCGCTGCCTCACTGCGCAGCCAGTCGCTAAAGGCGCGGAAACGCGGCCGCTCGCGATTTCCCCGCGGCGAGATCAGCTCGTAATTGCGCCCGGCCGCCACCGCCGGGCCACCTACCGCTACCAGCGCGCCCTGCTCCAGCAAGTTACGAACCAGCACCTCTCGCCCCATAGCGACGCCCATGCCCCCTTGCGCCGCTTGTAGGGCCATCTGATAGTGATTGAAGCCGTAGTGACGCTGTTCATAGGGCAATGTCATGTCTGCGCAATCGCACCAAAGGCGCCACTCAGAGAAGATCTGCTGTACATCGGTCGATTCGGAGGCATGAATAAAACAGGCCTCCGCCAGCCGGGACGGATCCGCAAGTAACCCCAGCCGCTCAGCATAGGCGGGGGAGCAGACCGGCACCAAACGCACCTCCATCAGCAGCTCCCGGTGCAGATCACTGCAGCGAGTCGCACCGTAATAGATCGCCAGATCCACTCGCTCCTCGTTGAAATCCACCGCTCCCGCCCGAACCCTCATCATCACGTTCAACCCGGGCCAGCGCTGCTGGAAGCGGGGCAACCTTGGCATCAGCCAGTTAAGCCCAAGCGTCGGCGCAACCCCCACATGAAGCGTCCCTCGCAGATCTTGGGCCCGGATATCTTCGATCTCCTCGTTGATCTGGCGCAGAGAGTGACTCAGGGTTGCCAGCAGTCGCATCCCCTCCTCCGTCAATTCGAGCTTACGAGTCAGGCGAATAAACAGGCGAAAACCCAACAGCCCTTCCAGATGGCGAATGCGGTGGCTGATGGCCCCCTGAGTGAGGTTCATCTCCTCGGCAGCGCGAGTAAAGCTGAGGTGACGGGCCGTGCTCTCGAAGGTGTGCAGCAGGGCCAGGGTATTCTGTTGTACCAGCATGGATAACCTCGTGATGACGCGCGTTGCGGTGCAGGCCATCAGTATGCCATTCACTCTCATGGATTAAACAGGCTAATCCATACCGCCCCTTTTTTCGTTTGTCTGCCCGCCACAGCCCCTCTTTAATAGGATCAAACCCTATCCCTGTTCATGAGGTGGACAATGAAAAACGGACTCAAGATTGTGGTCATCGGTGCAGGCTCCAGCTATACCCCGGAGCTGATCGAAGGGCTGATCCAGCGTCAGCACGAGCTGCCGCTGCGCGAGCTGTGGCTGGTCGACATCGACGATGGCCGCGAAAAGATGGAGATCATCGCCGCCCTCACCCGCCGCATGCTGGCCAAGGCCGGGCTGGCGGTCAGGGTTGAAACCCGGCTGGAGCGGGAAGAGGCTCTGCGCGGCGCCGACTACGTCTGCTCCCAGTTTCGCGCCGGTTGTCTGGAAGCCCGCATCAGCGATGAGCGGATCTCGTTGAAATATGGACTCATTGGACAAGAGACCAACGGACTTGGCGGCTTTGCCAACGCCTGCCGGACCATACCCATCGCCCTGCAGATCGCCGCCGACATGGAGCGTCTCTGCCCCGATGCCTGGCTGCTCAACTTCACCAATCCGTCGGGCATGGTGACCGAAGCCGTGTTGCGCCACAGCAAGATCAAGGCGGTGGGGCTGTGCAACGTGCCAGTGATCATGCAAAAAGGGGTCGCCACCCTGCTGGAGAGCCGCGATGAGCAGGAGTTCATCATGCAGGTGGCGGGACTCAACCACTTTATCTTCGTGCGCCAGATCCAGCATCAGGGCAAGGATAAACTCGGCGAGGTGATCGCCCTGCTCGCGCAAGGGCCCGATCCGCTGGTCCCGCGCAATATTCCCCCCTTTGCCTGGCCAAAGGATCTGCTGGCCAATCTGGGCATGATCCCCTGTGCCTATCTGCGCTACTACTACATGAGCGACGATATCCTCAAGCAAGAACTCGGTGAGGCCAGTGGCGAAGGGACCCGGGGCGAAGTGGTCAAGGCCATTGAACAGCAGTTGTTCGATCTCTATCGCAACCCGGATCTTGCCGAGAAACCCAAGGCGCTGGAAGGGCGCGGCGGCCAGTACTATTCGGAAGCGGCGTGCAAGCTGATGAGCGCCATCCACAACGACAAGCGCATCATCATGCACGTCAACACCCGCAACAACGGCGCTATCAACGGTCTGCCGGACGAGTGCGCCGTGGAGGTCAGCTCCCTCATCACCAAGTCGGGTCCGCTCCCGCTCAACGTAGCTCCCTTCCCGCAAGACACCTTGCGCCTACTGCAATTGATGAAGGAGTTCGAGCAACTCACCATCGAGGCCGCGATCACTGGCAACCGCCATACCGCCTGGCGCGCCCTGGTGCTCAACCCGCTCATCACCAGCGGTAGTCGACTGGAGCAGGCGCTGGATGAGGTGATTGCCGCCCATCCGGATCTGATGTCGGCCTTCCACTGATCCCGTTCCCAGCGTATCCAATCTCTCTCCTCACTATCCTGTGCGGGTCACCACTCTGGTGGCCCGTTATCGTTAAAAATGGCGGCGCCCTCTTTACTGTATATAAGACCAGTATATACTGGATGCATACACAGTAATGTTGACCTATACAGGATGAGACCATGCTGACCCAGCTGACCGTCAACAACTTCGCCATCGTCAAGTTTCTCGAACTCGATCTGCAACCGGGCATGACCTGCATCACCGGTGAGACCGGCGCCGGTAAATCCATCGCCATCGACGCTCTCGGTCTCTGCCTCGGAGAGCGGGCCGAAGCCGGCATGGTGCGACCCGATAGCGACAAAAGCGAGGTCAGCGCCCGCTTCTTGCTGGACAACAACCCGGCCGCCCGCGCCTGGCTCGCCACCAACGAACTGGAAAACGAAGGTGAGTGTATCGTCCGGCGAGTCATCTCCGCCGAGGGGCGCTCACGCAGCTATATCAACGGCGTGCCCGTCCCCCTTACCCAGCTCAAGCATCTGGGCCAACAGCTGGTCAACGTCCATGGCCAGCATGCTCATCAGATGTTACTCAAGCCTGATTACCAGCTCGCCCTGCTCGACGGTTATGCCGGTCACCATCTGCTGCTCAATGAAGTGCGCCAGCATTATCAACTGTGGCGCCAGCTGCAAAACGAGCTGAACCGGCTCAAAGCCGAGCAGCAACAGCGGGAAGCCCGCCGCCAGCTCATCGAATATCAGGTGCAGGAGCTCGATGAATTTGCCCTGCAGCCGGGGGAGTTCGAGCAGATAGAAGAGGAGCACCAGCGTCTCGCCAACGGCACTGATCTGATGCAAGAGTGCGGCAGTTGTCTCGATCTGCTTTATGACAACGAAGAGACCACCATCGCCGGTCTGCTGCAAGTGGCAGTAGACAGAGCCGAAGGACTGGTCGCCATGGACAGCCGCCTCACCCCGGTACTGGAGATGCTGAACGAAGCCCTGATCGGGGTACAGGAGAGCCACAGCGAACTTCGCAGCTACCTCGATCAGCTGGAGCTGGATCCCGAACGCTTCAACGAGCTGGAGGCCCGCCTCTCCAAGGCGATCAATCTGGCCCGCAAGCACCACGTCAAACCAGCAGATCTGGCCCAGCACCATCAGGAGCTGGCCTCCGATCTCGCCCGCCTCAACTCCGACGAGGAGCGGTTAGAGGGGATGGAAGATGAGCTGGCCGAGGCCCGTCAGGCTTTTGTCCAGGCTGCCGAAGCCCTGAGCCAGAGCCGTCAGCGTTACGCCCAGGAGCTGGGCGCCAAGGTAACTAGCAGCATGCACGAGTTGGCAATGCCCGATGGCCGTTTTGCCATCGAGGTACGCCCCGATGCCCAGAGCAGCCTCTCCCCACTGGGTATAGATCGGGTGGAATTCATGGTCACCACCAACCCGGGCCAACCCATTCAGCCACTTGGCAAGGTAGCGTCAGGGGGGGAACTGTCGCGTATCAGCCTTGCCATCGTGGTGATCAGTGCCCGCAAGATCTCCACCCCGACCCTGATTTTCGATGAGGTGGATGTGGGGATCAGCGGCCCGACTGCCGCCGTGGTAGGTCGCCTGCTGCGCCAGCTCGGGGAGTCCACTCAGGTGATGGTGGTCACTCACTTGCCGCAGGTGGCAGGCAACGGCCACCAGCATATGGTGGTGAGCAAGCATACCGACGGCAAAACCACCGAAACCCGGATGGATGCGCTCGACCAGAATGCCCGTCTCAACGAGCTGGCACGGCTGCTCGGTGGCGACCAGATCACCGACAACACCCTGGCCAATGCCCGCGAGCTGCTGCGCCGCTGAATCAGGCCATGCTGAATCAGGCCATAAAGCCGATTTGCAGCGATGGCGACTAATAGGAGTGACCAAACATGTTGACTGCGAGTACCGCTTTCCTCGCAGTCAGTCAAATAGCCAATAGCCAATAGCCAATAGCCAATAGCCAATAGCCAATAGCCAATAGCCAATAGCCAATAGCCAATAGCCAATAGTGAGAACCGAACTCGCGTCAGGATTACCGACCCAGATCAATAAAATGGCGAGTTAGGCGAAGCTGGCAGCAACATGGGCGTGGATCCGGTTGCCTTCATGCAGCGGATTTCGCATAGTGTTGCCCCCCTTTATGGGTATCCAATTGTGAGGCTTTGTCTATGATCCACGTTTTTGGTCACAAGAATCCTGATAGCGACAGTATCTGCAGTGCGCTGGTTATCACCGACTGGCTCAATGGCCAGGGCCGTCAGGCCACCCCATGGCGTCTGGGTGACCTGCGCACCGAAACCCGTTTTATTCTGGAGCAGGCTGGCGTCAGCGAACCCGAGTTGCTGACCAAAGATCTGACCGGTGAAGATGTCTGGCTGGTGGATTTCAGTGATCTGGAACAGGGCCCCGCCACACTGGCACAAGCCAATGTACTGGGTCTGGTGGACCACCACCGTCTCGGCACTCTGGTCACCCAGTCTCCGCTGGATGCCTGGATCCGTGCCGTCGGCTGCACCTGCACCATCGCCTTCGATCTGCTGAGTCAGCAAGGTACCGTGACCCGCAGCCAGGCTCGCCTGATGCTGGGTGCCATCATGAGCGACACACTCTGTCTCACCTCGCCGACCACCACCGAGCAGGACAAGATCGCTTGTGAGCGTCTGGCGCCGCTGGCCGAAGTGTCGCTGGCCGAGTTCGGCCAACAGCTGCTGATGGCAAAAACCGACCTGAGCGGCCTGACTCCGGCTCAACTGCTGCAGCAGGATGAGAAAGCGTTCCAGGCGGAAGGTTACAACTTCATCATGAGCCAGATCGAAGTGGGCAGCGAACAGCAACTGGCCGAGCAACTGCCGGCGCTGCAGCAGGAGATGACCCAGCGTGTGGCGAGCGAAGGGCTCGACTTCTTCGTACTGATGGTGACTGACCTGACGGCTGCCGCCAGCCGCATCTACTTTACTGCGCACCCGAAAGTACCGGCAGAGTCCAGCTACCACCCGGGCTTTGTCAGCCGCAAGAAACAGGGTCTGCCCTGGGTGATGGATCTGCTGGCCAAAGCCTGATCCTCACTCGCCATAACCTATTCCAAAGCCCAGCCTCTGTGCAGGGCTTTTTTCATCACAGCAACCAGCCGCACTCCCTCTCCTCTTACGGACCAACTTGCCCCCCTCCTCTCTCTCGCGTATTCCTTTCACGGCTTATTGACAGTTAACCCCATAACTTTTCTTACATATTTGCGGCTGTTATTTACCCGGGCTTTGCTGCAGGATAATCGCCGCGCACAACCCTTTTCCGTTTCCATTCAGGTGATCGATGAACATAACCCGCAAGCAGAGAACCCTGGCCATCACCATCCTGATCGCCGTGGTGCTCCTCGGCTGGCTGCTCTGGCCAAGTCAGCCACCCAAGGCGATGCTGACCGCTCAGGTGACCCGCGAGGATATTGCCCAGACCGTACTGGCCAGTGGCGTATTGCAGGCTGTTGAGCAGGTGGATGTGGGGGCCCAGGTCTCCGGTCAGGTCACCAAGCTGGCGGTTGAGGCCGGTGATCAAGTTAAACAGGGAGACCTGCTGGCCGAGATCGATCCCCTGATTGCCCAGAACAACCTCAAGACAGCCGAGGCGGAGCTCGCCAGCAACCGCGCCCAGCTCAAGATCAAGCAAGCGCAACTCAAACAGAACGAGCTCGCCTGGCGACGCCAGCAGCAGATGTTCAGGCAGGAGGCGAGCTCCCGGGCCGATCTGGAGAGTGCCGAGGCACTGCTGGCTGTCACCCGCGCCGAACTGCAAAACAGTCAGGCCAATATCGACAGCGCCCTGATCAAGGTTGATCGGGCCAAGACCGAGCTGGGCTACACCAAGATCCTGGCGCCGATGGATGGCACCGTCATCAGCATTGTGACCCGTCAGGGGCAGACCCTGGCAGCCAGCCAGACGGTGCCGACCGTGCTCAAGCTGGCCAACCTCGAGACTATGACGGTCAAGGCGCAGATCTCCGAAGCCGATGTCACCAAGGTCAAAACCGGCATGCCGGTCTACTTCACCCTGATCGGCGATCCGGATACCCGCTATCAGGGCACGCTGCGCGCCGTGGAGTTAGCGCCTACCAACATCAACGATCAGGCCACCACAGGCACCACCACCAATAATGCGGCCGTCTACTATTACGCCCTGTTCGATGTGCCCAATCCCGACCATACCCTGCGGGTGGCAATGACCACTCAGGTGACCATAGTGCTCGGCGAGCGCAAGCAGGTACTCACTGTGCCGCAAACTGCCCTTGGCAAAAAGCTGGCCGACAACGAGTATGAAGTCACCGTGATCAAGGACGATGAGACAACCGAAACCCGTCATATCAAGACCGGTATGAAGGACGAGATCCGCATTGAAGTGGTCAGCGGTCTGACCGAGAAGGAGGAGGTGCAGCTCAATCACGGTGCCCCCGCCGCCAATGATGAGATGGCGGTGATGCTATGAGTGAGCCCCTGAGCCAGCTGCCGTTGATCCAGCTGAAAGGGGTCGAGCGACGCTACCAGAGCGGCGACAGCGAAGTCACCGTGCTCCACCCTCTCGACCTCACTATCGCGGCAGGAGAGATGATCGCCATTGTCGGCGCATCCGGCTCCGGCAAGTCGACCCTGATGAACCTGCTGGGTTGTCTGGATAGCCCGAGCAGCGGCCAGTATCTGTTTCGCGGTCAGGACACCGCCACCATGGATGCATTGGCGCTGGCCAGGCTGCGCTGCCATCACTTCGGTTTTATCTTTCAGCGCTACCACCTGCTGCCCCATCTCGATGCCGCCGCCAACGTGGAGATCCCCGCCGTCTATGCCGGCACCAGCCGCCCGGATCGCCAGGCGCGTGCGCGCCAGCTGCTAGACAGACTGGGACTGCGCGATCGCAGCCACCATACCCCGGGTCAGCTCTCCGGCGGTCAGCAGCAGCGGGTCAGTATCGCCCGGGCGCTGGCCAATGGCGGCGAGGTGATCCTCGCCGATGAACCGACCGGCGCGCTGGATAGCCAGAGCGGCAAGGAGGTGATGGCGATCCTCAAGGAGCTGCACGCCCAGGGCCACACCATCATTCTGGTCACCCACGATATGGACGTGGCCAGCCATGCCGACCGGATCATTACACTCAAGGATGGTCGGGTAGAGCAAGATAGCGGCCCGCGCCAAACGGCCGGGTTGGCCCCAACCACAACAGTGACGCCCAATAAAGGCGCCATGGGCCACGACTGGGATCGCTATCGGGAAGCGGGACGCATGGCGATGCATGCCATGCTCGCCCACCGGATGCGCACCTTCCTCACCATGCTCGGCATCATCATCGGTATCGCCGCCGTGGTGAGCGTGGTTGCCCTTGGTCAGGGGGCGCGCGCCAAGGTGATCGACCAGATCAATGCAATGGGCACCAACACCATCGAAATCTTCCCGGGCAAGGGGTGGGGCGATGAGAAGATGGCCAGCATCCAGACCCTCAACAAGGGGGATCTCGATGCCCTGCTGGGGCAACCCTATCTTGCGGGCGCCAGCCCCGAGATTGGCAGCTCCGGCCAGTTGCGCTATCGCAACAAGACCAACAGCGGCAACGTGACCGGGGTCGGTAACGACTATTTCAAAGTGAAGGGGATGACGCTGGTCAGTGGTCGCTTACTGGAGTGGCAAGATATCCAGCAGCGTGCCGCCGTCGCCGTGGTGGACAAGAAGAGCATCACCAGCCTGCTTGGCAAGGATGATCCGGTCGGCAAGGTAGTACTGGTCGGCACCCTGCCGGTACGGATTGTCGGGGTGGTTTCGCAGGAGACCGGCTTCGGTCCCACCAGCCAGTCGGTCAATATCTGGCTGCCCTACAGCGCGGTGATGAGTCGCCTCATCTCGCAGCACCACTTCAGCCAGATCACCATTCGGGTCAAGGATGGGGTACAACCGGCACTGGCCGAGCAGGCGGTGATCGAGCTGATCACCAAGCGCCACGGGGTAAAGGATTTCTTCACCTTCAGCAGCGACAGCATCATCAAATCGGTGGAGAAAACCACCGCTACCATGACCCTGATGGTCTCGGCCATCGCGGTGATCTCGCTGATCGTCGGCGGGGTGGGCGTGATGAACATCATGCTGGTGTCGGTAGTGGAGCGCACCCGCGAGATCGGCATTCGCATGGCCGTGGGCGCCCGCCAGTCGGACATCCTGCAGCAATTCCTGATTGAAGCCGTGATGGTCAGCCTGCTGGGGGGGATCTTCGGCGTCGGCCTCTCGCTAGGCATTGGTGCGCTCTTTTCACTGCTGGTGGACTCCATCAAGATGCAGTTCTCGCTCTTCTCCATCCTGATGGCCTTTGGCTGCTCGTCACTCATCGGGATCCTGTTTGGTTACCTGCCGGCACGCAATGCGGCGCGGCTCGACCCTGTTGTCGCACTGGCGAGGGAATAACGATGCACAAACTCTCCTGGCTGGCTCTCTCTATGGCCCTCAGCGGCTGCAGTCAGCACAGCACCTATCAAAGACCCGAGCTGGCGATCGCCCCCACATGGCAACAGGCAGAGGGCACCCAACTGGCTACGCAGGCTGGTCCCTGGTGGCGGGCATTTCATGATCCCCAGCTCGACAAATTGGTCGAGGCGGTTCTGGCCGCTAACCCGGACATGCGTGTGGCGGCCCTCAAGCTCAAAAGCGCCCGACTGGGCACCGAGCTGGCCGATACCAACCTCACCCCCTCGGTCAATGGCTCTATAGGCGCAACTGGCAACAAGGATCTGAAAAGTGGCAAGGCCACCAACAGCCTGGGCCCCTCTCTGAGCCTCAGTTACGAAGTGGATTTGTGGGGCAAGCTTGCCTCGGTACGAGATCAGGCAAGCTGGGAAGCGGCAGCAAGCGAGCAGGATCTCGCCAGCACCCGACTCCTGCTGATCGGCAATACTCTGGAGCAGTATTGGCAGCTCGGCTATCTCGGCTCTGCCATCGCACTCGGAGAACAGCAGCTGGCCAACCTGACGCGAACCGAGCAGCTGACCCAAACCAAATACCAGGCAGGCGCCATCACCCGACTCGATCTGGCGCAGGCACGCCAGCAACTGGCAGGCAAACAGGCTGAGCTGGCCTCCCTCAAGGCGCTGCAGGAGCAAGCTCGCAATGCCCTGCGTCTGTTGCTGGGCCGCAGCAGCGGGCCGCTGGAGTATGCACCCGCGTCCCTTGCAAAGCAGACCATTCCTGAACTTGCGGTGGGTATTCCAGCCGATGTGCTGGCTCGCCGCCCCGATGTCAAAGCGGCCGAATTGCGGCTGCGCAAGACGCTGGCAAAGGGGGACGAGATCCGCACCAGCTTCTACCCCAGCCTGACCCTGACCGGCAGCGCCAGCACCGCATCCGATAGATTAGCGCAGGTGCTGCAAAATCCGGTCGGTACGCTGGGAGCCAGCCTTGCCCTCCCCTTCCTTGAATACAACCGCACCCAGCTCGCCATCGAAAGCTCAGAGCTGGATTACCAGATCGCTGAAACCGAGTTTCGCAAACAGCTCTACACCGCACTGGTGGAGGTGGAAGACAATCTGGCCGCACGCCACTATGGCCAGCAGCGACTCGATTATCTGCAGGAGCAGCTGAGTTATGCCCGGGAGGCCGAACGACTGGCCAAGGCTCGCTTCCAGGCGGGTGCGACCGGTGTGCAAGCCTGGCTTGATGAGCAGAACCGGCTGTGGGATGCCCAGCAGAGCCTGCTGGCACAGCAAAAAGAGCAGCTCACCACCACGGCCAAAATCTATCGCGCCCTGGGTGGCAGCGATAGCGTGACGCCCCGATAACACTTCCCCCAGATATTCCCCACTCTACCTGCAGATTGGGGAATATCATCGCCATAGACCGCACAGAATTCCCTCTCCCACACGGCAGCCGAACTCCATTGCCCATCATCAAGGGACTGTACAAGGGACTGTAATAGCAGCGCAGCCAATTCCGTGCATCGACAGACCATCTCGGCAATACCTTACGGCAGTTTTCATCCAGAACGCGCCCTGCAGAGATAACGGTTAACGTATATTCCATCAGCAGAGGACTTTCTCTTTGCCGAGCAGCGCCCCGTGAATCGTGAGAAGCATTCCCGAAACAGCTATCTGCACGACGCATACAAATAGCGATATTGCGCTGGTGAGCCGCACGACGAAATTAATCGCAAACAACGCGTGATATTGAGGAAAGTAACAGTGTGGTGAAACGACGGTAAAAAGGATACAAGCGAGGATGTAGATAACAGTGAGGCGGAGAGGTGGATTGGATAACCATGAGTAAAACGGCAAAAAATAATGCCGCCCAAGGGCGGCATTATTCAATCTCAGAACCTGACGAATTAGATCAGGAAATCGTTCAGGTCTTTACCCAGTGCTACCTGAGCAGCAATGGCTTTCGGCATACGGCCTTGACCGGTCCAAGTTTTTTCCTGGCCATCTTCTTCGTACTTGTATTTAGCCGGACGCGGAGCACGCTTGCTCTTGGCAGCGCCAGTCGCAGCAGCCGGAGCAGCGGCAGTCGCCAACAGCTCGCGAGGATCAATACCAGCCTGCTGCAGCATTTCGGTGAATTCATTCAGCTTGCGCTGACGCTCTTCCTGTTCAGCACGCTCCTGTTCAACAGAATCGGCGCGCTCTTGGTAAACCAGGTCAAACTTCTCTTTAGCTTCCAGCAGTTGCTCAAACGGCAGCTCACGAATAGCCGCACGCAGACTGCGAATGTTCAGCAGAACTTTCAGAAACTCGTTCATTATTTCCTCACAAAAAATCGGTTACAGGGATACCGCTTCAGAATAGCATGGACAATTCCCGACAACATACATTTTTCTATATTAACGTTCTTTTTTTCTTAATTTTCACCAGCAAGATCGAATGCCTGTCACTATCAATAACCAACAGGCTGGGATGCAGATCTTCTGGGTAGAGAGGTGATTACCATCTTGTGTTCAAGAAACGTCGGTATTTCAAGACTCATTAATTTCCAGTTCAGTATCCAGCAAACTAACTCTGAGATCCGCTATATAAACCTTGAACTCACACCTCTACCATACGTTCAACATCATGTGACAAGCCAGTGCCTATCCGTTTAGCAATAAGTAAGCCTAAATAGCTGTTACGAATAGTAGATCACTGGAGGAAGGGAACTCAGTCCAGTTTGTGCGATCTCATTAGTCGCCAAACAAAACAAGCCACACCCAAAAGACTGCGTCGATGCCTATCCCCCCCTGTCACGACCACAACGGCGCCGCATTCATAAAATCATCCATGCCACCCGTGATAAAGGGCATGCTCGTCGCTTGATGGCCATTTTGCTGTTACATGAAGGATGCACGATCACTGATGTTCATCACCTTACCGGCGCTGCTCGTTCGACCATCGGCATTGGCTTGCGGTGGTATCGGGATGAAGGTGTGGGTGCGTTAGAAGCCTTACCGGCTGGCCGTGCCCCGGTCTTACCTGTCTCCAAGATTGTCACCTTACTGGTGCTGCTCATGCAGTTTTCTCCGCAAGATTTTGGTTATCAGCGCAGCCGCTGGTGTACCGAACTATTGGCTATCCAAATCAATCGGTTAACAGGTCTCAATATGGCAGCCTCCACGCTCCGCCGATGGTTACCTCGTATGGGCATTGTCTGGCGAAGGCCCGTGCCAACCTTGCGGATAAAAGACCCGGCCTATCAGGAGAAAATGGCGGATATCGACGCTGCGCTGGCCCGTTGTGATGCCGCTAATCCGGTGTTTTATGAGGATGAAGTCGATATAGACCTCAATCCCAAATTAGGGGCCGACTGGATGT
>NZ_CDBR01000052.1 GCF_000819685.1 Aeromonas allosaccharophila | reverse complement strand
GTTTTCCCTGTTTTTCCTCCACGATTTTCACCGGTTCTGCCATAAATCCCAGTTTTTGTAACTATATGATATTTATCTATTTGTTAATTTAATACTGATCTCTATCAGGTATAGCGGCCTGTTCTTTGGCTGGAAGGCTATATCAATCAAATGATAATGATTGTTGTTTGAATGAACTGGACGAGGTCGTTACAATGCGAACCGATTAATAAAGTGCTTTTCAAATGAGCCTTTGCTAATGCTGCTCCTGGCCGGATGCTAGGGTGTTGTAACGAGTGAAGTAAGGGAATACGCCACTCTCCTACTAAAAACGTTCAGGCCAAAACATGACAATAGTGAAACCGAGCAAGCTTGCCTTGCTGATCTGCTCCCTTCTTGCGACCCAAGCCCATGCTGCCGAACAAGAGGTGATGGTCGTTACCGCTTCCGGCTTCCAGCAGAAGATTGAAGACTCTGCAGCCTCCATCTCCGTGATTACCCGTGAGCAGCTGGAGAAGCGCGCATATCGCGATGTGACCGATGCCCTGAAGGATGTCCCCGGTGTCGTGGTGACTGGCGGTGGCAGCAGCAGTGATATCAGCATTCGTGGTATGGGTTCGAAATACACTCTGATGCTGGTTGATGGCAAGAAGGTGGATAGCCGTGGCACTCGTCCCAATAGCGACGGTCCGGGTATCGAGCAAGGCTGGTTGCCACCATTGCAGGCGATCGAGCGGATTGAGGTCGTGCGCGGCCCCATGTCATCCCGTTATGGTTCCGATGCCATGGGTGGTGTGATTAACGTGATTACCCGCAAGACCACCGGTCTGGCCTGGCAGGGGTCGGTTCATGCTGATTCTATTTTCCAGGAGAACAAGGATGCCGGCAACAGCTTCCAGACCGATGCCTATACCGCAGGTTCATTGATCGATGGCGTATTGGGGCTGCGTTTCAATGGCCAGCTCGCCCATCGTGGCGAAGACAAATTTACCCAGGGCTTTGCCGAGCAGGAGACTCGCAGTGGCACTGCCGTGCTCAGCTTCAAGCCTGACGACCATAACCGCTTCGATCTGGAAGCGAGTCGCAGTCTGCAGGATCGGGATCGCACGGCCGGCAATTCGCTGGATGCCAAGGCGAAAGATAGTCTTAACCGCTACGAGCGCACCAACTATGCGCTGACCCATGATGGTCAGTATGATTTCGGCTCGTCCAGCAGCTATCTGCAGCAGGAGACCAACATTAACCCCGGCCGCAAGATGGAGCTCACCAACACCATCGCCGATACCCACACCCAATTTATTCTGGGGGATCACTACCTGAGTGTCGGTGGTCAGTATCGCTATGAAGATCTGCACGATCAGGGCAATACCCTGAAAGTGGCCAACCCCGCCGAACAGCTGACCCGCTGGAGCTGGGCGATGTTTGTCGAGGATGAGTGGTCACTCACCGACAGCTTTGCCCTGACCGGTGGCGCCCGCATGGATCGGGATCAGAACTACGGCACTCACTGGAGCCCACGCCTCTATGGCGTCTGGCATCTGGATCAGAGCTGGACCCTGAAAGGGGGCGTCTCGACCGGTTATCGCTCCCCTGACTTGCGGATGTCTGCGGCCAACTGGGGTCAGGTCACCGGTGGTGGCAGCCTGGATGGCATGCTGGTTGGCAACCCGGATCTCAAACCCGAGACCAGCGTGAGTGAAGAGATCGTCCTGCTGTGGAACGGTCATCAGGGCTTCAACGCCGGGGTAACCCTGTTCAACACCGACTTCAAGAACAAGATCTCCGAAGTGCGTCGCTGTACTGACAAGCAGCAGCCTGCCTGTACGCTCAATGGTCACAGCTATGACTTCATCAGTGACCGGGTTAACGTCGACAAGGCGAACATGCGCGGGGTCGAGGGGATGATGGATTGGGCCATCAACGAGGATTGGTCGGTCAGCTCCAGCTACACCTTTACCCAGTCCGAGCAGAAGAGTGGCCCGCTGGCAGGTCATGCCCTCAACCAGATGCCCCGACACATGTTCAACGGCAGCGTAGACTGGCAAACTACCGAGGATCTCAGCCTCTGGTCACGTGTCAACTTCCGTGGCGAGACTTCCGAGTACCTGAGTCGGGTGAAGATGGCGGAGGGAACCCCGTCCTACACCTTCTTTGACATGGGCCTTGTCTACAAGGCCAACAAGCATCTGGATCTGACCGCCGGCGTCTACAACCTGTTCGACAAGACGGTGGATTACAGCAGCTATGGCACTGTGCTGGACGGCCGCCGCTACAACCTGGGTGTGACCTACAACTTCTGATAGGGAGCCTGTCATGCGGCCGCCCTCTTCGGATGGCGGCCGTTTTTATTGCGCATCCGTCAGGGGGCTATGCCTGATAGGGGGCGGCTTGCCAGGTATTGCGCCCCAGTCCCTTGGCCTGATACATGAGGGCGTCAGCCTGCCGCAGTAGCTGGTCGGCATCAGCCTCTCTCTTTGCGTCTACCCAGACGGCCCCGGTGCTGATGGAGAGGGTCACCTCCCCGCCGCTGGTGTACAGGGTTTGCCGGTTGCTCTCCAGGCAAATGCGCTCGGCCCACTGCTCTGTCTCTGCCAGCGTGGCCAGCGGCAGCAGCAAGCAAAACTCCTCGCCGCCGATGCGGGCTAGCAGAGCGCCTTCGGGCAACAGGTTAGTCACAGTAGTGGCCAGCTTTTCCAGCAACAGATCCCCGATGCCATGACCAAAGCGGTCATTGGTCTCCTTGAAGTGATCCACATCGAACAGCAACAGGGCAGAGGGTTCCCCGCTTGCCAGCCGTTGCTCCATGGCGGGCATGAATGCCCGTCGGTTGAGCAGGCCGGTCAGGGGGTCGGTACCGGCCTGCTTCTCCAGTCTGGCGTTGGCGCGACTCAGCTCGGCGGTGCGGCTGGCGACGGCCCGGCGCAGTTGCACTATGTAGGCCACCATGATCAACACCCCGGCCAGTAGCAGCCAGGGACCGAGGTGGATGGGGTAGACGGTCTCGACATGCATCCACTTGCGGATGATCCGCTCCCGATCGCTCTCTTTGATCTTGGCGAATCCCTCTTCCAGTCGGTTTAACAGGGCAAGGTCGCCCTTTTTCACCGCAAAGCGGATCTGGTCGGTATAGAGGTGGCGAACCGGAATAAAGCGGGTGGGATCTTCCGAGGTATAGATGTAGAAGTTGGCGACCTGCAGATCGGCGATAAAGGCTTTTATGTCGCCCCGAAAGGCCGCCGCCAGCAGGGTGTCATTGTCGTCGAAGGTCTGCAGTCTGGTGCCGGGGAAGTAGCGTCTGGCGTAATACTCCTCGTAGCCACCGGCCACCACCCCGACCGTTTCATGAAGCAGGTAGTAGTGGACATCGGTGCCGCGCAGTTCGCTCGAGAAGAAGAGCTGGGAGTCGAGCTGGGCGAGGGGCTGACCATAGTCGAACAGCTTGTCCCGCTCCGGTGACCAGAGCAGTCCGGCGTGAACGTCCGCTTTCCCCTCATGGAGCAGGTCGAGGGAGCCCTGCCAGTCGACCAGCCTGAACTCGATCTTCTGGCCGGTCACCCGGGCATATTCACGCCACAAATCGATCAGCAAGCCATCCGGCTGGCCCGACTCATTGATATAGGAGAAGGGCTGCCAGGCTTTGGAGTTGGTAATGATGATCGGCTCTTCCGGGGCTTTGGCCCAGGCAGGCAGGGCAAGAGCGAGCAGCAGGAGCCCCCATCCGATACTGACTATGACTCCTGTCCTGGAACAGGCCATCCTTGCTCCAATCCGTTGCCGTATACCGTCCCGTGGTCACCGATTATCACCGCCTTTCTTATCGAAGAACAAGCGTTCACATGATGAAGTTTGCATGATGCAAAAGGCGCCATGACAAGGCTGGCGGATAGAGTGACGACTTACAGCGGCAGGCTGATCCGCGCCTCCAGTCCCCCTTGTGGTCGATTGAGCAGGGTCAGCTCGCCGCCGTGTTGATGGACCAGAGTGCGAGCGATGGAGAGCCCCAGCCCCACGCTGCCCGACTCGGTGTTGCGCGCTTCATCGAGCCGCACGAAGGGTTTGAACACATCCTCGAGCCGCGCCGGATCGATCCCCGGCCCGTTGTCGCAGACCCGGATCAACAGCGCCTCCTTGCGCCGCTCCAGCGACACTTCGGCGCTGCCTGCATATTTGATAGCGTTGCCGATCAGGTTCTGCAGCACCCGGCGCAGCGTGTTGGCCCGGCAGGCGTAGACCTCTTTGCCCTCCGCCAGACAAGTGACCGGCTGGCCGGTATCGGCGTAGTCATCGCACAGGCTGACCAGCAGGCTGGCCAGATCCAGCTCGCGGGTAGCCTCCTGCTGCCCCTCCTCGCGAGCAAAGCTGAGGGTCACCGCCAGCATCTGTTCCATCTGTTGCAGGGTTTGCTGGATCCGCTCCTTGTCCTCGCCATCGGCCAGAAACTCGGTGCGCAGCCGCAGGCTGGTGATGGGGGTGCGCAGATCGTGGGAGATGGCCGCCAGCATCCGGGTTCTGTCCTGCACGAAGCGGTCGAGCCGGGTGTGCATCCGGTTGAAGGCCTGAATCGATTCGCGGATCTCGGTCGGACCTTCCTCTTTCAAGGGCTCGATATCCTCGCCCCGTCCGAGCCGCTCCGCATTGCCTGCCAGCTGCTTGAGCGGGCGGGTGGCACGGCGAAACAGCAGCACCATCAGCCCGATCACCAGACTGGCGACCAGCATCAGGTTGAGGGTGGTCTGCCACGACCAGCTGCCTGCTTCCTTGTCGACCAGCGAGCTGAACTGCAGCCAGCCCCCCTGCGGCAGTTCGATGGAGCCGTAGAGCCGCATATCCCGTGGCGGGGGCGGCCCCTTGCGATCCCGCATCATGCGGGCGTGATGTTCCCACGCCTTGCTGCGCTGGGTATCCTCCTTCAGCTCGGCGCTGATCTTGACGGTGAGGCCGGGGGGGTAGTTGAGGCGCGAGCGCACCAGTTGCTCGAAGCGGGGGCTGCGGTTGTCCGGTTGCAGTGGCTCGTCTGAGAGGCGCAGCAGCAGGGTCTCGCTGCGGCTGGCCTTGAGGATCTCGTCATAGAGGGACGGGGGGGAGAGGGATAGCAGCCTGACTACCGAGATGATCCGCTGCATGGCGTTGCGGCTGTTGACGAAGCCGAGCGCTTCTTCCCGATCCGAGCGGTAAATCTGGATACTGAGCAGCTGGATCAGGATCAGCCCCGCCAGCGCCACTAGAATGATTTGGCCGGTCAGCCCCTTGGGCCACATCTGTGCCCACAGTCGTCGCAAGGTACCCACTGCTTAAACCTGCGTCACGTCGGCGGAGAACATATAGCCGCCACCCCAGATGGTCTTGATCAGCTCCGGATTTTTGGGATCCCGCTCCAGCTTGCGGCGCAGGCGGCTCACCAGAGTATCGATGGCGCGATCGAAGGCCACCGCCTCGCGGCCACGGGCCAGATCCAGCAGTTGATCCCGGCTCAGCACCCGTTGCGGGCGTTCCAGAAACACCTTGAGCAGATCGAACTCGGCGGTGGAGAGGCTGAGGCCCACCCCATCCTCATCGACCAGCTCCCGACGATTGACGTCGAGTAGCCAGCGATCGAAGCGCAGATCCCGGGTCAGGGTCTCGGCGGCGGGCGGGGTCTCGGCCTGGGTGCGGCGCATCACCGCCTTGATGCGCGCCAGCAGCTCGCGCGGATTGAAAGGCTTGGCCAGATAGTCGTCGGCCCCCATCTCCAGCCCGATGATGCGGTCGGTCTCTTCCCCCATGGCGGTCAGCATGATGATGGGCAGGTTCGATTTGACCCGCAGCTCGCGGCAGAGGGTCAGGCCATCTTCACCCGGCATCATCAGATCCAGTACCAGCAGGTCGAACTCCCGCTCCTCCAGCAGTCGCTTCATCTCCTTGCCATCCCGGGCGCAGCTGACTCGCAGGCCGTGCTGTTCCAGAAAGCGCTTCAAGAGATCGCGGATCTCGCTGTGGTCGTCGACCACCAGAATGTGGGTGTTGCCCTGATTCATGAATACCTCCCCTGCTTGGCGTTGGCACGAGTATACGAAAATCCGCCCGGCGGTTTGTGTCAAAGTGTGCCAGATCCGCACGATGCCACACTCTGCTACAAAAAAGGGCGATGCTGGCAAAGTTCAGACACTGGACGGGTGTTTACTTGAGGGCAAGGCAAGAGTGCCGAACCAGAATCATCCCTACAGGAGATAGACCATGAAAAAGCTGACCAAAACCCTGCTGACCGCCACCCTGATCCTTGGCCTGCCGCTGGGCGCCTATGCCGCCAGTGAAGCTGCCCCCACCGGCCAGCCCGGTGCCATGGTGGACTGCCCGATGGATGGCGGTGGCATGATGGGTGGCAAACACCACGGTGGCCGCCACGACAAGATGGCCCGTCTGCAGAACATGACCCCGGAGCAGATCCAGGCCAACCTGCAGCAACGTTATGACCGCATTGAAGATCCGGCCAAGAAGGCTGAGTTCATCAAGAACCTCAACGAGCGTGCCGCCGGCATGACCAAGCACGCCGAAGCGATGAAGCAGTTCGCCGAAGCGAACCAGTAACAGCGCCAGCTGCTGCACATGACAGTGACAAACCGAAGGGTGGCCGAGGCCACCCTTTTTGTGATCCCATCGATCCATTTTTGCTCGAATCGTTATCTTGCTGTCGCTTATGTGAGCGATGGCAAACGCGCCGTGAGCGAATTGCAAGATAATGCCCGTTCTTATAACAAGCTGCAGTTAGCAGTGGCCGTCAACAGGAGAGGGTATGGGTTGGGATCTGGGAACAATCAAGGGGCGATATACCGCCGTTTTTCTGGGATTCATGGTGGCGGTCTGTGTGCTGACCGTTATCGGTATCCAGTTATGGGTCAAACCCGAGCTGCAGCGGGCGGGTGAGCAGAATCTGGTGCTGCGAGTCAGCGAGATTGCGACCGACATTCGCGATCAGCTCAACGGGGTCCAGAGCCAGTCACGCAGTATCACCCAGCTGGTTTCCCAGCTGCCGAGCGAACAAATCGATGCCGTTCTCCCAGCTCTGATCGATCAATATGGCAATGCCATGGTGTTTGGTGGCGGCATCTGGCCGATGCCGGATCAGCGGGAAGCCGGTCGCATCAAGTTCAGTACCTTCTTTCATCGGGATGGTGCCAACAAGCTGATCCCCAATACCTACTGGAACTCGGCCGAGGCGCCCAACTATTTCGAGCAGCCCTGGCACAGAGCCGGGCAGCAGGCTGCGAAAGGCATGTGTGTCTGGGCGGCGGCGTACAAGGATGGTGCCAGCCAACAGCCGCGAACCAACTGCGCCATGGGGATCTATCGTGACGGTTCCCTCTACGGAGTGTCGACCATCGATGTGACGCTGGGTTTCTTCAATGATCTGGTCGCCAAAAAAGAGCAGGAGATCGGTGGTCAGGTGATGATCGTCGAGGCCGACGGCAAGATCCTCAGCAAGAATGGTCGTTTGAGCGGGGATGTGGTGCTGGGCAACCTCTCATCTCACGGGGACTATCCCTTTGCCAGCGCCATCGCCAGCCTGCTGGGGTCGGGTAATGGCGCCGCGTTGCAGCGCACCACTTTTCAGGAGCTGGGTGAAGAGCAGACATTGCTGATGCAACCCATCGAAGGAACCCCCTGGCTGTTGGCGGCGGCGCTGCCGACCAGCACCCTGACCCACGACAGTCAGGAGGTGCTAAAGACGCTGGCAGCAATCCAGCTACCGCTGGTGGTGCTGCTGTTTGCGCTGATGTTGATGGCCATCAAGCAGCTGAGCAGTCGACTCGACACCCTCAAGCAGAACATCGATGCGCTCTCGGCCGGGGATGCTGACCTGACAGCCCGGATCCGGGTCAAGGGGCACGATGAGCTGGACCATATCGCCCAATCGGTAAACCGCTTTATCGCCTATCTGCAGCAGATGATGTTGCAGGTGACCGAGACCACAGAGCTGATTACCCGTGAATTGGCTCAGCTGGACCAGCAGACGGGGCAGGCCAGACGCATTCTCGGTGAGCATGCCGCCGAGACCGATCAGATAGTGACAGCCTTGACCGAGCTCAGCTCCACGGCCGACAGCGTGGCGCACCACGCGAGCGATTCCGCCAGCTTTACCGAGTCTGCCAATGGTCAGGCGATTCAGTCCCGCAAGGTGGTGGGTCAGGCCTCTGCCAGTGTGGCTGCGCTGATCGATGAAGTCGATCTTGCCGCGACCAAGGTATTGGGGATGCAGGAAGATGCCCGCAAGATCAGCAGTGTGCTCAGCGTGATCGGCGATATTGCCGCCCAGACTAACCTGTTGGCACTCAACGCGGCCATCGAGGCGGCGCGGGCTGGTGAGCAGGGGCGTGGTTTTGCCGTGGTGGCCGATGAGGTGCGAGCGCTTGCGGCGAGAACCCAGAACAGCACCGCCGAGGTGGGGAGCATGCTTTCCCGGTTGACGCAGGGGGTGGCCGAAGCCGTGGTGGCCATGGAGCACACCAAGCAGAGCTGTCAGGCGGCGACCGAGAATACCGAGCAGGTGACCGGCGGGCTCGACAAGATGGCGGATGCTGTGGTGCAAATCAACGATCTGGGTACCCAGATTGCGACTGCGGCAGAGGAGCAGAGCCGGGTGACCGAAGAGATCAACCGCAACATGGTCACTATCCGTGACATGGTCAATCTGCTGGTGGATAACGGGCAGAATACCGAACAGAGTTCGGCCACCCTGCTGGAGTCCAATCGCCAACTGGTGGCGTTGGTGCATCGCTTCAAGGTGTAACAAACCGATAATGAAAGAGGGGGAGCATGATGCTCCCCCTCTTGCTATCTGTGCCGGTGCGGGCTTGTCACCCTTGTCCACCGGACGAGCGAACTTAGCCCTGAGCCTTGTCGGTCAGGTCTACTTTCTTGACGGTTTCGCCTTCGAACTTGATAACGACGTTCTTCTTGGCGGCGTCGGTATCTTTCAGCAGGGTCTTGGTGGTTTCTGCCAGCAGCGGAGAGGCCTTGTTCAGGGCATCCAGATCATAGGTCCACACTTCCAGGCCGGATTCGGTCTTGGTGGAGGCCGGTGCGCCCAGCTTCTCTTTGATAGCCTGCTTGTTGGAGCCGCCTTCCTTGATATCCAGTGCCTGCTTGATGGCTTCGTTGGATGCGCTGTCCACGGCGCCAGATACGGCGGTATTGGCCGCATCTTTTACGCTGCTGGTGACGCTGTCGGTCAGCGAGTCCATCAGGCCAGCATTGGCAAACAGGGGCAGGGTGGTGAGGGCTACCAGCAAAGTCTTTTTCATTTTCTACAGATTCCATTGGTTCAAATGAGGCGGCTATGGAACCAATAAAAGCCTCGGGTGTCAAGTGAGGCAGATAATTGAGTGTTCTGTTAACTGGATCTCATTTTTCACCGACCGCAAACAGTTTTGGGATCTCCCGCACCAGCCAGCTCTTGGCCTTGCCCATGGTGTCCCGCCGCCAGGCCAGCACCACCTGCAACTGATGACGATATTCGGGGCTGATCACCTTGAGCCGTCCGACCCGGATATCCTCTTCAATCCAGCTTTGCGGCATGGTGCCGACGCCGATCCCCGCCAGCAGGGCGTCGCGTTTCTCCGCCATGGTGCTGACGGTGAGGCGCGGTTGCTTGTCCAGCAGGCGATAGGTGAGCACCGGCTTGCGCAGGGCTGAATCTGCTACCGCGATGGCGCGGTAGCGACGCAGGGTTTCGTCTGCCAGCGGCTCCGGCTCCTGATGCAACGGATGATCGGGATGGGCGACGTAGAGCATTACCTCTTCTTTAAGCACCTGATGCTTGATGCCGGTCATCATGATATCGGGGTTGATCGAGGAGATAAGCAGGTCGGCGCGGCCATCTTCCAGACACTCCCAGCTGCCCGCCAGCACCTCGGCTCGCAGCCGCAGTCGGGTATCGGTCTGCTCGGCCAGCTTCTCCACCAAGGGGTAGAGGGCCTGCACCGGGACCAGCGCATCGACGGCGATGGTGATGTCGGTCTCCCAGCCACGGGCCAGCGCCCGGGTCTCGCCCACCAGATGTTCGGCCGCCTCCAGCAGCACCCGGCCGCGTTCCAGCAACATGCGGCCCGCCGGAGTGAACTTGGTGCGGTGGCCGCTGCGGTCAAACAGCATGGCATCCAGCTCGTCTTCCAGCTTCTGCACCGTATAGCTCAATGCCGAGGGCACCTTGCCCAGCTCGTCGGCCGCCGCCGCGAAGCTGCCACGGCGGTCGATGGCGTCCAGCACCCGGATTGCCTCCAGGGTCAGCGCCCGTTCCTTGTTCGATTCCTTGGCCATTTCATACCTTCAATTTTTTTGAACATGTTTGCCAGTTTATCTCGCTAACAAGTTAGGCCAAGTGTCTTTAATATTCAATCAACGCTTAGGCAGGAACGTCGAGCGGCCAAATATGCGGGAAGTTCCGCACTGTGACACACCCAATCGGTCTGTCTGATGTCGGTGAAAGAACAACACACTATTTGAATAACCTCTTGCATGGATGCATTGATTCTGGCCGAAACGGCCTTGGCAATGACATATAAAACAAGAGACTGAATGAACATGAAAAACGTAATCAAGATGCTGGCCGTTGCAGGCCTGATGACCACAGGTTTCGCCAACGCTTCCGTACCGGCTGACTTCAACGCCATGCCCGGCGTGCTGTTTGTGAACTGGAATGCCACCGCCGCAATGGATGGCAAAGCCAATCCGATGCTGGAAGTGCGCGATGAAGGCGGTGACCTGATCACCTCCGCGCATGCCGACCTGACTGGCACACAACAAATTCGCTTGCCGCTGCGCACTCAAGGCACAGTGACCGTCAGCCTGGCTGGCCAGAGCAGCGAATACCGTATTCCGTTCGGCATCGGTGGTGGCAACCCCCGCTAAGTCGAACCCCGGATAGATGAGGAGCAGACCATGATGCAATTGAGAGCCGCAGAAGCGCGGGGCAAGGCCAACTTTGGCTGGCTGGACGCGCGCCACAGTTTCTCCTTCGGTCACTACTATGACCCGGAGTGGATGGGACACTCGGTGCTGCGGGTGATCAATCAGGATCTGGTTGCGCCGGGTGGCGGATTCGCCACCCACCCTCACGCCAATATGGAGATCCTCACTTGCGTGCTGCAAGGCACCATTGAGCACAAGGACAGCCTCGGCCATGCCGAGCAGATCCCGGCAGGGGATTTCCAGCTGATGAGCGCAGGCAGCGGGATCCGCCACAGCGAGTACAACCCCTCGCAGACGGATCCTCTCTCCCTGTTGCAGATCTGGATCGAGCCGAACGAGTTCGGCACGCCACCCGGGTATCAGCAGAAGAAGATCGAGTCCAGACCGGGCATGACGCTGGTGGCGTCACCGGATGGCGAGGCGGGGTCGTTCAGGATCCGCCAGCAGGCCCGCGTATGGCGGCTGGAACTGGCCCCGGGCGAGACGCTCGCATGGGCACTGGCTGGCCGACACGGTTACCTGCAGATGATTTCAGGGGAGCTGACCGCCAACGGTCTGGCTGCCCGACCCGGCGACGGGGTACTCAGTCGTGATGAATACCGGTGGGAGTTGGTCGCAACCAGTGCCACTCAAGCCCTGTTATTTGACCTACCCTGAAGCAGTCAGCGGTGATGTGACACAAACGAGGAATATGAAATGGACAAGATGAAAGATTTGGCACTGCTGGCGGGTCGTGTACTGCTGGCGCTGATGTTCGTGATGGCGGGCTGGAGCAAGATCGGTGGCTACGCCGGTACTCAGGGTTATATGGAAGCGATGGGCGTGCCCGGTTTCATCCTGCCGCTGGTGATCCTGCTGGAGCTGGGTGGTGGCCTTGCCATCGTGCTCGGTCTCTTTACCCGCAGCCTCTCCGTGCTGATGGCCGGTTTCACCCTGATGGCCGCCTTTATTTTCCACTATCAGCCTGCCGAACAGATGCAGATGCTGATGTTTATGAAGAACGTCTCAGTGGCCGGTGGTTTCCTGGCCCTGGCGGCGGCTGGTGCGGGTGCCTTCAGTGTGGATGCCCGCCTCGGTAAAAACTGGTAATGCCCTGAAGCGTCAAGTTTTCCAATGCCTTTTGGCCGGTGCAACTGCACCGGCTTTTTTCTGTCTGCGTTTTCCGGGTCGGTGAGGCGGCGCGCCAAATCTGCGGCGCCCTTCATGATTCCGGCTCTTGCCTGCCGCTGGCCGCAAGAGCCTTTTGCATCTTCCCCCCCGATCCCCGACAATTCCCACTCTTGTGAAGTGACGGAAATGGCTCGCCTTTTCCCTCGCCCCCTCTCATCCACAGGCGGGAATTGCTCATGTTTACCCTCTACCACTCCAATCAGCTGGATCTGCTCAAAGAGCTGCTGGTGAGCCGCATCCGGCAGGACCCTCTCTCTCACCCCTTCGATCGGGAGCAGATCCTGGTGCAGAGTCCGGGCATGGCCCAGTGGCTCAAGCTGGAGCTGGCCAAAGCCTTCGGCATCGCCGCCAATATCGACTTTCCGCTGCCCGCCAGCTTTATCTGGGAGATGTTCACCCGGGTGCTGGCGGATGTACCGCGCCAGAGCCCCTACAACAAGGGCTCCATGAGCTGGCAGCTGATGACCATTCTGCCCGCCTTGCTGGAGCGGCCCGCCTTTGCCCCGCTCGCCGCCTATCTGGGTGGTGGAGATGAGGAGGATCCCGCCAAGGATCCCGAGCAGGTGCGGTTGTGGCAGCTCTGCCAGAAGGTAGCGGATCTGTTTGACCAGTATCTGGTCTATCGGCCGGACTGGATCGCCCGTTGGGAAGAGGGGGACGGATTGAGTCAGGAGCTGGCCGGGGTGAGCGGTCAGGATTGGCAGCCCGAGCTGTGGCGCGAGCTGGTGGCCCGCACTCTGGCGCTCTCTCCGAGCGGCTACCATCGCGCCAACCTCTACGAGGAGTTTATCCACGAGCTGGCGCGCACCGCCGATCTGCCCGGCAAGCTGCCGCAGCGGGTCTTTGTGTTCGGCATCTCGGCGCTGCCGCCGCGCTATGTGGAGGCGCTGCTGGCCCTCGGCAGCCGGCCTGAGGTGGAGGTGCACCTGTTTGTCACCAACCCCTGCCGCTACTACTGGGGGGATCTGCTGGATCGCAAGACCCTGGCTCGGTTGGAGAACAAGCTCAAACCCGGCACCGATATCGAGACCCTGCAGGGCCCCGCCAACCCGCTGCTCGCCTCCATGGGCAAGCTGGGGCGCGACTACCTGCATCAGCTGATGGAGCTGGAGGTGCCGCAAATCGAGGCTTTCGTCGATATCGACGAGGTGGATGGCAAAGGCAATGTCAGCCTGCTGCGCGCCATCCAGAAGGATGTGCTGGAGCTGGCCGAGCGAGGCGCCGGTCAGTTCGATCTCGACAGCAGCCACCACAAAAGCCCGATCGATCCGGCGGATGGATCCTTGCAGATCCACGCTTGCCACGGCCCGATGCGCGAACTCGAGGTGCTGCACGACCGGCTGCTGGCGCTGTTCGAGCAGGATCCGACCCTCACCCCGAAAGATGTGGTGGTGATGATGCCGGATGTGAACAGCTACGGCCCCTATATTCAGGCGGTGTTTGGCGCAAGGGGGCAGATCCCGTTTGCGGTCTCGGATCGGGCGGCGAGTCAGGAGAGCCCGCTGCTGCAAAGCTTCCTCGCCCTGCTCAGGCTGCCCAACGCCCGCTTGGGGGCGGGGGAGCTGCTCGCCATTCTCGAGGTGCCCGCCGTGCTGCGTCGTTTCGAGCTCGATGACGACGAGTTCAACCAGCTGCGGGTCTGGGTGCAGGAGACCGGCATCCGCTGGGGGCTGGACGACGGCTACCCCGTCCGTTTCGATCTGCCGCCCATGTCCGGCAACAGCTGGCTGTTCGGCCTGCGCCGCATGCTGCTTGGCTTTGCCATGGGCGACGGCGAGCCGGTGGCGGGCATCCTGCCCTACGCCGATATCGAGGGTCAACAGGGCTTGGCGCTCGGCAAGCTCGCCTGGTTTGTCGACTCGCTGGCCGAATTTTTGCCCCGCTTGCAACAGGCGCAGCCGCTGGCCGAGTGGAACGCCTGCCTGCTGGCGCTGCTGGAGCGCTTCTATCTGGCCGACGAGGATGAAGAGCGTCAGCTCCAGCTGATCCGCAGCCAACTGGCCGAGTGGCAGACCCGGCTCGGCGAGGCCCGTTTCGAGCAGCCCATCACCGCCGACCTGTTGCAGGACTACCTCGGCAGCGTGCTGGGGGAATCCCGCTCCAGCCAGCGTTTTCTCGCCGGTCAGGTCAACTTCTGCACCCTGATGCCGATGCGCTCCATCCCCTTCAAGCAGGTCTGCCTGCTCGGTATGAACGACGGCGTCTACCCGCGTACCCTGGCCCCCATGGGGTTCGACCTGATGGCGGTGGCGTCGCGGCGTGGGGATCGCTCCCGTCGCGATGATGACCGCTACCTCTTCCTCGAGGCGTTGCTCAGCGCTCAGCAGGGGCTCTATATCAGCTATCAGGGCTTCAGCGCGCAGGACAACAGCGACAAGGTGCCGTCGGTGCTGCTGGCGGAGCTGATCGACTATGTGCGGCAGGGCTTTGTGCTGGCGGGGGATGAGGAGCGGGACGACGAAACCTCCGGCAAGCGGCTGCTCAACCACCTGATGGTGGCGCATCCGCTCACCCCCTACAGCCGCAACTACTTCTACCCGGAGGCGGGATCGCGGCTCTTTACCTATGCCGCCGACTGGTTGCCCGCCCTCAATCCGGTGCGTGGCGCGGCCAACTTCCAGAGCGGCGAGCTGCCTTTACCTCCCGAATGGGGCAAGGAGCAGGGGCTGGAGCTGGCGGAGCTGCTGCGCTTCTATCGCCAGCCCACCAAATATTTCCTCAACCGCCGTCTCAAGGTGTGGTTTGAGCTGAACGAAGCCAACATCGAGGACAGCGAGCCGTTCGAGCTGGATGGCCTGCAACATTACCAGCTGAAAGATCTGCTGCTCGATGCTCATCTGGCGGAAGGTGAAAGTACCGAGCGTCGCGAACGGTTGCAGCTCACCGGCCTGCTGCCGCAAGGGTGGTTCGGCAGCCTGCTGCTGGACGATCTGGATGCCGAGATGGGCAAGCTGGCGGATCGGCTGCGGCCATGGGTTGCGGCCAATGAGTCAGAAAAACAGGCGGTGGAGATCGATATCTCCCTCACTCAGGGCCAGCTGCAAGGGTGGATCGACACCCAGAAGGGGCGCTTGCTGGTGGTCAAACCCGGCAGCTTCAACGGCAAGGATCTGCTGCTGGGCTGGATCCAGCACCTCTGCCTCTCATTGAGCGGCGCCCCCGGCGACACCCTGCTGTTCGATGCCAAACAGAGTCTGCGGTTAGCCAAGCTCGCTGCCGATGAGGCGCGCCCCAAGCTGGCGGCGCTGGTGGCGTGCTGGGCGCAGGGAATGAAGCGGCCGCTGCCCTTCTTCCCCAACACCGCCTGGGATTGGCTCAAGGCGATCGAGAAGGATCCGGACAAACCGGAGGCGGCCGACAAGGCGGCACTCACCCGTTTCAACGGCGGCTGGATGATCAATGGGGAGGGGCAAGACGTTTACGTTGCCCGCTGCTTCCCCGAACTCGATGACGAGGTGCTGGGGCAGTTGCAGGCACTGGCCCGCGAACACCTGACCCCGCTGCTCAAGACCCTGGAGGAGCTGAAATAATGGCTAACCCGCTCAATACATTGCGTTTTCCCCTCCATGGTGAACGACTGATCGAAGCCTCTGCCGGTACCGGCAAGACCTACACCATCGCCGGTCTCTACCTGCGTCTGCTGCTGGGCCACGGCCCGCTCATTGAAGAGGGGGCAGATGCCGGTCAGCCGAGCGCCCACGAGCGGCCGCTCTCGGTGACCGAAATTCTGGTGGTGACCTTTACCGAAGCGGCCACCGCCGAGCTGCGCGGGCGGATCCGCGGCCGCATTCACGAGGCGCGCCTCGCCTTTATGCGCGGCCATAGCAATGATGCCCTGCTGGCCCAGCTGCTGGACGAGGTGGCGGATCACGAGCTGGCGGCCCGCCGCCTGCTGGCCGCCGAGCGCCAGATGGACGAGGCGGCGGTCTTTACCATCCACGGTTTCTGCCAGCGGATGCTGAAACAGAACGCTTTCGAGTCGGGAGCCCTCTTTGAAACCGAATTTCTCACCGACGACAGCCAGCTTCGGCTGCAGGCGGTGAGCGACTACTGGCGCGCCGAGTTCTATCCGGTGGATAAACCCCTCGCCAGCGCCGTGCGTGCGCTCTGGCCGAGCCCCGCCGCCCTGCTGCGGGAGATGGGCAGCTGGCTCGACAACAGCGAGCTGGAGATCCACCCCGCATTGGGGGACGAGACCCTCGCCGCTCGCCATCAGGCGGCCATGAATCGCATCGCGGCGGTGAAGCGCGAATGGCTGGCGCAGACGGACGAGATCCGCCGCCAGACCGACGGCCAGATCAGCCGCTACACCGGCAATAACTACGAAGGGTGGCTTGCCAAGATAAGCGACTGGGCACAGGACGAGAGCAGTGGCTACGCCATCCCCAAGGAGCTGGAGCGCTTTGGCCAGACGGTGCTGGAGGAGAACCTCAAGAAGGGGGGCGCCGTGCCGACCCTGCTGCTGTTCAGTCAGATAGACGAGCTTCTGGCCAGCCGCCCCGGTATTCGGGATCTGATCCTGCAACGGGCGGCCAAGGTTGTGCGCAGCCGGATGCAGGCGAGCAAGCGCCAAGCCCATCAGCTCTCGTTTGATGACCTGCTCAAAGATCTCGACGGGGCGCTTGGCTCCAGCCTTGGCGAGCGGCTCTGCGAGCGCATTCGCGCCACCTACCGGGTGGCAATGATCGATGAATTTCAGGATACCGATCCCCAGCAGTACCGCATCTTCCATCGCCTCTACGGCGGCCATAGCGACACGGCGCTGTTGATGATCGGTGACCCCAAGCAGGCCATCTACGGCTTTCGCGGCGCCGACATCTTTACCTACATTCAGGCGCGGCGAAATGTGAGCGCCCACTACACCCTAGGGCGCAACTGGCGCTCCAGCAGTGCGCTGGTGGGGGCGGTCAACGGCCTGTTCGAACGGGCCAAGGATCCCTTTATCTACGAGGCGGATATCCCCTTCCTGCCGGTGGAGGCGCAGGGCAAGAGCAAGGCGCTGCTGCTCGATGGTGCCACCGCCCCAGTACTCCACTGCTGGCAGCTGAGCGGCCAGCAGTGGAGTACTGGG
>NZ_CDBR01000051.1 GCF_000819685.1 Aeromonas allosaccharophila | reverse complement strand
TACATCATTCACAAAAGCAAACAGACCGAGCGATGGTTGAAGAAGAACCCCAAGTTCTGCCTGGTGTTCCAGCCAGTTTACAGCCCTTGGGTTAATCACATAGAACAACTGTGGCACAAGTTACATGAAACCATCACGCGCAATCATCAATGCAGAGGAATGGCCAGTCTGCTGGCCCGAGTGAAACACTTCATGGATACCGTGTCTCCTTTCCCGGGGAATGGCTATGGCACAGCGAAGGTGTAGCACTATTGGGATTAGTTATTTAGCAGAGCGGTAGGTCGCAACATATGACTTGTGTCGAACTCATCAGGAGCTTGCTAGAAGGGAACTAGCTGATGCGAGATCAACAGACACTATTGGCCACATGGGCTGGGTCATTTTTGTTTTTGCGGACTATGAGTTGCACGGAAATGTGGTAACGACAGGTAGTTATGGACAACAAGAGATACACTAATGTCATTTTCTTGGATGTGGCCCCATGCAGCGTAAGCTGCAATCATCAAAGCCGAGCCTGTAAATAATTCTGTGTAACTGCCCACGCCATTACAGGTGACCGTTCAGGCGATCACCGAATTCGATAATAAAGCGATTCAGAGCAAGCTTCCAATTCTGGATTGGCATGGTCCACTTCTTTGAGGCCTGCTGTATCGCAAGGTACGCCACTTTTAGCGCAGAGTCATCGGTCGGGAACAGCTTCCTTTGCTTGGTCGCTTTGCGCAGTACGCTGTTCAGTGACTCGATCGCATTGGTGGTGTAGATCACCTTCCGGATGGCGGGGGGATAATCAAACAGCGTGATCAGATTGTCCCAGTTATTCTGCCACGAGCGCGCTATCTGCGGGTACTGGCTATCCCAGTGCTCGCTGAAGGTCGCTAGTGCCTGTTGAGCTTCACGTTCCGTCGCAGACTGGTAGATCTGCTTCAGTTCAGCCGTCACCGCCTTGTAGTCCTTCCAGGAGACGTAGCGCAACGAGTTGCGGACCATGTGGACGATACACAGTTGCACCTTGGTTTGGGGATACTCCACGGCAATGGCATCAGGGAAACCCTTGAGACCATCCACACACGCGATCAGGATATCTTCCAGGCCGCGGTTCTTCAGCTCGGTCAAGACCGACATCCAGAACTTTGCTCCTTCGGTCTCGGCCAGCCACAGCCCCAGCAGCTCCTTGTGCCCCTCCATATTGATGCCCAGTACCAGATAGAGCAACTTGTTGATCACCCGCTGGTTCGCGCGGATCTTCAGCACAATGCAGTCCAGATAGACAATGGGATAGAGTGGATCCAGCGGTCGGTTTTGCCATTCGTGGACCTGCTCGATGACACGTTCGGTCACCTTCGATACCAGCCCCGCCGAGATGTCGGCGTCATACATCTCTTTAAACGCGTCCACGATATCTCGCGTGCTCAAGCCTTTGGCGTAGAGGGCGAGGATCTGGTCGTCCATCTGGGTCAGGCGGGACTGGCCCTTGCGGACAAACTGAGGCTCGAAGGAGCTGTTACGGTCACGAGGCGCCTGGATGGTGACCTCTCCGTGCTGTCCTTTTAGACGCTTGGTGGAATAGCCATTGCGACTGTTGCCTGTCCCACGGCCTTGTGGGGCGTGCTTTTCGTAGCCGAGGTGCTCGTCCATCTCGGCATTGAGCGCGGTCTCGACGGTAAGCTTGATCCGCTGTTGGGTGAGGGTGCCGAGATCTTTTTCAGATTTGATGTCTTTGGCCAGCTCAGCGGCCAGTGCTTTGAACATAACTTTCATAATGTTCTGTGACATAGTGCAACATAAATATGTTTGGGATGTTTTAATCATTACGCATAATAGTAGTTTAGCCAAACTTGCATCTTGCAGATTATGGGGGGAGACACTGTTGTTTGTATTAGTATTGATTGTTAGTATGTTTTTATCTTTGGCTGTATTGACAGTCTTGTATGTTAATAATACGTACAAAGTCAAACGGCTTAATGAAAAGGTTGAGATTGAGTCTCGTTTAAGATGCGAACTTTCAACAAGATATTCGCTCGAACAGACGGTATATGGACGAATTATTAACCAAATAGAGCAGGATATATCTTGGCTATCAACGTACATAGTCACTCCAAGCGTATACGGTGAAGATATCCATATATTACTGAAACGAATTGGCCAATTGTTAGAAAATGCAAAAGTATGCTGCGAACCATCTCGAGTTTCTTCGCACACCCCAATACTTTTACAACCCTGGTTAAAAAATAAGTTGTTTATAGAGAGAGGGAAAACCAAAAAGTCATTCAGTATCCATGTTAGTGAAATACCAAATTCAATTGTGCACGCCGATATCGACCTATTAGAAAAGGCTTTTGATAATTTCTTAAGTTATATTAAATTATCTGGTTCTGACTGTTCTTATAGTCTCCGAGTTGAGTGTAAGCAAGGATTGCATTTCTCTTTAACTTGTGAGTCAGCCTCAAGCCTAGGTGGTGATGAATGCACCGAAACAAGTTACTTTCTTTTAAAAAAGCAAATTGAAAAAAATGGAGGGGCACTATGTTGTCAACTCAGTTCAAAAATAATAACAAAGTTTGATTTATTTCTGCCTGCGAAATTTCATGAATTTCCTAAATTCAAACCACGTCATGGCAATATTAACATTGCCGATGAAACCAAGGCAAGAATCATTATTGTTGAAAGCGATCCCGAATATATGGACTGGCTATACTATCAGCTGTCATCTGACTTTCGCATAACACTGTGCCAAACATGCAAGGGGGCACAATATGACTTAGATGAACAATCTGTTGAACTAATTCTATGTAATGCACAATTAAGTGATGATAGTCCTATAAAGTGGTTATCAAGACTAAGGCAACAGCCTGAGTATGCAACAATTCCTTTTGTAATGTTAACCACTAATAATGAACCAAATGAATATTTACAAGCCTGGCAGAGTTATGTTGATGATTGTATAAGTAAGAACACACTTCCTGCATTGCTTAAAATGAGATTAAATGCATTAATAGAAAATCGACGTCTAGTACAAAAAAAGATGTTGTCGCTTTCATTGGTGAAAAATACATTGCAATTATCATCACCAACGTCATCCGTGATCGCGCATGAGACCCCTGATGAACAATTCTCCAAAAGACTAAGGTTGGTTATCGACAATAACATTACCTCACAAGAGTTAACTGTTGATTTTGTCGCGAAGCAATTAAATACTAGTAGTCGTTCATTACAGCGGCGTATACAAGCTATGTTTGGTATACCATACACCCAATATTTAAAAAATACCCAGTTACAAATAGCCAAAGATGCTTTGGTATCTGGACATACAATTAAACAGGCTGCGTACTATGCTGGTTTTTCAAGTCAAAATTACTTTGGCCGCGTTTTTAGAACAGAATATGGTATTACACCCAGCCAATTCAAAAAAGATGCGTTAACTAAACCTCCATATCAGACCTAACTTTTTTTACTAACATCGCTTCGTTCAACAGACGATCAATCAGTTGCCGATCGCTTTCTTCTGACAGATGTTGGATGCAATAAGTATTGATAGAAAGTGTAGTTAATTGCTTGACTTTATCTACCAGTTGTTCTGCAACTTGGCTTGCGCTCTCTAAGTGGTAACTTGGTAAGATAACAACAAATATGTCGCCAATATAGCGACTCAATAAAGCATTAATTGGTAGATGATATCCGAGGATATGACTTAGCTGTTTCAGTCTCATATCGCCAATAGTATAACCATGGAGTTCATTAAGTTTACGAAACTTTTGTACATCCAGAGTAAGGAGCGAAAGAGGCTTTGAGTTAAGGCGACTTTCAATAATCTGTTGCTTAAGTTGGTTATGTAATGCATAACGGTTATAGCAGCCAGTTAAAACATCTGTATTGGCTACTCTTTCCATTTCTTCAAATAGCAACTCCTTTTCCGTGACATCAGATAGCATAATCACACTACCTATAGCCATTGTTATATTCTTCCCTATTAGAGAACACTGTACTTGAACTCTTTTTCCATTGCCAAGTTTTACTACATTAGTCTTATCATAAACAAATAGAGTGGGGTCAATAAAGTTATAAATGATTTTTCCAATTTGTTCTGTCGACAAATCGGGGAAGAAAACTTTTGCTTTTGGATTATAGTCAATTAATCGAAACTCTGCATCGGTTACGATGTAGCCGTGTTCAACTTGATTGAAAATCTGATCTCTTGCAATGGGAGTAAGCTTAATTAAATCATAACGGAATACACTTACTGCAAAAGCTATAGTACAAAAAACAAAACCAAACGTCCCCATGTCGAGGCCATAAGGGGTGTAACCGAAAAGGGTCCAAATATAATTGAGCCAAGTTAGCGTAATTCCAACTAAAATTAATAAAATCTGAGTTTTTAAGACCGCGTGGGTGTTTTTCATGCTGCGATAAAAAATGATGATACTAACAATTGCTGCAAGGTGCACATATAATGAATAGGCTAAATACAAGATGCCATAATGATTTACAGTAACAGTGATTCCATCTATTTTCTTTAATCCTGTAATGTTAAAACCCAATCCATGAAAATCGTTAGTTAACTGACCAAATAAAACCAAAAAACTGATTAAAAGCGTACTGCTAGCTAACCACAAAGGTGGGGGTAATCGGGTCTTATAACTCACAGCAAATAAGACTACACATGTAGGAATGAAGCAAGCGCCAATAAACTCAATATTTAGCCAGAATTTAACTGAGTTTAGTTCATCGCTTGTTAGCTCAAAAGCATAGCCAAAAGCTTGTACTGCGTACGCTAGCAGTAATCCAACAAACCATATCGTTACATCTTGATAACGAATTCTCAGTGCGGCCCCAGCCAGGATAATGCATCCAGCGGAAATAATAAGTAACAACCAACTAAATATACTAAGATTGGAGAGCATATTTTACGCCTTTGACTATACCGTAACCCATATTTCAATCACAAGCTACTCAATCTAACGCACACTCACTCCTAGAGTAAATTGAGTTGCCATGCTAAACATATGTTAACTTTAACCAAACAAGAATAAAATAAATATAAATAAAAAATTGATACCCCACCGCATTAGTTATGCGCTCCATCAATGTAGTAATTGTAACCATAAATTTTAATGATGTGATGATACTCCCCGGCGCCGTCTGGTCTGCGCGGCTGTTGTTGCCGAAACCAGTAATTAGGTCCTGACGTTCTCAGCCACACGCAAAGCTACATTCCAGGTGTACCTGGGTGGCTCTGATCGAGTCTTTTTGTCGCCGCGTTCATGAGCATCATCACCTCACTGGGGACTCTCCATGCAACACGTAGTCAGTAATGAGTCTATTGCCCGTCCTTGCTGCTGTTACCTGAAATAATCAAAGTACGGCTAACTCGTACTTATACGCCAATCTTTTGCACTCTTACGCCAAGCGGGTTGTTGCTACGGTATACATCCTTTAATTTGTTTACTCAAAGCGAAATCCAAGTATGGCAAAATTAGATAAAGACTTGTTTCCAAGGCGTTGTCGATGTGATGTTGGCGAAGGCAGTAAGCAACGAGGATATTTGATGATGTAATGCAGTGATTATTTTGACCCATGCGTTTATGGGGTGATAACTATAGGCGTTGTTATGGCAATGACTAGTTGTAAAGAATGCAAGAAAGAGGTGTCACACACAATGTGTCTGTTTGTCTTTATTGTGAAATAAAATACCCGGGGAGTTTCGGGGGCTATATCTTTGATTCTATATGTGGTGTTCTTACGTGGTGCGTGGTTTACTTAACTATACTTTAATTGAGTTTTTGCAGTTTTTTAAGTATCGTTTTCGATGTTGGGTATACCGACAGTCAGTGTCTAGAATGTGTTTTTCAACTTAGTTAGGAGAATTGATGATGAAAATGAAAGTTTTTCTTGCAGTGTTTCTAACAGCAATGATGGTCAGTAACTACGCAAGTGCTGAACGCGTTTGGGAAAATAATAACATTAAACTTTCAGATGGTGGAAATATTTGGGCGAATGTTGATTATGATGGCAGTTGTTATACGCTATGGGTAGGTTCAGACAGTTCAACAGGAATAAATGGAAATGCTAGTAATTGCGGAGGTTCTATAAATGGCACTTGGGCTCCTAGAGCCTGTGGTTCGAACTTAGATGTGATAAATGGAGAGTTTTCAGATGTTATTAATGCCATTGTGAAAATGTGTGAAAATAATATGACAAATTAATTTTCAAGCTTTTGTGATTGATCGGCTTACAGCCGCAACAGCACGTTGTTTATCAACTTCGATAATGGTGTCATCCTCTTCTACAGCAATAAGAACTACTGCTCACTCGTCCGTTTGGTGCGAGCCGGATAGTGATGGATTTTTGGCGGCAGGCTGGAGTAAGGTGGAAATTGTAATCTCGGTGATACTGCTGAGAAATAATCCACTTACTATGATGACTGAAGCCTATGTGCTGGAAATTTTTATCGAAAGTGTAGTGATGGAAGCATCTCCAAATTTATTTTAGGTAGTGTTTCAATGTGTATTATTAATGCGCAGCGTTTAACCTGAAAAATAGAGGTGTGCGACATATGAGTAAAATAGTAAAGCAGGTTTGCTTGAAATATTTCAAACTATGTTCTTTATTTTTGGTTGCGTTTTTTTTCATTGCTTTTTGTGTGAATTTGATGTTTCTCGTAAAATATAGGACTGAATATTTCAATCCTGCTTTTGATTTTTTCTTTAAGGTCTACACGGGGGCTTTTGATGGCGCTAGTGATGCTTTCTTTCTGTTGTTTTATTCAATTGCAAATTTTGTTGTTTTTAGTCCGATAGCTATATTGTTAATAGGTTTTCCATCCTACATCGCTCTTAGGTTCATATCGCACCAGCCCAGAAATATAAATTTAACTCCTGTAATACTATCATCTTTGGGTATGATTTTATTTTTGACACTAGATGTCTTAATAACTTAAGTATTCTAGGCTATTTGTGTTTGTAATCGCATTAAAGATACGTTAAATGGTTTCGATAAAAATAGTCATTGCAGGTTATCCTACTGCGACCGATTGGCCTGTAGGTGGAAAACTAATGGCGTATTTTAGTGTGTAAAAAGGCATAGTAGGCAGGGATGCAGCAAGTGAAGCAAACAAAAGGGCCTGGGTTAGTGTTGCTGTGTATAGGGTTATTCGGCGCTATTTTTTACGCGCTGAGCATGCTAGAGCTTGGTGTAGCAACGGACAGCGACCCTCTATCTCCTATGCCTGTGCCTTATTACTTAAACCTTGAAGAGGGCGAGTACGCTCGCCTAATCCCTCGGGCGCAGAAACAGTATGCGCTGGCACAGTGCCAAGGTGATGACGATTGGCCCTTGCCTTATCTCGCTTACGATAATCAGCTATTGCAAGAAGTGCTGCAAAATCAAAACGAGTTTTCACAGCAGGCTTATCTACAAAACCGCCTTGCACTGCTGAACGAACGCTTTCGTTTTAAGCAGGATCGGCCTTTTTTACGTGGCGAGTTGCAAACGCTATTGCAAAGCAGTACTGCTGAGCAAAGCATCACCTTTAGTGCTTGGCTGAAAAAACGTATGGCAAAACAGCTTGAACAGTTTCAGCAGTTGGATCATCAGCTAAAAGCGAGCCAGCCTTGGTGGCCGTGGGCAGATTGGCCAAGCCAACAGCACTGCTTGCAATGGGCGAAGCGGGTAAAGAATGATGACTCCCTCACGGCTGTGCCGATCTACCTTACCGACAATGGCAGCGGCAAAGGCATTGTTATTGATGACTTTTTTGCTCTGCTGTTAGAGCACCAAATCGATCAATACCTGGCGCGCGGTGATGTGCAAAGTGCCGCCAAGGTGTGGCCGCAGGTGATCCGATTTGAACTGCTCGATGCCCGCATATGGCAAGAGAACATCATCGCGCATATTGATGAGTATTTGGGCTTTATTACACTGTTTGGTTTAGATAAAACCGAGGCCGTAGCGTACGCCGAAACGCGGTTGCAACAAATCGACGATATTGATTACTACCCTGACGATAAAGTCATCATGCAACGCAGCGTACAGTACTTGCGTCAACAGGCTGCTCTAGAGCCTCAGTTGAGTGACATTTCAAGCAAAAATCAGCATCGTTTGCGCTGTTATCAAGGTAAAGCACCTTGCCTAACCGTGTGGCTGTTGTACGCACAGCAGGGATGGCAGCCATGATGTCACCTCGCTCACGTTCTACCTTGTTACGCATCCAGCCCGATTCGCTGGCGCAACTTCGGTTAGTGATGAGCTTAACTTTACGCACGCTGTTGTGGCATTTGTTGCTGGTACTTTGCCACCTGACTTTTATGACCATTTGGCTTAAACAGTTTGCCTTGCGCCTTTATTGGTTGGTGGTGTTGATACTGCTATTTGGATGAAATGGCGCATGGGCCATGTTGAAGCACTACTACCTGGTGCGGGTTACGATTGGTTGGCTCATTTTAAGGCTATGAGGTGTCTAGGGAACTGGGGGCGATTCACACCTTGCCTAAAGCCAGCCCCTTAACTAAACGTTCGGCAACGAGAAATCCCCGCTCACTGCCTTGCGAGTACATCAACGGGGAAAGGAGATTTAAAATGAGAGTGTCGATGAGAAACATGGTGATGGTATGTCTAGCATTAACATTTGGAATCCTACTGGCGGTGCCTGGCGTGAGCGCACAGGGTACCAATAAGCAAACTCCGAACAAGGCTGAACTCCAACAACTCTACATGAGCTACTTGACATACGAAGAGTATAAACCCGAAATAGATAGCGATGGCGATGTTAGATTCAAGAGGGATGGAAATGTCTACTATATTGATGTAAATGAAAGAGACCCGGAGTTCTTCCGTATTGTTCTCGCAAACATTTGGCCGATCGAGAGTGATAAGGAGCGGTCACAGGTTCTCATGGCTGCAAGCGATGCTAACGCCATATCAAAAGTCTCAAAGGTATTCACTGTTGAAAACGATGTCTGGGTGAGCATCGATCTTTTTGTTAGGCGCCCAGAGGACTTCAAAGATGTCTTTACAAGATCGATGTCTGCTCTCGACAATGGGGTAAGGAACTTCGCCAAGAGGATGAAAGAACAAAGGATGAAAGAACAATAACCCAACACTGCGCTTCAGGGGTAATCCCCCCATATTTAGGGCTATGTTCCAATTACGTGTTGCATGGGGTGCCCCAGCGCTTCATGCAAACACGCTCTGATATTCCCTCCTCCCCGTAACACTCCGGTATTCTGCGCCAACTCAGATAATTCCTCATGTAGTGAGTAGCCACGCCATGGAAGAGTTGTGGTGATTTCTGGTGTACGAAGGCATTGAAGATGAGGTTCAAGGGGACAATCTAGTTGCCCATCCGGTGTGTTGTTTCACTCAGACCAAGGCAGTCAATATGGCAGCCGGGCATTTCGGCAACGACTGTGGCGCTATCGCATGACCCAGAGTATGAGTCGACAGTGGAAACTACTGGGATACGCCCCTATGGAGCGATTGTTCAGAAGCCTGAAGTCAGAAGGGCTCCCGGTAACGGAAGGCATGAACCCGCGGCAAGCAAAGCGGGATATCAGTTATTACCTGATGGATTACTAAAACTGGCTGCGTCCACATCAATACAATGACGGGATACTGCCAGCAAAACTAACCAAGTGTCCGGATTTAGTTGACCACTACACCTGAAATAATAAAAGTACGACTAACTCGTAGTTATACGCCAATTTCTTGCACTCTTACGCCAAGTGGGTTGTTGCTACGGTATTCGCCCTTTAATTTATCCACTCAAAGCGAAACTCCGGTATGGCAAATTAAAAGGGAAATAAAGTGGTTAAATTAGATAAAGGCTTTTTTTTCTTCATTTTGAGTTCACTACTTCTCTTTTTATTGAGTGGTTGTGGTGAAAACAGTGTAGAGACGAGTGGAAGCAATACAAGTGTAGTAGAGGATAGTGAGTCAAGTGGTGACCAAGATGAGACAGATACATTATCTACAGTCAAGGATATTCGGCTTATTAAAGGCCCCAGCAGCTTGTTACTCGATTGGCCAGCGGTGGAAGGCGCCACCAGTTACCATGTGTATTACGCGCGGGAACCGGGCATCGAACCCGACAGTTACGCCAGCAAAACGGATGGCACTTGGTTGCAAAATGTTCAGCCACCGATCCGCATCAGTAACTTAACCCCGCATGTATGGCATCTGGTGGTTACCGCGGTGCATCCTAGTGGTGA
The DNA here is from genome assembly GCF_000819685.1 of Aeromonas allosaccharophila. Taxonomy (GTDB): domain Bacteria; phylum Pseudomonadota; class Gammaproteobacteria; order Enterobacterales; family Aeromonadaceae; genus Aeromonas; species Aeromonas allosaccharophila. The sequence continues at coordinate 5,458 of NZ_CDBR01000051.1, read as the reverse complement.
AAGTGCGCCAAGTGGCGAAATAAGCGCCTTTGCCGCCACCCAACCACTTAACGATAGCGGCATCCGCCGCTGTGGTAATGCCGTTTATACCACCAGTGAAGGCCCAGTGCCCGAAGGTGGCGTACCCAGTAACGATTTAGATTGCAGTGTCGCGCAAGACCCACAAGGCAATCCGCTTCCCGCAGGCCAAGATGGCCATTATGGCCGTGATGCCCAAGCATTAGCAGGCAAATTGCCTAAAGTCGGTGCTGGTGATAGCGGTTTTGACTTTACCAAGCTCGATAACAGCGGCAACCCATTACCCGAAAGCGCCAGCGAATGGAGCTGTGTGCGCGATAACCACACAGGTTTAATTTGGGAAGTCAAACAGCCCGCGGGCAGCGCTGGTCTGCGAGACGCTAACCATACCTACACTTGGTATAACCCCGATAACAGCACTAATGGGGGGAGTGCTGGCATGCAAAACGGCGGCACTTGCCAAGGTAGCGCGTGTGATACTTATGCCTTTGTGAATGCGGTTAATAGCCAAGGGCTCTGTGGTGCCAGCGATTGGCGTATGCCCTCGGTAAATGAATTACTCAGCATTGTCCATAATGGGCGCATTGAACCTGCGATAGAGCAAAGTTATTTTCCATATACAGCGAAACTCGCTGGGTATTGGTCGTCTTCGCCCGATGCCGGCGGTAGTTACGACGCGAGGTTCGTCGGCTTCGGCAATGGTGGCGTCGGCTACAGCACTAAGTACCTCAGCGGCCACGTCCGTTTGGTGCGAGCCGGACAGTAATAGGTTTTTGGAAAATAAGGAGGGGTGATGCGAAAACTAACTCAGTTGCCTAGCGGGCGTTGCGCATCCTCTTCCATTGTGCGGCGGTTTGTTGCCCGCCGCAGTGACACGTTTTGCGATAAAGGATAGATATTATGCTGACACTCAATCATCACTGGCCACGGGCTTTGGTGTTATTGGTGCTGCTGGGCGTGAATGCCCAAGCCAGCAGCTTATGTGCGTATAGGGAAAACATGGCTATCACTGCCACTACGCCAAGCGCGGATTTTAGCGATAACGGTGATGGCACCGTTACCCACCATAAAACCGGGCTTATCTGGCAGCGCTGTAGCCTTGGGCAAAGCTCGGATGGCACCGATTGCACTGGCGAGGCCATAATCTACACTTGGGAACGTGCTTTAGCCGCTGCCGAGCAAAACACCTTGGCCGGATTCAGAGATTGGCGCTTGCCGAATAAAAATGAGCTCGCCTCGATTGTGGAATACCGCTGCTATCCACCTGCGATTAATAGCCAACCGTTTCCCAACACGCCATCAGGCTGGTATTGGTCGTCTTCGCCCTATGCCTACAATAGTCTCGTCGTGTGGGGCGTCTACTTCGACAATGGTCACGTCTACTACAGCAATAAGGGCAACGACGGCCACGTCCGTTTGGTGCGAGCCGGACAGTGATTGGGTTTTTGGCTGTGCACACAGCACCATTTTTGTTGATCGCATCTAAATAGGGGAAAAATGTAATGAAACCTCGCTCACTCAAACCCTATTTGATCTGTGTGCCGTGCGCTTTGCTGCTGACGGCGTGCGCCAGTTACCCATTGGGCATGAGTGAAGCCCAATGGCTGGCATTAAGCCCAGAGCAGCAGTATGACGCGCAGCTAAAACAAGCCGAGTTGGATAGGCAACGTGAAGCGCGCCGTTTGGCAGAGCAACAAGCACGCGAGCAAGCGCTGAAAGAGCAGCAAGCGCAGTTGGAGCTGGCGCGTGAAAACGCCAAATATGGCGAGCGGGTGCAATGCGTGCTGCAAAATAGCGAGCTGTACTTTAATAAAAAATGGCGAGCGAGCGAGCCCTTGGCGCTCGATCTCTTGGCGAAGCAACCGGCGCAAGCGGTGAAACAAAGCACCGCAGATGGCCGTTATGGTTTCACCCTCTACGCGCAGTTTGATGGCCAAACCCTCAGCCTGTGCCGCCATGAAAACAGCCGCCGCCAAGAGTGCGTGCTGATGCTTGGCACCTTTAACGACTACCACCGAGGTATGCGCCAAATCATCCAGCAAGACCGCTGGCTGCGCGGCCAACTGCGCTGCCAGTTTGTGCCGAAAGTGTGGTGATAAAGGCAAGGTTAAAGGTGGCATACTGAGATAAGTGTAAGCAAGTAGGACAGATGATGAACTGGCACCCCGATGATTACTTAGCCGCGTGGTACTTTGCGGCGTGCGCCCATGCTGGGCAAACCTTCAAAGGCCGACTGCCTGATGAGCACTTGCCTTATTGTGTGCATTTAGGCGCGGTGGCAATGGAGGTGATGCATGCACTTAAATCGCGCCCCGATCTTGATGGCCGTTTAGCACTGCAAGTGGCGCTGCTGCATGATGTGATTGAAGATACTTCAACCCGTTATCAGCAAGTGGAAGAAACGTTTGGTGAGAAAGTGGCGCAAGGCGTGTTGGCGCTGAGCAAAAACAAGCAGGTAGGCGATAAGGCCGCGCAAATGGCCGATTCACTGGCGAGGATACAACAGCAGCCAGATGAAATATGGCTGGTGAAGCTGTGCGATCGCATCACCAACTTATCGCCACCGCCACACCACTGGAGCCGTAAAAAAATTTCTGCCTATCGCGATGAAGCGCAGCGTATTTTGGATGCCTTGGGCCGTGCCGATGCAGGCGCTGCGCAGCGATTAAGCGCACGCATTGCCGATTACGTGGCGTTTTATTCACCGCAAGATGAGCAGCAGTAAATTAATGGGGTGAAAAAGTGCATGAGCCAACTCTCGCTAAGTGAGGCGATACACAGAAATATTCAGGCGTTAAACCAAGCGCAAAGGGCTTCGCTGCTGCCTATTGTGCAGCCGGTACTGCACTATCGCGATTTAGTGGCTCGCCAAGGTTGGTTGGTGCTTGAAGTGGCGCATCAACCCTTTGTCGAACCGGTTTTGAGCCAAGCTGCACAAAGTTACTGTGACAAAGTGATCGAACTTTTGCTGTGGGGGCATGATGCCAGCGCAGTGGCGCAAGTATGCCAGCGAGGGTTGTTGAATCAGCCTTTTTCGGCGCTTGAACAACTGGCGCTGCTGCTGTTTAGCGATGGTATGCTGGCACTGAGCGAGGGTAGGCCGCGTGATTATCTGCGCGACATCATGCTCGCGTCACTCGGTTTCCAATGGCAAGCGGCTTTTGAAGAGGCAGAGCAGGCGCGCGAAAGAGAGTATCCGCTTGCACCATTAGTTTGGCAGCCATTCACTGAAGCTGAGCTACAACAAGAGTTAGAGAACCACGCGGCCAGCGATCAAACCCCGTGGTGCGCCGCTTTTTTGTTCGCCCATTTAAGCGATGCACAGTTACAAGCGTTACTGCGTGAAGCTGAGGCCAGCGATTGGATCAATCTGCTGTGGCTGGTGCAAAGTGAACCATTATGGCAACGGTTGGCAGATAACTTGACCCAGCGGACTCAACGCCATTTCCATGAAAGCTATCAACATCATTGGCAAGGTGTCAGACGCCGCCAACCGCTGGCGGCGTATTGGCGAGAGGCGTATCAATCATTCACCAATCTCTATCAGTTGCTGCATGTGCAGCTCGGTGATGAAGCAATGGCGCGCCTGCTTGGCATAACAGAGAGTGAAGCCCCCAATGGCAACGACAGCGACTCCAATGGCCACTAAAAGATATCCGCTGCATAGTGCCAACCTACTCTTATTGCTAGCAATCAGCAGCTCGGCTTATGCCGTGCAAAATAACCTCAAACAGTGGGATAAAAATTCCGCCACTTTTCAAAAGGCCTACACGCTATTGCAGCAACATGGCGCATCGCTGGATGTAGAGCTATTTGAAAAGCACCCAGCCGAATACCAAGCGTATTTGCTTGGCAGTTACAGTGCGCAGGCGCAGCATTACCCGTTAGCGATTGAATGGTTGAAACGCGCCTATGCAGACGTAGAGAAACTGAACGAGTTCACTCAGCAGAGTGTGCTCTATCAGTTGGGGTACAGCTATGCGCAGCTTGGTCAGCTGGCCGAGAGTGAAACTTGGTATCGCCGCGCGATAGCCAAAGGCAGTGCCGATGCGTGTGTTAACTTAGGTGCGAGTTATGAGCAGCGCCAGCAATATCAACAAGCCGAGGCTCAGTATCTAAGCTGTCTTCCGGACAACGAAAGTGCCTTGCTTTACCTTAATCTTGGTACGCTTTATTACAATGGGTTAGTTAAGCAAGATAAAGGTTTAGGCGGCCGTTATTGGCGGTTATCCGCTAAGCTCGACCCCTTCGATAGCGATATTCAATATAACCTTGGCGTGTATTACCTCAATACCGAGCTCGACCTAGATAAGGCCCGTTACTACTTTAGCCAGTGCAGTTGGCAAGATGCCGAGTGTGCTAGCGTGTTATCGCATCCCTTATTAATTGGTCGCAGCGCCGAACAAGCACATTGGCAAGCGTTGCGCCAAGGCAGTGCGGTCGAGCAGCGGCATCGGTTAGAAGGCAGAGCTAAGCACTTGTTGCCTATGCCTGTGTATTTTGACGATGAAACGGCTGAGATTATGCTGCAAGTGCAATTGAACGATAACGGGTGGCAGAGTATTACCGCCACGACCCAAAGCCGAGAGCATTTGGCAAAAGCCTGCACTTGGTTAAATCGTCTGATTTGGGTGGATACCTTCTCAGGCGCAAACGCAGAAACCTATATAAATCTCAACTTAAAGCTCAGCCAACCCCAAGCCATTTTGCCCATCACTTGGCAATACCGTGAAATGAGGTATCAAGTGAGCGAGCAACATGGGCGTTGGCAGTGTGAGGTGAGTGTATCTGCCCCTGTGTCAGGTGCCGCTACTACCCCCTAAATCGGCTCACCACGTCAGTTAAGGCATGTCTAGTCAGTGCCGAAAATTGACAGTGAAGACGTGAGATTTTGAGGAGATAAAGAACTCCACATTTCGTGGGGTTCGTAAAAGATTGCCTTAAATGGCTCCGATCTGGGTGAGCCTTGAAATGTTCTGGATTAAGGTTTTCAGCAGTAGCTCCAGTCTGCTGCCATCGATAATCTCGCTGATTTTGTGTCGCGGGCAAGCAGCGCAATGCCACAAATGAGCCGAATTGACACCACATTCGGCTCGCAATATGAGCCGATAATAGCCCTCATTCGGCTCATTCCACAACTCACAGGGCTGGTCTACTGGGTGTCGGAGAGGCTCGGGGCGAGAATGGACTCTTGGACAGTGCCACTTACTAGGTTATGATTTGTCTCGGCTGACCAGCCAGACTTTCGCACGAGTCAAAATGGTTACTACTCTCAAGCCACATGATCTCAACCTCAAATCCTCACCTTGGATGGATTAAACGTGCGATGTATACCCCAGGGTAGGACTAGGAGATTGGATCATGACCATCAAAGCGTTCGTCCACACAACCCAGCTTGAGCTCAAAGATGTACTAGGCATCCAGGGCAAGATCATGAACG
>NZ_CDBR01000050.1 GCF_000819685.1 Aeromonas allosaccharophila | reverse complement strand
GTAAGCGTCCAGCGAAGGCCGTATTGACAGGAGCGACAGGTTATTCAGCAGGTAGAGCAACACGCCAAGGCAGCAGTTCGCCGACCCGATTCACCGGCCAGTCTGCGATCACATTCAGTACATGCCGCAGGTAATGCTCCGGATCTACCCCGTTCAACCGGCAGGTGCCGAGCAAGCTGTACAACAAGGCTCCCCGTTCACCACCATGGTCAGAGCCAAAAAACAGGAAGTTCTTTCGCCCCAAGCTCACCAGCCGTAGCGCATTCTCCGCTATGTTGTTGTCCACTTCTATCCAGCCGTTTTCGGTGTAGTACGTCAGTGCTGACCACTGATTCAAGGCATAGGCGAAGGCCTTAGCCAACTCGGAGTGACGCGAGAGCGACTGCATCCTATCCCGTAACCAGATCTCCAGCTCTTTCAGTAAGGGCTTTGCCCGCCGTTCTCGTTCTGCCAGCCGGTGTTCTGCTGACATGCCGCGCAGTTCTGCTTCAAGGCTGTAAAGCTGACCAATTCGTTTGAGGGCTTCGTCTGTGTTATCCGATGGCGTTCGGATATGCACATCATGGATCTTTCGCCTGGCATGAGCCCAGCAAGCGGCCTCCTTTATCGTGCCGGCAGCTCGGTCTTCACGATATAGCTCATTAAATCCTGCATATGCGTCTGCCTGTAGGACGCCGCTGAAATCGGCAAGATGGCTTTGCGGATGGACTCCCTTTCTATCAGGCGAGTAAGCGAACCAGACGGCTGGCGGCAGTGCGGAGCCTGCGTTGCGATCATCGCGTACATACGTCCACAGACGTCCTGTTTTTGTCTTTTTATTGCCAGGGAGCAGTACCGGCACCGGGGTATCGTCTGCGTGTAGTTTGCCATCGGTCAGCACATACTGCCGCAGCGCTTCCTCCAGCGGTGACAGTAATCGGCAACACGCATCTACCCAGCCAGAGAGCACAGAGCGGCTCAGCTCCACGCCCTGACGGGCATAGATTTCCGACTGGCGATACAGCGGGGTGTGCTCTGCATACTTGGAGGTGAGTACCCGAGCCAGTAAGCCTGGCCCGGCGATACCCCGCTCGATAGGACGTGATGGGGCTGGCGCTTGTATGATGAAATCGCATTGCCCGCAGGTGTGTTTCTCCCGAACCGTGCGGATGACCCGGAAGGCACTGCGTATCAGCTCTAACTGCTCAGCAGTATCTTCTCCAAGGTATGCCAGCGCTCCACCACATTCCGGGCAGACAGCCTCTGTTGGACACAGGCGATGCTCATCGCGGGGAAGCGCTTGAGGGAAGGGTTTGCGAATGCGAGTCTGGCGAAGTGGCCGCGGTACCGCTGGATCATCGACCCGACCGGTGAAGGTATCACTCTCCTGCTGGAGTATTTGCAGTTGCGCTTCGGTCTGAGCGATACGACGAGCGAGTTTCTCGGACTGGCTGCCAAAATACATACGCCGCAGCTTGTCGAGTTGCGCAAGCAGGCGCTCAATTTCGCGCTCCCGCTCTTCCAACCTTGCATGCAAAACACGATTGAGTGACTCCTGTTCAGCCAGGAGTCGTTTCAGTCGCAGGATTTCGTCGGCTAGTAATTTTTCCATACCCATGCATCTTACATGGGGGATCACTTTTTACAACATGGTCAATGAGTTAGCCAGGCGCTTTGGATGGCGCCAGTCTATTCCCTCCAGTAGCATGGCCAGTTGTGCAGGCGTCAAAAAGACTTTGCCGTTTCGAGCCGATGGCCAGGCAAACCGACCCTGCTCCAGCCTTTTGGTCAGCAGACACAGACCATCGCCGGTAGACCAGAGGAGCTTAACTTGACTCCCGTTACGGCCCCTGAAGATAAAGACATGCCCTGACAAGGGATCATCCTTCAACGTCATTTGCACTTTCGAGGCTAACCCATTGAAGCCGTTTCTCATGTCTGTGATACCGGCCACGATCCAGATCCGGGTGCCAGTAGGAAGATTGATCATACGCGCAGGGTCTCCAGGATCATTCGTAATACATTGGTATCGACGGTGCCATCGATGACGACCATTGCACGCCCCAGTCGTATCTCGATGGTGCCGGATGGTGTCGGTTCAGAGGCCGTCTCTGGCGTGAGCATTTCGGGCTGCGGGGTCGGAGGCAAGAAGATCTCCGTGGATGAAGGGGGCAACACCAGTTCGATGGGATATAACGCAGGGGCTTCGGCTTTGGCATCACGTCGCCATTTGAACAAGAGGTTTGCATTGATCCCGTGCTCCTGTGCGAGTTTTGAGACGGAGACGCCGGGTTGGTTGGCGGCCTCGACAAGTCGCTGTTTGAATTCTCGTGAGTAATTGGCTCTGCCTTTACGGCTGCCATTGGTACGACTATTGGTGTACACCATCTTTGGTTCCCACTACTTTTTAGTGGGAACTACTTTGTCCACAACTGCCTCCATTCACCAGACGGTAGTGGCCGGACGCTTAC
>NZ_CDBR01000049.1 GCF_000819685.1 Aeromonas allosaccharophila | reverse complement strand
CTTAACTGATCGGCATTACCCATCGCGGGCCCCTTTTCTTATTGCCAACATCGACCGACTCATCATTAGGGAGTCCGCCACTGTTCACCTCTGAGTGCAACCGCACGCAGCTTTGGCCCATCGATCAGATGTAAACGAACAGATGGGCTACCGCCTCCGGCAAGGCTCTGCTATTATCCGCGGCCTTATGATCAAGACGCATACTGGCGTGACTGTAACGCCGCCATAACCCCGCCCTTCGCGGCACCTGCCGCCTGACTCTGGTTATCACAACCGGAGCGTTTTTGTTCATCCGTCACTTACCAATACAACAATCCGATCCTGCCCGAACGCCATCTGACCCCTTGGTCAGTGGATGCGTTGTGCTGTGGATCTCGAACAAGCGAGAAAATCCCCCCATGCTGGAACGTGCAAGACAAGAGTGGTTCTCCAACATCCGTGCCGATCTGCTGGCCGGCACCGTGGTGGCGCTGGCGCTGATCCCGGAAGCCATCGCCTTCTCCATCATCGCTGGCGTTGACCCCAAGGTCGGCCTCTACGCCTCCTTCTGTATCGCCGTGGTCATCGCTTTTGTCGGCGGTCGTCCAGGCATGATCTCGGCAGCCACAGGCGCAATGGCGCTCCTGATGGTGACCCTAGTCAAAGAGCATGGTCTGCAATATCTGCTGGCGGCCACCCTGCTCACCGGAATACTCCAGATCGCGGCGGGTTACTTGAAGCTCGGCAGCCTGATGCGGTTTGTCTCTCGCTCGGTGGTGACCGGCTTCGTCAATGCGTTGGCGATCCTCATCTTTATGGCCCAGCTACCAGAGCTTACCAACGTCACCTGGCAGGTCTACGCCATGACGGCGGCAGGCCTTGGCATCATCTATCTGTTCCCGCTTATTCCGGTGGTAGGCAAGCTAGTGCCTTCTCCGCTGCTCTGCATCGTCATCCTGACGGCAGTCGCCATCACCATGGGCATCGATATCCGCACCGTGGGCGACATGGGCGAGCTGCCCGATACCCTGCCCATCTTCCTGTGGCCCGAGGTGCCGCTCAATTTGGAGACGCTGGCGATCATCTTCCCATACTCCGCAGGTCTGGCCGTGGTCGGGCTGCTCGAATCCATGATGACGGCGGCCATAGTCGATGACCTGACCGATACCAGCAGCGACCGCAATCGCGAGTGCAAGGGCCAGGGGATCGCCAATATTGGTGCGGGCCTGATGGGTGGCATGGCGGGCTGCGCCATGATTGGTCAGTCCATCATCAACATCAAATCCGGTGGCCGTGGCCGCCTATCTACCTTTGTGGCTGGCACCCTGCTCATCCTGATGGTGGTCTTCATGGATGAGTGGATCCGCCAAATACCCATGGCGGCCCTGGTAGCCGTGATGATCATGGTCTCTATCGGCACGTTCTCTTGGGATTCACTGCGCAATCTCAAAAAGCACCCGCTCTCCACCAATATCGTGATGGTGGCAACAGTGGCTGTGGTCGTCGCTACCCATAACCTGGCACACGGGGTATTTGTCGGGGTACTGCTCGCCTCCCTGTTCTTTGCCAATAAAGTTGCCCGCTTCATGCTGGTCAAGAGCGACAGCGAGCGCCATGGCGAGGTACGCACCTATCAGGTTCGGGGCCAGGTGTTCTTCGCCAGTGCCGAGCAGTTCTTTGCCGGATTTGACTTCAAGGAGGTGGTAGAGAAAGTGGTGATCGACCTCACCCACGCCCACTTCTGGGACATCACCGCCGTCACCGCACTGGACAAGGTGGTCATCAAGTTCCGCCGTGAGGGCACCGACGTGGAGCTGATTGGTTTGAACGAGGCGAGCGCCACTATCGTTGACCGCTTTGGTGTGCACGACAAACCGGAAGAAGTTGAAAAGCTGCTGGCTGGCCACTGATCACAAAAAGGAATTCATCATGACAAACATTTTTGCCTGTATCGATGGCTCTCCGGCCATGACAGCGGTGTGCGATGCGGCGGCATGGGCCGCTACCAACACCGGGTTACCCGTCACCCTGCTGCACGTACTGGAAAAGAACGAGTTTGAAGGAGAGAGCGATCTCTCTGGCAACATCGGACTTGGCAGTCGCGAGCAGCTGCTCAAGGAGCTAGCCGAGCTGGATCACCAACGCAGCCGCCTCGCCCATGAACAGGGACGGATGCTGCTCAACGGCGGCAAGGCGTATCTTGCCGACTTGGGGATGACAGGAGTCGAGACCCTGCAACGCCACGGCCAGCTGGTAGAGACAACCCAGGAGCTCTCATCCGGTATGCGGATGTTGATCATGGGCAAGCAGGGCACGCCCCATGCCCACGAGCTGATTGGCAGCCATATCGAGAGCGTCATCCGCACTCTGGCCAACCCCATCATGGTGGTACAGCCGGGCTTTCAGGCGCCAAGCCGCTTCCTGTTTGCCTATGACGCCAGCCCGACCGCCAAGAAGGTGCTGGAGTTGATCGCAAGCAGCCCGCTGCTCAAGGGGCTTGAGTGTGATCTGGTGATGGTTGCCGAACCGGGTGACGAGCACGAACGCCAGCTGGCACAGGCCAAGCAGGTGTTGAAAAGTGCGGGCATCAAGGTAACAGCCAGGCTGCTGCAAGGAGAGGTGGTGCCGGTAATTTGCCTGCATGCCACCGAGGTGGGCAGCGACCTTATCGTGATGGGGGCTTACGGCCACTCACGGATCAGGCAGTTCATCGTAGGTAGCACCACCACGGGGATGCTGAAAACCACCCGTACCTCTCTGCTACTGCTGAGATGATGACCATTCAGGGGCCCATCACGGGCCCCTTTTCGTTGCCTGCCGAACAACCGCATATCATCCCACCGACCAAGCCACTGATTTAAAACATATTAACCAGTCACATCACGGATCTTGGCGAGCCGTCACAGAACGGTGACGTGTAAAAAAACAGCAATTGAAGCGCTGGTCAGATCTCATGTCAAATGGCTCCGCCTACTAAACTGGAGCATCACAAAAATGATAAAAATCAATAAATTGGTTCTGGCTGTTACCCTCACCCTCACTGCCACCCCCTTGCTGGCGGCCCACTGGGAGTGCGGCGAGCACGTGCGCTTTGGCCTCCCCTCCGAATCGGATCAGAAGCTCTGCCGGGAAGGGTATGCCGTCGGCTACAACTACGACTACAAGGTGGCGGACTGGGTCTCCTACCGGATGACTGCCCAGAGCGCACAGGGCACAGTGCCGCGCAAGGATGCCTTCGCCGAGGACAGGGAGATCCCGGTTGCCTACCGCGCCACCCTCTCCGACTACAAGGGCTCGGGCTACGACCGTGGCCATCAGGCTCCGGCGGGAGACATGAAATCGAACAAGAACACCATGAAAGAGAGCTTCCTGCTGAGCAACATGACACCGCAGATCGGGGTGCTCAACCAGAAGGCGTGGCGCGTGCTGGAGGAGAAGGTGAACAAGTGGGCGGTCTCCCGCAAGGATGTGCAGGTGATCACCGGCCCCATCTTTACCGGCTCTGAAGAGTCCATCGGTCAGGGTGTGGCGATCCCGAGTGCCTACTACAAGATCGTGATGGACCCGGCCAAACTGCAGGCCATCGCCTTTATCATGCCGCAGCAAGAGGTGCCCATCAGCCAGATCGCCGACTACCGGGTCTCGGTGCGTGAGGTGGAGGAGCAGACCCAGCTCAACTTCTTCAGCGATATGCCCGAAGAGCAGCAAGAGACGCTGGAAGCCCGCGTCTCCCCGATGTGGAACTGATCGCGAACACTCACCAGAAGATAGATTGACACCCCATCTATCTTGAACCGCGATAGAGGAAGGGGCCAACGCCCCTCGCAGCAGAGGGAGGTTCGCTCCCCCTGCCCTTTTCAGATGGCTGCTGACCCTTTGCGGCCACTGTTGCGGCCATTTTTGCGGCCACTAGTGTGGCATCACCCGACGACCCGCCCCGACTCACAGTTTGCCGCGCCGTTAGCTGCTATATTGCCCCCTCTTTGGCACTAACAGACTGAATTGACGCACATTTGCCTCGTCGCATCGGCCCGTAAACCGCTGCGCCACGACGCGATTCAGCCCGACAGAGGACCTTTTGATGAAACAGACCCTTCTTGCCCTGACCCTCGGCGGCCTGCTGGCGCTCTCTCCCCTCGCCCTGCAGGCGGCCGAGAGTTCGATGCAGATGGAGCATGACCTCAATACCCTAGTCAGCAAACGGCAGGCAGTGGACATGCTGCTCGGCGAAGCGCTGCAGATATACAAGTCGCCAGCCAAGATCTCCCATGCCGGTTTTACCGCCAAGATGCCGAGCAATATGGAGCTGGTGACCGAGCGGCTGCTGGCCGCCTACCAGCTTGAGCCCTACCGCACCGACCTGCTGATCTCGGCGGCAAACGCCCAGATCTACAACGGCAACCTGAGCCGCGCCATCACCTTGCTGGAGCAGGCGCTGGCCGTCGCCCCCGATGATCTCGACATCAACAGCTATCTCGCCATCTGGCAGCTAGTGAAGGGCAACAAGGAGGCCTCCCGCAGCTATCTGGCGAAAGTGGCGGATCGCAACGGCGGCCGCGCCGCCGATCTGGAGGAGATCATAGCCCGGGTGCAGCGGATCACCGCCGCCCCGCTGCAGACCGAACTGACCGAGGATCAGCTCAAGGCCACCAGGGAGGGCAAACGCGCCATCGTCACTCTGGGCTACGCCCTCAATCCCGATGGCAGCATGGACAAGATCCTGCTGGGCCGCCTGCAAACCACTCTGACGCTGGCCAAGGCCGACCCGGAGGCGCTGATCATCCTGACCGGCGGCGTGCCGCAGAACCGCCAGACCGAAGGCAAGCTGATGGCCGACTGGCTGGCCAATCACGGCATCGACCGCAGCCGCCTGATTGAAGAGAACTACGCCACCAGCACGGTGGATAACGCCCTCTACAGCGCTTATGCCCTCGCCCGCCACCAGATTGACTATGCGGTGCTGGTGAGCTCCGCCAGCCATGTTCGCCGCGGTCAGACGGTGCTGGAAATCGCCTGCGACCAGATTGGCCCGGCCAACATCAAGGTGGCGAGCATCAGCTACCCCGACAAGCCCCTCGAGGAGCTGGCCACCCCGAGCGAGAGCGAGCTGCTCGGCATCTACCGCGACGCCCTGCGCACCTACGGCATGTGGAGCTACCGCTCCGCCCCGCTGATTGAGCGTTGATCGGCCATCAACACGAAAAAGAGAGGGAGGCATGATGCCTCCCTCTCTTTTTATTGGCCGATTATTGGCTGAGCTGCGCCCGTTAGCTGACGATAAAGCCCTGCGAGGGGGCTGCTTTGGGATCGTCACCGAAGCGGTTCGGCCCCTGCTGGCCGTTGCACACCATAAAGTAGATGAGCACCAGGGTGCCGATAATGGGGATAAGCCCGAGCAGCAGCCACCAAGCGCTGCGGTCGGTGTCGTGCAGACGACGGGCCGCCACCGCCAGCGATGGCAGCAGCACCACCAGCGAATAGATCGAGCTGATCAGCTCCTTGTCGCCGCCAATCAGCTTGTCCACCATGCCGAGCAACAGCATGACGATGACGTTGCACAGCACAAACATCCAGTATTCGGTGCGGCGGGCCCGCCCGCTGAATACCGCATATTGCTTGAGGACCGAGATATACCAGTTCATTGCGCCTCCAGAATGGCTGTTACGCCTGTGAGTAAAAAGAGAGTCGATAAAACAAGTAGTTAAGAGCTTAACGCGATCATCCCCCCGAGTCGACAAGGATGCCCGAACGCCTCCCAAACTAATCAGCGGCGGCAATGATTGACCGGCCCGAACCGGGGAGAGCTGCGCCCCTGCAACAGGGCAAATCATCCCCATCAGCGCATCACTCTCGTCACAAGCAGGAAAATGGTGCTTAATAATCCATTAGCAATCGTATGGACTCAGCGTGAGGATAACGGTAGATTCGGCGCCCAATCCTGAACAGGATCTGTGTCTCCCTCCCATAATGAATCCACTTATTCATTACTTCTCCTAACACAGGGATAGCCATGAGTATTACACGCAGAGATTTTCTCAACGGCGTTGCCATCACCATTGCGGCAGGCGTCGCCCCCATCAATCTGCTCAAGGCTGCCGAAGGCGGCAGCACGCTGGCGGATAAAACCCTGGCCTACCCGCCCGCCCTCACCGGCCTGCGTGGCAACCACCCGGGCTCCTTCGAACCGGCCCACAGCATCGCCCGTGACGGCAAGCAGTATGATTTTGCCAATATTCCCCTCGAGGGGGAGTACGATCTGGTGATCGTCGGCGCCGGGATCAGCGGTCTGGCCGCAGCCTGCTTCTATCAGCAACTGCTCGGCGCGGATAAAAAGATCCTGCTGCTCGACAACCACGACGACTTTGGCGGCCACGCCAAGCGCAACGAGTTCACCACTCCCGATGGCCTGCGTCTGGGTTATGGCGGCAGTGAATCCCTGCAATCACCGCGTTCGGTCTACAGCCCGGTAGCACTCGGTCTGCTCAAGGCGCTGGAGGTCAATATCGACGAGCTGGCCGCCGGTTTCCAGCAGACCTTCTATCCGGATCTGGGGCTGAGCCGCGGCGTCTATTTCGACGAGAAGCACTTTGGCGTCAACAAGATAGTGAACGGCGATCCGGGCCACAACGTGGCGGATGACATCCCGCGCGATCGCCTGAACGGCCGCCCACTGGCAGAATTTATCGGTGACTTCCCCCTCGATGATGCCGACAAGGCCGCCCTGTTGGCCCTGCACGAAGCGAAGATCGACTACCTGAGCGGCATGACCCGCGAGCAGCAGGACGAGTGGATCACCCGCAACAGCTACACCACCTTCCTGCGCGATAAAGTGGGCCTGAGCGAGCGGGCGATCACTTACTTCCAACAGCGCACCAACGACTTCCAGGCGGTCGGCATCGACGCCACCGCCTGCGCCGATGCGCGCCTCTGCGCCTTGCCGGGCTTCGATGGCCTCAATCTGACGCCGCTGGATGCCGAGGAGCAGGCGGAGCTGGACGATCCGTATATCTTCCATTTCCCCGATGGCAACGCCGGGCTCACTCGCCTGATGGTGCGCAAGCTGATCCCGCAGGTGGCACCGGGTCACACCATGCAGGATGTGGTGCTGGCCAAGTTTGACTACAGCAAGCTCGACCTGCCGGAGCACAAGGTGCAGCTGCGTCTTGGCAGCACGGCGCTGCAGGCGAAAAACGTGCGCCTCGCCGATGGCAAGCTGGCGGTGGACGTCACCTACATCAAGGAGGGGAAACTGCATCGGGTACGGGCCAAGCAGTCAGTCATGGCGGGCTACAACATGATGATCCCCTACATGGTGCCCGAGATGCCGGAGCCCCAGAAGGAGGCGCTGCGCCAGAACGCCAAGGCGCCGCTGGTCTACACCAAGGTGGTGATCAAGAACTGGCAAGCCTTCGTCAAGCTCGGGGTGCACGAGGTCTACTCCCCCGCAGCCCCCTACAGTCGGGTCAAGCTCGACTATCCGGTCAACCTCGGCGGCTATGAGCATCCCAAGAGCCCGGATCAGCCCATGTGCCTGCACATGGTCTATGTGCCGACCCTGCCGGGCAGCGGCCTCTCGGCCCGCGAGCAGTCCCGCAAGGGGCGCGCCATGATCCTCGGCATGCCGTTCGAGCAGCATGAACAGATGATCCGCGAGCAGTTGCAGGGGATGCTCGGCAGCGCCGGTTTCAACCATGAGCAGGATATCCTCGCCATCACGGTCAACCGCTGGTCTCACGGTTACTCCTATGTCACCAACACCCTGTTTGATGACGAAGCGCAGTGCGAAAAATGGATTGAACTGGGTCGCCAGCCGATCGGCAACATCACCATCGCCAACTCGGATGCAGGCTGGAGCCCCTACGCCCACGCCGCCATCGACGAAGCGTGGCGCGCCGTCAACGAGCTGGTAGCCATGAGCAAGGGAGGTGCCCAATGAGCCGCGCCCTGTCACTGACCGCCAGCGCCCTGCTGCTGGCCCTGCCCGCCCTTGCCGCCAACGCAGCCCCCGCCATGTCGGCGGGGGAATACGTGGCCAAGCTGGGCGATTGCGCCGCCTGTCACACCAGCGAAACCAGCAAGCCGCTGGCGGGCGGCAAAGGATTCCCGACCCCCATCGGCACCGTATTTGCCACCAACATCACCCCCGACAAGACCCACGGTATCGGCAACTACAGCCTGCCGGAGTTCATCAAGGTGATGCGTGAAGGGGTGGCCCGCGATGGCCATCGCCTCTATCCGGCCATGCCCTACACCGCCTACGCCAAGATGAGCGATAAGGATCTCGAAGATCTCTATCACTACCTGATGAAGGAGGTGCAGCCGCTGGCCATCGCCAACAAGGAGAGCGACATCCCCTGGCCCCTCAACATGCGCTGGCCGCTGATGGGCTGGAACTGGGTCTACCACGATGACAGCCGCTTCACTCCGGTCGCAGGCAAGAGCGAAGAGTGGAACCGCGGCGCCTATCTGGTGCAGGGTGCCGGCCACTGCGGCAGCTGCCACACTCCGCGCGGGCTTGGCATGCAGGAGAAAGCGCTGACCGAGGCGGATCCCGTCTACCTGAGCGGTGCGGCGCTGGATGGCTGGTATGCCCCCGATATTCGCGGCAGTCGTTACAGCAAGCAGGCGCTGATCGACCTGCTGAAAACCGGCCGCAGCCAGCATGAAGCGGTCGCGGGCCCCATGGGGGAAGTGATCACTCACAGCAGCCAGTATTTCAGCGACGCCGATCTGGCCAGCATCGCCACCTATCTGACCGATCTGAAAGATGAACCGGTGGCGGAGAAAGGGGCCCGCGCCTACGCCAGTGCCAGCGGCAAGGCGGACTACGCCATGTACTGCTCCACCTGTCACGGGGTCAACGGCCAGGGCAATGACCATGTCATCCCCTCGCTGGTGAACAACCGCACCGTGCTGGCGAGCGATCCGTCGAGCCTGATCAACGTGCTGCTGCACGGTGCCGAAACACCGGTCACCCACGGCCATCTGGGTTACCACATGCCGGGCTATGGCTGGACCATGGATGATGAGCGGCTCGCCGAGCTGGTCAACACCCTGCGCGCCTCCTGGGGCAATGAAGGGACCGCCGTCAAGGCGGCGGCGGTCAAGGCCCAGCGCGAGCTGCACGGTAAAGAGTAAGGGCTGTCAGCTCTCTCTTGGCCAAGTGCCATAAAAAACGGGCCTCCACTGGAGGCCCGTTTGCTATTGATGAAACAGGTTCCGGTGCTTATCCCTTGCGGGATTTTGGCCCCGGCAGTGGCGCCGTTGGCTGGCGGTAATCGCCATAGGGGAAGATATTGCGAAAACGCTGGGCCACCGGCTCGGGGATGGAGCGGGAGAAGATCAGCTTTACACCATCGCCATCGCGCTGCCCCACAATGCGACCGCGCACCGTGTCGTGGCGCAGGATCTGTTTGGCATGCTCAATAAAGGCGGGGGACACCTTGCCCTGCTTGACCACTACCTTGCCAGGTGCAAGACGGATCTCGAACAGGGCGCCACGCCCCAGCTTCATCAACCACCAGATCAGCGCAATCGCCACTATCAAGGAAATCCAGGCCATCTTCATCCCTCCCAAGCTCTTGATATAAGGCAGTATAAGCGGCCGTGCGTTCCGATTGTTTGGCGCCGATCACAGCCCCCGCCTCAACGTAATACCGCCCCTTTGCTCAGCAATCCTTGCCCCAACCCACCAGCGTCTCGCGATAGAGCGCCAGCAAGGCTTCATCGCGCACCGCCACCCCGACCTGCTGCGGACGATAGGCTGCCCAGTCATCGTGGGAGTGGCGTTTGCCATCGAACTTTTGCAGGGTGTGGCCGATGGCCGGGCCGCTGGTGATCACCCGCACCGGCCCTTCCCGCAGGGTAAAGAGGGTCGGATCAATCACATAGGCGATGGCGGACGGGTCGTGGACATGGCAACCGGAGAGCCCCAGCTTCTCGGAGTAGAAGCGCAGGTAGAAGCGGCTGACATCCCACAGGAAGCGGCCCGGCTCCCCCGCCTTGTCCCTGAGCTCATCCAGATAGGCGCTGCTGAAGAAGCTCTGCTGAGTCACATCCAGCCCGATGATCACTACCGGCCAATCGGCGGTAAAGACCCGGTCGGCGGCATCGGGATCGTCGTGGATATTGGCTTCGGCATAGGGGGTGACGTTGCCGCGATGGCCGTTGACGCCAAAGGTGCCCCCCATCACTACCACCTGTTTTACCAGCGAGACAATCTCGGGCGCCTGTTGCAGCGCCAGCGCCAGATTGGTCAGCGGGCCGATAGTGACGAGGGTGATCTCCCCCGGCGCGGCTTTCACCGCCTCGACAATATATTGCCAAGCGGGGCGAGGATCCGGAGCGATAGTCACCTCCCCCGCCTCCATGTCGCCAAAGCCGCTCGGGCCGTGGACTATGGTGGTGGGGCCGACCGGCTCGCGCAGCAGCGGGGTGGCAGCGCCTTTGGCCACATCCGCCTTCATGCCGTACTTCTGCTTGAGCCAGAGGGCGTTGCGGGTGCCATTGTCGATGGTGGCGTTACCAAAAACTGTGGTGATGGCGAGCAGCTCGATGGCGGGGTGGGCCTCGGCAAACAGGATGGCCATGGCATCGTCGATACCCGGGTCGGTATCCAGAATGATTTTATGGGTCATGAGAAATTCCTACGGTGACAAACCCTGCGACAAAAGGGAGAGTCTACCCGGCTGACGCCCCCGTATCCCGGCATGGGATCACAGACCGGGCCTTTGCTCCAGGCAGCGGGGGCGCTGCTGGCGACAATCTGCACAAAAAACGGCGCGGCCCTGTTGCCAGCGCCGCGCCACTCATCGTTATTCGTTATCTGCTATCTGGCACTAATCTGCCTGACCGTATCCTCAGTGCTTGCGATGCCAGCGCGGTGAGGTCGCCTTCTCCCCCCAGGGAGTGACACAAGGGAGCAGAGCCCCTTCAATCACCACCTCGCTGCCCGCCAGCGCCTCGGCGATCTTCTGGTGCAGCACCCGCAACACCTTGCCCTCGTGCTCGGCCAGAGAGTGGCCCGCGGCAAAAAACTCCGGCTGATATTGCAGCGCCAGCTTCTGGGCGAACTCATAGGTGTTGAAGCAATCCGGCATCCGCTCAACCACATCTTCAAGCCGGGCCAACAAGCTGTTCAGTTCCCTGGTCATAGTGCTCACTCCTTGTAGGTTAATAGCCAAAAACTACCCCTTATTAGATAAGTCACCAACGAGCAAACTACAAAAGTGTGGGGACGCACACAGTTCTCTCTTGCGTCCAGCTCGCGGTGAGCGGGAGAGAGCTTGCCAGCTTTACATTCCGGTAACAAACAGCTACATTCAGACCGACTAATCAGTCGGTCATTTTTCATGCGGAGAACAACATGGGTGCGGCGCAGCTTCAACACACTCCTGAGGATATCCTCGCCATCAAGCTGTCCCTGCCGGATCAGCTGGCACGGCTCAAGCGGGCGAGTCTGGCTCACCCCATGCCCACCCTGGCCGAGCGCCGGGCACAACTGACCAAACTCAAACAGGCGCTGCTCGCCCACAAGGGAGAGCTGTGCAAGGCGCTGGCAGCGGATTATGGCCAGCGCAGCCACTACGACAGCCTGATCGCCGATGTGCTGCCCTGCATCATGCAGATCAACTACACCCAGAAACGGCTCAAGCGCTGGATGCAGCCTCACCGCCGCCACACCGGCCTGCTGCTGGCCCCCGCCCGGGTCGAGGTGCACTTCCAGCCGCTCGGGGTGGTCGGCATCATAGTGCCGTGGAACTTTCCGGTGATGCTGAGCCTTGGCCCCCTCATCACTGCCATCGCGGCGGGCAACCGGGCGATGCTGAAACTCTCCGAATTCACTCCCCATACCAATGCCGTGCTGCGCACCATGCTCACCAGCGTGTTTGACGAGCACGAGATCGCCATCATCGAGGGGGATGCCCAGATGGCGGCCGCGTTCAGCTCGCTGCCGTTCGATCACCTGCTCTTTACCGGCTCGACCATGGTGGGCAAGCTGGTGATGGCCGCGGCGGCACCCCAGCTCACCTCGCTCACCCTTGAGCTGGGTGGCAAGAGCCCCTGCCTCATCGCCCCCGACATGCCGGTGGCCACCGCGGTCGAGCGGATGATCTTCGGCAAGAGCCTCAACGCCGGGCAGATCTGCGTCGCCCCCGACTATGTGCTGCTGCCCCGCAGCGAGGTGGGGCACTTTATCGCCGCCTATCGCAGCCACTTCAGCAAGCTCTACCCGCAGGGGCTCAATAGTGCCGACTACGGCGCCATCATCAACGATCGCCAGTATCAGCGCCTCGTCAACTGGCTGGATGAGGCCGAGCAGGCGGGTGCCGAACTCCACCCCTGTGGCAGCCCTGCCCGCGACGACCAGCGTCGCCTGCTGGTGCCCCACCTGCTGACCGGGGTGCCCCATCATTGTCAGGTGATGCAGCAGGAGATCTTCGGCCCGCTGCTGCCGCTCATCCCCTACGACACGCTGGAGGAGGCGCTCGCCTATGTGGCCGAGCGGCCCCGCCCGCTGGCCCTCTATCTGATGAGCTTCGACCCCCAGTTGCAGGCGCGAGTGACCCGGGAGACCCACTCCGGCGGCATGGCGATCAACGAGAGCCTGTTTCAGGTGGCCGCCGACGATGTGCCGTTTGGCGGCATCGGCGCCTCCGGCATGGGCCACTACCACGGCCACGAGGGGTTCCTTACCTTCTCCAAGGCGAAAACCGTGCTGACCCGCGGCAAGTTCACCACCGGCTCCCTGATCCATCCCCCCTACCACAGCTGGATCCAGAAGCTGATGATGGCCTTCTTCCTGCGCTGATGGAGATGACCATGGATCAGACCAGCCCACCGCCACCAGCCATGACCGACAAGCGCCGCCAGATCCTGGATGCCGCCCTCGCCCTCTGCGCCGAAGATGGCCTGCAGGGGGCCGCCACCGCCCGTATCGCCAAAGCGGCCGGGGTGGCCAACGGCACCCTGTTCCACCACTTTCCGAGCAAGGAGGCGCTGATCCTCCAGCTCTATCAGGATGTGAAAACCCGGATGGGGGCCGCCATCCATGAAGCAGACCCCACCCTGCCGCTGTACGACCAGACCCGCCACTACTGGCAGCTGGCGATGAGGTGGATGCTGGCTAACCCCAATGAACTCAAATTCGTGCTGGGCTTCTTTCACTCCCCGCTGCTGGCCAGACCGGCCCGCAGCCAGATCCTGAACGATGCCTTGCGTTTTCTGCCCGCCCTGCTGGCAAAGGGGCAGGCCAGCGGCGAGCTGATGCAGGCTCCCGCGCCACTGTTGCTGGAGGTGTGTCAGGGCCAGTTCCTCGCCTGCGCATCACTGTTTGTCGATCAACCGGAGCTGGGAGAGGACGACTACTGGCAAGCCAGTGCGTTCGCCCTGTTCTGGTCAGCCATCTCAGGAGCCAATCCCCATGCAAACAAGGATGTTTGAATCTGCGGCCGCCCTTGGCCGCCACCTCTGGATCATCACCCTGCTCTGGGTGGTGGGTCGCACCCTCTGCCGCGCCGCCCGCACCGACGAGGCGGTACGTCGCGAATTGGCGCCGTTGCCGGACGGGCTGGCGATCCGCCTCGAAGTGGGCGGCATCGGCTACGCCATGAACATGCACAAGCAGGGTGGCCGCTGGTATCCCGGCGCGCCGGTCGCCCCTCATGCCACCATTCATCCACTGCGGGTGCGCTTCAAGCACCCCAATATCGCTTTTCGCACCCTGAGCTTTCGGCTCGGGGTCAATCAGGCGTTTGGTGAAAACCGGCTGCTGGTGGAGGGGGATCTGACCGTCGCCATGCAACTGGTGCGGGGGCTTGAGCAGATGCAATCCCTGATCCTGCCCGCCTTTATCGCGCGGCCCCTGCTGCGCCACTATCCCGTCCCGACCAACAAATTCGGCCGGGCCTGCAACATCTATCTGGGTCTGGTGACCGGCTAACGCGCAAGGAGCCTTGAAATGAGCCGCTATTACGATTTCTTCTGCCCGGTCAAACTGCTGGCCGGTGAACAGGCGCTGGAGCAGCTGGCCAGCGAGCTGGCCAGCCTCGGGGCGCGTCGCCCGCTGCTGCTGACCGACAAGGGGGTCAATGCCACCGGTCTTGCCACCCTGCTTGCCAATGTGCTGGCCGAGGGGGATCTGCCGGTTGCCGCCATCTGGGACGAGATCCCGGCCGACTCCTCCACCGCTGTGGTAGAGCGGATCGCCAAACGCTATCGCGAGCTCGACTGCGACAGTCTGGTGGCGTTGGGGGGCGGCTCGGTGATCGACACCGCCAAGGCGGTGAACATTCTCACCTCCATGGGTGGCGAACATCTGCTCGACTACTCGGGCGCCGGTTGCCTGACTCGTCCCCTCAAGCCGCTGGCGGTGGTGCCCACCACGGCGGGCACAGGATCAGAAGTCACCTTGGTGGCGGTGATCAAGGATGAGGCGAGCGGGCGCAAGGTGCCCTTCACCTCCCCCTTCCTACTGCCCCAGCTGGCGGTGCTCGACCCGCGCCTGACCCAGGGGCTGCCCCTCAATATCACCGCCGCCACCGCCATGGATGCCATGACCCATGCCATCGAGGCCTTTATCGGCACCGCCAAGAATCCGGTGAGCGATGCGCTGGCCCTGATGGCGGTGGAGAAAATCGCCAGCGCCCTGCCGCAAATCATCCACGATCCGCAGAACAAACAGCTGCGGCTGCAACTGGCAGAAGGCTCAACGCTAGCTGGCATGGCTTTCTCCAACTCCATGGTCGGGCTGGTGCACGCCCTCGGCCACAGCCTGGGGGCCCGTTGCCATCTGCCCCACGGGCTGTGCATGAACCTCTTTTTGCCCACCGTGCTCGACTACAACCGTCCCGAGGTGGATGGCGAATTGGCCCGCCTGCTGCTGCCGCTGGTGGGGGCCGAGCGCTTTGCCGCCACTCCGGCCCACCAGCGAGCGGAGGCGACCATCACAGCCATTCGCACCCTGCGCGACACCCTGTGGCAGGCGGTCAAGCTGCCGCGCACCATGAGCGAAGCGGGGGTGAGCGATCGCTCGCTACTGACCGAGATACGCGATCTGGCGCTCAACGACGGCGCCATGCTGTTCAATCGCAAGGACGCCGACCGTGAGCAGTTACTTACCCTGCTGGAGCGGGCCTGGGCCTAGTGACTAGTCGGCCGCAACCTCACAAATAAACTGGAATGGCGCATCGGGATGGTGCGCCAACAATGTAAAGAGTCGCTCAAAATCCCCTTGGTTATCTTGGTTGTGGCTATACCAAATAGCCCCCGTATTCCCCATCCATAAAGAGAGGCTCTTGGCCAACAAGAGTCGAATTTTTCTATTTTTCCCTGCCGTTTCAAACAGAGCCTTGAGTTCAGGGCTGGATGCATCGGAAACCGAAATCTGCCGCTGATCTGGGCTTTTCTGACTTTGAGCCAACACCTTCCGGGTAACTTTCAACATTACCGTGTCCATTTTTACCTCTTCCAAACGTGCAGATTATTGCCACATCGATTCGTGCCAAGATAAAAGTCAGAGAGCAAGAGCTGGCTCAATAATCCTGATAACAATCGATACATCATCCACTATCTGTTCTATACCTTGGCTAACAGTTATGTTGTGCCGAGAGACCCAACTTTATGCCAGAGGTGCCCACCATGAGCGACATCATTCATCAGGCCAACCAGCAGCAGTTTATCTGTATGGTGGAGGGGAAGGAGTCGAGACTGCGCTACCGGCGGCTCGATGCCAAAACCATCGACGCCTACAGCACCTTCGTCCCTCCCGAGCTGCGGGTACAGGGGATTGCCGATCAGCTGGCGCGCGCCTTCTTCAACTGGACTCAGGCGGAGGGGCTCACTATAGTGCCGAGCTGCCGTTACATTGATGTCTGGTTACGCCGCAATGCCAACAACTGAACCTCTGAACACCGTCCTAGAACAGCAATACCAAGCCAAAACCGAAGCCCTGCTTCGGGCTGATCCGCAGCGGATGGCCTGCCTGCAAGCCGCCGCCGAGCTCAATCTGCCCGACTGGGCGCTGGGAGCCGGTTTTATCCGCAACCTCATCTGGGATCACCTTCACCACAAGGCGGTGCCCACCCCGCTCAACGACATCGACCTGATCTATCTCGATAAAAACGATCCGCAAGGGCTGGCCGAGGCGGAACACGAAGCCTGGCTGGCTAAACGGCTGCCGGGTCAGCAGTGGGAGGTGCGCAATCAGGCCCGCATGCACACGCGGCAGCTGGTAGCACCGTTTGCCAGCAGTCTGGAGGCGCTGAGCCACTGGGTCGAAGTGCCGACCTGTATCGGCGTGCGCCTCACCCGGGATGGCGAGTTTGAGTGGCTCGCCCCCTACGGCTTTGCCATCAACTGGTCGCTGCAAGTGAGTGCCAACCCCAGATGTCGCCAGGACAAACAGATTTTTACCCAGCGCATCAAGGAGAAACGCTGGCAGGCTATCTGGCCTGACCTTCAGGTAAACTGGCCATAACCTGATTGCAATCTTTCGATAACCTTGGGCACACTATGGGAAAAGCTGGTTGTAACTCAATGGGTTAAATAATGCGCGACTTCTTCTCTCTCGAACGCTGGCTACCGGGCCTCGCCGCCCTGCTGCAATACCAGCGCGCCTGGTTGATGCCAGACCTTCGCGCCGGACTCTCGGTGGCGGCCGTGGCGCTGCCCGTCGCCATCGCCTATGCCGAACTCGCCGGGGTTGGCGCCATCGTCGGCCTCTACTCCTGCATCCTGCCCATGCTGGTCTACGCCCTGTTTGGTACCTCCCGCCAACTGATTGTCGGCCCCGATGCCGCCACCTGCGCGGTCATAGCCGCCGTGGTGACGCCGCTGGCCGCAGGCGACCCGACCCGTCACTGGCAACTGGTGATGACCATGACCGCCATGACCGGCTTCTGGTGCCTGATTGCCAGCCGCTTCAAGCTGGGAGTGCTGGCGGATTTCCTCTCCCGCCCGATCCTGATGGGGCTGCTCAACGGGGTAGCCATCACCATCATGGTGGGCCAGCTTTCCAAAATCTTCGGCTTCACCTTTAGCGAACGTTACCTCATCGAGCGGATCGCCAACGGTACCACTTACATTACCCAGACCCACCTGCCGACCCTGGCCATGAGCCTGGTTGCCTTGCTCACCCTGCTGCTGGCCAAGCGCTACAAACCGGCATGGCCCTCCTCCATGGTCGCCATGGTGGTGACCGCCGGGCTGGTGTGGGGTTTCAATCTGGGTCAGTTTGATATTGCGACATTGGGGGCGGTGGGCTCCGGCCTGCCCACCTTCCAGATGCCGGAATTTCCCCCCGGCCTGATGCGGGAACTGGTACTGCCTGCGCTCAACCTGGCCATGGTGAGCTTCGTCTCCATGATGCTGACCGCCCGCAGCTTTGCCGCCAAGAACGGTTACGAGATAGACGCGGACATGGAATTTCGCGCCCTCGGTATGGCGAATCTCGCCTCCGCGGTCTCTCAGGGCTTTGCCATCAGCGGGGCGGATTCCCGTACCGCGGTCAACGACGCCAACGGCGGCAAAAGCCAGCTGGTCTCTATCATCGCCGCGGCGGTGATCGCCCTCATCACCTTCTATCTGACGGCGCCGCTCAAATACATTCCCACCGCTGCCCTCGGCGTGGTGCTGGTGATGGCCTCACTCTCGCTCACTGACTTTCGCGGATTGTGGGCACTGCGTAACTCCGATCGTTCCGCGTTCTGGCTGGCATTGGTCACCTTTATCAGCGTGCTCACCATGGGGGTGATCCCGGGGATCACGCTCGCGGTCTTGCTCGGTTTGTTCCAATTCCTGCGCAATGTGATGCGCCCCACCGATCAGCTGCTCGGCATGGATGACGAGGGGGTGGTACGCACCCTGGGGGACAACGAACAGGCCAAGGCGATCCCGGGTATTCTGGTCTATCGCTTCAACTCGCCGCTGACCTACTTCAACGCCCCCTACTTCAAACGGCGGGTGCTGGCCCTGCTGGTGCAGGATCCCCGAGCCCCCAAGTGTCTGGTGATCGATGCGGTCGCCTGCTTTACCCATCAGGACATCAGCGTGATGAGCATGGTGGGGGAGCTGCACAAGGAGCTGAAACGGCGCGGCATCCATATGGTGATGGCGGGTCGCCACGGCCAGATGACCCACTGGCTACAGCAGGCTGGCGTGCGGGTGGGCAATGAGGGGATCATCCTCTGCCCGGATATGTATCAGGCGCTGCGCCTGACCCGCTGCTATCGCGAGCCGGTGTTCAAGGATGATGCGGTGGTGGAGAGCACTACCGATGCCATCCGCTCCCACTGGCCGCAGGATGATGCCCTGCCTGACTCGGCGCGCCTCACCCTGCCGAGCGAACAGGAGGCGGGTGCCACGCCTGCCTGATCCCTTGGCCGGGCAATCCCCTAAGGATTGCACCGGCCTTTACCTTGGTGTTAAATGCGCCCCCAGAGGGCACTCCCCCGTGCCCTCCCAGCTGTTGGACATGCCATGCAATCTCAATCCCACGCAGGCCCAGGCACCCTCTTTGCGCTGACCTGGCCGCTTTTTATCGATCTCGCCCTGCACTTTTTAACCGGCGCCCTCAATACCTTCATGGTGGGTCACGTTTCCTATCAGGGAGTGGCCGCGCTGGCGGTCGGCAATCAGGTGTTCGATCTCGCCATCACATTGTTCAGCTTCGTCAGCATCGGTACCAGCGTGGTGATCACCCAGTATCTGGGCGCGGGCGATCGGGAGAAGAGCCGGGTGGTGATCCACACCGCCATCGGCTTCAACCTGCTGATCGGACTGGTGGCTGCCATCGGCGTGATGGCGGGGGCCAGCACCATGCTGGCGCTGATGAACCTGCCCGCCAACCTGATGAGCGACGCGACGCTTTACTTGCAGATCATCGGTCTCTGCCTGTTGCCGGAGGCCGCGGCCCTCTGTCTGGCGGCCACCCTGCGCGCCCACGGCCACACCCGTCAGGCGATGTATGTGACCCTGATCGTCAACCTCATCACCTTCGTCGGCAACCTGCTGCTGCTCTACGGCTGGTTCGGCCTGCCCCAGCTGGGGGTCGCTGGCGTGGCCATCAGCACGGTCGCTGGTCGACTGGTCGGCGTGGTGCTGCTGGTGTGGCTGGTAGCCCGCAAGACCGGCATTCGACTGGTGGTGCGCGATATCGTCCACCCCAGCCGCGAGATGCTGGGCAAGGTGCTCCATATCGGCCTGCCTGCGGCGGGGGAGAACCTCTCCTGGATGCTGCAGTTTATGGTGGTGACCGCCTTTGTCGGATTGCTGGGGGACAAGGCGCTGGCGACCCAGTCCTACTTCTTCCAGATCTGCCTGTTTATCCTGCTGTTTGGCCTCTCCATCGGCCTTGGCAACGAGATCATCATCGGCCATCTGGCGGGGGCCAGACAGTTCGATCGCGCTTATCAACAGTTGCTCAAGAGCCTCAAGCTGGGGCTGGCGGTCACCTGCGTCATCGCCGTGGCGGCGGCCCTCAATGGCCGCACCATCATCAGCCTCTTTACCGATGATGCCGACATCATCACCCAGGTGGCGCAGCTGTTTCTTATCAGCCTTATCCTCGAGCCCGGCCGCACCTTCAATCTGGTGGTGATCAACGCCCTGCGGGCCACCGGGGATGCCCGTTTCCCCCTCTACATGGCGTTGCTCTCCATGTGGGGAATTGCCGTGCCACTCTCCTATTTCCTCGGTATCATGCAGGGCTATGGACTGGTCGGTATCTGGCTGGCGCTGGCCTGCGACGAGTGGGTGCGCGGTCTGGCCATGTTCTGGCGCTGGCGCAGTCGTCGCTGGCAAAACAAAATTCTTGTTGAAACAAAAGCGGAATCACAATGAAGAAGATAGGACTCTTGCTGGCTGCCATCCTGCTCAGCCCCCTGGCCATGGCGCAAACTGCCCCTGCCGCTTCCAAGGCTCAAGCCACCCAGACCTGGTATGTGGCCCCCATCGCCATCGATGAAACCAGCGACGCCCAGAAGGCGCTGACCAAGGACTTCATGGCCCAGATGATCAAGACCATCAAGATCAACGAGTACCAGACCGGCAAGGCGGTGGGCAACACCAAGAAGCCCAAGTGGCTGATCCGCACCAAGCTGATGCCCGCCAGCAACGAGCCGCTGGTCGGCAAGAAGCACCCGCAGGGTCTCACCTACGGCAAGGGCAACCCGACCCAGGAGATCGTCGGCGAGCTGCTGATGAACGGCACCTTGGTGGCCCACATCGGTCAGGGCTGGCGTGAGCCAATCGTCCCGGGCACGCCGGTGGCTGACAAGCTGAGCATCGCCAACTATCGCTATGCCATCGGGGATCAGGCCAAGTCGGCGGATCTGGAAGAACTGGCCGCCCAGATTGGCTTTGAAGCGGGCAAGGTGATCCACCGCGATGGCAAGCCACTGCCCGAGAAGAAAAAGAAAAAAGAGCAGGCGGACGAAGAAAAACAGTAACGTCGCCAGCACCCAGACAAAGGGGCCACACGGCCCCTTTGTTGATCCTGACCCCTCACGCCAGCGTCGCCCCTGTTGTGACTTACCGCACAGTTTTGTGCACCATTCAGATTGATAAATCACTTATCTTGTTTTGATTCAACAAGTTATAAATATCCCGCCAAATACTCCAAATGATTGCCCCCAAATTCGATCAGGATCACATTTATCCCCGGCACTAAGGGGTAGCTTTGGTCTTACAGGCACAATCAAACGAAACCAAGGAGGTTCCATTACATGTTCCCAGAGTACAGAGAACTCATCTCGAAACTTAAGAGCAGTGATGTCCATTTCCAGAAGAAGTTTGACTTGCACAACGACCTGGATGCGGAGATTAGAAAGTTGGAAAAGCATCACGCCAGCGACTATAGCGCCGAGGTGAGGGATCTGAAAAAACAGAAACTCAAACTGAAAGAGGAGATATACGACATCCTCAAACAACATCCACACTAGATGCCTCGAAGAATACCCGGATAAGCAATTTATCCTCCAGCCCGGCCCAAGAGCCGGGCTTTTTGTCGTTTCAGTCAATTAGTTGGCGCCCGTGCCTACCGACATTGCCGGTTGTTTGTTACATTTCCCTTTGGAATTCAAGGTATAACGGTGATGGTAACATGAGCATAAAACGATCCTTTTATCATCTCTTGCTGCTTTGCCTGTTCGCATTGAACCAGCCCCTGCGGGCTCAGGAGCCGGAGCTGGAGCTGTGGCACTCCCAGCAGGCCGGTTACGTGATCGACGAGGTGATCGCCCGCTTCAATCAGGAAGGCAACCACAGCGTGCGGGTCACCCAGATCGAACCGGGCAAGATCAAGGCGGATCTCCTGCTGGCGGCGCAAGCCAGGGGGCTGCCCGATCTGATGCTGATCCCGTCCGACTTTATCGGTCTCTATCGCCAGATGACCCTCGCCCCCCTCCCCGCCGAGTGGTTTTCCCCCGCACTGATGGCCAGCGCCCTGCGTTATGTCACCCTAGACAGCCAACGCTGGGGCATGCCCATGATGCAGGGCAACCACCTGATGCTGTTTTACAACAAGAAGCTGGTCTCGGCGCCGGTGACCCAATGGCAGCAACTGGCTGCCATCACTCCGACCCTCAAGGCCAAGGGGGTCTACCCCGTCAGCTGGCCCTATCACGACATGTACTACTTCGCCGCCTTTTTGCACACCTTTGGCGGCTCGCCGGTGACCGAAGGGCGCATCACCCTCGACACCCCGGCCATGGTGCAGGCACTGGAGGCCTACCGCACCGTCGCCAGCGAACAGTGGATCGATCCCGACTGCGACTATGACGCTGCCCTCGCCCGCTTCAACGAGGGCAAGAGTGCCTACCTCATCAACGGAGACTGGGCTTTCAATGATCTGGTGAAAAACATGGGGGATCAGCTGGGGGTCGCCCTGCTGCCCCACTGGCAGACGCGCCCCATGCACTCCATGAGCGGCGCCTACGTGATGGGCGCCTCCCGCTGGGCGATGGACGATGAGGATCGGCAACCCGTCATCAAAGCGCTGATGGCCTTTCTCCAGCGTCAGGATATTCAGCAGTTCATCTATCGACAGGGGGCACTGTTGCCGGTCAATCAGCAGGCCTTTGCCACCATCAGCCACAACCCCACGCCTCGGGAAAAAGTGCTGCTGGAACAGTTCACCCTAACCACCCCCATGCCCTCCGACAGCGCCATGTCCATTGCTTGGCAAGCGATGGATAAAGGATTCGAACGTTTTAAAGAAGGGATCAGTGCCGCCGACACCGCCCGCTACATGCAACAGCTGGCCGATCAGCAGTACCGGCAGGTCAAAGCACCATGAACCATCGCACCGTTCGGCTCGGCCCGACCCTTATCATCATCCTGTTCACCGTGGCCCTGCTGCCGGCGCTGCTGGCCAGCGTGGTGCTGCTGACCCGCCAGCACCAGATCATCGCCCAGAGCGAACAGTCACAGCTGGAGCGGGCCCTCACCAGCATGACCCGCGAAGCCCGCTTTCGCAGCGAGATGATCGGCACCCAGATCAATCAGCTCAGTCAGGATCGGGTGCTCCATCAGGCCCTCGACAACTTCCTCTTCTCCAGCCATGCCCGACTGGCACTGGCCGCCTTCATCAAGTCCAACAGCCTGCTCACCTCGGCCTACCTCATCGATGACAAGGGGCTGGTGGTGGAGTACATCAATGGCCAGGCTTCCCACCTCGAATCGAGCAATCTGATGCCGCAGCTGATGGCCTGGAGCAAGACCCGCGAGGCGAAACAGGGCAAGCATCTGCTGCTGCCCGTCGATGATCCCGTGCTGGTCGGCGATATGGAGCGGAACCGCAGCGGCGGGCTGGCACTGGTGGCCCCCATCTATCGCAATCACCAGCGCGCAGGGGTGATGCAGACCCCTTCAGGCTTCGTGATGGCCATCCTCCCCTGGCGACAGATGGCCCAACTGCTGGAGCCCTATCTCAAGGGGAGCGAATATCTGGTGATCTCTCAGGGCAAGAACCGTCTCTACGAAGGGGCTCACCAGAGCGCCAACGCGATGGATGACAGGGAGCCAAGCAAGATGGCGCAACCCCTGGTCATTGGCTGGCCCCAGTTGGAGCAGGAGATCACCCCCACCATCACCCTCTACAGCTACAGCGATGACAGGGTCAGCGAGCTCAACAAATCCCAGCAGCTGCTGACTGGCAGCATTGTCGGCATGTTGCTGCTGGTAGCCATAGGCTGCGTCTGGCTCACCCGCTGGCTCACCCGACCGCTGCGCTCGCTGGCCGCGCTGGTGCGCAGCTATGGCAAGGGCAACTACCAGCAACAGCAGGCACCGCTGCGCTTTGTCGAGTACGACGAGGTGCGCCAGCTGCTGCAGGAGATGGCCAGCACCATCTCGGCCCAGGTGCGGGCGCTCTACCAGCAAAACGAACAGCTGCAGCGCGCCAATAGCGAGAAAGAGGCGTTCAACCAGCGGCTGCTCGGCTTCAACGACGAGCTGGAGCAAGAGGTGGCCTCGCAAACGACCGCCCTGCGCTCGGCCCTTAGCCGGGAGGAGCGCAGCCGCCATATCCTGCAATCCTGGCTGCAGTTCGGCCTGCACCAGCAGCTCGATATCGATATTGCCGAGCTGGCCAGCTCCGCCCTGTTGCAGCTCTCCCAGCTCTATCCCGGCCACCGCTGGGGGCTGGTGATCCGCCGCGACGGAGAGCCTCACTACTCCCTGACCCAGGGGGTGGATGCCCCCTTGCGGGATGCCCTGCAGGAGAAGCTGGCCCAGCTGATAGATGAAGAGATCAGACACTCCGAATGCCAGTGGGATAACACGCTCTGGAAGATCATGACCCTGCCCGGCAGCCAGAGCGGCGTGCTGTTTGGCTATCTGATGGTGAGCGCCGAAGGGCTGGAGTCCGAAGACAGGGCCATCTTGCGGCTGTTTGCCAAGCAGCTGGCGGTGGGCATCGAGGGGCGACTCTTTACCGATGAGCTGGCGCGGGTCGCCCGCACCGACAACCTCACCGGGCTGCCCAACCGGCAGGCGTTCGAAGAGGCCTTCCATCACTATCAGGCGGTGCTGGCGCACCATCCCGAGCGCCACCTAGCCCTCTTCATGCTCGATCTCAACGGCCTCAAGCGCACCAACGACCAGTATGGGCACGAGGCGGGCGACGCCCTGCTGATCCAGATGGCTCGCCAGCTGCGCACCCTCTGCCGTCAGGATGAGAAGATCTTCCGCATCGGTGGCGACGAATTCGTGCTGCTGGCGGAGGCCGATCACCTTGCCAGTCAGCGGCTGGCAGCCCGACTGGAAGCAAGCCAGCACCACGCCATCGTGCAGCATGGCGAGCACAGCTTCCCGCTGCGTTTTGCCATCGGCTGGAGCAGCAGCGACCAGACCCCGCTGGCAGAGCTGAGTCGGGTAGCAGACGATGCCATGTATGCCGACAAGGCGCGCTTCTATCAGGAGCAGCAGTAAAACCGGATGCCTCCGGCGTTGGCGAGCCTTTCGCCAACCCCCTGATGACCTCGCAAAAATGGCGCGCAACGCTAGACGCGGCGCGGGCCATGACTAAGATAGGGGCTCTTGATGTTTCGATTCGGAAGGGAGTAGGAAATGGAGTTAGTACTTGGCCCGCTGGAGGCCCGCGTCATCGGCTGTCTGATTGAAAAAGAGATCTGCACCCCGGATCAATATCCCCTCTCCCTTAATGCGCTGGTCAACGCCTGCAACCAGAAGAGCAACCGCGAGCCGGTGCTGGAGCTCTCCGAGCTCGATATCCGCGCCGTGGTGGACGAGCTGATCCGCAAGCGGCTGGTGGTCAACACCGCCGGTTTCAACGCCCGGGTACCCCGCTACCAGCACAGATTCTGCAACACCGAATTTGGCGAGCTGAAATTCAGCGCCCAGGAGCTCGGCATCGTCTGTGAACTGCTGCTGCGCGGCCCGCAAACCCCGGGGGAGCTGCGCTCGCGCACCAACCGCCTCTGCAGCTTTGATGATGTCACCGAAGTGGATGCGGTGCTCGGCGCCCTTATCGAACGTGGCCCCTACGTGGTCAAGCTGCCGCGCGAGCCGGGCAAGCGCGAATCCCGCTACGCTCACCTGTTCAGCGGCGAAGTGGATATTCAGGCGATGATGGATGCCGCTCCGGCTGCGGCCTATGCCTCCCCTGCCGCCGATCGCCTGAGCGAGCTGGAGCAGGAGGTGAGCGAGCTCAAGAGCCGTCTCGCCGCCATGGAAGCACGGCTGGCCGCACTGGATGGTCAGGGCTGATCGCCTTTACCATCGCCAATCTCTATCAGGGAGCCGGGGCTGATGTCCTCGGCTCCCTGCGTTTTTTCATCGTGAGGAAGTGCCCGTGATCACCCTGATTAAAGAGTCTGACCACCAGAAGATGCCCTGGAAAAACCAGCAGGGCACCACCAGCCAGATCCTCATCTCCCCCAAGGGGACGAGCCTTGCCAAACTCGACTTTGACTATCGACTGAGCTCGGCCCCCATCAAGAGCGCGGGCCCCTTCTCCCCCTTTCCCGGCTATCAGCGCATTTTGCTGCCGGTGAGCGGGGCTGGCTTTGTGCTCAACGGCCACCCCTACGCCACCTTCGAGGCGGCGCACTTTAGCGGCGATGAGGAGACCCACTGCGAGCTGCTGAAAAAAGAGGTGACCGATCTGGGGCTTATCTACCATCCGGATCGCATCAGCGCCAACGTGCGGGTACTGAACCTCCCCTTCCCGCTGACCCTTACCCTCGAGCCAGAGAAGACCTACCTCTGTCACCTGCTGAGCGGCCAGCTGACCGTGCAGGACAAAGAAGTGGCCATCAACGAGACGCTGGTGGTGACCGGCGAAAAGAGCATTCACTTCGAATGCCAGAAGAAGACCGCCATCGCCTTCTTTACCCTGCAGGCTAAATAGCGCGAAAGTCGGCGGGCATGCAGCCATGTCATGCCAGGCCACACAAACAGCAGAGATGAAAAAGCCGGGTAATCCCGGCTTTTGCTATTGAGGCAACCGGCTCGATGCCGGTTATCGCCTTAGTTGACCTTGAAGGCGCCCTTCATCATGGCGAAGTGGCCGGGGAAGGAGCAGAAGAAGGTGAGATCCTTGCCCGCCAGACCGTCGGTCTTGAAGGTAACGCTGCTGCTCTCGCCACCGCCGATCAGCTTGGTGTGTGCCAGTACACGGGGATCATCCTTGGGCAGATAGTCATTCTCGGCACCGGCGCTCATCCCGGCAGTCGCCACGGTCTGATAGTCGGCGGTGCTGGCCAGCACCCAGTTGTGGCCCATGGCGGTAGCAGGCAGCTTGCCGGTGTGGTTCAGGGTGACCGTCACCTCTTTGCAGGTGGCCGGCACGCTCATCTCTTTGAGGTTGTACTGCATGGCATCATTGCCTTCGATGACCAGTGCACACTCATCCGCCAGCA
Source organism: Aeromonas allosaccharophila (assembly GCF_000819685.1). Classification (GTDB taxonomy): domain Bacteria; phylum Pseudomonadota; class Gammaproteobacteria; order Enterobacterales; family Aeromonadaceae; genus Aeromonas; species Aeromonas allosaccharophila. The sequence continues at coordinate 42,828 of NZ_CDBR01000049.1, read as the reverse complement.
CGGGGGCAGCCAGGGTACTCAGCAACAGCAGGGTAATCGCCTTTTTCATCATCTTCTCCTTTGATTGGCAATGGATGGCAACGACTTGGCGGATGCGGTTAACGCTTCGCAAAGATGCCGTCTAAATCAACCTTCATTTTACTCAATTGTCTTCAATCGGCTATGGCTTTTGGCCAAAGCTGCGGGCCAGGTCACCAGATGGTGCTGCACTCGCCAATATCTCCCCTCACGGATGGACGATACGACCCGCTCCAGCCACAGGTTCAAAACTGTTTAATTTTTTCTGCCCTTTTCCCTCCAATTGCGCCTATCAGGGCTCGCCCAGCGGGCGCCCCTTGGCTAAGCTAGCGCCCCGATATGAACCTTCTCCAGATGAGAGCGCCGGATGATTGCGATGACCCCCGTGGCGGCCCTGCGCGGCCTGCTGCTGACCCTGCTGCTGGCGCTGGCCGGCTGCCAGCCCACCCCGCCTGCCCAGACCCGCATTCAGGGCAAAACCATGGGCACCTACTATGTGGTGACCCTGAGCGATAACTACCCCGGTGGGGAGCCCGCCCTCAAAAGCGACGTAGAAAGCTTGCTGGCCCGAATGAACAAGGAGATCTCCACCTACGATCCGGGCTCGCTCATCTCCCGTTTCAATCAGGGGCCAGCCAACACCCCGTTTGCCATTCCGCCCGCCATGGCCATCATCGTCCAGCAGGGCCTTGATGCCGGTCGGCTGACCGACGGCAAGCTGGATGTGACCGTGGGGCCTCTGGTCAATCTGTGGGGCTTTGGCCCGGACAAACGGCCAGTCAAGCGACCCGATGAGGCAGCCATCGCCGCCGCCCGCCACAAGGTGGGCATCGACAAGCTGCTCCTGACCCCGCAGGGGGATCACTTCCTGCTCGAAAAAACGATACCGGATCTCTATCTCGACCTCTCCACCCTCGGCGAAGGGGCCGCCTCCGACGAGATTGCCGCCCTGCTCGAGGGCAAGGGGGTACACAACTACCTGATCGAAGTGGCCGGTGCGGTGCGCAGCAAAGGCAACAACAGCAAGGGCTCGCCGTGGAGAGTGGCCATCGTCGAGCCCTCCGATCAGCCGGGGGCGTTTTCCGATATCGTCATCCCCAACGGCATGGCGCTCAGCACCGCGGGCAGCTATCGCAACTACTACGAGCTCGATGGCCAGCGTTACTCCCATATCATCGATCCCGCCACCGGCCAGCCGGTCACCCACAAGCTGGTCTCTGCCAGCGTGATCACCCCGACCGCGCTGGAGGCCGATGCCCTCGATACGGCCCTGATGGTAATGGGCCCCGAACAGGCGATGGCTTTTGCCAAGCAGCATAAGCTGGCGGTCTATCTCATCGTCAAAACCGAACAGGGATTCAAGGCAGAGTACACGCCGCAATTTGCCCCTTATCTCGCAGAGAAGCGGGCAGAGAAACGCTCCTGAACATAAGGCCCCAACAGCGGGGCCTTATCATTAGGGTTCATTGATGACGGGTTATTCGATGGTCACCCGATGAGGTGCCGGGGTTTCCACCTGCTTGGGCAGTTGCAAGGTGAGGATGCCGTTCTCGAACCTGGCGCTGACCTTGTCCAGCGCTACCTCGACCGGCAGCTCCAGGGTACGCGAGACACTGCCGAAGTAGCGTTCACTGCGCAGGGTTCGCTCATCCTTGTTCTCGCTGTCAAACTGGCGGATCTCCGCCTTCAGGGTCACCTGCTTGCCATGGATATCCACATGAATATCCTCCTTGGCGACTCCCGGCAGCTCGGCCTGCAACAGATAGTTGTCATCACTCTCTTTCAAATCCAGCCTGATCTGGCTCGGTAGCGGACCCCGTGCAGGGGACGAATATAGAAGCCGGACGCCATATCGCGAAACAGGTCATCGAACAGACTGGTACGGCTCGGTAACAGACTCATTTTTGCTCCCTCCCTGATTGTTCCATGGACAGATGCAGGCCCTGATGCCTGCCTGATAGGGTCTACAGCTGACCGGAGCGTCTCTCCGGCCCCCTCTATCAGTCTAAAAAGCGCGCCGCAGGCTGCCACCCCATCTGAACTTTATTTGATATGGATCAACCACATGGCCCCGATAAATCCGGAAAAAACGTGACCCGCGAACAGAAAGCGAGGCGACAAAAGCACATTGATTGCCACTTCACGCGCTTTGGTGGCACACTTTCCCTCATCAGCCCGCAGCGCCTCGACCCAGACAGATGCAGACACCTGAACAAGAGCCAGAAAAAAAGAGCCCAGCCAAGCCCCAACGCATTCTGATGGTCAATGAGCAGCGCTCGTTTCAGGTGATGATGAAGGCGATGCTGATCAATCTGGGGATCAGCAACATCACCTACTCCAATACCGCCGAGGATGCGCGGCGCCGCTGCCAGAAGGGCAGTTTCGACATCTATCTCATCGATTACGATCTGGGGGTCGGCGAAAACGGTCGCCAGCTGCTCGAAAGCCTGCGCGACAAAGACCTGATCCCGCCCCAGAGCGTGGTGATCATGGTGAGTGGCGACAGCTCCCGCGCCATGGTGCTGAGCGCGCTGGAAGCCGAACCCGACGAATACCTGATGAAGCCCTTCTCCCAGGAGCAGTTCTCGTTTCGCCTCAAACGCGCCCTCGCCCGGCGCAACGCGCTGGCCAGCGTCTTTAGCGCGCTGGCCGATGACAATCTGGCGGCCCTCATTACCGCCTGTGCCGAGCGGGCCGATGCGGTGCCCCGTTTTGCCAACTACTGCCGCTGCCTGCAGGCCGATACCCACCTCAAGCTGGGTCAGGCACAGGAGGCACGCGCCCTGATGCGCCAACTGCTGGCCGGACAAGAGAACAGCTGGGCCCGCCTGACGCTGGGCAAGGCGTGCAACACTCTGGGACTCCACGAAGAGGCGGTCAGCCATCTGCAGGCAACCCTCAAGAACACCCCGCTGATGGTGGAGGCTCACCTCTGGCTGGCAGAGTCCCTGCTGGCCCTCGGCCATGACGAGCAGGCGCAGCAGGAGCTCAGACGGGCGGTGGATATCTCCCCCCAGTCAGTGCAACTCTCCCGCCGACTGGCGGAGGTGTGCCTGCAGCGCCACGACTACGCCCAGGCCAAGGATGTGCTGCTTGCCCTCATCGATCTATCGCGCAACTCGATCCATCGCACCCCCCACTATCTGGGGGCCTATATCCAGACCCTGACCCTCTACGCCCTCAACAGCAATGACAGCTACCACATCGCCAACCTGCAAAAGCAGGTCAATTCAGCCCTGTCCCGCATCCGCGATTCGCTGATGATGTCGGAGTTCAACTACCCGGTGTTCGAGCAGATCTGTCAGGCCCGGGTGCAAATTGCGCTGGGGGAGCTGCTCAAGGGCAAGAAGATGCTCTATCGCGCCAACCAGAACTGGCTCGATGAACCGGCCACCATGCCCCCCACCCTGCTCGGCGAAACCATCCTCGCCCTCTACCAGCTCGGTGAATTCGAATATGCCGAGAGCCTGCAGGCGCTGCTGGCCGAAGACGAGGATCGGCTGCTCACCACCTGCATCCAGGCGACCCGGGATGACAAGACGGTGCTGGAGCGACGTCAACGCTATCAGCAGCTCAACGATCTGGGGATCAAGGCCTATCAGAGCGGCGAGCTGGAACAAGCGCTCGGCCATTTCCGTGAGGCCCTGCGCCGCGCCCCTGCCAATACCGGTGCCGCCCTCAACAAGATCCAGGTGCTGCTGCAGCTGATGCAGAAAAACCGCAAGAGCCCGGAATTTGGCACCGAGTGCAAGGAGACCCTGGACGTGCTCGACGGCATCCCCCTCAATCCGGCCCAGCAGGAGCGTTTTCGCAAGCTGCGTCAGGAGTTCAACCAGTTGAGCTGATCCCTCTCTCCCGTGGCTGCGCCTATGCTGAAACCAGACGGGCAACAAGGGGGAAAGAGAGGATGGCGATATGTCGTTATCTGGTGGCCGATGGTCGCCACTGCAGTGAAGAGGCTGGCGAGCACGAGCTCTGCCACTGGCACGATCCCCACGCCAACCATCAGGAAGCTCACACCGCACAGGCGCTCGAACAGTATGTCCGTGATGGCGGCCTCTGCCACGGCCTGCAGCTGTCCCGCGCCAATCTGGCGGGCCTCAATCTGGTCGACAAGGAGTCCGATCAGGGCTTCCTGCTGGAGCAGTGCAACCTCTATCGCGCCAATCTGCGGGGCGGCCATCTCTATGGCCTGCGCATGAAGGGTGGCAGCCTGATGAAGGCCGATCTCAGCGATGCCAACCTCCAGTGTGCCACCCTCGATGACGTCAACCTGCTCGGCATCCGCTGGCACAACACCCGGCTCGACAACATGCAGACCGGCAAACGGGTGATGCAGGATCGCAAGGGACGGCGCGAACGGGATCCCAAGCAGGCGCGTATCTGGTTCAAGGAGGCGGAAGAGACCTACCGGGATCTGCGCAAAGCCTCCGAGGCGCAGGGGATCTTCACCATGTCCGGCAGCTATATCCAGCAGGAGCTCACCATGCGCCGCCTGCAGTTGCCGCTCTGGTCGAGCCAGCGCTTCACCTCCTGGATAGTCGACCTCTTCTGCGGCTATGGCGAGGCGCCAATGCGGGTGGTGTTCTTCTCCCTGCTGCTCATCTTTATCTGCAGCATCTTCTACTTCTTCTGCGGCCTGAGCTTCCAGGGTGAGCACCTTATCTACCGGCCAGAGGCGTCCCTCGAAGAGAACGCCATCTTCCTGCTCGAGTGCCTCTACTACAGCGTGGTGACCTTCACCACCCTGGGCTACGGCGACTTTACCCCGGTCGGCCTCTCCAGGATCTTCGCCGCCTTCGAGGCCTTCACCGGCAGCTTCACGCTGGCGCTGTTTGTGGTGGTTTTCGTCAAGAAGATGACCCGCTAAAAACCTGTCCACGCTCCTACTGCGAGGCTGTGATCAAGGCTCATGTGCTGCTCGGAATCCTCATGTATACATATACAATCCGGTTCCTGCGCTGCGCTTCACCTTGCTGACAACCTCTCGCGACGGATCGTGAACAGATTACCAAGCAGCTGCACCAGTCACAGCCCCCAAACTTGCATCCACCGCCGATTCCTAGTCCAATAGCGACTTATAAAAATGACATGAGCATCCCGGACATGAAGATCATCTCTTTCAATATCAACGGCCTGCGCGCCCGTCTGCACCAACTGCAAGCCATCATCGACAAGCACCAGCCCGATGTGATCGGCCTGCAGGAGATCAAGGTGCACGATGAAGCCTTCCCGCTGGCCGATGTGGAGGCCATGGGCTATCACGTGGAGTTTCACGGCCAGAAGGCCCACTACGGGGTCGCCATCATGAGCAAGCAGAAGCCGGTCAAGGTGGAGAAAGGCTTCCCCACCGACGACGAAGAGGCCCAGCGCCGCATGATCATGGCCACCTTCGAGCGCGAAGACGGCTCCCTCATCAAGGTGATGAACGGCTACTTCCCGCAGGGTGAAAGTCAGGATCACGAGACCAAGTTCCCGGCCAAACAGAAGTTCTACGAGGATCTGCAGCACTACCTCGAAACCAACCACACCCCGGATGACCAGCTGGTGCTGATCGGGGATATGAATATCTCCCCCACCGATCTCGACATCGGTATCGGCGAGGCGAACCGCAAGCGCTGGCTGCGGGATGGCAAGTGCTCCTTCCTGCCCATCGAACGCGAATGGATGGAGCGGCTGAAAGGGTTCGGCCTCACCGACACCTTCCGCGCCGCCAACCCCACCGAGTGCGAGCGTTTCTCCTGGTTTGACTACCGCTCCAGAGGCTTTGACGATAACCGCGGCCTGCGTATCGACCTCATCATGGCCTCCGACGCCCTCAAGGACTCAGTGACCGAGACCGGCATCGACTATGAGCTGCGCGGCATCGAGAAACCCTCCGACCACGCCCCCATCTGGGCCTGCTTCGCCTGATGCGGCTCGCGGTTGCTTGCGATAAAAGGGCGTAAACAGCCTATCCAGACAAGGTGCCTCAGGGCACCTTTTTTACCACAAGCACCCCTCACCCGGGCCTAACCATCCACTCCGGCTCCCCCGCTCCATCGGCAATATGACCCGCTCATGTCACTCACTGGCAACCTTAATTGCCACCTTGAGAAGGCTGGGTTCAGATTACAGACCTATCATCTCTCATTCCTTCCATAAAAAAGTTGTTTTTTTAATCATGAAGTTAATGATGTGTATGGAGAGTTTTGCTGAACGCAGCAACCGGGATCGATTGAACAGGAGTGTGATGATGAAGGTGCCCCTTGCCGGAAAAGAGATGTACAAACGTAGCGTGCTGACCCTAGCGCTGATTGGCGGCCTCACCGCCTGCGGCGGCGAAACAACCCAGACGGCCCAGACCATGCCCGCAGTCCCCGTGGTGGTCGCCGAAGCCACCCCGACCGATGTACCACTCACCAGCGAGATGGTGGGGGAGACCGCCGGTTTTCGCGAGATCGATGTGCGCTCCCGGGTCAATGGCATCCTGCTCAAGCGCACTTATGTGGAAGGCCAGCCGGTCACCGCCGGTCAGGAGCTGTTTCTGATTGACCCCGAACCCTACAAGGTGGCACTGGAGCAGGCCAAGGGGACCCTGGCTCAGGAGCAAGCCAGACTCAACAAGGCTCGCGCCGATCGGGATCGCATCATTCCCCTGTTCAAGCGTCAGGTGGTGAGCCGCAAGGACTATGACGACACCATCGCCAACTACGAAGCCGCCATCGCCAGCCATCAGGCGGCCCAGGCCATGGTAAAAGAGGCGGAGCTCAACCTCAGCTACACCCGGGTGACCGCGCCCATCAACGGCATGGCGAGCAAGAGCTCCCAATCCGAAGGGAGTCTCATCTCCACCAGCGGCGAAAATGGTCTGCTCACCACCATCACCCAGTTTGATCCCCTCTATGTCAACTTCTCCTACTCGGAGCAGGATCGCCTCAATTTCGAGAACTCGGTAAAGAAAGGGATCATTGAAGCCAAGGACGCCACCACCTGGCGCACCCATATTCGCCTCGCCGATGGCTCCGTCTATCCGGAAGCGGGCAAGCTCAACTTCTCCGACAACCGGGTCGATCCGCAGACCGGTACCATCCGTGCCCGCGCCATCTTCGACAACAAGGACGGCGTGCTGCTGCCCGGTCAGTTTGTCCGCATGACCATCGATCTGGGCCTGCGCAAAAACGCCATCGTGGTGCCGCCGCGCGCCATCGTCCAGTCTCAGGCCGACCGCATGGTGATGGTGGTGGATGCCGACAACAAGGTGATCCCGCGTCCGGTCAAGCTGGGACCTGTGGTCACCGATGGTGTGCTGATCGACAGTGGCCTCAATGCCGGTGACCGTTACATTGTCGAAGGCCTGATGAAAGCTCGCCCCGGCGCGGTGGTCAAACCGGTCTCGGCCGATGAGATGAAGGCCATCACCACCAAGGTGGTCAGCCAGTCTGCGGCCAAGTAAGGAGCCCGTATGTTTTCCAAGTTCTTCATAGAACGCCCCATCTTCGCCAGCGTGATTTCGATCATTATCGTGCTGAGCGGATTGGCGGCGATGCGTTCGCTCCCCATCGAGCAGTATCCCCAGATCACCCCGCCGGTAGTCTCTGTCACGGCGTTTTATCCGGGCGCGACCCCGGAGGTGATCTCCCAGACCGTGGCGGCGCCGCTCGAGCAGCAGATCAACGGCGTCGAGCGGATGATCTACATGCAATCGGGGTCGGCCTCCAACGGCCAGATGAACCTCAACGTCTACTTCGAGATCGGCACCGATCCGGATCAGGCTACCATCAACGTCAACAACCGGGTGTCGGCCGCCATGGCCCAGCTGCCGGAAGAGGTCAAGAAGCAGGGGGTCACGGTCAAGAAGAAATCGACCGCCATCCTGCAGGTAGTGACCCTGCAATCGCCGAACGGTTCGTTTGATACCACCTACCTGTCGAACTACGCCCTGCTCAACATCATCGACGAGCTCAAGCGGATTCCCGGCATCGGTGATACCACCCTGTTTGGCGGTACCGACTATGCCATGCGCATCTGGTTGCGGCCGGATCGGCTGGCCCAGCTCGAACTCACCCCGAGCGATGTGATCGGCGCCATTCGCGAGCAAAACACCCAGTTCGCGGCAGGCAAGATCGGCGCCCAACCCACCACGACCCCTATCGACTTCACCTACACGGTGCAGACCAAGGGTCGTCTTGAGGATGTGAAGGAGTTCCAGGACATCATCGTCCGCTCCATGCCCGATGGCTCCAAGATCCGGGTGCGCGATGTCGCCAGGGTCGAGCTGGGCGGCAAGGATTATGATCTGGTCGCCCGCGCCAACGGTAAACCGGCCATCGGTATCGCCACCTATCTGCAACCGGGCGCCAACGCCGTGGCGGTCGCCGATGCGGTGCATGCCACCATGGAGCGACTCAAGGAGCGCTTCCCGCAGGATATCGAATACCAGATCCCCTATGACACCACCGAGTTCGTGAAGATCTCCATCGAAGAGGTGGTCCACACCCTGTTCGAGGCGATCGTGCTGGTGTTCGTGGTGGTCTACCTGTTCCTGCAGAACTTCCGTGCCACCCTGATCCCCTGTATCGCGGTGCCGGTATCGCTGATCGGGACCTTCGCCGGCATGCTGGTGCTCGGTTTCTCCATCAACCTGCTGACCCTGTTCGGCATGGTGCTCGCCATCGGTATCGTGGTGGATGACGCCATCGTGGTGCTGGAAAACGTCGAGCGGATCATGAGCGAGAAGAAGTGCTCGCCCAAAGAGGCCGCCATTCTCGCCATGCAGGAGGTCTCCGGTCCGGTGGTCGCCATCGTACTGGTGCTCTGTGCCGTGTTCCTGCCGGTCGCCTTTATGGGCGGCATGACGGGGGTGATGTACAAGCAGTTCGCCATCACGGTCGCGGTCTCGGTCGCCATCTCCGGTCTGGTGGCGCTGACCCTCTCCCCCGCCCTGTGTGCCTTGCTGCTGAAAGAAGGGCACCACAAACCGGCCCGTTTCTTCGTCTGGTTCAACAGCAGTTTTGACAAGCTGACCAACCGCTACGTGCGCGGTGTGGCCTTCCTCAACCGCCGGGTGGGTGTGGCTTTTTCCATCATCGCCGTGCTGCTGCTCTCCATCTACGGTCTGTTCCTGAAAGTGCCGGGCGAGCTGGTACCGAACGAAGATCAGGGCTACCTCATCTCCGCCGTCATGCTGCCGGATGCCGCCGCCATGAGCCGCACCCAGGAAGTGGCTGACAAGTTTGACCAGATAGCCATGGCCAACCCCCATGTGAAGGATGTCATCACCTTCTCGGGCTTTGACATTCTCTCCAACGCCGTCATCAGTAACAGCGGTCTCAGTTTTATTACCCTGACAGACTGGAGCGAGCGCCAGGGGGCCGGGCAAGACTCCTTCTCGCTGGCCAAGACCTTCCAGGGCATGAGCCTGATGGGGCTGGCGGATGGCTTTGTCGCCTCCTTCAACCCGCCCCCCATTCAGGGGATGTCCACCACCGGCGGCCTCGAGGCCTATCTGCAAAACCGTGGTACCGGCAACGCCCAGGCGTTTTCTGGCGAAGTAGAGCGTTTCCTCGCCGCCGCCAAGGAGCGCCCGGAGTTTGCCAGCGTCACCTCCACCTACCGTGCCAACGTGCCACAGGTCTATCTGGACCTTGATCGCGAAAAGGCCAAGGCACTGGGGCTGCCAATCAATGCGGTGTTTGACACCATGCAGGCCACCTTCGGCCAGGTCTATGTCAACGACTTCAACCAGTTCGGCCGCACCTACCGGGTGCAGTTGCAGTCCGAGGCGGACTACCGCGCCAAGAAGAGCGACATCCGCAATGTCTATGTCCGCTCCGACAAGGGAGAGATGATCCCGCTCAGCAGTCTGGTAACGGTGCGTGACGCCACCGGCCCGGAACTGGTGGAGCGCTTCAACATCTTCCAGGCCGCCAAGATCATGGCGCAGCCCGCCCCCGGCTACAGCTCGGGTCAGGCCATCGCCGCGCTGGAAGCGGTCGCCAACGACACCTTGGGCAACGACGCCAAGCTGGAGTGGACCGGTTCCGCCTATCAGGAGAAAGCGGCCGCAGGTAGCGCTGGCACCGCGTTCGGCTTCGGTATCGTGATGATCTTCCTCATCCTGGCCGCCCAGTATGAACGCTGGACCCTGCCGTTTGCGGTGATCACTGCCGTGCCGTTTGCCCTGTTCGGCGCCCTGCTGGCCACCTGGCTGGTGGGCCTGACCAACAACGTCTACTTCCAGATCGGGCTGGTGACGCTGGTCGGCCTTGCCGCCAAGAACGCCATCCTGATCGTGGAGTTCGCGGTGATGAAACACGAAGAGGGGATGAGCCTCATCGAGTCGGCGCTGGAGGCGGCGCGCCTGCGTTTCCGTCCCATCGTGATGACCTCGCTCGCCTTCATCCTCGGCTGTGTGCCGCTGGTCACCTCCAGCGGCGCCGGTGCGGCAAGCCGTCACGCCCTCGGCTGGCCGGTGATCGGCGGCATGCTGGCGGCCACCTTTATCGCCATCTTCTTTATCCCGCTCTTCTTCCGGCTCATCATGCGCCGCTCGGAGAAACAGGCCTGACCGCTGCGGTCTCGCTAACCAAGCCCCTCCCTCACGGAGGGGCTTTTTTATGTCCGTGCGTTACATGGCAAACAGATAGGCCTTCATCGCCTTGAGACGCACAGTGGCAGCACCGATGATGTCGATAAAGCCGAGCAGCGGATGGGGTTTGTGCGCCGAGATCCAGGCCGAACCGGTCGCCCCGATGGGCAACACGACCCCTTCCGGCTCCAGCATGTCGAGCACCACGGTACGGCCATGGCTGGACATGTTGTTGCCCACATGCTGGCGCACATGCTGATCACCTTGCATCGCGTTCAGCTGGGCCTCACCCGTGCCGGTACGCACCGAGTGAACCCGAGCCCGGAATACCCGCCCCGGATAGGCATCCACATAGAACTCGGCAAACTGGCCCGGCTCAATGGCGCGGTAGCTCTGATCCGGAATGCGAAACTCCAGAAACTTGCGCGAGGTATCGTAGAGGTGCATGTTGCCGGTGCGCGAGCCGTTGGCCAGATTGACCACCGACACCTGACCGTCGAACGGGGCACGGATCACCTTCTCTTCGTTCCGCCGTTGCTGCAACGCCAGCTCGCTCCCCAGATTCTGCACCTGGGCCTCGATCATCTTCACCTTGGCCTCGCTGGCACTCTGTTGCGCCAGATCACCATCGATCTGGGCCTGCAACTGATCGCGGCTCTGGATGCTGGAGAAACTGCCCAGCTGGGTCAAGCGCGCCAGCTCTTTGCGATTGAGGGTCAGCCGCGACAAAATGGCGCGCTGCTGGCTCAGCTCGGCGCTGATCTGGGCCTGCTGGGCATCGATCTGGTGGCTCAGGGCTTGTGCCTTGCCATCGCTCTCCCAGTTGGCGAGGGTGTAGATAGGCTGACCCTTCTTCACCTGCTGGTTGTGGACGACATGGATCTCGTCGATCTGGTGGAACTGGTTGGTGCCCAGCAAGGGGCCCAGCACCGCATGAGGCGCCTTGACCGTGGCCGAATCGGTGAAGTCCACCGGCGCCAGATGGCGGGAGGTGGTCAGCAATCCGAGGGCCAGCAAGGCCCCGATCGCGGTGCTCCAGAAACCGGTCTTGAGGTTCCAGGGCAGCACCTTCAGCTTGACCAGCAACCAGACGATCAGGATATAGGGCAGCAGGATCTCTTTCACGATGGCTCCCCTTGATGACGACCACGGCGAATCCCATGGCCGATGATCTGGCTCATCCGCTCGGCCAGCACATCCCAGCGGGCAAAGGCGATGATGATGGCCAGCACCCACCAGGTCTTGTCGATAAACAGCCCACACAGGGAGAGGGCGAACACCAGGGTGATATGTACCGACTCGGACAATTTGGCACGATGCACGGCGATCTCGTGCAGTTGCCACAACAGATGGATCAGATAGAGCACGACATAGAGGGTAATGACGGTGATCACCCCCATAAAGATCTCGGAATCGAGCAGGACCATAATGGCTGGCAGGGGATGACTGAACTGAGCCGCATCAACCGGATAGATGCAGGCCCCTTTCGAGAAGAAGATAACCAGAGCGGCCGTGGCCAGAATAAACGCCAGGCGCCAAAGCCACCGTGCTAACGCAGAGGCAGGTTGTGATGACATTCGCTGTTGCTCCTCGTGTAACGGGTGATCAAACGGGTGTCCCTCGAGGGTCACCCGGCTCATGCCCCGCGCCGGTTGGCAATGACCAGACCGGCTACGGGCAGGATGGAGAAGCCCCCAACCTGTGGGGGCTTGCTTGACTCACGCCTCAGAACTGGTGCTGCACACCGATATTGAAGAAGTTGAGATAGCTGTTGTTGTAGGTGCCGGAGATTTCCGGGCGAATAAGCCCGCCATCGTGATGAACCGACATATCCCCCAACCAGGCCAGGGTATAGCTGGCTTCCAGCTTGGTGGCCGGGCTCAGCTGGTAGCTGGCACCCAGACCCCAACGCCATCCTTCACCCATCGGCAAGTTGACGGTACGGTGGGCATCGTCCACGGCACTGCTGTCATAAGCGATACCACTGCTCAGACGCAGGGTCGGCGTCACGTCGAACTGGGTACCCAGGCTGAGGTGCCAGGTGTCCTTGTAGTGCATATCAACGGTGGTGCTATATGGCGCAGAATTCACGTCAATGTCACCAAAGCGGGACCACTGCTGCCAGTTGGCGCTGGCCAGCAAGGCCCACTGGTCGTTGAGCTGGTGATAACCACTCAGGGTGACGGTCTGCGGGATCATCATATCGACGCCCAGACCGGCAAGATTGACCTTGGTAAACAGCTGATCTTCCAGCTTCCACTTCAGTTCGGAGAAGTAGCTCAGGCCGATGCGGGAGTGTTGATCCAGCTCGTAGAGCACCCCGAAGGAGCCGCCATAGGCCCAATCGCTATCGGAGAACTCACGACCCGCGAAATGATTTGCCGTCATATCCAGCGAGGTATCCAGACTGCCGTGCATGGCGATCAGGCTGGCACCCACCGACCAGTTGGCGTCGATGCGGTAGGCCAGGCTCGGGGCAAAGGCGATGCCGGTCAGCTTGGCGGCTTGCACATAGCCGCTGCCCTTCCAGCCATCACCATAATCGATACCCAGACCATGGCTGCCAAACATGCCGAAACCGGCGACCCACTGGTCATTGATGGCATGGGTCAGATAGACGCTGCCGAGCGGCGCGGTCTGCAACGCATTGCCGCCGTTGTTGCCGCCATTGTCCAGATCCAGCTCGAGATCGCCGTATACCACACCGCCATTGACCTGCAGCTGGGTACCTTCCAGCTTGGTCATACCGGCCGGGTTGCTGGCGATGGTCTCTGCCCCCTGGGCACGGGCGGCCGCCCCTGCGTTGGCCAGCGCACTGTTGGCAGTGCTGGTTTCGTAGAGGGCAAGGCCGCCAGCCATTGCTGAAGGGCTCAGCAAAGCGGCAAGCATCAGCGACAGCAGTCGTTGCTGCATTTCGATACTCCTGAATAGTGAACAAGGGGGCACCCGAGAGGGTGTGCATCTCAACAAATGACATTTCTGTGTTTGGCAATCAGCATCCGGGAGGCCAACGGCTTTATGTTGCACGTTCGTGGCGTCACGCTATTGAGGGGGCTGGCAAGCATGTTGTGAGGCCCGCTTCCCTGTTGCAACCGGCATCCGGACGCGAGAAACGCACCATCACTCAATAGTGGTGATTGACTGGCGCGCATCCTAACGGGATGAGCGGCAAGCTTCATTAGGGTTGGGCATACGCAATAGTTAAGCAATGCTTAACTATTTACCCTCTATACCGTTTCTCCATTACATAACCGGCGCCATTGACCTTCACCTCGAGGCAAGGTTTACAGTCCCGCCATCTGCCCCCGAAGGATGCCCGGATTGTCACTCACCCAGCTTGCTGCAAGATTGCCCTCAGTTGCTTTGGCCCGGCTATTGCTGGCACTGCTGCTCGTCTGCAATCTGACCCTCTGCATCAGCTGGCACGGGGCGCAACCCGCGCTCGACACCTCGCCCCGACAAATGGCCTCCCAGCCTCACAACATGGTGATGGGTGGCGACGAGTCGATGACGGTCATGGAACACCAATCCCCTACTGCGTCCCTCTTCTGCCATCAGGGGATGGGAGATGACGCCACCCCAAGCGGTGACTGCCAGATGCAGACCGGCGTCTCTGGCGCAGCCAACGCCCTGCCGCTGTTTGGCATGCTGCTCTCCCTGTTTATCTTGCCGCTGCTGCTACTGCCCCCTGGAGCGGCGAGCAGCGTACTGGACAACTGGCTACGCGACCCCTTCTTGCGATCCCGCGGTACTCACCCTCCCTCTTGGCCGCGCCGACATCTGATGCTGTCGGTGCTCCGTCACTAGAACGATCTTCTACTGCGTGCCTGCGGCAAGGTTGACCTTGCTCGTGTCTGCACGCCTTGCTTAACCCTGTGACCACTGGCCCCGCCAGCAACAGGGAGCCGTGCGTCTGCTGACTCGTCAGCAACGCCCCGTTTGCCGCCAGCCCCTTTGGTGATGCCTTGCACCTCACCCGACCGGCGGCCTGCACAAGAGAAGACGTATTATGTCACCAGCCCACTTTTCACCGTCCAAGGTTGCTGCCTTCGCGGGCCCCTTATCCTCCTGCACTTTCTGCATGCAGACCCGCGCCGGAGGCCAGTCATGAACAAGACCGTCCTGATGTCGGCCCTGCTGCTTGCCCTTGGAGCTGGTGGCGGCTACTGGGCCGCCAAACAGACCTCCGATGGCGCAAGCGCCAAAGAGAAGACGCCCCTTTACTGGGTCAACCCCATGGATCCCCGCGACAAGCGCGATGCCCCCGCCAAGGACAACATGGGGATGGACTTTATCCCCGTCTATGAGGAACAAAAAAACGGCTCGCCGGGCACCGTCACCATCAGCCCCGAGATCCAGCAGAAACTGGGGGTGCGACTGGCTAAGGTCGAGCGACTGCCTATCCACCAGCAGATCGAGACGGTGGGCTATGTCGGGTATGACGAGGATCGGCTGGAGGCGATCAACGCCCGCATGGCGGGCTGGATCCGCACCCTCGCCATCAAGAGTGAAGGGCAGCAGGTGAGCAAGGGGAGCCTTATTTACGAGCTCTACGCACCGGATCTGGTCAACGCCCAGCACGAATACCTGCTCGCTCTCAACACCGCCAACCCCCTGCTGCTGCGCGCCGCCGAGGGCAAGCTCAAGTCCCTGCAGGTACCGGCAGATCAAATCTCAGCCCTCAAGCGCACCCGTCAGGTGCGCGAAACCATCAGCATTTACGCCCCCAGCAGCGGTTATGTCTCCGAGCTCAAGGTGCGCGAGGGCCAGTATGTTGAGCCCGCTGCGGCGCTCTTTAACATCAGCACCCTCAAGCAGGTGTGGGTCAGTGCCGAGGTGTTCGAGCGTCAAGCCGCCCAGCTGAAAGTGGGGGATCCGGTCACCATGACCCTCGACTATGCCCCCGGCCGCAGCTGGCAAGGTAAGGTGGATTACCTCTATCCGACCCTCGATGCCGCTACTCGCACCCTCAAGGTGCGGCTGCGCTTTGACAACCCGGACGAGTTTTTGAAACCCAATATGTTTGCCAAGGTGAGCATTCGCACCGGGCAGGGAGAGCCGCAATTGGTGGTGCCGAGCGAAGCGGTAATCCGCACCGGCAGTCAGGATCGGCTGGTGCTGGCGTTGGGGGATGGCAACTTCAAGTCGGTCGCCGTCACTCTCGGCCCCCAGTTTGGCGACAAGGTTGCCATCAAGGCAGGGGTAGAGGCTGGGGATAACATCGTCAGCTCGGCCCAGTTCCTGCTCGACTCCGAGTCGGCCATCGATTCGGACTTCCAGCGCATGACAGCGGTGCGCCCCGCTCAGGTGTGGACCCAGGGCGAGGTTGAAAGCATCGATCTGGCCAACCGTATCCTGATGGTCTCCCACCAGCCCATCCCCGAGTGGCAGTGGCCCGCCATGGAGATGGAGTTCACCGTCGCCGACGGGGTCGATATCAGCAAGCTGGTCGAGGGGCAGCCCCTGCACCTGCAGGTGATGCAGGAGGGGGATGAGTACCGCATCACCACCATCCATCAGGAGAAGGCCCCGACCAGCGGCCACGCTCTGGAGCAGGCAAAAGATGAGATAGAAGGGATGGGCCATAGCCAGCACAATATGGGAGCCAAGCCATGATCCCCTCGATTATTCGCTGGTCCGTGGGCAACCGCTTTCTGGTGCTGCTTTTGACCCTTATGCTCACCGCCTGGGGGCTCTGGTCGGTCAAGCAAACCCCGGTGGATGCCCTGCCGGATCTCTCCGATGTGCAGGTGATCATCAAAACCTCCTATCCGGGCCAGGCGCCCCAGGTGGTGGAGGATCAGGTCACCTACCCGCTCACCACCGCCATGCTGGCGGTACCGGGGGCCACTACGGTGCGCGGCTACTCTTTCTTCGGCGACTCCTTCGTCTATGTGCTGTTTGACGACAACACCGACCTCTACTGGGCCCGAGCCCGGGTGCTGGAGTATTTGAGTCAGGTGGCCCCCAACCTGCCCGCCTCCGCCCGCCCCCAGCTCGGCCCCGATGCCACCGGGGTGGGCTGGGTCTATCAGTACGCGTTGGTAGACAAAACCGGCAAGCATGACCTCAGCCAGCTCACCTCGCTGCAAAACAGGTTCCTCAAGTACGAGTTGCAGACGGTGGAGGGGGTCTCCGAGGTCGCTACAGTCGGTGGCATGGTGCGCCAGTATCAGGTGCGGGTCGATCCGGACAAGCTGCGCGCCTACGGCATTCCGCTCTCCCTTATCGAGACTGCCATCAAACAGGGCAACCAGGAGACCGGCGCTTCCGTCATCGAGATGGCGGAAGCGGAGTACATGGTGCGCTCCAACGGCTATCTGAAAAGCGTCGAGGATCTGAAGCAGATCCCGCTCGGTACCACTGTGCGCGGCGCCCCGCTGCTGCTGGGGGATGTAGCAGATGTGGTCACCGGCCCCCAGATGCGGCGCGGCATCGCCGAGCTCAACGGCGAAGGGGAAGTGGTGGGCGGCATCATCGTCATGCGCTATGGCGAGAATGCCCAGCACACCATAGACGGGGTCAAGGCGCGGCTGGCGGAGCTGAAAAGCAGCCTGCCGGAAGGAGTAGAGATCGTCACCGTCTATGATCGCTCCGACCTTATCCAGCGCGCCATCGACAACCTCTCCGGCAAGCTGGTGGAGGAGTTCGCCGTGGTGGTGCTGGTGTGTCTGGCCTTCCTGTTCCACCTGCGCTCGTCGCTAGTGGTGGTCATCACCCTGCCCATCGCCATTCTGGTGGCCTTTATCGTGATGCACCTGCAGGGGATCAACGCCAACATCATGTCGCTCGGGGGCATCGCCATCGCCATCGGCGCCATGGTGGATGGCGCCATAGTGATGATCGAGAACGTCCACAAACACATGGAGCGGGAAGCGCTCACCGACAAGAACCGCTGGCGCATCATCACCGAGGCGAGCATCGAGGTGGGGCCCGCCATCTTCTTCTCCCTGCTGATCATCACCATCAGCTTCCTGCCGGTGTTCGCGCTAGAGGCGCAGGAGGGGCGGATGTTCCACCCCCTCGCCTTCACCAAGACCTATGCCATGGCGGCGGCCGCCGCGCTCGCCATCACGCTGGTGCCGGTGATCATGGGTTACTTCATCCGTGGCAAGGTGCTGGCGGAGCAGGCCAATCCGCTGAACCGCTGGCTAAGCCTGGGCTATGTGCCGCTGCTCAAAGCCGTGCTGGCCCGTCCGAAAACCACCCTGGCCATCGCCGCCGTAGTGACGGTGGCGGGCTTCTGGCCGCTCAAGTACCTGGGCTCCGAGTTCATTCCGCCGCTCGATGAGGGGGACATCATGTATATGCCCACCACGGCAGCCAATATCTCGGTGGGTAAGGCGCGGGAGATTTTGCAGCAGACCGACAAGCTGATCCGCACCGTGCCCGAGGTGCAGAACGTGTTCGGCAAGGCGGGGCGCGCCGAATCGGCCACCGACCCCGCCGATCTGGTGATGATGGAGACCAGCATCCAGCTCAAGCCACGCGACCAGTGGCGTCCCGGCATGACCCCGGAGAAGCTCAAGGAGGAGCTCGACTCCCTCATCCGCTTCCCCGGCCTCACCAACGCTTGGGTGCCCCCCATCAAGACCCGCATCGACATGCTGGCTACCGGCATCAAGACCCCGGTCGGCATCAAGATAGCGGGGCAGGATCTCAAGGTGATCCAGCAGCTCGGCCAGCAGCTTGAGCAGATCGTCGGCAAGGTGGAGGGCGCCTCATCGGTCTACGCCGAGCGGGTAGCCGGTGGTCGCTATGTGAAGGTGGATATCGACCGGCTGAAAGCGGCCCGTTACGGCCTCAACATCGCCGACGTACAGGCGGTGCTCGCCACCGCGGTGGGCGGCATGGAGGTGGGCCAGACCATCGAGGGTCGCGAGCGTTACCCCATCAACCTGCGCTACCCCCAGAGCTATCGCGATTCGGTGGCCAGCCTCGAGCTGCTGCCGGTGGTCACCCAGAGCGGCGCGCGTATCGCACTGGCGGATGTGGCGCGGGTCTACATCAGCGATGAAGCCCCCATGCTGCGCAGCGAGAATGCGCGCCTGAACGGCTGGGTCTACGTCGACATTCGCGGCCGCGATATCGGCTCTTTTGTCGCGCAGGCCAAGGCCGAGGTGAACAAGCAGCTGATCCTGCCAGCGGGCTACGCCCTCACCTGGTCCGGCCAATACGAGTACATGGAGCGGGCCAAGGCGCGCCTCGCCTACGTGGTGCCGCTGACGGTCGCCATTATCGTGCTGCTGCTCTATCTGGCGTTTCGCCGCGTTCAGGAGGTGCTGCTCATTCTCACCACCCTACCGCTGGCGGTGGTGGGGGGGATCTGGACCCTCTGGCTGCTCGACTTCAACCTCTCGGTGGCGGTCGGGGTGGGCTTTATCGCTCTGGCGGGGGTGGCGGTAGAGACCGGCGTCTTGATGCTGGTCTACCTCAACCATGCCTGGGATGACCTGGTGGCCAGTGGCAAGCCGGACAAGGCGGGGCTGCATCGGGCGGTGATCCAGGGCGCCGCCCTGCGCCTGCGCCCCAAGATGATGACGGTGGTGACCATCATCGCTGGCCTCTTGCCCATCATGTGGAGCCATGGCACCGGATCCGAAGTGATGCAGCGCATCGCCGCACCCATGATCGGCGGCATGGTGAGCGCGCTGATGCTGACCCTCTTGGTGCTACCAGCGGCCTATTACCTGTGGCGCAGCCGCAGCCTTGGCAAGAGCGCGAACCCGCAATCCGAATAACCCGATTTCACGATCCATATTGACTGAACGATAAGGAAACCATCATGAACTACAAGACACTGACCCTGACCCTGTTGCTTGGCCTTGCCACCCAGACCAACCTGCAAGCCGAAGAGATGATGCACCATGAAGGGCACGAGATGAGCCAGACAGGTGAGATGAGCGAACAGGCCGCAATGGTGATGACCAAGGGGGTCATTACCCGCCTCGATGAGGGGAGCGGCAAGGTCGGCATCAAGCACGAGGCGATCGAGAATCTCAAGATGCCCGCCATGACCATGGTCTTTCGAGTGGCAGATCCGGCCCAGCTCAAGGGGCTGAAGGTGGGGGATGCCATCCACTTTCATGCCGAAAGCCAGAGCGGCAAGCTCACAGTGACAGCCATCCAGCCGCAATAAACGGCTCTGGCTCGCCAAGAGGTCACGATAGACAGTGACAACGCAAGAGGGAGGCATCAGCCTCCCTCTTCTTTGGTCAACCTGTTCGTTGGGTCAACCTCTGGTGCGCATGGCACTCAGCTGCGGGTTGCCAGCAACTGCTCCACATCTGCAATTACCTGCAATGCCGCCTGCGGGCCGCCGCTCGAAGTCCAGAGCGACCCGTCCACGGCGCCAAAGCGCTTGGCCTTGATCACCGGCAACTGCTGGAACGCTGGAGTCTGCTCCGCCTGACGCATGGCATCCACCGCATCACCGCTGGCGCTCAGGGTACCGACCACCAGCCAGTCAGCATCCAGCAGGTTGAGGGACTCCAGACTCAGCGCCGGTGAGTGGGGTGCGCCAGTACCCTGCTGCTTGCTTGGGCGTACCAGCCCCATCGACTCCACTACGCTGCTGGCAAAGGTGCCCTGATACATAAAGCTCGGCCCCTTGGGGTTCCAGCGCACTATGCTGATGCTCTCCCCCTGATGCTTGGCCAGCTTGCTGCGAGCCTGAGTCAACCGCTCGGCATACTGCAGCAAGAAAGTATCTCCTTGCTGGTCGCGGTTGAGGGTGTGAGCGGTGCGGCGGAAGCTATCCTGCCACGGCTCCCCCCACTTGCTAGTCACCACGGTCGGCGCGATCTCCCCCAGCAAAGTCAGCAGCTCGGGACGGGTCTGGCCTGTCAGGATAAGGTCGGGCTCCAGCGCAATCAGCGCCTCCAGATTGGGGCTGTCGAGATCGCCGATCACCTGGATCCCCATGCCCGCCTTGTTCAGCAAATAGCGAGGCAAGGTGGGTTGACCACGGCCATTGACGGCGCCGATGGGGGTCAGCCCCAGGGTCAGGGTGCTGTCGAGTTCGAGCTCGCTCAGCACCACCACCCGCGTTGGCTGGACTGGCACCTGCACCTTCTGGCCAAACGCATCAGTCACTTCACGCATCTCCTGTGCCTGAACCAGCGGCGCGGCCAGCATCAGGATGGCTGCTGCCAGGGCGGCAAAACGCTTCATCATCTCACTCCTTCTCGTTGCACGGCCCGGATAATCGGCCGCGAGGATACACTCGGTTGGCCCACAGAGCAGGCCCATATGACTCAACTCGCCGAACGCAGGGCGCGGCCATGTTCGTGACGACGGGGCACGATAATGGGCGCCCCGTCGCCGGGGGCATGCAGAATGTCGACACTGGTCTGGTAGAGCCGGTCGATTAGATCCTTGGTCACCACCTCCCGGGCCGGGCCCATGGCGGCAATGGTCCCCTCGCCGATGGCGATCAACTCGTCACAGTAGCGGGCCGCCATCGCCAGATCGTGGATCACCAGCAGCACGGTTTTGCCTTCGGCAGTGATGCGGTGAATTGCCTCCATCACCTCGGTCTGGTGGCCGATATCGAGGGCGCTGGTGGGCTCGTCGAGCAGCACCATGTCGCTGTCCTGCGCCAGGATCATCGCAAGCCAGGCCCGCTGCGCCTGCCCGCCGGAGAGGGACGCGGCGCTCTGCTGCCAGATGCTTTCAAGCTGCATCCGCTCGCCGGCGCTGCGCACCATGCGGGCATCCTCCTCGCCCCACTGATTGAACCAGCCCTGATGGGGGTGGCGGCCATACTGCACCAGCTGCTCCACCAGAATGCCGGCAGGCAGGGTTGGCCGCTGGGGCAGGTAGGCGAGCTCCCGCGCCAACCCCTTCATGGGGTAGCTGGCAAGCGGCTTGCCTTTGAGCAGGATCTCGCCGCGTTGGGCTTTCATCTGGCCGGATAGCAGCTTGAGCAGGGTCGATTTGCCGCAGCCGTTGGGGCCGACGATCCCCACCAGCTTGCCCCTCGGCACGCTGAAAGAGATGTCCCGCAGGATGGGGGTCTGCTGATAGGCGAAGTGGAGGCGATTTACGGTGAGCGTCATCAGTCAGCCCTCTGGCGATCGTTAACGAGAAGAAACAGCAGCAACAAGCCGCCGAGAATGCGGGTCATGATGCCGGTCGCCACCTCGTGAGGGCTGGCCAGCACCCGGACCAGGGTATCGCTGGCAAGCAGCAGCAGGGCACCGCTGAGTGCTGCCAGCCAGAGCGGCACCACCCGGTCTTTCACCAGCCAGGAGGCAAGAATGGGGGCTGCCATGGCGATAAAGACCACGGGGCCGCCGATGGCGGTGCCGAGCGCCGCCACCAGAATGGCCTGCGCCAGAATGCCCAGTTGCACCCGATCGCCGTTGACGCCAAGCCCTCTGGCCATCTCGGGGCCAAAGCGCAGCACCGCCAGCGAGCGGGAGAGATAGACGATCCACGGGCAGAGCAGCAGCAACAGGATGGCGATGGGGGTGATGGTGCTGTAACCCACGGCGATAAAGCTGCCCATATTCCACAGATAGAGGGAGCTCAAGTGCAACAAGGCCTGAGTCGACATCACGAACTGGCCGAGCGCCTCGAACAGCTCGGAGAGGCCGATGCCGATCACCACGAACAGATAGCCCTGTTCACCCGGTTTGCGGCAGAGGGCATAGAGCACCAGCGCCGCGAAGATAGCGCCGATAGGTGCCGCCCACCAGGGCCAGCTACCCACGGTCAGGTAGAGGGAGAAGACGATGATGGCCAGAGAGGCGCCGTTGTTGACCCCCACCATGTCGGGTGTGGCCAGCCGGTTGCGCACCAGAGTCTGCACCAGACAGCCGGAGAGCCCCATGGCCGCCCCAGCGACCACCACTCCAAGGATGCGCGGCAGCCGGATCTTGAACAGGGTGAGCTGCTCAAGCCGCGTCCCCTCCCCCAGCAGAGTGTTGACCACCCCGGCGAAGCCGAGCTTGCCGCCGCCAACGCTCAGGGCCAGCAGACCCAACGCCAGCAGCGCCATGGCCAGCAGAGCCAGCCAGCGCCAGCTCGGCAGATGGATCAGCAAAGAGCGGTTGCCTGCCCGCAGGCAGAGCATATCGGTAGGTGTACGCATCAGCCCCTCACTTGACGGTCAGCAGGGTTCGAAAGCCCCCGCGATGAACGATGGCGATCAGCACTGGTGCGCCGATCAGGGCCAGAATGACGCCATTGGGCAACTCGAACGGCTGGATCAGCCAGCGCGCCAGAATGTCGGCCAACAGCAGAAACAACATGCCGAACAGGGCGGAGAAACAGACCTGCACCGACAGCTTCACCGGCTCCACCAGTCGGCCACAGTAGGCGGCCAGAAAGCCGACAAAGCCGATGGGACCGGCGATGGCGATGGCACTGGCGGTAAACAGGGTAGCGGCCAGCAGCACGCCGATCCGCACCCGGTTGGGGCGGATCCCGAGCGCCTGGGCCTGACTGTCCCCCATCTGCATCAGGGTCAGCTGGCGACAGAGCAGCAAGGTGATGACAAACGCCGCCAGCACGAAGGGCAGCACGGCAATGATGGCATCGAGATTGGCCGCCGACAGGGAACCGAGGTTCCAGAAGCGGTACTGCTCCAGCACCATCTTGTAGGAGAGCAGCAGAAAGCTGGAGAGACCGCCGAAGGTGGCGGAGAGCGCCACCCCGACCAGAATGAGCTTGAGCGGGTTGGAGCGGCCAATCATCATGCCGAGCCCCAGCACAATCACGTTGCCGAGCAGCGCGCCGAGTCCGGCCCAGAGCAGATAGCCGTAGGCGGACTCCACCCCGAACCAGGTGAGCCCCACGACTAATGCAAAGACAGCACCGGCGTTGACCCCGAGCAGGCCGGGCTCTGCCAACGGGTTGCGGGTCGCGCTCTGCAACAAGGAGGCAGCCAGAGAGAGAGAGGCACCGACCACCATGGCACAGAGGGTGCGCGGGATCCGCAAGGTATTGAGCACCATGGCGAGCTTCTCGTCGCCAGCCCAGCGGGCATCCCCCATCAGGTAGCCGAGAACCTCGCGGGCACCATAGACGCCCGCACCGGTGGCGAGCGAAAGAGAAAGCAGTATGAACAGGAGGAACAATCCCAGCCAGAACAGCGAGGTCTGGTCTCTAAACACCCTTTAACTCCTTATGATTGCAATGCCATGTGGTTGAAATAAAAGCCGTCACCCGGGGTGATACAGCGGCGACAACGGGAGCCCGCCAGTGCGGGCTCCCGCTCAGCCATTACAGCTTGTAGGCCACACCGGCATAGACAGTGCGCCCGTCGAGGATCTGATCGGCCTCGGTAGCAACCCAGTCACGCTTGGTATTGGTCAGGTTGTTGAGTCCGAACTTCAGATCCAGTGCCCGGGTGGCGCTCCAGACTGCCCCGACATCCAGGGTGTGGAATCCTGCTGTCGTCTCATAGGTGGTGCCGCTCATGCGCGGAACCGGGAGGATCTGGCTGCCGGTGTAGTTCCAGCCGAGCTGGGTACTCAGGCTCTCGATGACCTGCCACTCCAGCTTGGCGTTGGCAGTATGCTCCGGCGTCCGATAGAGATCCTTGCCGCTGGTCTTGTCTTCCCCGTCGATCAGGGTGACGTTGCTGGAGAGGGTCAGGTTATCGGTGAGATCAAACCAGCCGCTCAGCTCCACCCCCTTGATGCGGGCCTTGCTGACGTTCTGATAGGTCATCACCGCCGGACGCCAGGTGGAGGTCCATGCCTCGCTCTGGATCTTGTCCTTGATATCGTTGTGGAAGGCCGTTACACCCGCGCCCCAGAACGAACCATCGTAGGCGGTGCCCAACTCGTAGCTGACGGCGGTTTCCGGCTTCAGGTCCGGGTTGCCCACCACGGCGCAGCGACCGCGACAGGCGGCTACCGCATAATCCGGGTTGGACTGGGCAATGGTCGGCGCCTTGAACGCCTTGCCAATGCCGCCCTTGACCACCCAGTTGTCAGTCAGGCTGTAGAGGGCATAACCACGGGGGCTAAACTCGGTGCCATAGGTCTCGTGGTGATCGACCCGGCCGCTCAGGGTCAACGCCAGATCGCCAAAGCCAAACTCATCCTGCAGATAAAGCGCGCTCTGGTTGACGCTGACATCGCCCCCCTTGAGGTTGACGTTATGCTTGAGTTCGGTGATGCGGTACTCGGCACCGCTGGTCAGCAGGTGGCTGCCCAGATTGCCGCTCAGCTGGCCATCGAAGGTGTGGTTGGTCTGGCTCACATCGCCGCTGGTCTTGCTCAGCGCCGTCATCAGTTCGGAGTCATCAAAGAGATCAACCTGCTCGAAGGCATAGCCGACCCGGCTGTCGAATTGATCCCAACGGCCGACGTGGGTGGCATTGAGCCCCAGGCGCTCCATCTGCTGGATATTGCGCGGCGTCTGGCCGTAGTTGTTCCAGTGGGCCTCCCGATCGTCTTTGGCGTAGTTCATCCCCACATCCAGATCCTGACGATCATCGATCAGCCATTTGACGTTGGAGAGGATCCCCAGCTTTTCACGCTGCTCGATGGCATCGGCCTTGGGATTGATGCTCTGCTCGCTCTGCCAGGCATCTCTGTGGTTCCCTTCCACCACCAGGTTGGCCAGCAGCTTGTTGTCGATCAGCGCCCCGCCCACATAGGCGCTCGCCTTGTTGATATCCCCGCCGTGACCGTCGGTGGGGTCGCTGAAGGTATAGGTGGCCGCAGCCTCGGTCTTCTCCCCGGGTTGGCGCAAGATGACGTTGACCACCCCACCCAGCGCATCTGCACCGTAGAGGGAGGAGATGGGGCCGCGGATCACTTCGATACGCTCGATGGCCGCCATGGGGATGGCGGAGAGATCGAAATCATTGCCATAACCGGAGGTAAGGGCGTCGCGGGAGCTGATACGCCGGCCATTGACCAGCAACAGGGTGTAATCCCCCTCCAGCCCGCGCAACTTGATCTCGCTGCGGCCGTAGCTGGTAGCAGGACTGATATTGACCCCCGGCAACTGTTTCAGAGCGCCGGTCAGATCATTGACATTGAGCTTGTCGAGCTCGGCCCGGGTCACCACAGAGACGCTGGCCGGGGCGGTCAGCTCGCTGTGCCGGGTTTTACTCGCCGTCACCACCATAGTTTCATGAGCGGCGGCAGGCGCAGTCCCTTGGGCCAGAACTGGCAGGGCAAAAAGGGACAACACCAGCGGATGCACTGCAAATCGTCGGGATGATGTACGCATCATCAACACTCCACATAAAACAACCAAGGCCAACACCACCGACATCCCTGTCTGACCTCGCCAGACCCGGTGCAAAGTGATGGAGTTCATTGGCATGAACTGTCGTCCATACCCCATTACCCCGAACATCAGTGCATTACGGCAGGGCCTGCGTTGTGCTATGCCACGCGCAGCCATCAATAACAAAAACGCCGTGCCGACTGACATCGGGACGGCGCAATACTAAATGCAAATCATTTTTATTTGCAAGTGTAAATCAGGTATTCTTTCGCATCCGCTTAATTATCCATCACATCGTGACGAGTCTGGTGATAGGCCTCTTCACTCTTGCCCCGCCGCCAGTACGGCACGGCGTAGAGCGACTGGCGATCCACCTCGAGCACAGACCGAAAATGGCGGCGCAGCGGCAACACCAGCGCCTCTTCCCCACCCAGCCAGAAGAAGCCGCCATCGCGCACTAGCGGCAGAGCAACCACATGCTCCAGCAGGCCGCTAAGCTCGGGCTCGCCGACAAACCAGTGACAGCGCACCCCGACCGGCAGCGTCAACGGCTGAGCATCCGACTGATCCGGCACCAGAATCGCAATTTCCCCTCTGGCCTCGGCAGGCATCACCTCACACATCGCCATGATGGCGGGCAAGGCGGTGAGATCCCCCACCAGGCAGTAGTGATCGGCCGGTTGCAGCATGGGGTTGGGCCCCCCCGGCCCGGAGAGGATCACCTTATCCCCCGGCTTGGCATGGGTAGCAAAGGCGCTGGCGGGCCCACCGTCACCATGCAGCACAAAGTCGATATCAATTTCCTGCTCATCACGGCGAAACGCGCGGATGGTGTAGGTGCGGATCACCGGCTTGTCCGCAGGATTGCTCCAGCGCGGGCCGTTTGGGGTCATGGCAGGCAGCACCGGCTCTACCTGATGGGGCTGGGCCAACATCACCTTGATATGGGCCCCACCGCAGGTAAAGGGATAGTCAGCCAGTTCGCTGCCACCAAAGGTGATGCGACGCAAATGGGGGGTGATCCGGGTAACGGCTTTGACAGTCAGCAGACGGGGGCGATTGGGAGGCAGAGATGGGGACACGATGGGGCTCCTCGTTGAGTGTGTCGCCCATGTTACACGCAAATAGGAATTATTATCAAATAGGATTGATTCTCGTCGGCCACGCGGGAGGGATGTGCAAGAGCCGCACGATGTGGTGCGGCAATCGAGAGCACGAGTGACGTGGATGCAATCCAGCCTCATGATTGTGCGAAGAAAGCCCTCGCCAACGGTCACCGGAAGTGGAGGTTCCATTTGCTTATTCGACCATTGTTTTTCGAGATCAAATTTTATTTCTCAATAAGTTTCCTATCCTTAGTGAAGCAGTTAATGTAAGCACAGGATGCCAAACAGGATTGTATGATGGATGACCAAATCCTGATTATTGATGATGATGATCTCGCCCTTCCCGACACGCAACAAGCGGGCTGGAAGGTGATGATTGTTGACGATGAGCCCGAAGTGCATCGCATCACCAAAATCACCTTGAACAAATTCGAGTTTGACAATCGCCCCATTGACTTTCTGCATGCCTATTCCGCTGCAGAGGCAAAGAAGCTGCTGGCCATCACCCCTGATGTCGCGCTGCTGCTGCTGGACGTGGTGATGGAGGTCGACCACGCGGGCCTCGATGTCGTCAAATATGTCCGTGAAGAGCTGCAAAACAAGATGGTGCGCATCGTGCTGCGTACCGGCCAACCCGGCCAGGCGCCGGAAGATGACGTGGTCACCAACTACGACATCAACGACTACAAGGATAAAACCGAGCTCACCTCCCAGAAGCTGCGTACCCTGCTGCGGGCCAGCCTGCGCTCCTATCGGGATATCCGCACCCTGGAGAGCAACCGCCAGGGGCTGGAAAAAGTCATCGAAGCCTCCAAGGGGATCTTTGAGAAGCGGGCGCTGCGCCAGTTTGTCGAAGGGGCCCAGGAGCAGCTGAGTGCCCTGCTCCATCTGGGCGAGACCCAGATCTACGACGTCAGGCAATACGCCTACGAGGTGAAGGATCAACTGCTGGAGCCATTGCTACCCGGTCACCCTGCCATTCGTCTCACCGAGGCGCCGGAGATCTTGCGCCAGGCCATGGGCAAGCGCAGCAATGTGTACGGCACCAATCAGATGGTTCTCTATTGCCAGAACCAGCGCCACCACCTGCTGTTCCATATCGAGACCACTCGTCAACTCAGTCAGATCGATACCAGTCTGCTGACCCTGTTTACCGAAAACATCATAGTGGCGCTGGAAAATATCCGGCTGAACGAGGTGATCGCCGACAATCAGCGGGAGATCATCTATCGCATCGGCGAGCTGGTCGAAACCCGCTCGAAAGAGTCGGGGCTGCACGTTAAGCGGGTCGCGCTCTATACCGAGCAGTTCTGCCTGCTGCTGGGGATGAGTGAAGAGCAGAGCGAGCTGATCAAAAGAGCCTCACCACTGCACGACATTGGCAAGGTCGGTATTCCCGATGCAATCCTGCACAAGCCGGGCAAGCTGACCCCGGAAGAGTGGGAGATCATGAAAACCCACGCCCAGCTGGGGCAGGATATGCTCTCCGGCAGCGATCTGGCGCTGTTCCAGATTGGTGCCACCATCGCCGGCAATCACCATGAGAAGTGGAATGGCAGTGGCTATCCTCGTGGCCTGAAGGGAATGGATATTCCGCTGGAGGGACGGATCGTGGCACTGGCCGATGTATTCGATGCCCTCGGCTCGGATCGCTGTTACAAGAAGGCGTGGCCACTGGACAAGGTGCTGGCGCTGATTGAGGAGGAGAAGGGTCAGCACTTCGACCCCCAGCTGGTCGAGCTGATGCTGGCCAATCTGGACAAGTTCCTCGAGATCCGCGAGCAGAACAAGGATGTCTATATCGGCGAACACTGATATCCGGTTTGTTCCGTTTATGAACTCAAAAAAACCGCCCTGCTTATCAGGGCGGTTTTTTATATCTGGCATCACGCCACTGCAGAGCGACGGTTACTGCTCCGGCAGGTTGAGATCCAGCTTGGCTGCCGGCTGCCCGGACTGCTGACTTTCGGCCTGTGCCGCCGCCAATGCGCGTTTGAAGGCTCGCCGTTTTTGCATCACCACAAAGCCGACACCACCCAGCATCACCAACAGCACGCCACCACCCGCCAATACCCAGATCAGCCAGCCCATCTCCTCCCCTGCCGAAGCCTCATGGGTTGACTCGGCACTGGATGCCGGTGCGGCAGCCGATACCACCTCTACGGGAGGGGGAGGCGGCGGGAAGATATTGAAGGTTTTGACCGGCAACTCGATTTTCAGCTCGCGGCCGAGGCGAGTGGTGCCATAGAGGGTTGCTTTCACCACATGCTGACCGACCTCCTTGATGATGGAGAGATCGATATCAAGCTTGGGCTCACTGGCAGTCTCGCTGAACTCGTAGAGGCCGCCCACATTGCTGGTCACACTCCCCTTGATCACCACGGAGGCGGGAGCCAGCTCATCACGGTCGATCAGCAGCGACAACTTGGCACCCAGCTCTTCCGAAGGCGGCGCCAGGTTATAACTGAACGGATAGGGGTAGAGCAGTACATCCTGATAACGGGCGCGGACAAACACCTGATTACCGGTACTGAACATGGCGCGGTACTTGCCACCGGGAATATCCTGCAGTGTCACTTCCGCAGTCATGATACCGTCACCCGGCACTTCATCGAGACCCTTGCCGTCATCGCGATAGTGGCCGAGTACCTGATCCAGCACGACCTTTTGCTGGCTGGCATCGCTAAAGGATTGCAGCTTGACGGTCATGCCAAGGTCAGAGAGATAGTATTTATCTTTCGGCGGCTGGCCATTGATCAGCAACCACGCCTTGAGCTTGACCACCTCCCCCTGATAGAGCTGCATCGGCAGGGCGGCGATATCGAGCCGGATATCGGAGAGAATACGCACCCGGTTGTCGGGGTCCACCTCACCAATCGCCTGCCAGGGACCCGGCATGGGATTGCGCAGGGTAATGAGATCGTGCTCCGGCAGTGCCAACCAACCCACCTCGGCGGGTTTGACCTTGCCCACGTAGAGCTTGCTGCCATCGGGACGAACCAGGATCACCGACGGGGTGCCCGGCTTGCGCTTGACGATGAAGGTGATCTCCTTCACCCCGTAATCGATGCGAAAGCGGTTATCCAGCAGCGGGATATCGGAGGGAGCAAACACCTCGGTCGCCGACGCAC
This sequence comes from Aeromonas allosaccharophila, assembly GCF_000819685.1. GTDB lineage: Bacteria > Pseudomonadota > Gammaproteobacteria > Enterobacterales > Aeromonadaceae > Aeromonas > Aeromonas allosaccharophila. The sequence continues at coordinate 12,805 of NZ_CDBR01000049.1, read as the reverse complement.
CCAGCGAGAGCAACAACAGCAGACCGGCACACCACTTGCTCATTGCCGCCACAGACAACTTCCTCCCTTCTTCTGCACCAGATCCAGCCTCGCCTCGTGCAGGGCCTCTACCTCGGCGCTGGCGCGCACCACCTTGAGGGCGGGCCGATTGCTCTCCAGCCGGCGAATGCTGGTGTCCTGATTGCTTTCGTTTTCGTTGCTTTCACTGGCCAGATTGAGTTTGGTCTGGCCACCGGTCATCAGCAGGTAGACATCTGCCAGGATCTCCGCATCGAGCAAGGCCCCGTGCAATGTCCGGTGAGAGTTGTCTATGCCATAGCGATCGCAGAGCACATCCAGGTTATTGCGCTTGCCGGGGAAGAGATCCCGCGCCATCGCCAGGGTATCGGTGATGGAGCAGATATCGGCGGTCTTGAAGCCGAGACCGAGCTTGCTGAACTCGTAGTCCATGAAGCTCACGTCAAACGGCGCGTTGTGGGCGATCAGTTCGGCACCGCGGATGAATTCGATAAACTCGTCGGCGATCTGGCTGAACGATGGCTTGTCACGCAGGAACTCGTCGGTGATACCGTGCACCTGGATCGCTTCCGGGTCGACCAGACGATCAGGCTTGATATAGACGTGATAGTGGTTACCGGTCAGCTTGCGGTTGATCACCTCCACACAGCCGATTTCGATAATGCGGTGACCCAGATAGACAGGGCCGCCTGCCGTATTCATACCTGTGGTTTCAGTATCCAGAATGATCTGGCGATTCAGTTGGGGTGTGTTCATGATCCAATCTATGTCAAACTTCGGCTTTACTTACTCGCTAGTTTACCCCAAGCCTCATGCTAAAACAGATTGATTGCTCATGTTAAAACAGATTGATGTCTATACCGACGGCTCCTGCCTCGGCAATCCGGGCCCGGGTGGTTACGGAGCCGTGATGGTCTACGGCACCCACCGCAAAGAGATTTCCGCCGGATTCAAGTTGACCACCAATAACCGGATGGAGCTGATGGCCGCCATCATGGGCCTGCGCACCCTCAACGAACCGTGCAAGGTGCGCCTCACTACCGACAGCCAGTATGTTCGTCAGGGGATCACCCAGTGGATCATAGGCTGGAAGAAGAAAGGGTGGATGACCGCCAACCGTCAGCCGGTCAAGAACGTCGATCTCTGGAAGGAGCTGGATGCGGAAGTGGCTCGCCATCAGATTGAGTGGCTCTGGGTCAAGGGTCACTCCGGCCACCCCGAGAACGAACGGTGCGACGAACTGGCCAGAGATGCCGCCTGCGGCAAGGATCTGGCCGAGGATACCGGCTACCAGCCCTGACGGGCCATTCCCGGTGTGGCGAGGGATTTGGGCAGTTGCCAGCGCCGCCGCACCGGGATCAGTGGAAAGCGCCGTTTACGGGCCGCAATCACATAGACCGACGCAAACACCCTGCAGTAATCCCGCCCGATGCTTTCCTGCCACCAGCTGTGCCAGCTCTGTTTCCCCATAAACGAGTAGCCAAAGCGCTCGTCGAACATTACCTCGCATCCCAGCAGATGCAGCCAGTCCGTCACCCTCCCCGGGGTAAACATCCGTGCCGACCAGGGCATCCTGCGCCGCAAGAACGGCACACAATGACCGATCCCGACCAGGCTCAAGGGGTTGTAGCCGCTGATGATCAGCCAGCCATCGTCGGTCAGCACCCTTTCGGCCTCGCGCAGCACCTGATGGGGATCGGCAGAGAAATCGAGGCAGTGGGCCAGCAGGCAGGCATCGACGCTGCCGGTGCGTACCGGCAGATCGAGGGGATCGCCATACATGTCGAGCAGCCGTCCACCGGGGGCAACCCCGATCTGGTGACGGATGGAGGAGCGTTTGCAGGAGAGTTCGGCGCTCAGGGCGCCAATTTTCAGCAGATGATAGCCAAACAGATTGGGGCACCAGTTGTCGAGCCGCTCCTGGATCTCGGCCGCCACCCAGTCCCCCATAGGCAATGCAGACCAGCTGGTCGGGATCTCGATTTGTTGTTCGGTACGTGCCACCTGCATAATAGGGCTCAACTCGGGGTTTCGAACGCCATCCTGTTATATAAGATACCCTCCCTAAAGAGAAGCAGACTCATGTATCCAGTGATCACAGTTCCAGCCTTTAATGACAACTACATCTGGTTGATCCGCCACGAGAATCATTGTCTGGTGGTCGATCCGGGCGATGCCGCCCCGGTGCTGGAGCGGCTCGAGGCACTGGGGCTGGTGCTCGACGCCATCCTGCTGACCCATCACCATCACGACCATGTCGGGGGCGTCACCGACCTGCTCCGCCACTTTCCCCATGCCCGGCTATATGGCCCCAAACTGGACCCGATGCCGGATCACCACGGTCAGTGGCTCGAAGATGGCGATCAGATCAACTGGCACGGCCTCGCCCTCGAGGTGATCCATGTGCCCGGTCACACCCGCGGCCACATCGCCTACCATGGCAACGGCATGCTGTTTTGTGGCGATACCCTCTTCTCGGCCGGTTGTGGCCGCCTGTTTGAAGGGACGCCGGAGCAGATGTACCACTCGTTGCAACGACTCGCCGCCCTGCCCGATGAGACACTCATTTATTGTGCCCACGAGTACACTCTCTCCAACCTGCGCTTTGCCTATGCGGTCGAGCCGGACAACCCGGCGATCCGCCGCCAGATCGGGCTGATCAGCAAACTGCGGCAACAAGGGCTGCCAAGCCTGCCAACCCGGTTGGGGGATGAACGCACTTTCAACATTTTTCTGCGCTGCGAGCAGGATTCAGTGAAATTTTCTGCTGAAAATCACGGGCTAAAATGCGTGAAAAATCCGGTAGATACCTTCACCATCCTACGCCAGTGGAAGGACGTTTTTTGAACAAACCTTGATCAGGGGGCCATTGCCCCTTATGATGCGGGCTGTTTTTCCTAAAAATGACCGGAACGAGATGAAGGTACGAACGGCCTTATTGGCAGCGCTGTTGCTCAGCGGCTGCCAAAACCTGAGCCATCAGGATGACCGGGCGCTAACGGCAATCGAGCCGATCAAGTCCCCCCAGGTCAAGAAAAAAGCGCATAAAAAACACTCTTCCCATTTCCTGTTTGGCGATGAACAGCTGGACGAAATGGAAGATACGGACAATCTGTGGGTGCGCATCAGCGATGATATGCAGCTGGAAACCCCGGATAATGCCCGCATCCGCCAACAACGAGAGTGGCTGTTGCGTAATGATAAGCATCTGGCGACCATTGCCAGCCGGGCTGAACCCTACCTCTATCTGATGGTAGAGGAGATAGAACGGCGTGAGCTGCCAATGGAGCTTATTACTGTCCCGATGATCGAGAGCATGTTTGATCCTCATGCCCGATCCCGCAGCAATGCGGTTGGACTCTGGCAGTTTGTCCCCGCCACAGGCAAGAACTTCGGTCTGCGCCACGACAACTGGTATGACGGACGGCGCGATGTGCTGGCCTCCACCAATGCGGCGCTCGACTATCTGGAGTATCTGAACCGCTTCTTTGACGGCGACTGGCTGCAAACGCTAGCCGCCTACAATGCCGGTGAAGGCCGGGTGCGCAACGCCATCCAGCGCAATCAGCGTGCCGGCAAACCGACTGACTACTGGTCGCTCGATCTGCCCCGCGAAACCCGGATGTATGTACCCAAGATCCTCGCCATGGCGGACATGATCAGCAATGCGGACAAATACAACGTCACGCTGCCAGTGCTCGCCAACGAGCCCAAGTTGCGGGTGGTGGAGACAGGCAGCCAGCTCGACCTGAACGTGGCCGCCCAACTGGCGGGACTGCGCACATCAGAGCTCAAGGAGGTCAATCCGGCCCTGAGCCGTGGTGTGATGTCACCCCGTGGCCCTTACCGCCTGCTGGTACCGATCGAGTATGCCGATACCCTGGAGCTGGCACTGACCGATCTGCCCAAGCGCGAACGTATTCGTACTCGCTCCTATCAGGTCACCAGTGGCGATACCCTGTCGCGCATCGCCCAGAATCACGGCGTCAGCGTGAGCGAGCTGAAGCTGGCCAACAATCTGCGCAGCAACAGCCTGCGTCGCGGTCAGCAACTGGTGATCCCGACCCATGGTCAGGTCAGCAGCAAGGCAAGTGCCGCCAGCAAGCCGCAGCAGCTGGCCAGCCGTGGCAGCCAGAAGGCCAAGGTCAGTTACAAGGTGCGCTCGGGTGATAACCTGTGGAGCATCAGCCAGGCGCACGGCGTCTCCCATGCCGAGCTGGCCAAGTGGAACGGCCTGAACGCCAAGTCGGCACTCAAGCCGGGCATGAAGCTGGTGGTCTATCCCAAGCAAGGGAATAAGAACGACAAATCGATGGTGTATCAGGTTCGCCGTGGCGACTCCATCTCCTCCATCGCAGCTCGCTTCCAGGTGGCCATCAACGATGTGATGCGCTGGAACCAGCTGGATAAAGGGGATTACCTCAAGCCCGGTCAGGAGCTGACCCTGTTTGTGAAGAACAACAGCTAAGCCTCACCGCTTGAACCCGATACAAAACGGGGCCAGTCATCTGACTGGCCCCGTTTTTTTATTCCTGCGGCTAACCGCTGTATCCGAGCCACCCACTCAAACAATGGTTTGGTGCCGCCTGCGGACGCCGCGCTGCGGGCAAAGCGCTCCACCACTATTCCCAGAGCCTTGTCGGCACCACCAGCAACACGGTGCGCTGGCCAATCGCCACGTTGGCATTGGGGAAGACCACCGCCTCGCGCAGCTGCTCGACGGTGTAGCGAAGTTCGCCATCCTCAGCCAGCACGAACCCTTGCGGGAATTCGGTAAAGTTGTCCACATCGCTGGCAAACAGGAAGCGAAACTGCTCCGATTTTTTGGTGATCGCCCGATCGATGGCAAACAGGGTGAAATCATCCGCCCGCCACGGCTCCAGCGCCACCTCATCCTGAGTGACCAGCTCCTGCAGTGCCTGCCGGGTCTCGATAAAACGTGTCATGTCGTTCTCGCCAAATGGCCGTACCTTGCCCAGCTCCACCGTGAAGGCATGGGCCCCATGCTGGCGTGAGCTGTAGTAGCTGAAGGTGGTGGTCGGGCTGGCGGAGAGCAGAATGGTGCGTACCCCACAGGCGCCGAGGAACTGCACCTGCTCGCGGCAGTGGGGCCGCTCGTGGGGGAAGGGATAGACGGCGAACTTCTCGTGGCGCGAACCGCGAATGGCTGTGTGCAGGTCGTAGTGGTAGCGGGGACGAGCCGGATCGGCAAAGAAGCGGCTCACATACTGCTCGAGGCGCATGGCGCGGATCCGCTCCCGATTGCACAGCCCCTCCCCCTTGCTGTGGGCACCGGAGAAGAGCCGATTCATGTTCTCTTCTACCTCCCGCAGCCCCAGATTCATCGCCGCCGGATTGCCAAACAGGAACAGCACCCGATGGCGGGCACTCAGCTCGCCAGCGAGCAGACGGCTCAGCAACTGGTTACAGATCTCGATGGGTGCGGTCTCGTTGCCATGAATGCCGCAGGAGAGGACGATATCCTTGTATCCCCCGGGCTGATCACCCGCACCACTGGCAGGCTCCAGGCAGAGCACGCCGGTATCCCAGACGCTGACCCGCGTACCATCGGGCAGCTCAAAATCAAAGGGCTCAAGCTGCCACTCGTTGCTGCGAGTCAGGGCCAAAAAATCGTGCTGGGGAATCATCCGTCTCACCCTCTTGCTTTGGAACACTATGGCCGGATTATACGCAAGGCATCGCGGCTTCAAATCGTTTTTTAAACAAATTCAAACATTAACAACACAATTGTGATAACAATCGAGCGACGACAGCGAGGCGCTATAGCAATGTGAAATAAAGAGGAGAGGAAAGAGGATCAACGCACAACAGGGGAAAAACGGGGGGAGATAAAACAGACTATTGCCCGCCTGATAGCCGGGCGCCACAGGGGCAGAGCAGCAAACGGATCAGCAGAAAAACGAGGCATCCATGCCCGGCTGATCAACCACGCCAGAACGGCTTGGTGGTCTCTTGATAACGGTCAGCTTCGTTCAGGCCGATGTCTTTGAGCAGGTACTCGGGCAGCTCGGAGAGCTGGCGACGGCTGCGGCTGCGCTCCAGCCAAGTCAGAACGGTCATTTTAACGCGAGCAGCCAGATTCAATTGGCTGGAATGCTGGTAACCGGTTTCGGTATAAGTCATGTTGGCCATGATGTGGCTCCTCGGAATATGTGTTTACGCACTGGGCTTTATTTGATGCGCAAAGCTTAGTCAGGGAGCTGAGCCGACTCAATTGACGAATTTTGATACATTACATTAGTAAAACTAATAGTAAAAAAATGACTGATACAATTTTAATGCTTTGATTTATAACGAATAATTAAATCACCGTTCGACCATCCACTGCCCGCAGCATATTGTGCTGCATGGCACCATCTTACATATGCAATTTACCGCATTGCCTATGCACTCACCAATGGACGCGCCATGGCTGGCAACCCCGTCATTACATTCGATTGTTAATTCAATGATCTCTTGGTGATATGCAATTAACACCATGAAACATAAAACAAACTTACGTTTCTTCCCGCGCAGCATCCTCAATGACTACTCATAAACGCGCCCCTTGGCGCGCAACCGGCATACTGGTATGGTTATTTATACAGTAGTTTACTCCCCTGCCCTGACGCCATAGCTTATGCCGTCAACGGCGGATGAAACCACAGGATCATCGATGGATACCTTTACCCCGACCGCCGCCCTGCGTCAACAGATGGCCGCCATTGAAGCCTCTCTCAACCAGCTGGCCGATCTGCTCGGCCAGCTCGACCTGCAGGAGGCCCATGTCTATCCCCTGCCCCCAGTTGCGCAGGGGGAAGAGCACGACCCGATCACGCAGATTGAGGTGGGCTATCTCAACGGTAAAGAGGCACTGGCGGCCACCCTCGCTGCCTATCGGGACCACAGCGCCCGCCCCGGCTGCTCCACCAAGGCGACTCACCGGCTGCCCGGCTGGTTGCGCTTTCCTGCCGCCGCAGCCCTCTTGCTGCAACCGCTGATCGACCAAATCAACCAGCACAAGCTCGATTTCAAGGCACTGGTGCAGCAGGCAGGCGGGCGGGACGAGAAGTTCGAGCTGGTACATACCGCCCTGCCCGGGGTGATCACCTTGCAGGTCTACCGCAAGCTGACCCTGTTGGCGGGGGAGCTGCAATCCCTCGGCTTTACCTGGGCCGACAAGCAGACCATCAATCGCCTCAGTCGCGAGCAGGTGCTGGAGATGCTGGAGCGCAGCCGCCGCTACATACCGGCCCTCTCCAACAACGAGGAGTGGAGCAAGATGGTGGATCAGGAGGTGTACGACATTCGCCGCCTGCCGGCCGATGCCGAGCTGCGGATCCGCCGTCCGGTCAAGACTCATCCGATGATCAACCTGCTCTGGCTGGAGCGCACCCCGCGCAAACAGCAGATCAAGGCGAGCCTGCCGCTGCTGCTCTGCTCGGACAGCCCGCCCGCGGTCACCCATCTGGGCAACTATCCCCCCAAGAGCAGACAGGCGCGGCGGGATCGCAAGATTGGCGGCGAGCCCATCATCGAGCGGCTGCACCTCTATCTCTATCAGGGATGACCGGCTCAGGAATAGCTGGATCAGGGATAACTGGGCCGCCTTGCCGCGATAAACGACGTATCCCGCATCTGCATCCCAAATGAAAAAGGGGAGAACATCTCTGGATGTTCTCCCCTTCTCTATATCAATAGGCTGTATGGAAGGCAGCGGCGCCAATTAGCCCATCAGCAGGGCCCGCAGGCTCTCCACATCCAGCCCACGCACCTCGGACTGGCCGCTCAGCAGGCCATCGGCCAGCGCCCGCTTCTCGTCGTGCAGGGCGACAATCTTCTCCTCCACCGTCTGCTCGCACACCAGCCGGTATACGGTCACCGGCTGGGTCTGCCCCATCCGGTGGGCCCGATCGCTCGCCTGATCTTCCACTGCCGGGTTCCACCAGGGATCGAGGTGCAGTACGGTATCTGCCTGGGTCAGGTTGAGGCCGGTGCCCCCCGCCTTGAGGCTGATGAGGAACAGCGGTACCGCTTCATGACGAAACCGCAGGATGGAGTCCTGACGGGATTTGGCGGAGCAGCCGCCATCCAGATAGCAGTAATCCCAGGATTTCTGCTCGATGCGGGCGCGCAGCAGGCTCAGCAAGTCGACAAACTGGCTGAACACCAGCACCCGATGACCGCCGTCGATCGCCTCTTCCAGCAGCGCCATCGCCTCGTCCAGCTTGCTGCTGGTTTGTGACCACTCGGGCATCACCAGCTCCGGCGAGCAGCAGAGACGGCGCAGCCGGGTCAGGCCGCTCAGCACATGCATCAGGGCGCGGCCATCGGCGCTTTGCACCTGCTGCACCACTTCACGTCGGGTCGCCTCATAAAGCTGGCGCTCTTCGGGGGAGAGGCTGATGTGGTGGATGATCTCGGTCTTGTCCGGCAGCTCGGTCAGCACCTGCTGCTTGAGGCGCCGCAGGATGAAGGGGCTGATCACCGCCCGCAGCAGCGCCATGTGCTGGGGATCCTTGACCGCCTTGCCAAAGCGGCGCTTGAACTCGCCAAGGCTGCCAAGCAGCCCCGGGTTGATAAAGGTAAACAGGCTCCACAACTCACCCAGATGGTTCTCGATGGGAGTGCCGGAGAGGGCGAGGCGAAAATCCCCTTCCAGCTGGAACAGCAGCTTGGCGCGCTGGGTGCCGGCGTTTTTGATCTGCTGCGCCTCATCAAGCACCATGCTGGACCAGCGGCGGGACTTGAGCGCCTCCGCCAGGCTGCCAAGCATGCCGTAGTTGATGAGTATCACCTGACCGGCCTTGGCCTCGCGAATGATCCCCTCCCGCTCGGCCGGGTTCTCGAACACCACCACATCCAGCTCGGGAGCAAAACGGGCCACCTCCTCCTGCCAGTTGGTGACCACTGACTTGGGCACCACCACCAGCGCAGGGCCAAGGTGCTGGCGCATCCGCAACACAATCAGCGCCTGCAGCGTCTTGCCCAGACCCATGTCATCGGCCAGACAGGCACCAAAACCGTGATGGGCCAGGGTCGCCATCCAGCACACCCCCTCTTTCTGATAGTCCCGCAGGCCGGTGAGCAACTCATCAGGGCACTCGACCTCCTGCTGCCACTCCTGCTGCAGGGATTGCCACGCCGCATCCCCCTCGGTGGTAATGACCGAGAGCAGACGGGTGAGCGGATAGGCCAGCTTGTTGTTGATGCGCTGCTCTTCATCGAGCATGGCCCCCAGCATGGTGAGTCGCTCCACCAGCTTGTCGCTCAGCATCAGGCTGGTCTTCTCGTCAAGCTGAACGGTGCGCTGGCCCGGGGTCATCTGACGCAAAATCAGGCGCAGGTCGAGGATCTGGTGCTCATCGAGCGCCAGTGCCCCTTCGACCTGGAACCAGTCCTGGCGCCGCTCGATGCGCAGGCTCAGGGCCGCTTCATCGAGGCTCTTGAGGCGAGCGCTGTCCTGATGCCAGTGAATGACCACGCCAGCATCCACCAGCTCGGGCAGGGCATTGACCAGCGCCAGCGCCTGTTCCCCCTGCAGCAGCCACTCGCTGCCGGGCAGGCCGATGGGCAGTTGATTGCGCAGCAGTTGAGCCTGCAGCTTCTCGGCCGCCAGATCCCGCTGCCAGTAGTGGTACGCCTTGATCCCCTGCCGCACGATGGGCTCACCCTTGCCAAGGGGCTGGGGCGGCAGATCGTCAAAGCGGGTGACCAGCTTGACCGACAGCTGACCATCCTGCCAATCCAGCTGCACCGAAGGAATACCCGGCCAGGGAGCCAGCTGGGCGTTGCCGCTAAGCCCCTCCACCTGACTGTGCCAGGGCAGCTCGGGAATGGCATCCAGCGTGCGTTGCAGCTCGGCCAGCCCCTCGGCGGGCAGCAGCGGGATGGATTCGAGCGCTGGCAAGCGGGCGAGCAGCGGCTGCGGGGTGAGGATCAGCTGCCACAGATCTTGTGCCAGCGGCATGATATGGGCCCCGCGGGCGGCCGCATCGGGACAGAGCTGCGCGCTCATCCCCTGTTCGGTGGCGACCACCTGCAGCAGGGGGGCGCTGATGGCCAGTTGCAGCTTTTGCCCCTTGGCGTTGAACAAGCGGGGGTGATCGGCCAGCGGCGCCCAGACATCCCGCGGCAACCGACCCATCACCCGTGGCAGAGTGCGGACCAGCGCCCAGTCATGCTCATCGAGCATGGCGGCATATTGGGTGGAGAGCAGGGCCGGATCGACCCGGCGACCGGCGGTCCACTCCCCCTTGGTGCTGAGCTTCTGGATCTTGCACTCCAGCTCGGGGCCCTCGGCATGCAGCAGCCACACCAGCCGCTCCTGCGGCTTGCGTACGCCGCTGGAGCGCCCCAGCCCCTGCAACCAGTTGAGCCAGCTGGCAGAGGCGGCGGTTTTGTCCTCATCCCCTTCCTCATCCTGCTCGTCACTGCTCTCTGGGGCACTCTCCTCACTGCCGCGAAGCGGCCAAAGGGGCGCCCCTTTGGCCGCTTCGCCCAACAACAGGCGCAGCAGATCCTGACAAAACGCCATCAGGCGATGATGGGGCTCGGCATCGAGCAGATGGGAGAGATCCCACTTGTGCAGCATGGCCACTTGCGGGCTCTGGGCACCGTGACGGGCCAGCGCGCAGAGATCGAGCCAGAGGTAGCCCCAGTGGAGCTCCTCCACCGGCAGTTGCAGGGTATCGAACAGGCCAACCGCCTGACCGTGGCGATCGCCTGCCCACTGGCTGAGCAGGTCGGCAAGCAGAGGGAACTGGCCAGTCAGGCTGCGCTGCCACTTCTTGCGCTGTTCGCTGGCAATGACGGGATCGGCCTGCTGCAACCAGCCAAGCCAGAGCAGGGCGCTGAACGAACGGGGCCACTGGCCCGCCTCGCCCTCATCGGCCGCCTGCCACTGCCCCAACGCGGTGAGTAGTCGCTCGCCGAGCGGGCCGCTCTGGCTCTGCTGGGCCAGCGCCTGCAGGGCTGGCCAGCCGATGACGTCATCGTTGCCCTCGCCGATTGGCGACGTACTCTCGCCATCCCCGCAGAGCCAGCGCCACTCCGCCTCGAACGCTTTGGCCCGGGCCTGCACCTCGGGGGCGCAGCGCACCAGCGCATGGGCCAGCGGCCAGCGCTCTTCATAGGGGGCATCGAGCAAGAGTTGTAGCGAAAAGTGCTCCAGCAGCAGTTGCTGCCAGGCGGGGCTGGAGCCCGCCAGCAACTGATGAGCATCCGGGGTATCGAGCAGGGTCAGCAGATCGCTGGCCGAAAAATAGGTTGGCACCTCCCCCGCCTTGCCGCGACAGAGCTCGCGCACCACCGCATGAGTGAGATCCTGCCCGGTCAATGAGGGCACCCGGCTCCAGTCCGGCTCCGGGCAGAGACCGGCACGTACCCCCAGGATCAGCGCCAGCGTCCCCTCGGCGGTCAGGCTCCACTGCTGCTCCCCGCGCAATCTGACCAGCCCCGCATCCTGCAGTCGGGTCAGTTTATCGATCAGGGCATGGCCCATCGCCAGTTGATCTTGCAGCAAACGGGTACTGGCGACGCGCTGCAATTGCAGGGTGGCGAGCAGGGCATAACTATCCGAAGAGAGGGTGGACGCAGACATCAAGACTCACGGGCAAGTGCAAAAGCGGAATTTTAACGGTAAAGCGCCAGCGGCTCGACCCTTTACCGTGAAATAACTCAAAAAAAAAACGGCCATCCATGATGACCGTCGAAAGTAACGAAGGAAATAGCCGGATCATCCGGTTACCTCCCACAGCGGGAAAATCGGGAGCGCAAGCCCCTAATTCGTGGAGCCAATGCTAGAGGTTGGCGCCCGAAAAAGCTTTGAAGCGGATCACAGTTGAAAAGGATTTCTGAAAACGATTTCAACATTTACCGGCAAGATACCATTATTTCGCACCCAATGAACCACACTTCAACCGCCTTGTTCACCCTCACAGGGAGTGGGAATAAATACCCGTTCCGTGTACAGGATGAGCATGTCACCTCGCGTCAGGTGGCTAAATTCACTTGGTGTACTCTCTCTGTGGATTGTTCACTCGGGGCATTTCTGGAGAACTTTAGGTGCCAAACGAATCAACCACCCGAGAATCCCGAGTGAACAACCATCAAGTTCTCATTAAAGGACGTGTTATCGATATTGCGTACAACTAACTCATAGAACGTGAACAGAAGCGGTGTTGGTAGTGCCGCTCGGTACCAGAGCACCGGAGACCATCACAACCACGTCACCTTTCAGACCCATGCCGATTTCCAGCGCGGCTTCTTTACCGATGCGATAGAAATCGTCGGTAGAGGCGATGCTGTCAACCACGTGAGCAACCACACCCTTGGTCAGCACCAGTTGGGCAGCAGTTTTCTTGTTGGTGGTGATAGCCAGGATCCAGGCTTTCGGGAAGTACTTGCGAATGGCCTTGGCAGATTTGCCGCCTTCGGTAGCGACCACGATCAGCGGGGCGTCCAGCTTCTCGGAGGTCTCTACGGCGCCTTTACATACGGCTTCGGTGATGCGCAGCTTGTTGCTGTCGTTGGCAGCAGACAGGTTGGACGGCATCACGGCATCGGTACGCTCGCAGATGGTGGCCATGATGGTCACGGCTTCCAGCGGGTACTTACCCTTGGCGGATTCACCGGACAGCATCACTGCGTCGGTACCGTCCAGGATGGCGTTGGCCACGTCACCAGCTTCGGCGCGGGTCGGACGCGGGTTCTTGATCATGGAGTCCAGCATCTGGGTGGCAGTGATAACCACTTTGCGGGCTTTATTGCACTTGGCGATGATCAT
>NZ_CDBR01000048.1:486-3095 GCF_000819685.1 Aeromonas allosaccharophila | reverse complement strand
AACGTCGTGATGTGCACGTCGCTGTTTAATTGGGTGCCTGGCAGTGTCCTACTCTCGCATGGCGAATGCCACACTACCATCGGCGCTACCGCGTTTCACTTCTGAGTTCGGCATGGGATCAGGTGGTTCCACGGCGCTATGGCCGCCAGGCAAATTCTTCAATCTCGGAAAGCTGACGTGAATAACGACTTGGTCATTATCACTGAATTAGTAGTTCGTTCATTCGCTACAAGGCCCAGAACACTTCTTGGGTGTTGTATGGTTAAGCCTCACGGGTAATTAGTATGGGTTAGCTCAACACGTCGCCGCGCTTACACACCCCACCTATCAACGTTGTGGTCTCCAACGGCCCTTTAGGACCCTCAAGGGGTCAGGGATGACTCATCTCAGGGCTCGCTTCCCGCTTAGATGCTTTCAGCGGTTATCGATTCCGAACTTAGCTACCGGGCAGTGCCACTGGCGTGACAACCCGAACACCAGAGGTTCGTTCACTCCGGTCCTCTCGTACTAGGAGCAACTCCCTTCAATCATCCAACGCCCACGGCAGATAGGGACCGAACTGTCTCACGACGTTCTGAACCCAGCTCGCGTACCACTTTAAATGGCGAACAGCCATACCCTTGGGACCGACTTCAGCCCCAGGATGTGATGAGCCGACATCGAGGTGCCAAACACCGCCGTCGATATGAACTCTTGGGCGGTATCAGCCTGTTATCCCCGGAGTACCTTTTATCCGTTGAGCGATGGCCCTTCCATTCAGAACCACCGGATCACTATGACCTACTTTCGTACCTGCTCGACCTGTCCGTCTCGCAGTTAAGCTGGCTTATGCCATTGCACTAACCTCCTGATGTCCGACCAGGATTAGCCAACCTTCGTGCTCCTCCGTTACTCTTTGGGAGGAGACCGCCCCAGTCAAACTACCCACCAGGCACTGTCCGCGAGCCCGATTCAGGGCCCTGCGTTAGAACATCAAACATACAAGGGTGGTATTTCAAGGACGGCTCCAGCGCAACTGGCGTCACGCCTTCAAAGCCTCCCACCTATCCTACACATGTAGGTTCAATGTTCAGTGCCAAGCTGTAGTAAAGGTTCACGGGGTCTTTCCGTCTAGCCGCGGGTACACCGCATCTTCACGGCGAATTCGATTTCACTGAGTCTCGGGTGGAGACAGCATGGCCATGGTTACACCATTCGTGCAGGTCGGAACTTACCCGACAAGGAATTTCGCTACCTTAGGACCGTTATAGTTACGGCCGCCGTTTACCGGGGCTTCGATCAAGAGCTTCGCTTGCGCTAACCCCATCAATTAACCTTCCGGCACCGGGCAGGTGTCACACCCTATACGTCCACTTTCGTGTTTGCAGAGTGCTGTGTTTTTGATAAACAGTCCCAGCCATCTGGTCACTGCGACTCCCAACTGCTCCATCCGCAAGGGACTTCACTGTCAAGAGCGAACCTTCTCCCGAAGTTACGGTTCTATTTTGCCTAGTTCCTTCACCCGAGTTCTCTCAAGCGCCTTGGTATTCTCTACCCGACCACCTGTGTCGGTTTGGGGTACGATGACTTGTAATCTGAAGCTTAGAGGCTTTTCCTGGAAGCAGGGCATCAATGGCTTCCGCACCGTAGTGCGTTCGTCTCGTGTCTCAGTGTTGTGTCTCCGGATTTGCCTAGAAACACCACCTACGCACTTTCACCAGGACAACCGTCGCCTGGCCCACCTAGCCTTCTCCGTCCCCCCATCGCAATTACAAGTCGTGCAGGAATATTAACCTGCTTCCCATCGATTACGCCTTTCGGCCTCACCTTAGGGGTCGACTCACCCTGCCCCGATTAACGTTGGACAGGAACCCTTGGTCTTCCGGCGAGGAGGCTTTTCACCCCCTTTATCGTTACTTACGTCAGCATTCGCACTTCTGATATCTCCAGCATACCTCTCGATACACCTTCGCAGACTTACAGAACGCTCCCCTACCACTCACACATAAGTGTGAATCCGCGGCTTCGGTGCCTGGTTTGAGCCCCGTTACATCTTCCGCGCAGGCCGACTCGACTAGTGAGCTATTACGCTTTCTTTAAATGATGGCTGCTTCTAAGCCAACATCCTAGCTGTCTGAGCCTTCCCACATCGTTTCCCACTTAACCAGAACTTTGGGACCTTAGCCGGCGGTCTGGGTTGTTTCCCTCTTCACGACGGACGTTAGCACCCGCCGTGTGTCTCCCGGATATTACTTACTGGTATTCGGAGTTTGCATGGAGTTGGTAAGTCGGGATGACCCCCTAGTCCAAACAGTGCTCTACCCCCAGTAGTATTCGTCCGAGGCGCTACCTAAATAGCTTTCGGGGAGAACCAGCTATCTCCGAGTTTGATTGGCCTTTCACCCCCAGCCACAGGTCATCCCCTAACTTTGCAACGTTAGTGGGTTCGGTCCTCCAGTTGATGTTACTCAACCTTCAACCTGCCCATGGCTAGATCACCCGGTTTCGGGTCTACACCTTGCAACTAGACGCCCAGTTAAGACTCGGTTTCCCTACGGCTCCCCTATACGGTTAACCTCGCTACAAAATGTAAGTCGCTGACCCATTATACAAAAGGTACGCAGTCACCC
>NZ_CDBR01000048.1:0-474 GCF_000819685.1 Aeromonas allosaccharophila | reverse complement strand
TGTACGGGGCTATCACCCTGTATCGCTGGCCTTTCCAGGACCATTCCACTAACTTCCAAGAAACTTAAGGGCTAATCCCCGTTCGCTCGCCGCTACTGAGGGAATCTCGGTTGATTTCTTTTCCTCGGGGTACTTAGATGTTTCAGTTCTCCCGGTTCGCCTCGTTGCACTATGTATTCATGCAACGATACCTAGCTTATGCTAAGTGGGTTTCCCCATTCGGAAATCTGTGAGTAATAGCGTCTCTTACCGACTTCTCACAGCTTATCGCAGGTTAGTACGTCCTTCATCGCCTCTGACTGCCAAGGCATCCACCATGTACGCTTAGTCACTTAACCATACAACCCCAAGAAGTGTCGTTGAAACGACGCGACTCGTTGAAGTACAACAAGGACCAAATAAAATTTGGTTTTCGCCAAGAAGTTTCCAAAGCACTTGTAACAAATGTTTGAGAACTACTTTTTAAATCAGCTT
>NZ_CDBR01000047.1 GCF_000819685.1 Aeromonas allosaccharophila | reverse complement strand
CTGGCCGCCCTACTGTCAAAGACGGGCAGGATTACCTCAATGAGGTATGGCGTAACATCGGTCGCCGCTGCTCTGACAAGGGCACCAAGGCCAATCCCAAAGAGCCCATCACCATCTACGGCTTCCGCTTTGCCGAGCCTCATGCAGATGGTACGCCCCATTGGCACGCCGCAATCTACTTGCCGCATGACCAAGCGAACCGCTTTCGCCTTATCTGTCGCAAAGAGTGTTTCAGGGATTCCCCTGATGAACTTGGCGCTAAAAAGCATCGCTTCACCTGCAAGGCCATCGACCTCAAGAAAGGTTCCGCCGTCTCTTACTGCGCCAAATACATCGCCAAAAACATCGATGGTTTCGCCGTGGGTACCGATTACGAAACTGGCACCAATGCCACTGATTCCGTTCACCGCGTTCTCGCATGGAAGAGCGCCAACAACATCCGCCAGTTCCAGCAAATCGGCGGCCCTACTGTCACCGCGTGGCGTGAACTTCGCCGCATGGCTAATCAGGATTACGACATGCCCGGATTCGAGACCCTCACCCAAGGCGACTGGCTGCTGCTCGATGCTTGCCGCCGTGCTGCTGATGAAGGCAACTGGAGCGCCTTCTGTGTCGCTATGGGCGGCATCTTCTGCCCCCGTGACAAGCAGGCCCTGCGCCCTTCTTATTCCACCCCCAAGGCCTTTATCCGCCTCAATGCTGGAAGAATGG
>NZ_CDBR01000046.1 GCF_000819685.1 Aeromonas allosaccharophila | reverse complement strand
TCTGGGCCTGATGTACTGACTGCTTGACCTTGCCGGAGGCGGCAGCTTTAGGCTGGCGCCCATCAACAGAGGAGATATCCCATGACCATCGAACTCACCGTGTCCGGCATGTCCTGTGGTGGCTGCGCCGCCAGTCTGCAAAAAGCGTTGCTGGCCCAGCCTGCGGTCACCACCGCGACCGTCGATTTCGCCAGCAGCAAGGCCGTCATCGAGAGCGAGCTGAGCAAGGCCGAGCTGATCGCCCTGATTGAAGCCAAGGGTTTCTCTGCGAGTTAAATTATCTCCATAGAGGTATAAAACAGGTTAAAAATCTGTACTCACCTGTCTTTTGGTGAGTTTTATCACAGACCCGGGTTATTAAACGGGCAAACTTGCTGCGATTATTCCAACCATAAGGATTTGCAGCATGACCCTACCGATCCGCAAGACCCTGCTCGCCGCCATCGTTGGCCTGACCCTCTCCCCCATGGCGATGGCGCTGCCCAACGTGCATATTCTGGCAACCGGCGGCACCATTGCCGGAGCTGGCCAGTCGGCTACCCAGTCCAACTACGAGGCTGGCAAGGTGGCCATCGAAACCCTGATCGCCGCTGTGCCCGAGATGAAGAAAGTGGCCGATGTGCAGGGTGAGCAGGTGGTGAAGATCGGCTCCCAGGACATGAACGACGAGGTGTGGCTCAAGCTGGCCAAACGGGTCAACGAGCTGCTGGCCAAGGATGACGTGGATGGCATCGTCATCACACACGGCACCGACACCATGGAAGAGACCGCCTACTTCCTCAATCTGACCGTCAAGAGCGACAAGCCGGTGGTACTGGTCGGCGCCATGCGCCCCTCCACCGCCATGAGTGCTGATGGCCCGCTCAACCTCTACAACGCCGTAGTGACCGCCTCCGACCCCGCCTCCAAAGGCCGTGGCGTCATGGTGGCGATGAACGACACCGTGCTGGATGCTCGCGACGTCACCAAGACCAACACCACCGGGGTGCAGACCTTCGCTTCCCCCAACTTTGGCCCGCTGGGTTACATCCACAACGGCAAGATCGACTATCAGCGCAGCCCGGCCCGTCTGCACACCAGCAAGACCCCGTTTGACGTGAGCAAGCTCGACAAGCTGCCGCAAGTGGGCATCGTCTACAGCTACGCCAACGCCACCGACTTGCCTGCCAAGGCGATGGTAGATGCCAAGTTCGACGGCATCGTCAGCGCCGGGGTGGGTAACGGCAACCTCTACCACACCCTGTTCGATACCCTGGCCAAGGCGAGCAAGGATGGTATCCGCGTGGTGCGCTCCGCCCGCGTACCGACCGGCGCCACCACCCTGGATGCCGAAATCGATGATGCCAAGTACGGCTTCGTGGCCTCCGGCACTCTCAACCCGCAGAAAGCGCGGGTGCTGCTGATGCTCTCTCTGACCCAGAGCAAGGATCCGGCCCAGATCCAGCGCTGGTTCCAGCAGTTCTGATAAGGCGTTTTTGAACTGAGATGAGCAAGGGCGGGACTTCCCGCCCTTTTCCATCACGTGGCGCCCACCTCGCCGCGAGCTCCTTCTCGCTGGCTCCATCCTTGCCCCTTTTCTCGCCATCGCGGACTCTCGTCAGCAAATTAGCGAGCCGGATCACCCGCTTTCACAAGCGCATCGCCGCCAAATTCATTACACTGCCAGCGATCTTATCCACTCAAGGAGTGCTGTTGCTGTATGGAAATATTGATCCTGCTGGGATTGATTTTGCTTAATGGCGTCTTCGCCATGTCAGAAATCGCCATCGTCACCGCACGCAAGGCTCGCCTCGGCAAGCTTGCCTCTGAAGGCAACCGCTCCGCCGCCATTGCCCTCAAACTGGGCGAAGACCCGACCCATTTTCTCTCTGCCGTCCAAATCGGCATTACCAGCATAGGTCTACTCAACGGTATCTACGGCGAATCCCTGCTGGCCCAGCCCTTCTCCCTCTGGTTGCAGGAGTGGGGACTCCCGGCCAAGAGCAGTGGCCTGATCGCCACCATCATAGTGGTGGTGGTAGTCACGTACCTCTCCATCGTGGTGGGGGAGCTGGTGCCCAAGCGGCTTGGCCAGCTCAATGCCGAGCGCATCGCCTGCCTGATGGCCCGCCCGATGCACTGGCTCGCAACCCTGACTCGCCCCTTCGTCTGGCTGCTGTCTGCCTCCACCAATGCCAGCCTGCGGCTGCTGCGGGTCAACCAGAATGGCAGTAACAATGTCACCGAGGAGGAGATCCACGCCATGCTGGTGGAAGGATCGGAAGCCGGGGTGATCGAGGATCATGAACACACCATGCTGCGC
>NZ_CDBR01000045.1 GCF_000819685.1 Aeromonas allosaccharophila | reverse complement strand
CCGTCATAGCCACCATTAATATTGCGGAAGTGGCGAAATTGGTAGACGCACCAGATTTAGGTTCTGGCGCCCTAGGCGTGAGAGTTCGAGTCTCTCCTTCCGCACCATTAATAGCAGTACCAAACAGACCAGCTAACGCTGGTTTTTTTGTATCTGACATTTGTCTCTCTGGTTGTCTCTCATCCCTGTATCACTCCCTCTTCGCCTTAACGCCACCCTTCACTGATTCCGAGCACGCCTTGCCACTCTCGCCATAAAAAAGCGGCCCGCAGGCCGCTGGTGCACACATTCATCATCCCGGTTATCAGAACGGGAAGAACCAGGGGATCGCCACCACACTCACCGCCATCACCAACAGGGTGAATGGCACCCCGATACGGATAAAATCGGCAAACTTGTAGTTGCCCGGCCCCAATACCAGGGTATTCACCGGTGACGAGACCGGCGTCATAAAAGCGGCCGAGGCGGCGATGGCAATGGTCATGGCAAACGGATAGGGCGATACCCCCATCTGCTGGGCCGTGCCCAGCGCAATGGGCGCCATCAGCACTGCGGTGGCGGTGTTGGAGATAAAGAGCCCGATCACCGCGCAGAGGGCAAACAGGCTGGCCAGCATGACCCGCGGCCCCATCTCCCCTACCGCATTGATCAGACCACCGACGATCAGATCCACCCCGCCGGTTTTTTGCAGCGCCAGCGCAAAGGGGAGCATGCCGACGATGAGGATCAGGGTCGGCCAGTGGATCGACTTGTAGGCACTCTCCATATCGATGCAGCGAAACTTGCCCATCAGCAGACAGGCGATCAGCGCGGCAATCACGTTGGGCACCGGATCGGTCACCATCAGCAGGATCATCACTCCAAGACAGAAGAGGGCATGAATAGCCTGGCTGCGGGCGGGGGCCATCTCGTCCACTTCGGCGGGCAACCCCATCAGCAGAAAATCGCGGCTATGGGTCTGCAACTGTCTGATGTGGCTCCAGTTCCCTACCACCAGCAGGGTGTCCCCCATCTGCAGCAGCTCGTCCACCAGCTTGCCTGCCAGTGCCTCACCGTCGCGGCGCAGCCCCACCACGCTCAGACCATAGCTGGAGCGGAAGGTCACCTCCCGCACGCTTTTACCCAGCAGCTTGGACTCGGGGATCAGCGACACCTCGGCCATCCCCACCTCCCGCGCCTGATCGGAGAAATACTCCCCGCGCAGGATCATCGGCTCGAGCCGTGCCTCGCTGCAAAACGCCCGCACATCCACCTCGGGATCTGACATGTCGATCAGCAGCACATCCTTGGCCTGAAATTCACTGATCCCCGACACCGGCACCATCACCCGGCGGAACTTGCGCCAGCGCTCCACCCCGATGACGTGGGCACCATAACGGGCGCGTAGTTGCAGCTCGTCCAGGGTGTGACCAATCAGCGGGGAGTCAGGCCGCAGCGCCAGACGACGAGCACGGCCGGCCAGCCGGTAGTCTCGGATCAGATCGCGCAGGGTGCGGCGCCCGGTCGGCTTGCCCTTACCCTCTTCCCCCTCGCCCACCAGGGAGCCGCGCACCAGCAGCATGTAGAGGATGCCCAGCCCCAGGATCAGCACGCCCATGGGGGTGAAATCGAAGAACCCGAAACCATGTATGCCGTGGCGCATCAGCTCGCTGTTGACCACCATGTTGGGGGGCGTGGCCACCAGCGTCATCATGCCGCTGATCAGCCCGGCAAAACCGAGGGGCATCATCAGGCGACCGGCCGGGATCCCCATCCGGTTCGCCACACTCAGCACCACCGGGATAAAGATGGCCACCACCCCGGTGCTGCTCATCACAGCCCCCAGACTTGCCACCGCCACCATCAGCAACACCAGCAGCTTGGTCTCGCTGCTACCCGCCACCTTAACCAATGCATCCCCCACCTGATAGGCGATGCCGGTGCGCACCAGCCCCTCCCCCACCACAAACAGGGCGGCAATCAGGATAACGTTGGGATCGCTAAAGCCCGCCAGCGCCTCCGGCAGGGTGAGGGTGCCGCTCAGCACAAAGAGGATAATGATCAACAGAGCGACCACGTCCATGCGCACCTTGTTGGTCATAAAGAGATAGATGGCGCCAGCCAGCAGACAGAGCACCCAGACAAGCTCGGAATTCAATACAACCTCCTTTTATCACGTGATTCTCCTCCCGGAGAGTGGACTCTATCAGACCACAGCCATGGCGCTATCATCTTGCTACATATCAATAAAGTCCGGCCCATCGGGACCCCATAACCCATCACTGCTGGAATAACCGGGCAGCAGCGGCGATTTCTTTGATATGGGCCAAGTACGGGGCGGACAAAAGTCCTGCCCCTCCTCCTCCTCACCCCTTAGAATGGCGCCCTCGCATACTAACCCTCATGTCCAAGGATCAGAAAATGAGCATATTCGAGCTGTTCAGCATCAATAACACGCTGGTGACCATACCGCTGGGTGGCGGCTATGCCATGTCATGGATTGAAGCCATCGGCACCCTGTTCGGGCTGGCCTGTATCTGGTTCGCCAGTCAGGAGAAGACCATCAACTACCTGTTTGGCCTGATCAACGTCAGCCTGTTTGCCATCATCTTCTTCCAGATCCAGCTCTACGGACTGTTGATGTTGCAGCTGTTCTTCTTCTGCGCCAACGTCTACGGCTGGTACGCCTGGACCCGCCCGGCCAACGATCAGGGGGATACCCTGCAGATCCGCTGGCTCAGCAAATCCAAACTGATGGTGACCGCCGCCGTGAGCGTGCTGGCCATCGCCCTGTTGACCCGCTATATCGACCCGGTCTTCGCCACCCTGGCGCGTACCTCGGTCTCCCTGCTCAACCTGTTTGGTGCCAACCTTGCCACCCCCGAGCCCTCCCCCGATGCCTTCCCGTTCTGGGATGCCAGCATGACGGTGCTCTCGGTGGTAGCCCAGATCCTGATGACCCGCAAATACGTGGAAAACTGGATCCTCTGGGTCGTCATCAACATCATCAGCATCGGTGTCTATGCCGCGCAGGGCGTCTATGCCATGTCGCTGGAGTACCTGATCCTGCTGTTTATCGCCGCCAACGGCACCCGCCTCTGGGTGATTGCCGCCAAGCGCCAACCACAAGGTCTGTAAGCCATGACGTTATTACCCCATCTGCAGTGCCGCCCCGACCAGATTGCCGAGCGGGTGGTGCTGTGCGGCGACCCGGCCCGGGTTGATCGCATCGCCAGCCAGCTTGAACAGTGTGAGGTGCTGGGGCAAAACCGGGAGTTTCGCCTCATCAACGGCCGCTATCAGGGGCTGCCCATCACGGTCTGCAGCACCGGCATCGGTGGCGCCTCGGCCATCATCGCGCTGGAGGAGCTGGTGCAAGCCGGTGCCCGCTCGCTGATCCGGGTCGGCTCCGCTGGTGCCCTGCAACACGACATCGGGCTAGGCGACCTTATCGTGGTAGAAGGCGCTGTGCGCAATGAGGGGGCCTCACAGGCCTATCTGCCTGCCGAGTACCCCGCCTGTGCCGATATCTGGCTGCAGGCCGCCCTGCTCAACCATGTGGCCACTGGCAGCCAGCCTTACTGGCACGGGCTGGTACGCTCCCACGACAGCTTCTATCGGGATGACGAGCAGGAGGTTTGCCGCTACTGGCATGCCCGTGGCGTGCTCGGTGCCGATATGGAGACCGCCTCCCTGCTGACCGTGGGGCGCCTGCGCAAGGTGCGGGTGGCCGCCGTGCTCTGCAACGTGGTGCTGTTCGAGCAGGATGTGCAGCAAGGGGTGGCGGACTACGCCAGCGCCGAACAGGCGATGATGGCCGGTGAGCAGCACGCCATCGCTGCCGCCCTCCACGCGTTGGCGCAATAAACGGCAAACCGTTAACTGCGGCACATCCGCTACCGTGCGGGCTGGTATCCGGCCCGCACTCTTGCTAGCCTCATGGCCCTCGTCATCCGGTGCGACAGGCAAGTCATGCAGCAACAGCCCTACCCCCTCGGCCGTTTTCACGCCGAACTCCAGCAGCTTGAACCCCGCTTTGCCGCGGCGCTCGACGCCTGCACCCTGTTTCTGCGCCGCTACCTGCCGGGCGAATTGATCATGCGCCAGGGGGAGCAGAGCGAGCAGCTCTATCTGGTCGAACGTGGTCGGGTCTCCCTCAACAGCACGGTGCACTCGGGCCGCAGCTTCCAGCTTGGCGAAATAGCCTGCCACAGCCAGATCTTCGGCGAGATGGAGTTCTTCAGCGCCACCCCGGTGCAGTGGAACGTGGTGGCCGAGACCGAGCTGGATGCCCGGGTCATCTGCGCCCACAAGCTGGCCCAGCGACTGCTGGCCGAACCCGAGCTAACCCTGTTCTTTGCCGCCGCGCTCGCCAGCGACTATCTCGATACTCTGGAGATCACCACCAGCCGCCTGCTCCACCCCATCGCCTACAACATCGCCTATGAGCTGTGGCGTGAGCGGCAGCGCACCCCGATGCTGGGGTCACGCAAGCGGGCCCACGAGGCGGCGCGCTTTGGCACCACCGAGCGGGTCTACCGCCGCGCCCTCAAGGAGCTGATCGAACAGGGGATCGTCTGCGAAGGGGCCGAGGGCCCCGCCATCGCCGATCTGGCCAGGCTGCGCACCTATCTCGACCTTTGATGTCTACTCACCCAATTTCGATTCACCCTGTCAGGAGTTACCATGTCAGCCCATTCCTATCCCGAATTCACCTTCTTCAGCCGCTTCGTCGCCGATATTCAGGCGGGCCGCAAGACCATCACCATACGCGACGAGAGCGAGGCCAACTGGCAGCCCGGCCAGCGGCTGGCGCTGTTCACCAACCCGGAACACCAGCCCTTTGGCACCATCGAGGTGCTCTCCGTCAATACAGTGGCCTTCGATGAACTAAACGACGAGCACGCCCGTCAGGAGAACATGAGCCTCCCCGAGCTGAAAGATGTGATCCGCGATATCTACCCCGCTCTGCCGCCGCTCTATGTGATTGAATTCAAACTGATTGCCTGAGCCGGATTTGGCCTTTGCCGAGCAATATGTTAATAGTATCCTCTTTTGAATCAGGGAGGTGACCCGAGTGTTTGAGATAGCGAGCCTGCGAGAGGGCATGATGCACGGGGTCGAGCTGTTCCAGCTGCTGCTGGAGATCATCTCCATCGCCTGTGTGGTGATAGGGCTTGGCAAGACCCTCTGGCTGGCGGCAAGAGTGCGGGATCACCAACCCGGCTTTCCGCGCATTCGCCTCTGCTTTGGCAGCTGGCTCATTCTGGCGCTGGAGTTCCAGCTGGCCGCCGACATCCTGGCCACCACGGTGGCGCCGAGCAAGGAGGAGCTGATCCGCCTTGCCATCATCGCAGTCATCCGCACCTTCCTGAACTACTTCCTCGGCAAGGAGCTGGAGGCGCAGGCGGAACGCCAGCAAGAGAAGGTAGAGCGCCAGCAGGAGCCAAACGCCGAGCAGGCCGGGGCCACCCGATAACGGCTCATGCCACAGAGCAGATGAGTAAACCGCCATCCCGACCACGCCCGTGACTCGGGATGGTACCTTTGTGACCCTCCCCTCACTTTTGGCAATCAGCCAATAATGGAACCCTTTTCAAGACTTCCCCTGCCCTGTTGAGTGCCCGCTCATCTGCGTAAGATAGAAAATCTCTTCCTCCAACCGGCCAAGCTGATGAACCTGCAACCCCGCCACACACCCGATATCGACCTCGATAGCTAATGGGATGGTCGCCCCTCCCCAAGACGGCATCTGAGTGCCAAAGTGGCGAATGTAAGTTCCCACTGATGAGAGAGGCGACCACCATGAAGGCTACGACTATCGGCATTGATCTGGCAAAACATCTCTTCCAATTACATGGCGTTGATCAACATGGCAAGACGGTCCTCAAGCGACAGTTGAAGCGGGATCAGATGCTCTCATTCTTTACCAATCTTCCTCCTAGCCTGA
>NZ_CDBR01000044.1 GCF_000819685.1 Aeromonas allosaccharophila | reverse complement strand
TTCTCCTGCCAGCTAGTGTTGAAGGTGTGATAGAGCCTGCGGCAGCGCTCGCGCGCTGCTTTCAACTCGGGGTCAGCCGCATCATAGGGCTCCCCCGCCACCATCTTCTGCCACTCGGGGCCGCGTGCTATTGCCGCCGCCTTCGTCATCACCTCGCTCATCGCCTACTCCATCAGCCAGATCAGGGATTCATAAGGGCGCAGCATACCCGATTGCGGTTGGGCCGGGCTATCGGGGTAATTGCCCAGCAGCAGGTGACCTTGCCCGCTTTGCAGCTCGGCAGGCAAGGCAAACTCCACCGGCTCGCCGTAGAAGTTGCTCACCACCAGCAGGGTCTGACCGTTGGCGCGGCGAGTATAGGCCCAGATCTGCGGGTGCCCCGCCAGCAGTTCCTGATAATCCCCCAGGGTGAAGATGGGGTGCGCCTTGCGAAGACGGATCAAATCCCGGTAGTGCCAGAACACCGAGTTCTGGTCGGCCAGCGCCGCCTCGGCGTTGATCTCGGGGTAATTGGCAGCAGGCTTGAGCCAGGGAGTTCCGCTGGTGAAACCGGCGTTGGGCGCGGCACTCCACTGCATAGGAGTGCGCGAGTTGTCGCGGGACTTGGCGCCGAGAATGGCCAGGATCTCAGCCTCGCTCACTCCTTCGGCCTGCTTGATGGCGAAGATGTTGCGGCTTTCCACATCCTGATAGTCATCGATGCGCTGATAGCCGGGGTTGGTCATGCCGATCTCCTCCCCCTGATAGATGTAGGGGGTGCCCTGCAAGCCGTGCAGGGTGCTGGCCAGCATCTTGGCGGCCACCACCCGATGCTCGCCCTCGTCACCGAAGCGGGAGACGATGCGCGGCTGATCGTGGTTGCACCAGAACAGCGCCGACCACCCCTTGCCGTGCATGCCGCTCTGCCAGTGATTGAAGATGCGCTTGAGCTCGAGGAAATCGAACGGCGCCTTGGTCCACTTGTCGCCGTTGGGGTAATCCACCTTGAGGTGGTGGAAGTTGAACACCATGGAGAGCTCGGAACCATCCAGCGCGCCATAGCGCTGGCAGTGCTCGAGACTGGTCGATGACATCTCCCCCACCGTCATGGCACCGACCGGGGCAAAGACATCGCGACTAACGTCTTGCAGGAATTCATGGATACGCGGCCCGTCGGTGTAGAAGCGGCGGCCATCGCCAATCTCGTCGTTCGGGAACGTCTGATCCTTGGAGATAAGGTTGATGACATCGAGGCGGAAACCGTCTACCCCCTTCTTGGCCCAGAAGTGGATGATGTTTTTCACCTCGGCGCGCACCACCGGATTTTCCCAGTTGAGATCCGCCTGCTCGCGGGCGAACAGGTGCAGGTAGTACTGACCTGTGGCGGGATCCAACTCCCAGGCGCTGCCGCCAAACTTGGATTGCCAGTTGTTGGGCACGCCGCCATCCACCGGATCGCGCCAGATGTAGTAGTCGCGGTAGGGGCTGTTTTTATCCCCCAGCGCCGACTTGAACCAGCCGTGCTCGGTGGAGGTGTGATTCACCACTATATCCATCACGATGCGGATGTCGCGCGCGTGGGCGGCAGCCAGCAACGCTTCGAAATCGGCCATGGTGCCGTAGGCGGGATCGATGGCCAGGTAGTCGGCGATGTCGTAGCCGTTGTCTACCTGCGGGGAGACGTAAACCGGAGTCAGCCAGAGGGCATCGACCCCCAGGGTCTTGAGATAGTCGAGGCGGGCCATGATCCCCTTGAGATCGCCGGTGCCACGGGCAGCGGAATCCTGAAAGCTCTTGGGATAGATCTGGTAAATCACGGCGCTCTGCCACCAGGGTGTTTGGCTCATGGGTCTTTCTCTTGTTTCGAATATGAAATGGAGAGGGCGACCCGCGAGTCGCCCTGATGCGTTGAGTCAGGTGCTGGCCTGGGCCAGCTTGCCCGCCGCTTGCTGGCGCTTGTAGACCAGCAGAGTCAGCACCACCGGCACCACTATGGCCACCAGCATGGCGACTGAGTAGACGGCCCAATACTGGGGCTGGATGGAGAGGATGCCCGGCAAGCCACCCACCCCTATGCCGTTGGCCATCACACCGGCGAAGCCACAGATGAGCGCCGCCAGGCTGGAACCCACCATGGCGCACAGCATGGGGAACTTGTATTTGAGGTTGATGCCGTACATGGCCGGTTCGGTCACGCCCAGGTAGGCGGAGATGGCGGCAGGCACGGAAATCTCCCGCTCGTTCTCCTTGCGGCTAATCAGAATGATGCCGACGACCGCAGAAGCCTGGGCGATGTTGGAGAGTGCGATCAGCGGCCAGATCGGGGTGCCGCCCATGCTCTGCATCAACTGCAGATCCACAGCGTTGGTGGTGTGGTGGATACCCGTGATGACCAGGGGCGCATAGAAGAAGCCGAACAGGGCAGCGCCTATGGGAGCGAAGGAACCGGTCATGGCCGCCTTGGCGGCGAAGCCGACGCCTTCACCAATCCAGCGACCGAACGGGCCGATAAAGGCGTGGGCCACTATCACCGCCAACAGCAGCGAGACGAAGGGCACAATCACCAGATAGAGATAGGCCGGAATGATGCGCTTGAGGTTGGTCTCCACCCAGGCCAGGAATACCCCCGCCAGCAGGGCCGGAATGACCTGTGCCTGATAACCCACCTTCTGGATCACGAACAGGCCGAAATCCCACACCTCGGGGGTCTGCTGACCGATGCCGTAGGCGTTCATCAGTTGCGGGGAGACCAGGGTGATACCGAGCACGATGCCCAGGATCTCGGAGCCGCCCATCTTCTTGACCGCAGACCAGCAAATGCCCACCGGCAGGAAGTGGAAGATCGCCTCGCCCAGCAGCCAGAGGAAGGCATGCACCTGCGCCCAGAACTGGCTGATCTCGGTGAGAGAATGAGTGCCATCGTCGAACATCTTGATGTCGCCGATGACATTGCGAAAGCCCAGGATCAGACCGCCGGTGATGATGGCGGGCAGCAGCGGCACGAAGATCTCCGCCAGATGGGAGATGCCCCGCTCCAGCGGGTTCATGTTCTGGCGCGCCGCCTGCTTGGCGGCCTCCTTGCTGCCCCCGCTGACGCCGATCTCTTCGGTCAGCGCCTTGTACCACTGCTCCACCTCGTTGCCGATCACCACCTGAAACTGACCGCCCTGGGTGAAGCTCCCCTTCACCGCCGGAATGGTTTCGATGGCGTTGCTGTCGGCCTTGGCCGGATCGTTCAGGACGAAGCGCAACCGGGTCAGGCAGTGACTGACGGTGGCGATATTATCCTTGCCGCCGATCTTGTCGATCAGGGTGGCAAGCTGTTGTGCGTTGATCTTGGACATGGGTCTTCCCTCTGTGACGCCATTGAATAGTGGTCTGCATCGCCCTTTTGAGCCAGTCTGTCGGCCGGAGCGTTTTTGGTATCGTTCCCATTTAGCATGCCGACAATCTGGCCAGATCAAAATGGGAACGTTCCCAATTCGTGGCCAACGTCACAAAAAGCGCACTTTTTGTTCAGTCGGAAGTGATGGGGCTCACAGGGTTCGGCAGGGGGCGATTGTCACCAACGGCGGTTGCTCCTGCTCGATCTGACCGAGCAGCTGGCGCGCCGCCTGCTCCCCC
>NZ_CDBR01000043.1 GCF_000819685.1 Aeromonas allosaccharophila | reverse complement strand
TCCGCTATCCGCTATCCGCTTGCGATGGCAACCCACTTTTATTCCGTTCGGGAGGGGATAGAGGGGCGATAAGTCGGTGGGATATGGGAGGGCGGGTAAAGATTGGATATAAGCAGGTGTCCGGGTCTTAGTTGACCACAACAGTTTATGGTGCGCTGGGTTGTCGATAGTGTGGTGGCTGCGGAAATTAAAAGGGCCACCGCTCGGTGGCCCATCGGTGGAGTCTGATCCTGACTCCGGCACTCTAGATTGTGGCAATCTCGCTATGGGTCTTGTCTATGGTGCCCTCCTTGCGCGCCAGGCGCTTACTCAGATATGCCAGTGCTGATGCCGCAAAGCCTTGAAACTGTGTTGAGGCAGCAAGGCCGCGTGCTTGGGGTACTCACTAATGAAATGTTCTATTCCCTCCATCAGTTGTGCACGTAATGAAATCACGGGCTCATGCCAGGCTTGCAGGCATAAATGACCGGGGATCAACTGCTCCTGATAATCTTCCAGCAGCTGCTCTGGCCAAGGTTCAATACCGGAATTGCGTTGCAGTAAATAGTGGGCGGCGGGTTCACGGGCATAAATGAACTGAATTTGGGCCAGATCGCGTTGGCATAGCGTTTGACTGTTGATGTGACAGGTCAAATATTTTCCCGTTTTCAGATCCAGAAAGTGACCGCGTTGCCGACAGGGAACGATGCGATACCAAGGCAGGGGTGAGGATAGAGAATACCCCTCAAGCTCCTGTTCCAACCAGTGGCGACACTCGGGTGTCTGCACCTCGTCGAGCATGGACTCGAGCTGTGTCAACAAGGCTCTGGATGGTTTGATGGCCAGTTTCGCACTCATCGCCTGCAATCCTCCCTCTGCACACAATCCCGACTATCAGTATGGACCTTGTTCGGCCAGAGGGGTAAGGAATCTAATGATTAAAAGTGGATTAGCCGCGTGGTTTTTATGCACTAACTTGGTTCAACCCACCAGATAGGTACCGGTGCCGAAGGCGATGTGGGTGCCCTCTTCGTTGTGCAGCTCCATCCGGGCGACGGCGACCTTGCTGCCAGCCCGGATGATGTGTGCGGTGGCGATAAACTCGTTGCCGCGCCCCGGACGCAGGTAATCCACCCGCAGATCGATAGTGCCTAGGCGGGCGAAGCGCTCCTTGAGATAGCTGGGGGAGAACTCCTCCAGCTCGTCGATGCAGGAGGCTGCGACGATCATGCCGCCCGCTACATCGAGCAGCGTGGCGGTGACGCCGCCGTGCAGGATGTTGTGGAAAGGGTTGCCGATCAGCTTGTCGTCCATCTTGATGCGCAGTTCCACCTTGTCGAAGTCGTAGTGGGTCACCTGCATGCCAATCAGCTTGTTGAACGGCATCTTCTCGGTAAACAGGTTGGCAATGCCACTGAGCGCCATCTTCTTGAGCATCTGTTTCATTCTCTGATCCCAATCCTTGTCATCAAAGCCGAGTAAAAACTCCAGCCAGTCTGCAACAGTTTCTTAACAGTCGCAATGGCAGGTTTATTGTGGGCGGCGGCTGCTTTAGAATGGCGACCCCAAAGGAGAGCCCATGACCGCGATTGCCGAAACCCTGCCAGATCCTCAGCCAGAGAGTCCGCTTGCCTTGCTGCAGGCGGTCTTCGGCTATCAGCAGTTTCGGCCGGGGCAGCTCGAGATCATCGAGCAGATCGTCGCGGGGCGCGATGCGCTGGTGCTCAAGCCCACCGGCGGCGGCAAGTCGCTCTGCTACCAGATCCCGGCGCTGCTGCGGCCCGGGCTCGGTGTGGTGGTCTCTCCCCTTATTTCGCTGATGAAGGATCAGGTCGACAGTCTGCGCGCCAACGGTGTGGCGGCGGTTTATATCAACTCGGCCCTCAGTCGGGAGGAGATGATCCAGAACTTCGCCGCCATGCGTCGCGGCGAGATCAAGCTGGTCTATGTCTCCCCCGAGCGCTTGCTGCAGCACGAGTTTATGGACCGGCTGGCCGAGCTGCCGCTCGGGCTGTTTGCCATCGATGAGGCGCACTGTGTCTCCCAGTGGGGCCACGATTTTCGGCCTGAGTATGCGGCGCTGGGGCGACTCAAGCAGTGGTTTCCGCAGGTGCCGGTGGTGGCGCTCACCGCCACCGCCGACGAAGCGACCCGCAGCGACATGCTGCACCGGCTCGAGCTGAACGATCCCTTTATTCATACCGCCAGCTTCGACCGCCCCAATATCCGCTACAGCCTGGTGGAGAAATTCAAGGCAGCGGAACAGCTGTTGCGTTACGTGCAGAGCCAGAAAGGCAACTGCGGCATCGTCTACTGCTCCAGCCGCAACCGGGTGGAGGAGGTGGCCGAGCGGCTATCCCGCCACGGTTGCAAGGCGGCGCCCTATCATGCGGGGCTGCCGCTCGAGCAGCGCCAGCAGACCCAGGATGCCTTTCTCAAGGATGATGTCGAGATCGTGGTGGCAACGGTGGCGTTTGGCATGGGCATCGACAAGCCCAACGTGCGCTTCGTGGTGCACTACGACATTCCGAAGAACATCGAATCCTACTATCAGGAGACCGGCCGTGCCGGGCGCGATGGCACCCCCGCCGAGGCGCTGCTGCTTTACGATCCTGCCGATATCGGCCGGGTGCGCCGTCTGCTCGACAACATCGAGAATCCCCAGCAGTTGCAGGTGGAACAGTACAAGCTCAACGTGATGGCGGCCTTCGCCGAGGCGCAGACCTGCCGCCGTCAGGTGCTGCTCAATTACTTTGGCGAATACAACGACAAGCCGTGCGGCAACTGCGATATCTGTCTCGATCCGCCCAAGAGCTATGACGGTACCGAAGATGCCCAGAAGGCGCTCTCATGCGTCTGGCGGGTGGGGCAGGCCTTCGGGGTGGGTTATGTGGTGGAGGTGCTGCGCGGCTCGCTCAACCAGCGCATCAAGGATCACGGCCACGACAAGCTCTCGACCTATGGCATCGGCAAGGATCAGAGCCACGAATACTGGATGAGCGTGATCCGCCAGCTGATCCACAAGGGGCTGCTGACCCAGAACATCACCCGCAATCTGGTGCTACAGCTGACCGAAGCGGCCCGCCCCGTGCTGCGTGGCGAGGTGAAGCTGGAGTTGGCGGTGCCCCGCCTGCAGCCTATCTCCAGCCGCAAGGAGAAGCGCAACGGCCTGCTCGACAACGCCAACTACGACAAGCGGTTGTTCAAGGAGCTGCGCGGTCTGCGCAAGCAGATTGCCGAGGACGAAGAGGTGCCGCCCTACGTGGTGTTCAACGATGCGACCCTGGTGGAGATGGCACAGCTGATGCCGATGACCGAAGACGAGATGCTGGCTATCAACGGTGTCGGTCACCGCAAGCTGGAGCGCTTTGGCGAAGCCTTTATGGATCTGATCATCGACTACTGCCGTCGTTAGGGTCGATTAGGCTGCCTAATCGACCACGGTAAGCGTGGCTCGGAAGAACCTAGGGTCAGACGCGAGGTTATTTCAGGCTGGCGTAGAAGGCCGCCAGATTGTCGATATCCGCCTCGGTCAGCGGCGCCATGAAGGGATCCATCAAGGGCTCTTTGCGAGTGCCATCCTTGAACGCTTTCAACTGTTTCACCAGATAGGCGGCATTCTGACCCGCCAGATGGGGGTAGTTGGGGATCATCGCCTTGCCTTCCACGCCGTGACAGGCGGCACAGACCGCCGCCTTGGCTTTGCCGGCTTCGATATCGGCAGCCTTGGCCTGATGACCCCACGCCAGTGCCAGCAAGGGCAGGGCATATACCCATTTTTGCATCTTCTTCTCCTTGAATTGAAAAATGATGGTTGCCAGTGAGCACAAGCGTGGCTGACGGCAGTATAAAGAGTGACACGAGCATACGCAGGGACGAATGGCACAACCATGAAGCTGATCAACACTTTTGCGACCGAGTTGCCCTGGGCCTGTGAACTCGTGGTCCCCCAGCCGCTGCAGCAACCCCGGTTGCTTCATCTCAACCGGGCTTTGCTGGCCGAGTTGGGGCTGGGAGGCGTCAGAGAGGCTGACTGGATTGCCTGCTGTGGCGAGGGAAAAGTGCTGCCCGGCATGCAGCCGGTGGCGCAGGTCTATGCAGGTCATCAGTTCGGGGGCTACAGCCCCCGGCTTGGGGATGGTCGGGCGCTGCTATTGGGTGAGCAGCTGGCGCCGGATGGCAGCCGCTGGGATCTCCATCTGAAGGGGGCGGGTAAAACGCCGTTCTCCCGTTTTGGCGATGGCCGTGCCGTGCTGCGCTCCAGCATTCGCGAGTATCTCGCCTCCGAAGCGCTCCATGCCCTCGGCATCCCCACCACCCGGGCGCTGGTGCTGGTGGGGAGTCAGGAGCCCGTTTACCGCGAGCAGGCGGAGACGGGGGCGACTGTGCTGCGTACCGCTCCCAGCCATCTGCGCTTCGGTCATATCGAGTATTTCGCCTGGAGCGGGCAGGGGGAGAAGATCCCGCCGCTCATCGAGTATCTGCTGCGTCACCATTTCCCCGAGCTGGAGAGTGGCGCCGAACTGTTTGCCGAGGTGGTGCGTCGCACCGCGCGGCTGATTGCCAAATGGCAGGCGGCGGGCTTCTGTCACGGGGTGATGAACACCGACAACATGTCGCTGCTCGGCTTGACGCTGGATTACGGCCCCTATGGCTTTATCGATGCCTACGTGCCCGATTTTGTCTGCAACCACTCGGATCCGGCGGGTCGTTACGCGCTGGATCAGCAGCCCGCGGTCGGTTACTGGAATCTGCAAAAGCTGGCGCAGGCGCTGGCGGGGCATGTCGCCGGTGATGCGCTGGCTGCGGCGCTGGCCCAGTACGAACAGCAGCTGATGTTGCACTACTCCGAACTGATGCGGGCCAAACTCGGGCTGGCGGTGTGGGAGGAGGATGACCCTGCGCTGTTCCGCGAGCTGTTCCGGCTGCTGGCGGCTAACAAGGTCGATTACCACCTGTTCCTGCGTCGTCTCGGTGAAGTGACGCAAGAGGGAGCGTGGCCCGCGTCTCTGCTGGCCCTGTTGCCTGATCCGCGGGGTTGGCAGGCGTGGCTGGAGCGCTATCGGACGCGGTTGGTGCGCGAAGGAAGCGTGGATGCCGTGCGCAAGGCGCAGATGGATGCCATCAATCCCAAGTATGTGCTGCGCAATGCGCTGGCCCAGCAGGTGATCGATGCCGCCGATGCAGGGGATATGCAGCCGTTCGAGCGGTTGTTCACCGCCATGCAGCGCCCCTATGATGAACACCCCGAATATGAGGATCTCGCCACCCCGGCGCCGGCATGGTATTGCGGTGGCGAGCTATCCTGCAGTAGCTGAGAGACAGGGAATGAGCTGGCAGATCAAACAGATAGATAACGAAGCCGCCGTGGTGACGCTGGATTGCCCTGCGCTCGACTGGGACACGTTTCCGGTGTTGGCGCAGGCCTTGCTGCAAGAGTGGGAGTTGCTGCCGCTCGAGCAGGATGTGGGGGCCGACCGCCACAGCTGGCTGCTGGCGTTTGAAGGGAGCCAGTTCCGGCTGGAGTATGAACACTACAGCGGTTGCTGGCTGGAGGCGTTACGCCCGGCGGAGCGGGAGGTGTTGCTCTGGCTCGCCAGGCAACACAAGGAGTAACCATCGCCCGCGAGGCCTGCTCTGTGGCTGGCCAATCCGGGTGCGTATCATCGCATAAAGATTGAACTATCGATTTGGGGGCGTATAATCTCGCCCCTCGATTATCGCCAATGGTGGCGGTATGGGTTCCCTAACCCCATTAACCAAAAAGGTCACAAGATGAATCTGACCCCCGCGCAGTACCAAACGGCGCTTGTTCGCCTGTCGTTGTTCCACATTCTGATCATTGCCAGCAGCAACTATCTGGTGCAGCTGCCGATCACCGTGTTTGGCTTCCATACCACCTGGGGTGCGTTTAGCTTCCCGTTTATCTTCCTGGCCACTGACCTGACGGTGCGGATCTTCGGTGCCGGTCTGGCGCGCAAGATTATCCAGACCGTGATGCTGCCTGCGCTGGCGGTCTCCTATGCGCTCTCCGTGCTCTTCTTCGAAGGGAGCTTCCAGGGTGTTGGCAATCTGGCCGAGTTCAATCTGTTCGTGGCACGCATCGCGCTGGCCAGCTTTATGGCCTATCTGGTGGGTCAGTTCATGGATGTGGTGGTGTTCAACCGGCTGCGACTGATGAAAGCCTGGTGGGTTGCTCCGGCGGCATCCACCCTGTTCGGTAATCTGGTCGATACCATCGCCTTCTTCAGTGTGGCCTTCTGGCGCACCACAGATCCCTTCATGGCGGAACACTGGGTCGAGATCGCAACCGTCGATTACGTATTCAAGTTGCTGATAAGCCTTGGTTTGTTCGTGCCGCTCTACGGCGTCTTGCTGCGTTACCTCAGCCGCAAGCTGGTGGGCGAGGCCGGATTATCCAGCCTGCAGACGGCCACCCGACAAGCCTGATGAAATTGACCACCCTTCGCGGTGGTCAATTTTTTTGCACTTTCTGCAAATAGCGCTTGCCTAGTTAAATGAGAATGATTATTGTTAACTTGTTTTCCGGGAAAGACTTCATTCGTTCCAACGTGATGGACTTCTTGTGAAGGCACGACATTGCTCACATTGCTTCCAGTTAAGGGCCAGTTTATCTGGCCCTCTTTTTTTGTCTTTTTTCAGCAAATTGCAGCCATAAAAAACGGGAGCCAAGGCTCCCGTCGTCACTCTGTCTGTGGCTTACTCGATATCGAGAGCCTCGGGGGAGAGGATCACCCCTGTGGTATCGGCGTAGAGGTGGTCGTCAGGCAGGAAAGTCACGCCACCGAAGTTGACCGGCAGATCGGTCTCCCCTACATCCTTGCTGTCGGCACCGACCGGAATGGCTGCTAGCGCCTGAATGCCGATATCCAGATCTTCCAGAATATCGACCTCGCGGACGCAACCGTAGCAGACAATCCCTTCCCAATCGTTCTCGGCCGCCGTGGTGGCGATGTCGCTGTCGATCAGGGCGCGGCGCATGGAGCCACCGCCATCGATCAGCAACACGCGCCCCAGTCCGTTCTCTTTGACGAGTTCACGGATCAGGCCATTCGATTCGAAGCATTTGACTGTGGTGATGACGCCGCCGAAAGAGGCGCGGCCGCCGAAGGAGCAGAGCATGGGTTCGAGTACATCCACCATGTCCTGATAGATGTCGCACAATTCTGAAGTGTTGTATTCCATAGTGTCAAATCCACGGCTGGAAACAGGTGCAACCAGTATAAGGAGTGGGTGTGGCATTTCAATGAATATTCCTTGCACAGATCACCCGTCGCCGCTTTTCTGCATAAGCTCAATGCAGTCCATTGCCTGGTTTGCGAGAGGTCCATCGTGCTTATACGCCATAAATTGATCCTGAATACCGTGCTGGTGGCGATTGCCATGCTGGTACTGAGTGGCCTGTTTCTCTACTCCAGTCAGGTCAGTCGTCATCTGGCCGATGCCCAGCGCAATGTGGATCAGTTGGAGATCGCCATGCTCAATCTGCGGCGTGCCGAGAAGGATTTTGTGATCCGCAAGGAGATGACCTTCGTCGATCAGTTCAATAAAGTGCTGGCGAGTTTCCATACGCTCAACCGCACTCTGAGTGCCGATGACAATATCAGCGTGGTGCATGGTGAGCTGACCCGGCTGGATCAGCAGATGGGGGCCTATGGCAGCGCCTTCAGCGCCCTGGTCGCTCAGCAGCAGAAGATAGGGCTGGGGCCGGAAGATGGTCTCTATGGCAAATTGCGGGCCGCAGTGCATGAGGTGGAAGATGGCCTCAAGCAGCTGGATCAGCAGGGGCTGCTCATCACCATGCTGCAACTGCGGCGGGCGGAGAAGGACTTTATGCTGCGCTCCGACATCCAGTATCTGGATCGCTTCGAGACCTTGCACAAGAGCTTTCAGGATAGCCTTGCCGCTCTGCCGGAGGCGGATCGCGGCAAGCTGGAGCAGGCCAGCAAGCAATACCGGCAGGATTTTGTCGCCCTGGTGCAGGGAATGCAGGTGCTGGGTCTGAAAGAGGGTGAAGGGTTGCGCAACCAGATGCGGGATCTGGTGCATCAAACCGAACAGGGGTTTGCGACCGTCGACCAACACATTGTCGATGAACTGGAGCGGCAGACCGCTCGCCTCAACAGCTTGATGCTGGTCTGTGGCGGGGTGATTATCGTGCTGATCGGCATCATGAGTGTACTGCTCGGCCGCAGCATCGACCGCCCCATTACCCGGGTGAACGAGACGGTAAATCGCATTCGTCAGGATAATGACCTGCGGCTGAAAATCGAGTTGCAGGGGGCTGATGAAATGGCCCAGCTGGCGGGTAATCTGGACGTGATGCTGGGCGGGTTCCGCACCCTGATCGGCGATGTGAAGCAGAGTGTTCATACCCTGACGGAGGCAGCCGATCACCTCTCGGCCAACGTCCAGCGCACCAGCGAGGGGGCGGCGCGCCAGTTGCAGGAGACCGACATGGTGGCGACCGCCTCCACCGAGATGGGATCCACCATCGAAGAGATCGCCCGCAATACCGAACAGGCCGCCAACAATGCCCAGACCACCAACAACAAGGCGATGGAGGGGCGCACCGCAGTCGAAAATACGGTCAGCCAGATCCGCTCGCTGGCGGGCAATCTGGAAAGCTCGTCCAGGGAGGTGGGGCAACTGCAAAAAGAGAGCGAGACCATCGGCTCAGTGCTGGATGTGATCCGTGGCATTGCCGAGCAGACCAACCTGCTGGCGCTCAATGCGGCTATCGAAGCGGCGCGGGCGGGGGATCAGGGTCGTGGTTTTGCGGTGGTGGCCGACGAAGTGCGCAGCCTCGCCATTCGCACCCAGAAATCGACCCAGGAGATCGCCGGCATCATCAGCTCCCTGCAAAAGCAGACCGGCAGCATCGTCGAGATGATGGCGACCTGCCGTGAGCAGGGCAACCGCAGCTCGGAGCAGGCCAGTACCGCAGGGGAGCTGTTGGGGCAGATCACCCAGGATGTCACCCACATCATGGACATGAGCACCCAGATCGCGGCGGCCATCGAGCAGCAGAGTCTGGTGGCCAACGAGGTGAACCGCAACGTCAACAACATCCGCGACATCGCTCAGGAGTCCAGCACCATGGCGGAGGAAAATGCCAAATCCAGTGATGGGCTCAACAAGCAGGCGCAACTGTTGAATCAGGCGGTGGCGAAATACCGGGTTTAGTGACCGGACTGACATCTTTGCGAGGTTTTCACATCAGAGTGGCAATGATTTGATCGTAATGGCTGTTATTGGGGGCATTCGCTCATATAATCGCCGCCACTATGATGATTCGGAAGGATTCGATGGCAAAGTTGCTGGTGGCCGTATTCGGGCTGTTCTGCACCTGTCTGGTGCTGGCAGGCCCGGCACCCCAGGCCACCCCACTCAAGCCAGGCATGGAGCCGCTGCTCAGCTGGTTCAACGGGGCCTTTACGAGCCGGGAGCAGGCCAGTTACGACAGCCGCTTTACCAGTGCCGAGCTGCGGCTGATGGAGATCTGGCCCGGCTATCAGGGCTACCGCTGGGTCTATGCCGAACAGTACCTGAGCCTGCGCTCCATCCGCCCGTTCCGCCAGCGCATCTACCGCTTCTCCCCCGCCCCTGACGGACGGATCCTGATGGCCGAACTGACCATGCCCCGGGCCACCGATTTTGCCGGCGCCTGGCACGATCCCTCCCTGCTCGACAGCCTGACCCCGCAGCAGCTCTCCTTGCGCCACGGTTGCGAGATCTGGCTGACCCGCACCCCGTCCGGCGAGTATGCCGGTCATACCCGGGTGGGCCACTGCTCCACCGATTTTGGTGGTGCCAGTACTCTGGTGCAGCATATCTGGATTGGCCCCGACAGCGTCAGATTGCTGGATCGTGCCTATGACAACGAAGGACGGTCGCGTTGGGGCAGTCCGGGTGAGGGGTATGTCTATTTGCGTCGTTCCAGAGGATTTGGCCAGTAGGCGTGAATGCGTCTGGCTGCGGGAACGTGAAGGAAGAAAAACAGGGATCGTAAAAAAGGCGCCCGATGGGCGCCTTTTTCAGAATTCTTCAGAAGTAAAATTACTTCTTGGTGGTCATCGCACCGAAACGCTTGTTGAACTTGTCTACGCGGCCGCCGCTAGAAACTTCTTTCTGCTTGCCGGTGTAGAACGGGTGGCACTCGGAGCACACGTCCAGGTTCAGATCTTTACCGATGGTAGAGAAAGTGTTGATGACGTTACCGCAAGAGCACTTGGCGGTGATGGCTACGTAGTCAGGATGGATACCAGCTTTCATGGACAACCTCAATTAATAGGCCGTGTCGCCATCCGATCTCTCGTCGGACACCACACGATTGTTGAACACAGTTTCAAAGGCTGCGAATAATATAGGAAATGCCTGAGATCAGGCAAGTGGCTTCGCAGAAAAAATAGGCAACCCCTGGTGAATTCTTCCCAAACGCTGGATCTGGTTCGTGTCGCTGTCCCGGTACCGTTACGCCGTCACTTCGACTATCTCTCTCCCCTGCCGTTACCTGCCCCCGGTTGCCGGGTCGAGATCCCTTTCGGCCCCCAGACCCTGGTCGGGCTGGTGGTGGAGCATCCGGCCGACAGTCAGGTGCCGCGCAACAAGCTCAAGCCCATCAAGCGGGTACTCGATGCGACGCCGGTGCTGGGGCCGGATATTCTGGCGCTGATGAACTGGAGCGCCAGCTACTACCAGCATCCGCTGGGGGAGGTGTTGCCTCACGCCCTGCCGGTGCTGGTGCGCAAGGGGGAGCCAGCCGCCTATCGGGAGCTGGAGTTCTGGTTTGCCACCGAGGCGGGGATGGCCATCGACCTCAACGAGCTCAAGCGGGCTGCCAAGCAGCAGCAGGCCCTTGCCTTGCTGCGCAAGGGGCCGCAGACCCCCTCCGCCCTCAAGCAGGAGGAGATCCAGAGCGCCGCACTCACAGCGCTGGAGAAGAAGGGCTTGCTGGAGAAGCGCTCGCTGGAGCCAAGCCATGACGGCGACTGGGCATCTCGTTTCGAGCCGGGAGAGGGGCTGCGTCTCAATGGTGAGCAGGCGCTGGCCGTCTCTGCCGTCACCAGCCAGAGCGACAAGTTCGGTGCCTTCCTGCTCGATGGCATCACCGGTTCCGGCAAGACCGAGGTCTACCTGAGCATCCTCGAGCCGTTGCTCAAGGCGGGCAAGCAGGCGCTGGTGATGGTGCCGGAGATCGGTCTTACCCCGCAGACCATCAACCGCTTCCGCCGCCGTTTCAACGTGCCGGTGGTGGCGATGAACTCCGCCATGAACGATCGGGAGCGGCTCGATGCCTGGCTCGCCTGCCGGGATGGCGGCGCCGCCATCCTGATCGGCACCCGCTCTGCGGTGTTCACCCCGTTTCACA
Organism: Aeromonas allosaccharophila; assembly: GCF_000819685.1. Classification (GTDB taxonomy): domain Bacteria; phylum Pseudomonadota; class Gammaproteobacteria; order Enterobacterales; family Aeromonadaceae; genus Aeromonas; species Aeromonas allosaccharophila. Next base: position 31,876 of record NZ_CDBR01000043.1, on the reverse strand, counting down.
ACCTCGGCATCATCATCATCGACGAAGAGCACGACGGCTCCTTCAAGCAGCAGGACGGTTTTCGCTACCACGCGCGGGATCTGGCGGTGATGCGGGCCCATCGCGCAGGTATTCCCATCCTGCTCGGCTCGGCCACTCCGTCGCTGGAGACGCTGCACAACGCCCGCACTGGCAAGTATCACCATCTCACCCTGACTCGCCGTGCCGGTAACGCCCAGACTGCCCGTCAGGTGATCCTCGATATCAAGAACGTGCGGTTGCAGGCCGGGCTCTCCCCCCAGCTGGAGCAGCTGATGGCGGAACATCTGGCGGCGGGTAATCAGGTGATGCTGTTTCTCAACCGCCGTGGCTATGCCCCGGCCCTTATCTGCCACCAGTGCGGCTGGAGCGCTGCTTGTGAGCGGTGTGATGCCTGGTACACCTGGCATCAGGCTGGGCGACGACTGCATTGTCACCACTGCGACAGCGTGCGCCCGCTGCCCCATCACTGCCCCGAGTGCGGCAGCAACGAGCTGATTGGCTCCGGGGTGGGCACCGAGCAACTGGAGCAGTTGCTCACCACAGTTTTTCCGCAATATTCCGTAGTGCGCATCGATCGGGACAACACCCGCCGCAAGGGGGAGCTGGAGACCCATCTCGGCGACATCAAGGCGGGCAAGTACAAGATCCTGATCGGCACCCAGATGCTGGCCAAGGGTCACCACTTTCCGGATGTGACGCTAGTGGGCCTGCTGGATGTGGATGGCGCCCTGTTCAGCGCCGATTTTCGCGCCGCCGAGAAGCTGGCCCAGCTCTACACCCAGGTGGCGGGCCGCGCCGGGCGCGCCAGCAAGCCGGGGCTGGTAGTGTTGCAGAGCCACCATCCGGAACATGCCCTGCTGCAGGATCTGACCCAGAATGGTTACGGCCACTTCGCCGATACGGCGTTGAAAGAGCGCCGCCTGCTGGGGCTGCCGCCCTTCAGCTATCAGGGGCTGTTTCGGGCTGAGGCCAACGGCCGTGACGAGGTGCAGCTATTCCTCGCCCGCCTCGCCGATACCCTGCGCAGCGCCCGTTATCCCCATGTTCAGGTGCTGGGGCCCATCAGCGGCTTTATGGAGCGCAAGGCGGGCAAGTTCCGTATGCAGTTGCTGGTGCAGGGGCCGAACCGGGCACCGCTGGCCCAGCTGCTGGATTGGGCGGTGACGGAGCTGGAAGGCTGGCCGGAGACCAAAAAGGTGCGCTGGAGTCTGGATATCGACCCTACCGAACTGAGTTGATGGCGCCGGAGCCGGTCGCTGGCTGTGCTCGTCAGCGACCGGTGGGTGATTCCGTTTTAGGGCTCAGACCCGCAGATCGATCTGCTGTACCCAGCCCCCCTTACCCTGTTCGGTGAGATAGAGGCCTGACTGGCGCAGCACTCCCTGAGTGCCGCTCTCCCCCAGATGGGTGAAGGGGGTGTCGAGAGGGTGCAGCAGGATGGCGCCGATCCCCAGCTCCACCAGAGCGATGGGGGCGTGCTCCGGGTGCCAGAACTGCAGCGCCGAGAACTGGCTATCCCGCGCGTCCAGCACCCCGTTGCCATCCTCATCCAGCGTCGCCAGTTCGCCGAAGCCATTGCCGGAGCGGGCACCAAACAGCTCGCCCCCATCGTCTATGGTGCCGTTGCCATTGCGATCCAGCGCTACAAAGCCGCGCCCTTCCCGCAGACCCGGCAGGCTATCCTCCTTGCCATCCTGATCGATATCGAAAGTGACCCGTGCCTCGGTCAGATCGGCAATCTTGCCATCCAGACTGAGCACCAGCGGATCCTTGAGGGCATTGAGGGTGGTGCGCCGCTGGCTCACCTCCAGCTGACGCCAGTCGAGGACAAAGCCGAGATCGAGCTGAATAGTCTGACCATCCTGAGTCGCTACGCTGGCTGACGCCACCACGTTGAGCTGCTCCTGTTGCAGCAGGGTGTCTGTCACCTCCACCAGTTGATCCGGCTCGGCGGCCTGAGCTGCGGCTTCTCCTTGGGTCACCCCTTCGCTCCCCTCTTCGGTGGGCTTGATCGGCTTGGGCAGCTCGATTTCGTGGCCCAGCATCGCTTCAATCATCAGCTTGATCAGCCGCTGGCGGTTATCCAGCCCATCGTCGGGAATGCCATCCTGCTCTTTGCCGACTTCCGCGGCGGGCGGGGTGGGAGGTGTTGTCGCTTGCTGGCTGGCGGCAGATTGCCTCGCGGCTTGCAGCGTCAGGGCGCTGGCGAGAGTCAGGGTGCTGCGGCGTTCGCCTGCCGCTGCCGTGCTGTTGCCTTCCGGTGGATTGACGGCGGGTGGCACGGGCCCGAGGTTGCGCACCTTACGGCTCTGGGCCTGTTGCTGCCGGTATTGCACCTCCCCCTGGAGGTCGTAGTGATCGATGCGCATACGTTCGCCCTCGGCGCTATACATCTGGTCAGTTATCGACCAGGTAGTGCACAAGGCTTAACACCAAATCGGACTAATCAGGGAGGTGGTTAGTACTAGGTTGCAAGGTGGCGGCGTGGCAGGATGATGGGCATGCGGGTGCTGGCCCGTTTGCCCAAGCGCAGGGCGCAACATGTGAAGAGGAAGAGAGGATGAGAAATTGTCTGGTGATGGGGGCTGCGGGCTACATAGGTTCCTATCTGGTGCCCCACCTGCAAACCCTGGGCTACAGGGTGATTGCCGGGGCGCGCCGTCCCTGCCGCTTGCCGGAGGGGGTGGAGTTTCGCCTCGCCGACAGCCTCAAGCCCATCACCCTGCTGCCTGCGCTGGCCGGTATCGATACCGTGTTCTATCTGGTACACGCCATGGGGGCGGGGGCCGATTTTCACCGGCTGGAGCAGCAAGGGGTGAAGAACTTCGCCGCCGCTGCCCGCGCCGCCGGGGTACGCCGCATCATCTATCTCGGGGCAATCCAGCCCGAGCAGTGCAACAGCCGCCATCTCAACTCCCGCCGCCACTGTGGCGAGCTGTTTCGTGACTCTGGCGTGCCGACGGTGGAGCTGCGCGCCGGCATCATCATCGGGCCCGGCTCGGCGGCGTTCGAGGTGATGCGGGATCTGGTGTTCAACTTGCCGATGATGGTGACGCCGAAATGGGTGCGCTCGCGCACGCCCCCCATCGCGCTCTCCAACCTGCTGTACTATCTGGGCGGGCTGGTGGAGGCTGATGAGGTGGATGGCCGCATCTTCAATGCGGTTGGCCCCGAGCTGCTCAGCTACCAACAGCAGTTGCAGAAGTTCGCCGCCCATATCGGCAAGCGCTGCCCGATTATTCCCATCCCGTTTCTGAGCCCGCGTCTCTCCGCCTGGTGGCTGCAGTTCGTCACCTCGGTGCCGCAGCCGGTGGCCAAGGCGCTTGTGGGCGGTCTCAAGCACGATATTCCGGCCGATGACGGCCCGCTGCGGGCCCTGCTGCCGCAGACCCTGCTCAGCTTCGACGAGGCGCTGGCGGAGAGTCTGGCGCTGGAGCAGAAGCTGGGGGCCGAGCAGCAGGGGCAGGAGACACCGCTTGGCCTGCGCTGGCGCCATCCCGAATATGGCTTCTATGACCGCACCGCCAGCGGCGAGGCGATCTGTCTCGCCTCGCCCGAGGTGGTGTGGCAGGTGTTGCAGCAGCTGGGGGGGGAGAAGCGTTACTTCTACATGAACGAGCTGTGGGTGGTACGCGAATGGATGGATCACCTGATTGGCGGCCCGGCCCGCACCCGTGGCCGCACCAATCCCGATCGCTTCGTGAAGGGGGATATGCTCGACTCCTGGCAGATCCTCGGGGTGGATGAGGGGCGCAGGCTCGATCTGCTGTTCAACATGAAAGCCCCCGGCGTCGGGCGGCTGGAGTTCAACATCCTGCCGGAGGAGTCTGGCCTGACCCGCATCCGGTTGACTGCCCACTGGCATCCGCAGGGCGCCTGGGGGCTGGCTTACTGGCTCGCCATGCTGCCGTTCCACCTCTTCATCTTTCAGGGGATGACCGAGGCGATCGCCAAAGAGGCAGAGGCGAGGGCCGGTATCCCCGTCATGGATTGAACGGGGCGGTCTGACCGTCCCCGTTGCCACACTTTCGCCGTTCACACCACAGCAAGGGGCGCCTTACCAGGGCGCCTTTTATGCCGATTTTATGCATAGTCAGCAAGACTCGTTCGAGGTGAAATCTTCGTTTTCGCCCGATATGGGTGTGCGTCTTGTCGCAAAGACTGGCATCATGCCCTGCTATTTATGCAGTTCAGGTGTGTGACTAATTAATAAAGAAGGGATTATGAAGAAAAAACCGTCAATTTTGGGGGGCGCCTGCATCATCGCCAGCGTCTGCGTGGGAGCCGGTATGCTCGGTCTGCCGAGTTCGGGGGCGGGGGCCTGGACCCTCTGGTCGGTGCTGGCACTGACCGTCACCATGGTGATGATGACGCTCTCCGGCTGGATGCTGCTGGAATCTTTCCAGCACCACGACATGCGGGTCTCCTTCAATACCGTGACCCGCGAGCTGCTGGGGGAGAAGCTCAATCTCCTCAACAACCTCTCGGTCTACTTTGTTGGCGGCATTCTGCTCTACGCCTATATCACCTCCTCCGGTGCCATTTTGCAGGGGGTACTGGGGATCGACAGCAAGCTCGCCTCGGTGCTGTTCGTGGCGCTCTTCTCGCTGGTGGTGTGGCACTCGACCCGCGCCGTTGACCGCATCTCTGTGGTGCTGATCGCCTTCATGATCCTCAGCTTCGCCCTCGGTGTGGCCGGTCTGCTCGGCAATATCAAGCTGCCGACCCTGCTCGATCTGGCGGGCAGCGAAAACCGCTACGCCCCCTATGCCATGGCGATGCTGCCGGTGGCGCTCACCTCGTTCGGCTATCATCACTCGGTTGCCTCCCTGCGCGCCTACTACCAAAACGAGCAGCAGGCCAGATGGGCCATTCTGGGGGGAACCCTGATCGCGCTGGCGCTCTACGTGCTCTGGCTGCTGGGGATCTTTGGCAACCTGCCCCGTCAGGATTTTGCTCCGGTGATTGCCAAGGGAGGTGACGTGAGCGTGCTGCTCTCCGCCCTTTCCGGGGTAATTGAATCGGAGAAGGTGGCCAGCGCCATCAACGGCTTCTCCATGGCGGCCATCCTCTCCTCCTTTATCGGGGTAGGGCTCGGGGTGTTCGACTATCTGGCGGATCTGTTCAAGTTCGACAACAGCCGTGCCGGTCGCAGCAAGACCTGGGCGGTCACCTTCCTGCCGCCGCTGGTGCTTTCGCTGCTCTTCCCGTTCGGCTTCCTGCTGGCCATCGGCTATGCCGGTGCCGCCGCCACCATCTGGACCTGCATCATCCCGGCACTGCTGGTGCTGCGCACCCGGGCACGGGCCGAGCGGGGCGAGGTGACCCCCCACTTCGTCACCCCCGGTGGCAAGCTGATGGCCTGGCTGCTGATCCTGTTCGGATTGGCGACCGCGCTGTTCCACTTCCTGTCGATGGCAAATCTGTTGCCGGTCTATCTGGGCAACTGAGTCAGGTCTACAGCACTGACAGAAAGGGCGGCAAGGCCAACTTGCCGCCCTTTTTGCGCCATTTTTACCCCACATAGCAGGATCTATAACTAAAGTGGTAGGTATGGGTGGGGTAAGGTGCTGAAATAACTGGTCTGATCTGGCTGATGGCAGCATGATCTGCTGGGCATGCCCACCGCTTTCTTTTATGATCCCCGCCCTTCTGCGTGCCCCCTGTCGGCACCTCATTTGCACCAACCACATCGGGGTCCCCCATGTCCGATCTGCGTCAAGAAGCACTCGATTACCACGCCCAGCCCGTACCGGGCAAAATTGCCATCGCCCTGACCAAGCCTGCCGAAACCGCCCGCGATCTGGCGCTGGCCTACAGCCCGGGTGTTGCCGAGCCGGTGCGGGAGATCGCCGCCAACCCGGCCGATGCCTACCGCTATACCGGCAAGGGCAATCTGGTGGCCGTCATCTCCAACGGCACCGCCATTCTGGGTCTGGGCAATCTGGGGCCGCTCGCCTCCAAGCCTGTGATGGAAGGCAAGGCCCTGCTGTTCAAGCGCTTCGCCGGCATCGACGCCATCGACATCGAGGTGAAGCACGAGACCAGCCAGCAGTTTATCGACACGGTGGCGGCTATCGCCGATACCTTCGGAGGCATCAATCTGGAAGATATCAAGGCGCCGGAATGTTTCGAGATTGAAGAGGCGCTGATCGCACGCTGCGACATTCCGGTGTTCCACGATGACCAGCACGGCACCGCTATCGTCACCGCCGCCGGTCTGCTCAATGCGCTGGAAGTGCAGGGCAAGCTCATCAGCGACAGCCGCATCGTCTGTATGGGGGCGGGGGCTGCTGCCACAGCCTGCATGGATCTGCTGATCAAGTGTGGCGCCAGGGCGCACAACATCTTCATGCTGGATCGTCAGGGGGTGATTCACACCGGCCGCAGCGATCTCAACAAGTACAAGCAGCGTTTCGCCAACGATACCCCGCTGCGCACCCTGATGGATGTCATCGAAGGGGCGGACGTGTTTGTCGGCGTCTCCGGCCCGGATGTGCTGCCCGCCGAAGCGGTCGCGCGGATGGCGCCGAACCCGGTGATCTTCGCCTGCTCCAACCCGGACCCGGAGATCAAACCGGCGCTGGCCCACGGGGTACGCAGCGACCTCATCATGGGTACCGGTCGTTCCGACTACCCGAACCAGATCAACAACGTGCTCTGCTTCCCCTTCATCTTCCGTGGCGCCCTCGATGCCCGCGCCAGCCGCATCAACGATGCCATGAAGATCGCCGCGGTCGAGGCGATCCGCGGTCTGGTGAAGGAGCCGGTGCCGGCCGAGGTGCTGACCGCCGCCGGGGTGAGCGCGCTCACCTTCGGCAAGGATTACGTCATTCCCAAGCCGATGGATGCCCGCCTGCTGCCACGGGTCGCCCGCGCCGTGGCGCTGGCGGCGGTGGCCTCCGGCGTTGCTCGCACCGAGCTGCCCGCGGACTACATGCTGTAATCCGGCGTTGCAAACGGCCCCTTTATCGGGGCCGTTTTTGTTGCTGCATTCCGTGATGGCCCAAGGCGCAGCCTGTACGGAAAATGGGCGGACATGGCGGCAATCTTGGCTCAAAGGTGGTCAAACAGCGCTCCCCTCTGACACAATGTCTGCATGACGACGCTTACGAGAATCAAGATGCAGCAGCAAATCAGCGGCCGTTTGGCCCACGCCCTCTCCTTTGTGCGCCATGATGGTCGCCACTTCGCCCAGTTTGTCTGGGGCCGTTTCCAGCAGGACAGATTGACGGTCACCGCCGGTTATCTGGCCTATGTCACCCTGCTCTCGCTGGTGCCGATGATCGCCGTGGTGTTTGGCATGATGTCCGCGTTTCCGGTGTTCCAGAGCCTCAAGCAGGAGATGGAACAGTTCGTCTACCACAACTTCGTGCCGACCGCCGGAGACATGCTCAAGGAGTACATCGACGGCTTCGTCGCCAATGCCACCAACACCACGGCGGTGGGGATCGGGGCGCTGGTGGTGGTGGCGCTGATGCTGATCTCCGCCATCGACAAGAACCTCAACTACATCTGGCGCTCGACCCAGAGCCGCCCGCTGGCGCAGGCGTTTGCCATGTACTGGATGATCCTGACCCTGGGGCCCGTGCTGATCGGAGCCAGCATCGCCATCTCCTCCTACATCTTCTCGCTGCGGCTGTTTGGCGCCGAGAGCCTGTTCGGTATCGGTTATCTGCTGCTGCGCGGTTTGCCGTTCCTCTTCTCGGTGCTCACCTTCCTGCTGGTCTATACCGTGGTGCCCAACTGCAAGGTGCGGCTGATCCACGCCTTTATCGGCGCGCTGGTGGCGGCGACCCTGTTCGAGCTGGCCAAGCGCGGCTTTGCCATCTACATCACCAACTTCCCCTCCTATCAGGCCATCTATGGCGCGTTGGCGACCATTCCGATCCTGTTTGTCTGGGTTTATCTCAGTTGGTTGGTGGTGCTGCTTGGCGCCGAGACCACGGCTTGTCTCGGCGAATATGAGAAACCGGTCAGTGAAGAGCTGGGTTAAGCCATCGCCTTGGCCAGCGGTTTATTGGTAGCATCGACGACCGCCCCTGTGAGGGGGCGGTCGTTCTGTTTTGAGAGGAGAGGGATGTGATTGCATTGATTCAGCGGGTCAGCGAGGCCAGCGTGACCGTCGAGGGCGAAGTGACCGGCGCCATCGGTCAGGGGCTGCTGGTGCTGCTCGGGGTGGAGCAGGGGGATGATGAGGCCAAGGCCGACAAGCTGCTGCACAAGGTGAGCGGCTATCGAGTCTTCAGTGACGAGAACGGCAAGATGAACCTCAATGTCAGCCAGATCGGCGGCAGTCTGCTGGTGGTATCCCAGTTTACCCTGGCGGCCGACACCAAGAGCGGGATGCGCCCGAGCTTCTCCTGCGGTGCCCACCCGAGCGAGGCCGAGCGGCTCTATGACTACTTCGTGGCGAAGGCTTCAGCCAGCGGCATCCCGACTGCAACCGGGCGTTTTGCCGCCGACATGAAGGTGGCGCTGGTCAATGACGGTCCGGTCACCTTCTGGCTACAGGTCTGAGGATGCCTGATCCCGCGGTATGACGTGGACGATCACGTTGATAAGCCCAGCGACCGGATAGGGGGTGGCGGGGCCAATCCACTGTTCTATCAGTGTCAGGGCGTGGGTTAGCTCAAGTTCGGTGCGCGGCAGCAGGTTGATGACCAGAGTGCCGCAGAGGCGGGGAGCCAGCGTCCGGTAGAGCCGCTCCTGAAACAACAGCAGCGGGTTGCCATCCTGACTGAAAAGATCGAGCAGGATGAGGTCGTACTGCTGCTCGCTCTGCTCCAGAAAGGCGAGGGCATCGGCCTGATGGAGTGTCGGAACGGCTTGCCCATCGTGTGCCTGATGCTGGAAAAACTGCTGATAAACGGTCAGCACCTCTTCGTCGAGGTCGACGCACTCGTGGCGGGCATCGGGCCAGCGCTGGCTCAGATGGCGGGTGAGATCGCCACCTCCCAGCCCCAGCTCGAGTATCTGTTTGGCCTGCTCGGGCAGCAGACAGGCAATGACCCGTTGATGGGGCAGACAGAGGGCGGCGGGGTTGACGAGCGACATGGCGGATTGCACCACGCCGTCTATCTCCAGCCAGCGATGGTGGCTATTTTCCTGTACCGTGAGGCGGCGCTGGGGTTTGACGCTGAGGTGTAACAAGTGATCGGCTTGGTACGCTTGCAGATTGAAGTCCATGAATTTGCACGGCAAGATGGTTTCCGACCAGTGTAACTCAAGGATGAAACTATGTACCGGGTAGTCACCCCCCAAACGGCAGCCGAGCCGGGTACTTACTGCAAGCTGCGCTGGAAACGTCTGTGTAAGCCCTTCCATCTGCCAGTTGGCGCAAACTCAAGGATGAAACTATGTATCGGGTAGTCACCCCTCAGACAGCCGCCGAGCTGGATGCCTACTACCAGTTGCGCTGGGAACTTCTGCGTAAACCCTTCAATCTGCCGGTCGGTTCCGAGCGGGACGAATACGATACGGTCGCCATTCACCGGCTGATGCTGGCACCCGATGGCACTCCCATCGCGGTGGGCCGCCTCTTTATCGGCGGTGACGAGGCACAGATCCGCTTTATGGCGCTGCGCCCCGAATATCGCGGGCAGGGGCTGGGCGCCAAAATGGAGGAGGATCTCGAGCAGCTGGCCCGCAGCGAGAAGGTGAAACGGCTGGTGATGAACGCCCGTCAGGAGGCGGTGGAGTTCTATCGCAAGTGCGGTTTTCTCGAAGTGGGGGGCGGCCCCGTCTCCTTTGGCCGGATTCCCCATCGCCAGATGATCAAATCCCTGAGCCCGTTGCAGACCATCCAGTATCGGCCGGAGTGGTGTCAGGATCTCACCACCCGCTGGTCGCGCGGGGTGCCCATCAGCGAGAAGATGGGGATGCACATCAGCCACTACGACGGCCAGACCTTCCATCTCAAGGCCAATCTGGCTGCCAACTTTAACGTGCATGGCAGCATGTTTGCCGGCAGTGTCTACAGCCAATGCGTGCTGGCGGGCTGGGGGCTGATCTGGCTGCAACTTAAAGAGGAGGGGCTGGTGGGCGAGCCGGTGCTGGCCGAGAGCACCATCAAATATCATGGCCCGGTGGATGAAGAGCCGGAGGCGCGGGTGGCCCGCGAGGGGATGCCCGCAGTGTTGCAGCCGCTGAAACGGGGTGAACCTGCCACTTTCAGCCTCAATATCCAGTTGTTCAGTGGCGGCAAGCTGGCGGCCGAGTTCTGTGGTCACTATGTGGTGCAGCCGCCCCGCCGTCCGGGCCAGTAATCGCGTCGTATCCCCATCAAACAACAAGGCCTCGTCATGAGGCCTTGTCTGTTTTTACCCTTGCTGGCTGTCGCTTGTCTGCCCGGCTTGGGTCTGCACTTGGGCTTGGGTTTGAGCTTTCGGCGCGGGAGCAGGTCGCCAGAGCGGGGCACTGTTGCCTTGTGGCGGATAGCGTACTCCTACCTCCCAGCCGCAGGCGTCCTGCTTCTGCGGGAAGCTCCATGCCAGCGTGGGGGCCGTCAGCGGTCCGCGCCACTGGCCGAGCAGCTCGGCACAGCGGTTGCCGTTGAGCACCCCCAGATCGAGCTGCCACTGCTCGTTGACCAGATCGATCCCCCCTTGCAGCGCCAGCAGATGGGTGATGGTGGAGGCGCCAGCCTGCTCGATCTGCAGTTGCCCCTTGTCGATCTTGCCCTGCAGCTTGATGCGGTAGAAGGGGGTGTCACCCTCCTGCATCGCCTGCCACAGCTGATCTGGCGTCAGGACGGGCGGGGTCGCCCCCTTGAACCACTCATCCAGCAGTGGATCTATTTTCACCTTGTCCCAGAACGGCTCGTCGGCATCGAGGGCAAAGCTGCCCTGCAGGGTCTGGCGCCACTCGCCCGCCGCCTTGCCGTGTTCGGCTTGCAGGTCGGCGCTCACGTCCGCCTTGCCAGCGAAGGAGACCGGGGAGTGAAGTATCTTGCCCCACTGCACCAGATCGAGCTTGGTTGCCTGCAGTTGCAGGCGGCTGCTCTGGCCCAGTTCGCGGCCCCATTGTCCACTCAGGTTGAGGGTGCCCTCATCCGGCAGCGAGCTGGTGAGCTTGCCCAGCTGCCACGAGCTGGGGGTGAGTTCGCCATCCAGTTCGCCGTTGCGGGCGCTGAGGCCATCCCACACCAGCTCGAACCACTTGCTCTCGATGCGGGCACGGCCAAGCAGCGGGCCGGGCTGATTATCGCGCAGGGCGAGATCGCTCAGATAGAGCTGCCAGCCGGTCAGCGACAGGGGCAGGGTATCGTCGAAGGAGAGCACCTTGAGCTTGTCGAACGCCAGCTTGCGGATATCCACCTGCTGCGGGCGCCAGCTCTGCCAATCCTGCCACCACCCCTGCGGCAGGCTGATATCCATGCCGCTCAGGGTCATATCCTTGAGGGTCAGCTTCTGCTGCTGGGTGTCGAGGGCCAGATCCAGAGTGAATGCCCCCTCGTAGGCTTTGCCCTGCAGCTCTGCATCGATCTGCTGGGGCGAGAAGGCGAGCTTGCCCTTGATCTCCTCCAGCTGGAACAGGCCGCGGCCCATGTCGCCCAGGGTGCCGGTCAGATAGCCGGTGGGCTGGTTGCCCGCCTGCCAGTTGAAGGCGGTGAGCTGGCCGCTGAAGTTGTTGAAGGAGAGCTCCTGATTGATGTCGTTGAGGCTGACACCGTCCAGCTGGCCGCGATCCAGCGACACGCTTTGCAACGGGAAGCGTTGCGGGAAGCCTTGCTGTGTCAGATCACCCAGCTCCACCCGCAGGCCGCGTGCCTTGAGGTCGTGCAGTTGCAGGGTACGGGCGGGCCAGTCGAGCACCATGCCGGTCTCCAGCAGACCGTCGAACAGGTTGGTCACCAGCTTGTCGGTGCGCAGCACTTCCCCCTCCAGCCGTCCTTGCAGGTTGAGGCGGACGAAGGTGAATTGCGGGGTCTCCAGCTGGCCGATATTGAGGCTCAGGTTGGCCTGTGGCTGCCGTTTCGGGTCGATCAGCTCCCAGTCGCTCAGGGTGGCATTGAGTCCGCGCAGGATCAGCTCGGGGCTCTCCAGGCTGAGCCGGTCGATGGTGCTGTCGCTGATGGTGAGGGAGTGCACCGGCAGGCTCGGCAACTGGTTGGGCAGCGGCAGCTTGATGGCGGGGCGGATCAGATCGAGGTGGGCGATGCGCACGTCGCGGCTCAGCCAGTCGATGCTCTCGATCTCCAGATAGATCTTGTCGAGGGAGACCGCATCGCCGTAGCGCACCTGCTCCGCCAGCAGGGTGTAGGGGTGAAGAGGATTGAACACCAGCCGCCCTATGGTGACCGGCACGCCGGTCTGCTGGCTGATCCAGTTGGCGATGGGGCCTTTGGCGCGCTCGGCGTCGAACAGGCCGAGGGCAACCCAGACAAACAGCAGCAGGAAGGCGAAGGTGTAGAGCAGGCCGCGTAGCCAGGAATTCATGAGTGCTTTCCTCCTGTTTTGGGGTGTGTTGTCAGGCGTTTGAGTAGTGATCTCGCAGACCGAGCCAGCGCCGTATCAAGGGTTCGACATGACTCGGATGCCTATCCATCAGGAAGCGCGCCATCTTCTGTACCTGCGGAATAAGCGGCTGATCTCGCACCAGATCGGCGATCTTGAGGTCGGCCAGACCGGTCTGGCGGGTGCCGAGCAGTTCCCCCGGGCCGCGCAGCTCCAGATCGCGCTGGGCGATCAGGAAGCCATCGTTGGTCTCCCGCAGCACCCCGAGCCGGCTCTGGGCCGTCTTGGACAAGGGGGCATGATAGAGCAGCACGCAGTGGGAGGCCACCGCCCCCCGGCCAACCCGACCGCGCAGCTGGTGTAACTGCGCCAGCCCCAGTCGCTCAGGGTTCTCGATGATCATCAGGCTGGCGTTGGGCACATCCACCCCCACCTCGATGACGGTGGTAGCGACCAGCAGTTGCAGTATGCCTGCCTTGAACTCCTCCATCACCCGCTGTTTCTCGACCGGACGCATCCGGCCGTGTACCAGCCCGATATGCAGGCCGGGCAGCAGGTTCTGCAGCTCGGCGGCGGTATCCTCGGCGGCCTGACACTCCAGCACCTCCGACTCCTCGATCAGGGTGCAGACCCAGTAGGCCTGCTTGCCCTCGGTGCAGGCGAGTTTGACCCGCTCGATCACATCGCCGCGACGGCTGTCGGGTAGCGCGACTGTGGTGATGGGGGTTCGGCCCGGCGGCAGCTCGTCGATGACCGAGGTGTCGAGATCGGCATAGGCGGTCATCGCCAGCGTGCGGGGGATGGGAGTGGCGGTCATGATCAGCTGATGGGGATGCACCCCTTCCCGCTCCCCTTTCTCGCGCAGGGCGAGGCGCTGATGCACCCCGAATCTGTGCTGTTCATCGATGATGACCAGCGCCAGACGCTGGAACACCACCTGCTCCTGAAAGATTGCGTGGGTGCCCACCACCATCTTGACGCTGCCGTCGGCGATGGCGGCCAGCGCCTCTTCCCGCGCCTTGCCCTTCTGCTTGCCAGCCAGCCAGCCGACCCCGATGCCGAGCGGTTCCAGCCACTTGGCGAAGTTGATGGCGTGCTGTTCCGCCAGCAGCTCGGTCGGCGCCATCAAGCCCACCTGACAGCCATTGCCGATAGCTTGCAGGGCGGCGAGTGCCGCAACCAGCGTCTTGCCGGAGCCCACGTCCCCCTGCACCAGTCGCATCATGGGGTGGCTCTGTTGCAGATCCTTAGCTATTTCCGCCACCACCCGGCTCTGGGCGCCGGTGGGCTTGAACGGCAGGGCGCCGAGCAGCTGTTCGACCAGCGCGGGCGCCGGTTTGAGGGCGCGGGCCAGCTGGGTTTGCGCCTGAGCGCGCACCTTCAAGACCGAGAGGTTGTGAGCCAGCAGCTCCTCCAGCACCAGCCGCTGCTGGGCCGGATGCTGGCCGCTTTCGAGCAGCGGCAGCGCCACCGAGGGGGGCGGGCGGTGCAGCAGTTTCAAGGCGGCGGCCAGTTCAATCTGGTGGGGATAGAGACCGGCGGGCAGCAGCTCCTCCACGCCATAGAGGTCGAGCTGGGCCAACGCCTGATCGGTGAGGTTGCGCAGGGTGAGCTGGCGCAGCCCCTCGGTAGTCGGGTAGACGGGGGTGAGCGCCTCTTCGGTTTGACCTGCTTGCTCCTCGCCGAGCAGCTTGTACTCGGGGTGGGCCATCTCCAGCCCGTATTTGCCGGGGCGCACCTCGCCAAAGCAGCGGATCAGACGGCCCGCTGCCAGACTGTTTTTCTGGGTGGCGGTGAAGTTGAAGAAGCGCAGGGTGAGGGTGCCGGTGCCATCGCTGATGCGACAGACCATCATGCGGCGGCGCCCCATCACCAGCTGAGTGTCCTGGATTTCGCCCTCGACAGCGCCGTGCAGGCCGGGCGGCAGATCGCCGATGGGCCACACCTGGGTGCGGTCCTCGTAGCGCAGGGGGAGGTGGAACAGCAGATCCTGTACCGTGGCCAGCCCCAGCCGCTCGAGCTTCTCCAGCATCTTGCTGCCGACACCCTTGAGGCTATCGAGAGGAATTTTATCCAATTTCATCAATTAGATGCCCGAAAACACTGTAAATATGTCCAGATGATAGGGGTTGTTGAGGGGCCGATGCAAGCCGAGTTGCTGCTGGCAGGGCCGCCAACGCGGGAGAAACGGCGGATATAACAAAGGCCTGCCGAAAACGGGAGGCCTTTGTACGGCTGCCAACAGGCGAGGTGCAGGCGCATGGCGCCCAAGGTCAGATGATGCGTTTAAGCAGCAGATGGGCCTTGACCCGATGGATCCGTCCCAGCAGCTTGCGCACCTGTTCCGGGTAGTCCTGGATCTGCTCAACTTGATCGAAGTGGCTGATCCGCTTGGTGTTGGTCAGGATGTTCTCCCGCTCCGCGTTGAACTGGGGACGCAGCAGGTGGCGACGATCGTGCACCAGCAGGCCGTTCTCCAGATCGAGCGCCCAGGCGCGGGGGTTGAGGTTGTTGCCGGTGAGCAGGGCCCACTCGTCATCCACGAAGATCCCCTTGAGATGGTAAGAGTTGCGCTCGCAACACCAGAGCATCAGGTTGAGGCGACCGTCGTCGATGTGACGCTGGTTGCGCTCGGCAAACTTGCGCAGGTTGGTCTCGTAGAGATAGGGCAGGCCACCGATGGTGGAGAACTTCTCTTCCGGCGGAATGAAGAAGTCGTTGGCGGTCTTGTCGCCCACCACGATGGTGACTTTGCAACCGCGCTGCAGCAGATCATCGATATCCTTGCTCAACTCCTTGGGGGGGTTGAAGTAAGGGGTGCAGATGAAGATCTCCCGCTCGGTGGCACGCACCAGATTGCGGATCATCAGGTTGAGCTGGTTGTTGCGCTTGCCCAGACCCACCATGGGGGTGACTGCCACCTCCTGGGTGTTGACCGGCATGGTGCTGAAGCGGTACTGGCTCTGGCGCAGGTTCTGCTTGAAGCGGCGAATCGGCCCCTTCAGCTGCTTGGCGCTGGGGATGTCGCTGTGATCCAGCCGCTGCACTGCGTCGCTCTTCACGAACAGGTCGTCCACATAGTTGACCATGCTGCGGGCCAGCTCCGGGCTGGTGATCTGGTGATAGCGATCGAAGCGGTAGCGATCCTGCTGGTGCAGGTAGATGTCGTTGAGGCTGGCGCCGGAGTAGAGCACCACATCATCAAAGATGAAGCCCTTGAGGTGTAG
The DNA here is from genome assembly GCF_000819685.1 of Aeromonas allosaccharophila. Lineage (GTDB taxonomy): Bacteria > Pseudomonadota > Gammaproteobacteria > Enterobacterales > Aeromonadaceae > Aeromonas > Aeromonas allosaccharophila. The sequence continues at coordinate 16,170 of NZ_CDBR01000043.1, read as the reverse complement.
CACGCCGAGCAGCTCGCGCCCCTTGACCGGCACACCGTAGATTTCGATCTGGTGCTCGTGTTCGGCAGCCATGGCCTGATACATCAGGTGGTTGCCGCCCTGCTTGCCCTTGCCGATCAGGCCGCGCTGGGCACGGTGGAAGTCGACGAACAGCTTGATGTCGAGGGCCGGATTGCGCTGTTTGGCGGCGTAGAGGGCGGAGAGGATCTCCCGTCCTGCTTCGTCATCCTGCAGATAGAGCGCGACCAGATAGATGCGCCGGGTGGCACTGGCGATAAGCGCCAGAATGCGGCGTTTGAAATCCTGTGCGCTGTAGAGCACTTCAAACTGATCCGCCGCGACGGCGATCTGGGGCAGGCGCGCCAGCAGTTGTCGATAATGGGCCGATGAATGCATAGATAAACCTGAAATCACGGGGTTAAGCGTTCCACTCGGAGCGATGAATAGGCGATTCTAGCAATCTCGCCCTCTCAGCCAAAGAAAGAATCATCAGAAAGATGAAAAAGGCCTCACGAGTGAGGCCTTTTTGTCAGCTTTTCGCCCTTGTCAGAGGAAGCTGTAGATGATCATCGCCATCACGCCACCGGTGGTGCCGATGATGGTTTCCATCACGGTCCAGGTCTGCAGGGTCTGCTTCTCGGAGAGACCGAGGTAGCGGTTGGCCAGCCAGAAACCGGAGTCGTTGACGTGGGAGAGCACGATGGCACCGCCGCCGATGGCGATGGTGACGGCCGCCAGCTGGGCGCCGTTCAGACCGAGCGGTTCCAGCATCGGCAGCACCAGACCGCAAGCGGTCAGCATGGCGACGGTGGCAGAGCCCTGAATCACCCGTACTGCAGCGGCCAGAATGAAGGCCAGTGCGACGATGGGCAGACCGGAGTCGGCCAGCATGTTGCCAAGGGCGGCGCCCACACCGGAATCAACCAGCACCTGCTTGAACACGCCACCGGCACCGGTCACCAGGATGATGACACCGGCGGGCTGGATGGCGCTGTTGCAGACGCTCATCACCTCGTCACGGGACATGCCGCGGCGAATACCCAGCAGGTAGAAGGCGGCCAGACAGGCGACCATGATGGCGGTGAAGGGGTGACCGATGAACTCCAGCCAGTTGTGCAGGGTGGAGCCCGCCTCGACAAAGCGGCCGACGATGGTCTTGAGGCCGATCAGCAGCAGCGGCAGACCGATCAGACCCATGGCCAGCCCGAAAGAGGGCAGGGATTTGCTGTCATCGTGGACGCTGTTCTGGGCGTCGGCAGGCAGCGGCACATCGACGATCTTGCTGATGAAGTCACCGAACAGCGGGCCTGCCAGGATCAGTGCCGGTACGGCGGCGATCAGGCCGAACAGGATCATGTAGCCGAAGTCAGCACCCAGCTGGGATGCCACCAGGATCGGGCCCGGCGCCGGAATAAGGAAGGCTTGGCAAGTGGCGATACCCGCCAGCAGGGCGATACCGATCTTCACCACGCTGCCGCCGCCACGACGGACGATGGCGAAGGCGACGCCGATCAGCAGCACCACGGCCACGTCAAAGAACAGCGGCAGGGCGCAGACAAAGCCGGTCAGGGCCATGGCCCAGTTGGCGCGCTTGACGCCGAACTTGCCGAGCAGGGTGTGGGCTACCCGGTCGAGAGCGCCGGTCACTTCCATCACCTTGCCGAACATGGCGCCCAGCGCCACCACCACGGCAACGAAACCGAGGGTGCCACCCATCCCTTTCTGGATGGTGGCGGCGATATCGGCCGGGTTCATGCCAGCGGCGAGACCCGCCACCATGGAGACCAGGATCAGGGCAACCACGGCGTGGAGCCGGGCCTTCATCACCAGGAAGAGCAGCAGCACAATCGAGCCGGCGGCTGTCATGATCAGGGAGAGGTCAGACATTGTTATGCGTTCCTTTTTCCAAGTTCAGAGTGACACCTTGCCGATCCGTCGGCAAACCATATCTTTATGATTTATTTAGATTTATGGCAAGGGCTCAACATCATATGCCCAGGTGACTATGGGTTTGCTCAGTCTGTGGCAGACTTCACATTTTCAATCGTTACCGGTAACATGTTACCGGTAACGTGTTAGATTAGAACCCATCAACAGCTGGTTTTTTGAAAAGTGGGACAGAGGTCAAATTATGGCGGGTAAGTGCATTATCGTGATGGGTGTGTGTGGTAGCGGCAAATCCAGCGTGGGTCTGAAAGTGGCCGAAGCGCTGGGCGCCAAGTTCATCGATGGTGATGACCTGCACCCCAAGGCCAACATCCAGAAGATGGCTGGCGGCAACCCCCTCAACGATGAGGATCGTGCCCCCTGGCTGGAGCGGATCCGCGACGCCGCCTACAGTCTCGAGCAGAAGAACGAGACCGGCATCATTGTCTGTTCCGCCCTCAAAAAGAAGTACCGCGACCAGATCCGCGAAGGCAACGAGTCGGTCAGCTTCATCTTCCTCGATGGCAGCCAGCCGCTGATCCTCGAGCGGATGCGTGCCCGCAAAGGCCATTTCATGCGTGAAAGCATGGTACAAAGTCAGTTCGATACTCTGGAGCGCCCGGATGGCGAAGCCGGTGTATTCCACATTGATATAGACGGCACCTTCGAACAGGTGGTTGACCGCGCCGTCACAGCATTGGAGCAAGCCCAATGATTCATCAGGTAATTTCCGACGTCACCGCCCGCATCCGCGAGCGCAGTGTCGCCCGTCGTCAGGCATTTCTGGCCCGCATCCAGCGCCAGGCAGAGCAGGGCAAGACCCGCGCCGCGCTGGCCTGCGGCAACCTGGCTCACGCCGTGGCGGCCTGCAGCAGTGACGAGAAGGGTCGCATCCTCGACATGACCCGCGCCAACGTCGGCATCGTCACCGCCTACAACGACATGCTGAGCGCCCATCAGCCCTATCAGGGCTATCCAGATCAGATCAAGGCCGTGCTGGCCGAGCTGGGCCACAGCGCCCAGGTCGCTGGCGGCGTGCCCGCCATGTGCGACGGCGTGACCCAGGGTCAGCCGGGGATGGACATGTCCCTCTTCTCCCGCGACCTGATCGCGCAGGCGACCGCACTGTCACTCTCTCACAACACCTTCGATGCCACCCTGCTGCTCGGCATCTGCGACAAGATCGCCCCGGGCCAGATCATGGGGGCGCTCTCCCACGCTCACCTGCCGACTGCATTTGTACCTGCTGGCCCGATGGCGAGCGGTATCAGCAATGACGAGAAGGTGAAGGTGCGTCAGAAGTACGCCGCCGGTGAAGTGGGGCGCGACGCCCTGCTGGAGATGGAGTGTGGCGCCTACCATGCGGCAGGCACCTGCACCTTCTACGGCACCGCCAACACCAACCAGCTGGTGTTCGAGGCCATGGGCCTGATGCTGCCGGGTTCCGCCTTCGTGCATCCGCATAGCGAGCTGCGCCGCGCCCTGACTGCCGAAGCAGCCCGCCGCATCAGCGCCATGATCCCGGGATCCCCGGCCTATCGCCCGCTGAGCGAGGTGCTGGACGAGCGCTCGCTGGTCAACGGTCTGGTGGCCCTGCTCGCCTCCGGCGGCAGCACCAACCACAGCATCCACATGGTGGCACTGGCCCGCGCGGCCGGTCTGGTGCTGACCTGGGATGACATCAGCGATCTCTCCGACGTGGTGCCGCTGCTGGTTCGCATGTACCCGAACGGCCCGGCCGACGTCAACGCCTTCGAACAGGCGGGCGGTGTGCCCGGCCTGATGCGCCGTCTGGCGCAAGAGGGGCTGATCCACATGGATGCCACTCCGGTCTTTGGCGAGATGCAGGATTACCTCAGCCGTCCGGCACTGGTCGATGGCCAGCTGGTATGGCAGCCGGTCGGTGAAAGCAGCGATGCGAGCGTGCTCTCTCCCACGGGTAGCGTATTTAATGCGACCGGCGGCACCAAGCTGCTGGCGGGCAATCTGGGCCGCGCTGTGGTCAAGGTCTCTGCCGTGGCTCCCGAATATCGGGTGATTGAAGCCCCGGCGCGGGTCTTCTCCTCCCAGCATGCGGTGGAAGCGGCCTACAAGGCGGGCGATCTCAATCAGGACGCCGTGATTGTGGTGCGCCACAATGGCCCGGCCGCCAACGGCATGCCGGAGCTGCACAAGCTGATGCCGGTGCTCGGCAATCTGCAAAAAGCCGGTTACAAGGTGGCGCTGGTCACCGATGGCCGTCTCTCCGGTGCCTCCGGCAAGATCCCGGCCGCCATCCACGTCACTCCGGAAGCGCTGCACGGCGGGGCTATCGGCCTGCTTGCCGACGGCGATCTGCTGCGGGTGGATGCGGTGAGTGGTCGTCTCGACTGCCTGACCGATTTGAGCGGCCGCACCCAGGCCGAGATTGACCTCACTCTGGAACAAGAGGGGTGGGGCCGTGAACTGTTCAGCGTGATGCGTCGCGCCGTATCGAGCGCCGAGTGTGGCGCTACCATCTTTGATTAAGAGCTGACTAAGGAAGAGCTATGCAGAACTGGAAAGTGACCCCGGCCGAGGTGTTTGCCGCCTCCCCGCTGGTACCCGTGATGGTCATCAACGAGCTGGAGCAGGCCCTGCCGATGGCCAAGGCGCTGCTCGACGGCGGCATCTGTGTCTTCGAAATCACCCTGCGCACTCCGGTGGCACTCGACGCCATCGCCCTTATCGCCAAGGCGATGCCGGATGCCATGGTCGGTGCCGGGACTGTGCTCAACTGCGCGCAGTTTGACGCAGCCGTCGCCGCTGGTGCCCGCTTTGTCATCTCCCCGGGGATGACGCCGGCCCTGCTGGCCCATGCGGCCAACAGCACCGCACCGCTGATCCCGGGTGTGGCGACCCCGTCCGAAGTGATGCAGGCGCTGGAAGCGGGCTACGACCATCTGAAGTTCTTCCCGGCTGAAGCGAACGGCGGCACCAAGGCGCTCTCCGCCATTGCTGCCCCGCTGCCCCAGGTGAAGTTTTGCCCCACTGGCGGTATCGGCCCGAAAAACGTGGCCGACTATCTGGCGCTCAAGTGCGTGGCCACCGTCGGCGGCTCCTGGATGTTGCCGGCCGATGCGGTCAAGAGCGGCAACTGGGAAGAGGTGACCCGCCTCTCCCGCGAAGCGGTTGAAATGGTTAAACGCTAAGCGTCAGTTATGCAGAAAAACCAGACAGGCCACCCTCGGGTGGCCTGTTTGCTTTTTCATTTCTCCCTCGGTGGGGTCAAATATGTTCGCGCGGCCGATTACGCTGCGCTAATCGACCCTACCCGATCCGTTGTTGTGGGTTATCACCCAAGGCTTTCCCCTTCATAGAGAGAAAAACCGATGTCTTTGCGGGTCTCTGGCAAGGAGTGGCCATTAAGGCGCGCCAGCAGCATGGTGGCTGCCTCCCGGCCGATCGCTTCCCGCGGGGTGGCGATACTGGCCAGCTTGGGGGTCATGGCGTGGCCGATGTCGAGGGCGTTGCAGCCGGCGATTGCGATCTGCTGGGGCACCGGAATCCACTTGGCCTGACACTGCAGCAGGGCGCCTACCGCCAGGTCATCGTTGGTGCAGAACAGGCCGTCGAGGTCGGGATACCGTACCAGCGCCTGATCCAGCAGCTCGCCCCCCAGAGTGAAGCTGGAGGATTGTTCGGTCAGCAGATGCTGGCCGGTGAGGCCGAAGTCGGTCATCGCCTGATAGTAACCCTCCATCCGCAGCTGGGTACGCACGTCGAGCCGCGCCCCCAGATAGACCACCTTGCGTCGGCCCCGGCGCAGCATCTCTGTTACCATGGCCCGGGCGGCGGCGCTATGATCCATGCCGACCACCATGTCGATAGGGGTATCAGACAGATCCATGGTCTCCACCACCGGAATGCCGGCGGTGGCGATCATCTTGCGGGTGCGCTCGGTGTGCTGGCTGTCGGAGAGGATCAGCCCATCCACATGGTAGGAGAGCAGGGATGCGACCTGCTCCTCCTCCCGCTCCGGACTGTAGCCGTAGTGGGCCAGCAGGGTCTGGTAACCGGCCGGTCGGGTCACCGACTCGATGCCGTGGATCACCGCCGAGAAGACCTGGTTGGAGAGGGAGGGGATCAGGATGCCGATCGCCTTGCTGGTCGCGTTGGAGAGAATGTCCGGCGCCCGGTTGGGGATATAGCCCAGCTCTTCCACCGCCGCCGCGATCCGCTCACGGGTCCCCTCCGCCACGGTCTGCGGGTCGCGCAGATAGCGGCTGACAGTCATCTTGGTCACGCCGGTCTGGTCGGCGATATCTTGCAGGGTGGGGCGGCGCTTGCGGGTGGGGCTCATAGGGGTGTCCAGGGTGGATGTTACATGTAACATTACCGTTTTCGGCAGATAAAGTCAGCATATGAAGCCGTTTTTGCAGGAGTTTTCCGATGATCAGAGGCAAGCAGTTTGTGGATGTCCGGTTCGAGCAACAGGATGTGGAGGGGGAGCAGTTCTCGGAGTGCCGCTTTATCGGCTGCAACTTCTCCTGGCTGGATCTGGGCGATAGCCGCTTCATCGACTGCAGCTTCTATGATCGGGAGAGTGAGCGGGGTTGCCTGTTGCAGGGTTGCGACCTGCGCGAGGCGAGCTTTCTGCGCTGCGATCTCACCATGGCCGATTGCAGCCGCAGCCAGTGTCTGGGGCTGGAGATGCGCGACTGTCAGGCGGTCGGCATCAACTTCGGCCACGCCAGCTTCGCCAACCAGATCACCGCCAAAAGCTACTTCTGCGATGCCCATCTGACCGGCAACAACTTCAGTTACGCCAGCTTTGAGGGGTGTCTGCTGGAAAAGTGCGAGCTGACCGAAAACCGCTGGCAGGGGGCCAACCTGTTCGGTGCCTCGCTGGCGGGATCCGATCTCAGCGGCTCCGAGTTTGGCCAGATCGACTGGACCAGCTTCAAGCTGCAGGGCTGCGATTTGCGCCAGTGCGATCTGCCGGGGCTGGATCTGCGTCGGGTCGATCTGCAGGGGGTGCAGATCAACGAGGATCAGCAGCAGACTTTGCTGGAGCAGATCGGTCTGGTTGTCTTTCCCTGAGCCGATCGAAAATTAGGTAATTTTTCATCAAATGGGACCGACAGTGGGGTGTGTTGCTCCTGAAACGACAAAAGCCTGCGTGATGCAGGCTTTTGCTAGTGAGCGTGTGACGCGCTTGTTGGCCGGGTTAACTCAACCCTTGGCCAGCCATTTGGTCGGGTTGATCGCCTCGCCCTGATAGCGGATTTCGAAGTAGAGGCCGGGTCTGTCCTGACCGCCACTGTCACCGACCAGTGCCACCGGTTCACCCTGCTCCACATTCTGGCCAACCTGACGCAGCAGCGACTGATTGTGACCGTAGAGGCTCATGTAGCCCTTACCGTGGTCGATTACCAGCAGCATGCCGAAACCGTCGAGCCAGTCGGCATAGACCACTTGCCCCGGTGCGACCGCCTTGACCTGGGTTCCCTCGCTGGCGCCGATCAGGGTGCCTTTCCACTTGAGCTGGGCGGTGCGCGGCGAACCGTAGGAGATGAGGATCGGCCCCTGTACCGGCCAGCGCAGGCTGCCATTGGTCTTGAGACCGCTGTAGTGACCGGCAGTGCCAATGCCCGATCCACGCTCCGGCTTGGTGCTGGCTACCTCTTCAACCGGTTCTGCCGGTTTGACGGTTTTGTTCTGCTGGGCGGCGAGTCGTTGCTGCTCGGCGCGGCGCTGTTCGGCCAGCTTGCGCTGACGCTCCTGCTCCGCTTTCAGCTTGGCCAGCCGCTCCCGCTCGGCCCGTTCACGGCGCTCCTGCTCTTCCCGCTTGCGGCGCAGCTCTTCCAGCCGGGCTTTCAGCGCTTTCTCCGCCTTGACCAGCTTGGTGAGCTTCTGCTCGTCATCCTGCACCGACTGTTGCAACTGGTTGCGTACCTTGGCCCGGCTCTGCTGGCTGGCCAGCAGGGTCTGGTGATGCTCCTGCTGTTCGGCAAGCAGGGTCTGCAGTCTGGTTTCGGTCTCTTTGGTGGCCAGCTGGTTTTTCGCCAGCTTGTCACGGGTGGCGCGCAGGGCGTCGATGGCCTCGATGCGGGCCTTGTTCAGGTAGTCGTAGTAGTCGAGTGAGCGGCTCAGTTTGGCCGGATCCTGCTGATTGAGCAGCAGTTTGAGGTAGTCGTGGTTGCCCGCCTGAAAGGCGCTTTCCGCCTGCTTGGCCAGCAACTGCTTCTGATGTTTGGCTTGAACTTCCAGCGCCAGCTTGTCTTTTTGCAGGGTCGCCAGCTTCTGCTGGTTCTGCTTCAACTGCAGCCTGGTCTGGTTGAGTTTGGCGGCGGCGGCCGATATGGCCTGCTCGTCAGCCTTGAGCTGGGTATTGAGCTTGGCAAGCTCCTGCTTGCTGAGCTTGATGGTCTTCTGTTGCTCTTTGATCTGGGACTGCATGGTGCCCAGCTGCTGATTGGCGGCAACGGCCGGGGTGGCGCCAAACGACAGGCAAAAAAACAGCGCGCCGGCTAACAGGCCGACGCGACTGGTTTTCTGTGAAATAGCTTCGCATCCCCGCATGGGGAAGGATTATTTCAGAATCATCAGGGGCTTGCCAGTCATTTCCGGCGGCACCGGCAGACCCATCAGGGTCAGCATGGTGGGGGCCAGATCGGACAGTTTGCCACCTTCAGCAACCTCGGCTTTGCGACCGAAATAGATGAGCGGAACCGGCAGATTGGTGTGGGCGGTGTGGGCCTGACCAGTCTCTTCGTCCAGCATCTTCTCGGCGTTGCCGTGGTCGGCAGTGATCAGGCACTCGCCACCCACTTCGGCCAGCGCCTCGGTGACGCGACCCACGCAGTGGTCAACGGCTTCACAGGCTTTGACGGCGGCATCGAACACACCGGTGTGACCAACCATGTCGCCATTCGGGTAGTTACAGATGATGACGTCGTACTTGCCGCTCTTGATGGCCGCAACCAGCTTGTCGGTCAGCTCTTCGGAGCTCATTTCCGGCTGCAGGTCATAGGTCGCCACTTTCGGGCTGGCCACGATCTCGCGATCTTCGCCAGCGAAGCAGGACTCTTCGCCACCGTTGAAGAAGAAGGTGACGTGAGCGTACTTCTCGGTTTCGGAGATGCGCAGCTGGGTCTTACCCTGCTTGGCCAGCCACTCACCCAGGGTGTTGACCAGGGCAGTCGGCGGATAGGCACAGGCGGTTTTGATGTCGGCCGCGTATTCGGTCAGCATCACGAAGTTCAGCGCCGGGGTGGCGGTACGGGCGAAACCGGTGAAGTCGGCGTCAACGAAGGCGCGGGTGATTTCACGGGCACGGTCGGCACGGAAGTTCATGAAAATCAGCGCATCGCCATCTTCCATCGGTGCAGCTTCGCCGATGCGGGTCGCTTTGACGAACTCGTCGTTCTCGTCGCGGGCATAGGCGGCAGCCAGTGCTTCGGTGGCGCTCTCGGCGGTGAACTCGCCCTTGCCCTGAGTCATCAGGTCATAGGCTTGCTGCACGCGATCCCAGCGGTTGTCACGGTCCATCGCGAAGTAACGGCCGATCATGGAGGCGAAACGACCCTTGCCCAGCTTGGCGAACAGGGCGTCGAACAGCTCGATGGAGGACTGGGCGGAGCGCGGCGGCACGTCACGGCCATCCAGGAAGGCGTGCAGGTAGATCTTCTCGGCGCCACGCTTGGCGGCCATTTCGATCATGCCCATGATGTGTTCTTCGTGGCTGTGCACGCCACCCGGGGACATCAGGCCCATGATGTGAACGGCTTTGCCGTTGGTGACGGCAGCGTCAACAGCCTTGGCCAGCTCGACGTTCTGGAAGAAGTCGCCATCCTTGATGTCTTTGGAGATGCGGGTCAGCTCCTGATAGACGATGCGACCGGCGCCGATGTTGACGTGACCCACTTCGGAGTTGCCCATCTGGCCATCGGGCAGACCGACGTCCAGACCGGAGCCGGAGATCAGGGTGCTGGTGTAGTCACGGGCCAGACGATCGAGGTTGGGAGTCTTGGCGGCAGCGACGGCGTTGTGCTCTTGCTTGGTGCTGTAGCCCCAACCGTCCATGATGACCAGAACCAAAGGTTTCTTAGCTGTTGACATAAGACTATGTCCTCTCGGATTGGAAAAAATGCGGGAAATGAAACTAGCGTAATATTACTACATCTGCCGAAATAGTCACCTGATAGCCAAGGGGCGCTCCCGCCGCCCCGCAAGCCACGCCCTTCCTGCCATGCCTGCTGCCCAATGATGATGGGAGCCTGCTCGCGCTTTGCCGCCAAGATGGCTGATCTTATCAATACCCCCATGTATACTCGGGCCCTTGTCTTGGTCCCTGGATAGTAGAAGATGCAAGAGTATTTGGATTTTGCGGCCCGTAACCCGCTGCTGACCGCAGCCTGGTTGGGTCTGGCTGGCACCCTGGTTTACACCACTGTGCGTGCCCGTTTGTCTCCGGTAAAAACCGTCAACAATCACACCGCAACCCTGCTGATCAACCGCGAGAATGCCACCGTGGTGGATATTCGCAGTCAGGAAGAGTATGCCAAGGGCCATCTGGCCGGTGCCCAGCACCTGCCGCTGACCCAGATCCAGAGCAATAATCTGGGCCCGGTTGAAAAGCATAAAGATGCCCCCATCATAGTGGTGTGCGAGTCGGGAATGACTGCGGGCGGCGCGGGCCGTCAGCTGAGCAAAGCTGGCTTCAAGCAGGTTTATGTGCTCGGCGGTGGCATGGCCCAATGGCGTGCAGAAAATCTGCCGGTAACCAAGAAACGCTGATTTAAGCAGGGCCTGAGCCCACTTATCCATATAACAAGGAATCAAACGAAATGGCTGACGAGATCAACAACCAGGAAGTACAACCGGAATTCCACATCCAGCGTGTTTACACCAAGGATGTCTCTTTCGAAGCGCCGAACACCCCGCACATCTTCCAGAAAGAGTGGCAGCCGGACGTCAAGCTGGATATGGATACCAAGACCAACATCCTGGCTGACAACGTGTACGAGGTTGTCCTGACCCTGACCGTGACTTGCAAACTGGAAACCGAAACCGCCTTCCTGTGCGAAGTACAGCAAGCCGGTATCTTCACCATCGGTAACCTGCCGGAGCCGCAACTGGCTCACTGCCTGGCGGCCTTCTGCCCGAACATCCTGTTCCCGTATGCCCGCGAAGCGGTGTCCAACCTGGTGAGCAAGGGTTCCTTCCCGCAGCTGAACCTGGCACCGGTCAACTTCGATGCCCTGTTTGCCCAGCACATGGCGCAAGCACAGGCCCAGCAGGCGACTGCGGAAGCCTGATAATGGCTGACCAGATCGCTATCTCGGTCTTGGGGGCGGGGTCTTATGGCTCCGCCCTTGCCATTTCTCTGGCGCGCAACGGTCATTCGACCCTGCTGTGGGGTCACGACCCCGTTCATGTCGCCGAGCTGGAACAAGACCGTTGCAACAAGGCATTTTTGCCTGATGTCCCTTTTCCTGCCGATCTGCAACTGACTGCGGATCTGCAACGTGCGGTACAGGCTGCCCCCGTGCTGCTGCTGGTCGTGCCGAGCCATGTATTTGGTGATGTGCTGACCCGGATCAAACCCTTCCTGCGCCCCGATACCCGTATCGCCTGGGCCACCAAGGGTCTGGAGCCGGACAGTGGCCGTCTGCTGCAGGATGTGGCCCGCGACGTGTTGGGTGACGAGATACCGCTGGCGGTGATCTCCGGCCCCACCTTCGCCAAGGAGCTGGCTGCCGGTCTGCCGACCGCCATCTCTGTCGCCTCGACCCACGACGAGTTTGCCGACGATCTCTCCCATCTGCTGCACTGTGGCCGCTCGTTCCGGGTCTATACCAATCCGGACTTCGTTGGCTTGCAGCTGGGTGGTGCGGTGAAGAACGTCATCGCCATCGGTGCCGGTCTCTCCGACGGGCTCGGGTTTGGCGCCAATGCCAGAACTGCGCTGATCACTCGGGGTCTGGTGGAGATGCAACGTCTGGGTGCTGCCCTCGGAGCCGATGCCAAAACCTTTATGGGGATGGCGGGGCTCGGGGATCTGGTGCTCACCTGTACCGACAACCAGTCGCGCAACCGTCGCTTCGGGCTGGCCCTCGGGGCTGGCAAGGATGTGAACACCGCAATGACCGAGATCGGTCAGGTGGTGGAGGGGTATCGCAACACCAAAGAGGTGCATCTGCTGGCGGCCCGCTGCGGCGTCGAGATGCCCATCTGCGAGCAGATCTTCAAGGTGCTCTACGAGGGTAAGAACCCGAAAGAGGCGGCCATCGCCCTGCTGTCGCGAGACAAGAAGGACGAGTAATCTGCCGATTGCCCATGCAAAAGGCCCCGCCGGATGGCGGGGCCTTTTCTTTGCGCCGCAAGGGCAGCAAATCAGTAGTAGGAGTGGTCGCCGCGCTGGTGCTCGGTGGCGTCTTTCACGCCGTTGAGCTCGCCCGGGAATTTCTCCAACAGCTGCTTCTCGATCCCCTCTTTCAGGGTGTAATCGACCATGGAGCAACCGTTGCAACCGCCGCCAAACTGCAGAATGGCCAGTTTGTCCTCGGTCAGTTCGACCAGGGTGACCTTGCCACCGTGACCGGCCAGCATGGGGTTCACTTCGGACATCAACACGTACTCGATGCGCTCGATCAGCGGCGCGTCGTCGGCCACTTTACGCATCTTGGCGTTCGGTGCTTTCAGGGTGAGCTGGGAGCCCATCTGATCAGTCACGAAGTCGATGGTGGCATCCACCAGGAAGGGGGCGCTCAGGGGATCGACCATGCAGTCGAAGCCGCTGAAGGGCAGGTGTTGATCTTCCGGGTCCACGGCATCGGGCGGGCAATAAGATACGCCACACTCGGCATTCTGGGTTCCCGGATTGACCACAAACACCCGGATATTGGTGCCATCAGGCTGTTTTTCCAGCAGTTTACGGAAATGGGCCTGGGCGGCGTCGGAAATGCTGATCATCACTATCCTCATAAACCTGAGTGTACGACTAGGGTATTCATGATAACGCGGTTATTAATGCTTGGGTAGCATGCCGATGGCTACTTGCTGTGCCGGAGGGTACGACAGATTGCCCACACTTCTACCTTTGTGATGCCGCTCTCATGGAGCAAGCGGCTGAGCTGACCGGCGGTAGCGCCGGTGGTAACGACGTCATCGAGCAGGGCGACATGGCGATAGTGGTGGGGGCGGATCCGGAATGCCCCACGCAGATTGCGCCGCCGTTGCCCGGCGCTCAGGGTTGTTTGCTGCGGAGTCGCCTTGATGCGCAGCAACAGGGTGTTGTCGCAGGGAATGCCGGTGAGCTCGCCAAGGGCTTGCGCGATCTCCTCCGCCTGATTGAAACCGCGCCGCCACTGCCGCCACCAGTGCAGGGGAACCGGAATGATCGCCTCCGGCGGCTCGCGGCCATCCAGATGATCGGCTAACAGCTGAGCCAGTAGCGGCGCCAGCAGGATCTGGCCGGAATATTTGAGCCTGGGGATCAGCATGGGGTAGGGGGCCTGGTAGTCGCCGATCACCTGCAACCGATCCCAGGGGGGAGGCCTGCGTTGGCAGCGACCGCAGACCGGTATGCTCTCTTCTATATAGTCAGCCAGCGGTGCGGCGCAGAGGCGGCATCTTGGCTGTGACTTGTGCAATGCCTGCCGACACCAGCTGCAGAGCAGGGGCTCGCTGTCACAAGGCTGATGACAGAGCAAGCAGCTCCCTTGCCAGTCGCCGTGGCTGCCGAGCAGCGGGCTTGCTTTAGCGAGCAGTCGCTTTAACATGCTGACCCCAAGAGCATGAACAGGGATCTTGAGTCTAGATGAGCATATCGGTAGAGCAGTTTGGCCAGGGGCCCGATCTGGTGCTGTTGCACGGTTGGGGGATGAACGGTGCGGTCTGGCATGGCATTGCCCAGCAGTTGGCGTCCCACTATCGGGTTCATCTGGTGGACTTGCCCGGTTTTGGCAACAGCCCGCTGGCCGAGGGCGTCGATTATAACCTGCCATGGTTGGCGGAGCTGGTCGCCACCGTGTTGCCGCAGAAGTGCCATCTGTTGGGGTGGTCGCTCGGTGGTCTGGTGGCAAGCCAGCTGGCGCTGACGTATCCCGAGCGGTTGCACTCCCTGATCACCGTGGCCAGCTCCCCCTGTTTCATGGCCCGCGACGAGTGGCCGGGGATCGCCCCCAAGGTTCTGATCGGCTTCAACCAGATGCTGGCGGGGGATTTTCGCCAGACCATAGAGCGTTTTCTGGCGATCCAGGCGATGGGCAGCGAACATGCCCGGGACGATATCCGCCAGTTGCGCCACTGGCTGGCCGAGCGCCCGTCGCCGCAGTTTGCCGCACTCGAGGCCGGACTGACGCTGTTGGCCGACATTGACCTGCGCGAACCGCTGCGGGAGCTGGATCTGCCCTGGTTGCGGATCTATGGCCGACTGGATTCATTGGTGCCCAAGGCAGCCATTCCCCTGCTGGATGATCTCTACCCTGCCAGCCGCAGCGTGACCCTCAATAAGGCCTCACACGCACCTTTTATCTCCCACCCTGCCGAATTCATTGAAATCGTTCGAGATTTTGTTGGCTAAAAAACAGCCTGCAAGCTTCATTAATCCTCTGGTCTGGCGGATAATTAAGCTGTGATCAGAGGAGTAACATCATGCGTATTGATTCTGCTTTCAACAGCGGGGTACAGGGATTTCAGCGAGCCGAGCAGATTGCCGACAAGGCATCCAATCAGATCGCCCGCCTCAACCCCCCCAGCGGGGATCAGGTGCAAGTGACCGATGAACTCGTCAATCTCAAGGTTGCCGAGCAGCAAGCTGGCGCTTCCGCCAAGGTAGTGCAGACCGCCAGCGATATGATGGGAACCCTGATCGACATCCGGGTGTGAGATGAACATCAATGTCAGTCTGCCCCCCCTTATTCCGACACAGCTGCAACCCCAGGTGGAAGCGGCTAGGACGGATAATCGCCGGGCAGAACTGATCCCGCAGGCCCGACAGGGTCAAGCCTCAAGTGCCGAATCCGAAGTCGGCTCCCAGAAAGAGAAATCCAAAGCCGGTCAGGCCTCCAGCAATCAGAGCTCCCAGAACAGCCGTGAAACCGGGCAACCGGCGCCGACGACATTGCCAGACAATCGCTTTGTCGAGGCAACCGGTGAGGATGGTCAGCGCAAACAGCAAGATCCCAAACAGCAGGAGCAGCAACAGCGGCAAGAGCAGCAGGTTCAGGATCTGATCGAGCGTGATCAGGAGGTACGCACCCACGAGCAGGCCCACCAGTCAGCGGGTGGAGAGTACGCCAGCTCGCCCACCTATCAGTTTACCCAAGGGCCGGATGGCAAGCGTTATGCGACGGGTGGCGAAGTCCAGATCGATACCAGTGCCGTGCCCGGTAACCCTGCCGCCACCATCGCCAAAATGCAGCAGATACGCTCTGCGGCGCTGGCGCCTGCCGAGCCCTCCGCTCAGGATCTGGCCGTCGCGCGCAGCGCCGCCGCGAGTGAAGCCAAGGCGCGCAAAGAGCTGATGGCCGAACAGAGCGCGAAATCGGGCGGTGTGCTGAGCGCCTATATGGACAAGCGCAACAGCGTCATCGCGGGCCACTATCAACAGGCCGTCAGCCCGGCCGCTAACCAGTCCCTCAGCCTGCATATCTGAATCACCCTCACCAAACTTTCAGCTGTGTGACCTGTTTTGCAACTAATCTGAAGATCAGGCCCATTCCAATTTCACAGGAGCTGTCATGCATTTCGATGAAGTCAAAGCGGAAGATTTCACCACCTTCTCCCGTGTACCGCCCCCCCACCTGCAGATGGAGCAGTTTCTGATGCAGCTCGGAGGAGGGGGAACCGAAGGAACCCATTTCAAGAAGAAAGTCATGCTGGCGGCTGGCTGGAGCCACACCGGCGTCGTCTCTTACGGCAAGTATCCGCAAGAGGCCTGCAAGGCATTCAATCGACTGCGGGAGGTGCTGGCCCAGCATGGAGAGCCCGAGAGCATTCTTGCCGCCCTGGCCCAGTAATCCTGTACTTCGCGTGTAAAAAAGCCCCTTGCGGTAATGCCGATCAGTTAAGGATCCATTGACCGATCCTGCTGATGTGTAAAAATCCGAAACCAGTTGATTGGTTTCGGATTTTTTATGCATATCGTACAGGCTCTCGACTTCCTCCACGCCAGCAATCCCGCTCAGTTTGAGTCACTCTCCGACCTCATTTCCCCCGAGCTCATCACAACTCTGCTCGCCGAAGAGGATGTCGTGACCCTGCGCCGTCGCCGTA
>NZ_CDBR01000042.1 GCF_000819685.1 Aeromonas allosaccharophila | reverse complement strand
AAAGTCAAGCGATTGTTTTCACTTTTCTTTCGGCGCCCACTTCGCTAGGAAGCTGGCTCATCAGTCCGGCGTGTTCCGCCGTGCTGGTAGGGGCGCATTATATGGAGCCGCGCCGGGATGACAAGTGCTTTTTGCAAAAATGCGTTCGTTTGCTGAAAAAGCGAACTGAACACCCCAAAACAGCCCCTTGGCACCACATTTATGCCGCTTTTTTGCTCAACTCTTCGCTTTGTGCCCGGATATAGTTGACCCAGCTGGTTGCCTTCTGCTGCCAGTTATCCTGTTGCTGCAGCTCACGGGCCAGTTCCAGCGCCTGGGCATACTGCTCCTTATTAAGGTGTGCCTGCACCAGCAATGCTTTGGCACGATTGCCTTGCTCGCCTTTCACCGATGTGATGGCGGCGAGCTGGGTCATGGCGGCATCTGTCTTGCCTTGTTGCAGCAGCAGTTCGGCGGCGCGCATGGCGGCTTTGGGCTGACCGTGCTGGTTGGCCAGCTGTTGCCAGCTATCGACCGCTTGTGACCACTCCCGGGCACCTTCCCATAATTGGGCCAGCAGTTGGCGGTTTTCCGCACTTTGCTTCATCTGTCCCTTGGCCATGGCCGCTTCCAGCAGACGGGCACCACGATAAGGCAGCCCTTGCCAGGCATAGAGGCGGATCAGCTGATTGCGGGCTGACGCGTCATCCATCAGTTTTCTGTCGATGGCGGTCTGCAACAGTGCCAGCGCCTGATCGCCACGTTTGGCGGAGAGGTTGAGCGATACCGCCTGTTGCCACCATTTGCTCTCTGTCGGCTCGTGACGGATCAGCTCGGCCGCCTGATCGGCTGCCACACCATAACGTTGCTGGGCGGTGAGGGCAGAGAGACGAATAATGGCGGCCTGCTTCTGCCAACCCTTCTTCAACAACTGTTCGCTCTGGCTGGCGGCGTCACCGTACTGCTTGTTGTGGTAATAGAGGCCGGCCAGCCGCAGGCGCAGGCGCAGTGCATCGTCTTGCTTCAGTGCCAGCGCCGCCTTGTAGCTGGCGATGGCGCCAGACCAGTTGGATTGCTGAGCCTGAATATCGCCGCGCAGTCGCAGCAGCTGGAGCTGTTGCTGCTCGGGCCACTCTTTATAGGTGAGAGCCTGCTCCACATAACGGCTCGCCTGGGCGGTCTGTTGCAGGTTGGCCGCAAGCGAGGCTTGCAGCTGCGCCAGCCAGGCACGCTCAGCATCGCTACTTGGCTTGAGGCCGGACGTCTTGCTCTGGGCCTGTTGCCACTGGCCAGACTGATAGAGCTTCATCACGGGTTCAAGCTGACGGGAGAAGTGAGGGCTGACCTCCATCGCCAGACAGGCTTGGCCGACCAGGGCCAGCAGACAGATCCAGATCCGCAACATAGTTATGACTCCAGTTTGAATTTGAGCGTGATGACTTGCACCAGCTTGTCGGTGGCGCCCGGTCTCGGCTGATAGCGCCACTTGTTGATCGCCTGAATGGCCGCCCGCTCGAACTGACGCTTGGGCTTGGCCTCGACCACTTCCACATCCTGCACGCCACCTTCGGCATTCACGCTAAAGCGCAGGGTGACGAATCCTTCGATCCCTGACTGCTGGGCACGATAGGGATAGACCGGCTCGATCCGTTGCAGCGGCATCAGCATGTCACCGACGCCGATGCCCGCCCCCTGCTGCTGGCCGTGGTAGTTGCCACTCAATACCGGTGCGGTACTGGTCGCCACACCGGGGGCATAGACCTGCACAGCGCTGAGACTGGAGACCAGATCCAGACTCGGCTCAACGGCCGCCAAAGGGGCTGCTGCCGGCATCGGCAGTGGAGTCGAGGCCAATGCGGCGGGAGGCTCTGGCAGAGGCTCTGGCTCCTGCGGCACTGGACGCTCCCGCACCTGCACCTCGGTCACCTCGTTCTGCATATTGATGACGATGGGCTTCTGTTCACTCGCCACCTTCTCGCCTCGGGGCGGCTCAACCAGCGTGGCCATAAACAGCAGGATGCCCAGACTGAGGGCAATCCCCAGTCCCAGGCTCATCAACTTGTATTTCATTTCGGCGCCACCGCCACGGCGATATTGGCGATACCAGCCGCCTTGGCCTCATCCATCACCCGCACGACCTTGCCGTGGGGCACCCGCTCGTCGGCCTGGATCACCAGACTGGCATCGGGCTGCTCCGCCAACAGGCGGGCGATGGTGGCCTGTACCCGCTCCACATCGATCTGCTTGCGGTCGAGGAAGATCTGACCCTGGGCCCCGATCGCCAGCATGATGCTGGAGGATTTCTGCGCCTTGGCCTGACTGGCCTGGGGTCTGTGTACCTCGAGCCCGGCTTCGCGCACGAAGGAGGTGGTGACAATAAAGAAGATCAGCATGATGAACACGATATCCAGCATGGGGGTCATGTCGATCTGCACTTCGTCACGCTGGCGTTTGGATTGCCGTCTCATTGCATTACCTTCTCTTCTCGCAGGCCGTCCCGGGTCTTGACCAGCGCACGCTTGGCCTGACTCTCGAGCCGACTGAGTAACAACACGCCAGAGAGCGCCACCACCATGCCAGCCATGGTGGGGATGGTGGCGCGGGAGATCCCGCCCGCCATGCTCTCCGGGTTAAAGCGGTTGGCCGCGGCCAACGCATCGAATACGCCGATCATGCCGGTCACAGTGCCCAGCAACCCCAGCATGGGGCAGAGCACCACCAGGGTGCGGATGAAGATCAGATGACGGTTCAGTTCCAGCTCGGCTTGCGCCAGCCAGCGGCTGCGGATCGCCCGGGCGTGCCAGCTGTGGCGCTCGCTGCGTGCCTGCCAGCGGCCGAGCAGCTGTTGCTGCAGCGGGCCGAAACCCAGATTGAGGTAGAGCAACCGCTCGATCATCAAAATCCACATCAACACCAGCAGGGCCAGAATGACCCAGAGCACCGGGCCGCCACGGCCCATGAAGCTCTGCAGCTGTTGCCAGATGTCGAGCATCATGCTGCTCGCTCCATCCCACCGTTATTGCTCTCGGCGCGCTCGGCCAGAATGCCGGCCACCTGCTGCTCCAATACATTGGAGAGCTCGGTGAAGCGCGATTGCAGCAGGCTGTGAGCCAGGATCAGCGGAATGGCCGCCACCAGACCCTGTACCGTGGTGACCAGCGCCATGGAGATGCCGCCCGCCATGATCTTGGGATCGCCGGTGCCAAACTGGGTGATGGCCTGGAAGGTGCCGATCATCCCGGTCACAGTTCCGAGCAGACCCAGCATGGGGGCGATGGCCGCGATCACCTTGACCATGCCGATGCCGCGCTCCATGCGAGGGGTCTCCTGCAGGATTGCCTCATCAAGACGCAGTTCGAGGGTCTCCATGCTCAGCTCGGGATGCTTGTCAGCTACCGTCAGCACTCGACCGAGGGCATTGTCGGCATGGTACTCGCCGCTCTTGAGCTGGCGACGAACCCGACCCAGCTCACGGGAGAGGCTCCACAGCCGTACCGCCGCAATTCCCAAACCGATGGCGGCCAGCAGCACGATAATGGCACCAACCTGACCACCTTGCTGTACCTGCTGCCAGAAGGTGGGCGCCTGCGCCAACATCGCCAGCAGAGCGCCATGAGCAGGATCCAGCGGCAGCGCTTCCCCTTCCTGACCCTGATAAGCCGCAACGGCAGAGAGCACGCTACCGGGCAGACCCAGTACCGGGCTCAAGCCTTCGGCGGTCGGTTGCAGGAAGCCGTCGCTCCCCAGCAGGGCAAAGCTGCCAACCCGGGTCAGCGACTGCTCGCTGGCAGCCCCCTGGGCATCGAGCACCTTGCCGTTAAATTGGGCAATCTGGCCAGATTCGCGGATCTCCTGCAGCAGAGTGGCGGGCAGCAGGGCGAGGGCGGCGCGATCCGGCACCTGTTTATCCTGTGCCATGGCTTTCAGCGGGGCGAGACGCTCTGGGTACTGGCCCTCGACGGCGGATTCGCTCAGCAGCTTGACTGCATCGCTGGCGCCCTGACGGGTAACCGCGAAGATCTCGTTCATGTCGCCGGAGGCTTGCTCCCACTGGGCGTTGAGTTCGACCAGTTGCTTCTCGTTGCTGGCGAACTGGCTGGCCAGCTCCTTGCTCAGGCGCTGGGCCTCGGTCAGTCTGGCGCGGGCAGTGCCGAGCTCCCTGGCAACGGTCGCCAGATCTTGCTGAGCCTGCTGCTCACGAGCCTGTTCCTGCTGCTGCCACTCATCGGCGACAGCGGCGTTGGCACCGCTGGAGAGGGCAATAAGGAGGGGGAACCACTTCATGGTGACTCTCATGATTGGGCCTCCTGACTACGGCTGACAGAGAGGGGAACACTGAGCAACTGGGGAACTTTCTTGTCGGCAGCCACGTCCATCGCCTCGGCAATGGGGGAGAGCCACTGGCTGTCGAGGGCTTGCCACTGCTTCGCCTCGGCAGACCAGCGCCATGCCTGACTGCGATCGGCAGTCATCGCCAGCAGGGAGACCCGACCCAGCGCCAGCACATCGACCCGACGCGGGGCACCATCCAGCTCCAGCTCGGTGGAATAGCTGTCCATCCGGCTGCCGTACTCGGCTTCGATCTGATAGGCCTGCAGCAGCTGGCGGAATTTCTCCGCCTCGCTCACGTCGGCACGGGCCAGCGTCGCTTTCAACTGTTCAACCCGCGCCAGCCGATCTTCCTTGCGCAGCGGGATATCGTTTTGCACCAGCTGTTCCAGATCTCCCTGCATCTGCAGCATCAGCGGGATCAAGCCCTGACGGGTCTCTTGCACCGCTTCCAGCTGCTGGCTCAATTTACCCAGCTCATTTTGCTGATCGGCCACCAGAGATTGCATGTAGCGGTTGTAGGCTTCGAGGTCGCGCAGTTGCAGCTGGGCATTTTGCAGCTCCAGTCGTGCGGCAACGGCGGCATCGGCGGCTTTTTCCACCCGCTGCTGGGAGGCTTTCCCGGCAGCTATGCTGTTCTTGAGAGCGGGAGCAACCAGCTCATCCCCGATGGCAGCAAAGTGGACTGACAGTGGCAGCAGGGCCACACCCCATAACTTGTTCATTGAAATACATCTTATTAATGATAACTATTATCATTATCTCAAATGCAGCGCAGACTGGCAACGAGAGGATTTCCTTGGCCTTTATGCACAAAAACAGGATAATTTTTAAGCACGCACGGAATAAGTGGCGCCAATAGCCACCGCACAAATATAAATAACGAGAAAAAATCTTTTCGATCAGTGTGATAGAGATCGAAAAAGGAGAAAGTAATGCTCAACGATGCGATCTGGGAACATATCGACAAGTTCACCAAGGCAACAAAAACCAGCGATATCCAGCAACTGCTGGAGCGCTTCAGTCATCAAATGGGCTTTGATTACTTTCGGCTGCTGATTATTTTCCCCATCAGCATGCAAAAATCCCACGTGGCACTGTTCAACAACTGTCCGACCACCTGGTTTGACGCCTACAGCGAAAACCAGTATCTGACCCAGGATCCGGTGGTCTATCTGGGGCTGAAACAGACCCAGCCGATCTTCTGGAACAAGCTCGACTGCGATTCGCCTTGGCTACCCAGCGCCAGCCGCGACGTGATGAACCTGGCGGCCGATTTCGGGGTACGCAATGGCGTCTCCTTTCCGCTGCACACCCCGCAGGGGGAGCACGGCATCCTCTCATTCATCACCAAGGAGAAATCCAACTCCGATCTGATGTTTGAAAATGTTCCGCTGCTGTCGTTCTGCGCCAGCTACATCTTCAACTCCGCGCTGCAACTGATCAAAAGCAGACCGGATATGATGAAATACCTGACCGAACTGTCGGATCGGGAGAAGGAGTGTCTGTTCTGGGCCAGCGAGGGCAAGACCTCCTGGGAGATCGCCACCATCCTCGGCATCAGTGAGCGGACGGTCAACTTCCACCTGACCCAGGTGACCAACAAGACCGATTCGAAGAACCGCAGCCAAGCCATCGCCAAAGGGATCACCAGCGGCATCATAGTGCCCTCCCTCGACGAGGTGACCATCACCAATCTGCGGCTGTCGTAACCCTCAGCCGAAACAAAAAGAGCCGCAATTGCGGCTCTTTTTCATTTCAAAAAGTGACTTATCAGAGAGTGACTTACTCAACGGTCACCGATTTTGCCAGGTTGCGCGGCTGGTCCACGTCGGTGCCCTTGATCAGGGCGACGTGGTAGGAGAGCAGCTGCAGCGGCACGGTATAGACGATTGGCGCGATCATCTCTTCCACGTGGTTCAGGTTCATGACTCGCATGGTCTCGTCGCTCTTGAAGCCGGTATCGGCATCGGCGAACACGTAGAGGATACCGCCACGGGCACGCACCTCTTCCACGTTGGACTTGAGCTTCTCCAGCAGATCGTTGTTCGGTGCCACCACAATGATGGGCATCTCGGCATCGATCAGCGCCAACGGGCCGTGCTTCAGTTCACCAGCGGCATAGGCTTCTGCGTGGATGTAGGAGATCTCCTTGAGCTTGAGCGCCCCTTCCATGGCGATGGGGTACTGGCTGCCACGGCCGAGGAACAGGCTGTGGTGCTTGTCGGCAAACTCTTCGGCCAGGGTTTCGATATCCTTGGCCAGCGCCAGGCTCTCTTTAATACGCAGCGGCAGGGCTTGCAGCGCCTTGACCAGTTCGGCCTCGGCGGCCGCGCTCAGGTTGCCACGGCAGTGACCGACCGAGGCCACCAGCATCAGCAGGCCAGCCAGCTGGGTGGTGAACGCCTTGGTAGAGGCCACGCCAATTTCAGCACCGGCACGGGTCATGAATGCCAGATCCGATTCACGCACCAGCGAGGAGCCCGGTACGTTGCAGATAGCCAGCGAGCTCATGTAGCCGGACTCCTTGGCCAGACGCAGCGCCGCCAGGGTATCGGCGGTCTCGCCACTCTGGGAGAGGGTCACCAGCAGGCTGTTGGGGCGCACCACCGATTTGCGATAGCGGAACTCGGAGGCGATCTCCACATCGCAGGAGACGCCAGCGATCTCTTCGAACCAGTAGCGGGCCACCATGCCGGAGTTGTAGGAGGTGCCACAGGCGACGATCTGCACGTGCTCGACCTTGTCGAAGATGGCGCGGGCACCGTTGCCGAAGGATTCGACCACCACGTGATCGCTGCCAAGACGCCCTTCCAGGGTATTGGTGATGGCTTTGGGCTGCTCGTAGATCTCTTTGAGCATGTAGTGGCGGTATTCGCCCTTGTCACCGGCATCATGGGAGAGCTCGGACTCCTGCTCCTCGCGCACCACGGCGTTGCCGTTGGTATCGAAGATGTGTACGTCGCGACGGGTCACCTCGGCCACATCACCCTCTTCCAGGAAGATGAAACGGCGGGTCACCGGCAGCAGCGCCATCTGATCGGAGGCGATGAAGTTTTCGCCGATGCCACGGCCGATCACCAACGGTGAACCGGAGCGGGCAACCACCACGCGGCTGTCATCGCGGCTGTCCATCACCACGGTACCGTAGGCACCGCGCAGCTGCTTCACCGCAATCTGCATGGCGACCAGCAGGCTGGGGGCGCTCTTCAGCTCGTGATGGACCAGATGGGCAATCACCTCGGTGTCGGTGTCGGAGCTGAACACATAGCCCAGCGCCTTCAACTCTTCCCGCAGCTCTTCGTGGTTCTCGATGATGCCGTTGTGCACCACCACGATATGCTCGGAGACGTGGGGGTGGGCGTTGCGCTCGGAAGGCTCGCCGTGGGTGGCCCAGCGGGTATGGGCGATGCCGGTACCACCATGGACGGACTGCTCGTCGAGCGCCTTGGCCAGCTCGGCCACCTTGCCCAGACGGCGCACCCGCTGCAGCGGCTGGTTGGCGCTGAATACGGCCACACCGGCGGAGTCATAACCGCGGTACTCCAGACGGCGCAGGCCCTCTACCAGAATTTCAGCCACATCACGTTGGGCAACAGCCCCGACGATGCCACACATACACTTCTCCTTGAGATGCAAATCGTAAAAAAAAAACAGTTGGATGGTTCAGAGCTCGAGGTCAGCAGACTGACTGTCAGTGACTGACGGGGACGCAAATAAGCGTCACCCCCTGAGCTTGAATCTGTTCTCTGGCCTCGCTGGCCAGCCCCTCGTCGGTCACCAGGGTATGAATGCTCGACCAGGGCAGTTCGAGATTGGGGATCTTGCGGCCGATCTTTTCCGACTCGACCATCACAATGACCTCCCGCGACACCTCGGCCATGACCCGCGACAAGCCCACCAGCTCGTTGAAGGTGGTGGTGCCACGCTCCGGGTCGATGCCATCGGCACCGATAAAGAGCTGGTCGAAGTCGTAGGAGCGCAGCACCTGTTCCGCCACCTGACCCTGGAAGGATTCGGAGTGGGGATCCCAGGTGCCACCGGTCATCAGCAGGGTGGGCTCGTTCTCCAGCTCGCGCAGGGCACCAGCCACATTGAGGGAGTTGGTCATCACGATGAGGCCGCGCTTGTTGCCCAGCATGGGGATCATGGCGCTGGTGGTGCTGCCGCTGTCGATGATGACGCGGTTGTGATCACGCAGCCGCTCGGCCGCCGCACGGGCAATGGCTAACTTTCGGTTCGAAACTTGTTCGGGGTTGACCTCGACCACCATCTCGCTCGGCAAGGGGACGGCACCACCGTAACGGCGCAGCAGCAGACCACCGGTCTCCAGCACCGCCAGATCTTTACGGATGGTCACTTCGGAGGTAGAAAAGTGTTTGGCGAGGGTATCGACACTCACTTCACCCTGCTCTTGTACCAGGGTCACTATGGTGTGGCGGCGTTGTTGAGTATTACGTTTGGTCATTTTTAAGTTTCGATTCGAAAGAACATCGAAATATTAGCCCCTTTTTCGGAAAAATAAAACAGCAAATAGGATCCGATTTGGTTCGATGCCAGAATGGGGGGCCAATTTGCGACGAGGATGCCATGCAAAAGAGAGTCATCTGGCTGGTGGAGGATGAGGCCAGCATCGCCGACACCCTGATTTATGCCCTGCAGACCGACGGGTTCGAGGTGGAGTGGTTCATGTTGGGCCAGCAGTTGCTGACACGACTGGAACAGACGCGACCCGACTTCCTGATCCTCGATGTGGGGCTGCCCGACATCAGCGGCTTCGAACTCTGCAAGCAGGTGAGGGCGCTGACCGATATTCCCCTGATGTTCCTCACCGCCCGCAGCGAGGAGATAGACCGGCTGATCGGGCTGGAGATCGGGGCCGACGACTATGTGGCCAAGCCCTTCTCGCCACGGGAGGTGTGTGCCCGGGTGCGGGTCATCCTGCGCCGCAGCCAACCCGTCGCCCCCCAACCCAGCGCCCTGCTGGTGCTGGATGAGGAGCGGGCCCGCATCCATTTTCGCGGCCAGCCGCTGGCCCTCACCCGCTACGAATATCTGCTGCTCAAGACCCTGATGCTGGCGCCGGGCCGAGTCTACTCCCGCCAGCAGCTGATGGATCTGGTGTGGCAGGATGCGGAGGAGAGTCTGGATCGCACCGTCGATACCCATATCAAGACCATCCGCGCCAAGCTGCGCGAGCATGATCCCGAGGCCAACCTGATCCTCACCCATCGTGGACTGGGCTACAGCCTGGAGCTGGCATGAGACTCGGGCTGCAACTGCTGTGCGGCCTGCTGCTGATCTTCGCGCTGGCCGCCTGGTTCGTGCTGGAGATCTTCGTCGAGGAGATAAAACCCGGGGTGCGCAGCGCCACCGAGGATACTCTGGTGGACATGACCCAGCTGCTGGCGCCTCTGGCGCTGGATGATCTGCAAGAGGGCAATATGATGAACGGGCGGTTGGCCAGCGCCTTCGCCCGCCTCAACCAGAATCCCATCAATGCGATGATCGACGGCCACCTCAAGCAGCAGGCGGAGTACCGCATCTATGTCACTGACCGGCAGGGCATGGTGATTTACGACTCCGACGGCACGGATCTGGGCAAGGACTATTCCCGCTGGAACGATGTCTACCGTACCCTGCGCGGCCAGTATGGCGCCCGCAGCACCCGCACCGATCCCGATGATGCCGCCAGCTCGACCATGTATGTGGCGGCGCCGCTGCGGGAAGGGGCCGAGATCATCGGCTCCCTCACCGTCGCCAAACCGAATCGCACCCTGATGCCCGCCATCGAGCGCGGGGAGCAGGAGCTGCTGCGGGCCGGCGGCCAGATGCTGCTCATCTCGCTGCTGATCGGCAGCCTGCTGGTGTGGTGGCTCAACCGCGCCATCGGCAAGCTGGTGCACTACGCCGACTCGGTCAGCAAGGGGGAGGCGGCACCGCTGCCACGGCTGCACACCGTCGAGCTGGATCGGCTCGGCCGCTCGCTGGAGACCATGCGCCACCAGCTTGATGGCAAAAGTTACATCGAGGACTACGTCCATAGCCTGACCCACGAGCTGAAGAGCCCGCTGGCCGCCATTCGCGGGGCAGGGGAGATTTTGGCCGAAACGCCGCCTCCCGAAGTCGCCAAACGCTTTATCGGCAACATCAATCTGGAAACCGCCCGCATGCAGCAGCTGATCGAGCGCATGCTGCAACTGGCACGACTGGAGTCGGGGCAGGGGCTGGATCGCCAGTCGGTGGAACCGGCAAAACTGGGCAAGCGCACCCTCGATGCTCGCCAGATCATCGCCCAGCGCCGTCAGGTCGAGTTGGTGGCCGAACTGGCCAGCGCACCGAAACAGAAGTGGGACCCGCTGCTGGTGGAGCAGGCCATCGGCAACCTGCTGGATAACGCCATCGACTTCTCTCCCGCCAACGGGCTGGTCACCCTGAGCGGCAGCCAGCAGGGGGAGGGCTACTGTTTTCGGGTCACCGACAGCGGCCCCGGCATTCCCGACTACGCCCTGCCGCGCATCTTCGAGCGCTTCTACTCCCTGCCACGCCCGGACAAGGGCAAGAGCAGCGGTCTGGGGCTCAGCTTCGCCCATGAGGTGGCCCACCAGCATGGTGGCCGCCTGACCCTCGCCAATCGGCCGGAAGGTGGTGTGCTGGCGGAACTCTGGCTGCCATTCGCCTAGTCACCTCCCCACCACTTCACATTCACCACACAAAGCGGCGTTAAACTGCCGCCTTATCTTATTGATTAGCCTCATCCATTTGCTCAAGGAAATGCTATGTCCCGCCTGCTTCTCTCCAGCCTGCTGGCTGCCGGTCTGCTCGCCGCTCTGCCAGCCTCCGCCGCCAGCGGCTGTTTTCTC
This sequence comes from Aeromonas allosaccharophila, assembly GCF_000819685.1. Taxonomy (GTDB): domain Bacteria; phylum Pseudomonadota; class Gammaproteobacteria; order Enterobacterales; family Aeromonadaceae; genus Aeromonas; species Aeromonas allosaccharophila. The sequence goes on along the minus strand of NZ_CDBR01000042.1, from coordinate 119,088 downwards.
TATGCTGACGGCAACGGCCAGACCCTCTCCAGCGAAGGGGACTGCTCCAGCCAGCTGCCGCCAGCGTCTACCTTCAAGATCCCGCTGGCGCTGATGGGTTACGACAGCGGTTTTCTGGTGGATGAAGAGCATCCGGCGCTGCCCTTCAAACCGGGTTACGACGACTGGCTGCCCGCCTGGCGCGAAACCACCACGCCGCGCCGCTGGGAAACCTACTCGGTGGTCTGGTTCTCCCAGCAGATCACCGAATGGCTGGGGATGGAACGCTTCCAGCAATACGTCGACCGCTTCGACTACGGCAACCGGGATCTCTCCGGCAATCCGGGCAAGCATGACGGCCTGACCCAGGCCTGGCTAAGCTCCAGCCTTGCCATCAGCCCGGAGGAGCAGGCCCGCTTCCTCGGCAAGATGGTGAGCGGCAAGCTGCCTGTTTCGGCGCAAACCCTGCAGCACACCGCCAATATCCTCAAGGTGAGCGAGATCGACGGCTGGCAGATCCACGGCAAGACCGGCATGGGCTACCCGAAGAAGCTGGATGGCAGCCTCAACCGCGATCAGCAGATCGGCTGGTTCGTCGGCTGGGCCAGCAAACCGGGCAAGCAACTCATCTTCGTCCATACCGTGGTGCAAAAGCCCGGCAAGCAGTTCGCCTCCCTCAAGGCGAAAGAGGAGGTGCTGGCCGCCCTGCCCGGGAAGCTGAAGACCCTGTAATTACTCCAGAAGCCGGCGCAATGCCGGTTTTTTTATCCCCCTTCACCACCACTTCACACAAGCCCATCACCACTTCACGCCAAGCTGACAGACTCGCTCCATCCAACAAGGAGACGTGTCATGGTCAAACAGATATTCACCCACAAGATCTTTCTGCTGCTATTGCTCAGCCTGCTGTTGATGGTGCCGGTGCAATCCATCATGGAGCTCAACCGGGAGCGTCAGGCTTACCGCAGTCAGGCCATTCACAGCATCATGGCCAGCAGTAGCGGCCCGCAACGGCTGATGGGGCCTATCCTGGTACAGCCCTATACCCGCTCGGTCACGGTCGAGCAGGAGGGCAAGCGTTTCGTCCGTCAGGAGCAGCTCTACCGCTACCGGCTGCCGGAGCAGTTGGATATCAAGGCCAACATGGAGGTCACCCCGCGCAAGCTCGGCATCTATCAAGCGCAGGTCTATCAGACCCGGCTCACCCTCTCCGGCCGCCTGCCTACCCGACAGAGTCTGCTGGATAGCACGACCCCACAGCTCGGTGAAACGGCCGAGCTGGTGGCGGGCAAACCCTACCTGAGCCTGGTGCTCTCCGATGCTCGCGGTATCAACAGCGTGCCCGAACTGCAGCTCGGCACACAGCGGATCCCGTTTGCCCCCGGTGCCCGCCTCGGTGACGCGCTGGCGGGTATCCATGCCCCGCTCGACAGCCTGCCGCAGCAGGATGGCACCTTTCATCTGGAGCTCAATCTGCAGGGGATGAACGCCCTCGACATAGTGCCGCTGGGCAAGGAGAGCACCCTGCTGCTGGCGGGCAACTGGCCCCATCCCAACTTTATCGGCGACTTTCTGCCGGGCAGTCGCACCCTGAGCCCGCAAGGGTTTGAGGCCAACTGGCAAACCAGCTGGTTTGCCAGCGACATGGAGACCCGCTTCAACCGGATGATGAACGGGGGCGATAGCAATCTCTCCAGCTTCAGCGTCAGTCTGGTGCAGCCGGTGGATCACTATCAGCTCAACGAGCGGGCGGCCAAATATGCCCTGCTGTTTATCGGCCTCACCTTTATCAGCTTCTTCATGTTCGAGCTGCTCAAGGGGCTGCGGGTCCACCCGATCCAGTACGCGCTGGTGGGCATGGGGCTGGCCATCTTCTATCTGGTGCTGCTGGCACTGACCGAGCACCTCGGCTTTGGCTGGGCCTATCTGGTGGCCGCACTGGCCAGCGTGCTGCTCAACGGCTTCTATCTGAGCCATGTACTGGGCGGCCCGAAGCAGGGGATAGGTTTCGCGGCACTGCTCGGGCTGGTCTATGCCATCCTCTACAGCCTGCTGCAGGCCGAAGAGATCGCCTTGCTGCTCGGTGCCCTGCTGCTGTTTGCCACTCTGGCACTAATCATGACGCTGACCCGCAAGCTCGACTGGTATCAGGTGATGGACTACAGCGCCCCCACCACCACATGGGCGGCCCCCCAGCCATCGACCGGTGACACCAACCATCAGTGATAAGTCCAAAAAAAACCGGCGCCATCAGGCGCCGGTTCTATTTTATTGATCGGGCATCACTTCTTCTTGACCGGGCGAGCCCAGTTCTTGATGTGGCGCTGGGGCACCCGGGTGATCACCAGCTCGTTCTCGGCCACATCCTTGGTGATGGTGGAACCTGCCCCCAGGGTTGCACCCTTGCCGATGCGCACCGGCGCCACCAGCTGGGTATCGGAACCGACAAACACATCATCCTCGATGATGGTCTGGAACTTGTTCACGCCGTCGTAGTTGCAGGTGATGGTACCGGCACCGATATTCACCTTGGCACCCACCTCGGCATCCCCCAGATAGGTGAGGTGACCACACTTGGAACCAACCCCCAGACGGGCCTTCTTCATCTCGACGAAGTTGCCGACGTGGGCATCCTGCTCCAGCACGGCACCCGGGCGCAGACGGGCAAACGGGCCGACCGAGCACTGATCCGCCACCTGAGCCCCTTCAACGATGGAGTAGGGCTTAACCTCGGTGTGATCGCCAATGACGCAATCCTTCAGCACGGCACCGGCACCGATACGGACGTGGTTGCCGAGGGTTACCTTGCCTTCGATGATGACGTTGACATCGATCACCACCTCTTCACCGATCTCGAGGGTTCCGCGTAGATCGAAGCGGGCCGGGTCGATCAGGGTAGCACCGGCGATCATCAGCTTCTCGGCCTGCATCTGCTGGTAGCTGCGCTCAAGGGCTGCCAGCTGGACCCGGTTGTTGGCCCCTTCCACCTCGGCGGCACGCTCCGGATGGACCGCCGCGATCGGGCAGCCATCGCCGTGCGCCATGGCGATCACGTCGGTCAGGTAGAACTCGCCCTGGGCATTCTTGTTGTCCAGACGGGAGAGCCAGCTGCGCAGCTGGCCGCCGTTGGCCACCAGCACGCCGGTGTTCACTTCGCGGATGGTCAGCTGCTCGGCGTTGGCATCTTTCTGCTCGACGATGCCGACCACCTGACCGTTTTCACGGACAATGCGGCCATAGCCGGTGGGGTTGTCCAGCACCACGGTCAGCAGTGCCATGCCATCGCTTGCCTTGGCAGCCAGCAGTCGTTGCAGGGTCTCTGGCTGGATCAGCGGGGTATCGCCGTACAGCACCAACACATCGTCTTCATCCTGCCAGAACGGGATGGCCTGGGCGACGGCGTGACCGGTCCCCAACTGCTGCGCCTGCAGCACCCAGTTGACATCGGCGGCGACGATCCGCTCTTTCAGCAGCTCGGCACCGTGGCCATAGACCAGATGCAACTGCTCGGCACCGACCTGACGGGCGGTATCGATCACATGGGAAACCATGGGTTTGTTGGCTACCGGGTGCAGTACCTTGGGCAGAGTGGAACGCATGCGGGTACCTTTACCCGCCGCCAGGATCACGACGTTGAGAGACATGACTTCGACCTTGAACTTGTGTGGAAATTCTCGGCGGAGTCTATCGAACGGGTAAAAAAAAAGCGACCCGAAGGTCGCTTTTTACATCACCGTTATTAGCGGTAATTCTTTTTGACGATATCGATGACTCGCAGTTGAGCCATCGCCTTGGCCAGCTCGGTAGCGGCCTGGGCGTAGTCGATATCACCATGGGAGCTGTGGATCCGCTCTTCGGCTGCGCGCTTGGCTTCCTGGGCTTTCGCCTCATCCAAGTCGTCAGCTCGAATCGCGGTGTCCGCCAGCACGGTCACGGATTCAGGTTGTACTTCCAGCATACCGCCGGAGATGTACAGCACCTCTTCAGTTCCGTTCTGCTTCACCAAGCGGACCAGGCCCGGCTTGATGGCAGTCAGCAACGGAGCATGACCGTGGCGGAGACCCAACTCACCTTCGGAGCCTGATACCTGAGCAGTTTGCACGCGACCGGAAAACAGTTTTCCTTCGGCGCTCACCACATCCAGGTGAAAGGAGATCATCTCTGCCATGGGCCCTCCTGTCGAGGCTTACAGTTTCTTGGATTTCTCGACGACTTCGTCGATACCGCCAACCATGTAGAACGCCTGCTCGGGCAGATCGTCATACTCGCCTTTCAGGATGCCCTGGAAACCACGAATGGTCTCTTTCAGCGGCACGTATTTACCCGGAGAACCGGTAAACACTTCTGCTACGAAGAACGGCTGGGACAGGAAACGCTCGATCTTACGGGCACGGGCTACGGTCAGTTTGTCTTCTTCTGACAGTTCATCCATACCCAGGATGGCGATGATGTCCTTCAGCTCTTTGTAGCGCTGCAGTACGGTTTGAACGCCACGAGCGGTCTCGTAGTGCTCTTTGCCAACCACCAGCGGATCCAGCTGACGAGAGGTAGAGTCCAGCGGGTCAACGGCCGGGTAGATACCCAGTGCCGCGATCTGACGGGACAGTACAACGGTCGCATCCAAGTGGGCGAAGGTGGTCGCCGGAGACGGGTCAGTCAAGTCATCCGCAGGCACGTAAACGGCCTGTACGGAGGTGATGGAACCAGTCTTGGTGGAGGTGATACGTTCTTGCAGAACACCCATCTCCTCGGCCAGAGTCGGCTGGTAACCTACTGCGGAAGGCATACGGCCCAGCAGTGCGGATACTTCAGTACCGGCCAGGGTGTAACGGTAGATGTTGTCCACAAAGAACAGCACGTCACGACCTTCGTCACGGAACTTCTCGGCCATGGTCAGGCCGGTCAGCGCTACGCGCAGACGGTTTCCGGGCGGCTCGTTCATCTGACCGTAAACCAGAGATACTTTGTCCAGTACGTTGGACTCCATCATCTCGTGGTAGAAGTCGTTACCCTCACGGGTACGCTCACCTACACCGGCAAACACAGAGTAACCACTGTGTTCGATTGCGATGTTACGGATCAGCTCCATCATGTTTACGGTTTTGCCTACACCGGCACCACCGAACAGACCAACTTTACCACCCTTGGCGAACGGGCATACCAGGTCGATAACCTTGATGCCGGTCTCCAGCAGATCGTTGCTGTTGGACTGATCTTCGTAGCTGGGGGCAGCGCGGTGGATAGACCAGCACTCTTCTTCACCGATCGGACCTTTTTCGTCGATTGGCTCGCCCAGTACGTTCATGATCCGACCCAGAGTCGCAGTACCGACCGGAACCTGGATGGATTTACCGCTATTCACTACTTCCAACCCACGACGCAGACCGTCGGAGGAGCCCATGGTGATGCAACGAACGACGCCGCCACCGATCTGTTGCTGAACTTCCAGCACCAGACCCTGGCCTTGACCTTCGCTAACGACCTTCAGTGCATCGTACACCTGGGGCACGGCATCCTGCGGGAACTCGATGTCCACCACAGCGCCGATGATTTGGACGATGAAACCGTTACTCATGTCAAATCCTCTAAACCTTTGATAACCCTTGCCTTACACCGCAGCAGCACCGGATACGATCTCTGTCAGCTCCTGGGTAATACTGGCCTGACGGGCCTTGTTGTATACCAGTTGCAGATCGTTAATCAGGTTACCGGCGTTGTCAGTCGCGGCTTGCATGGCAACCATTCGGGCTGCCTGTTCACTTGCCAAGTTTTCCACTACCCCCTGGTACACCTGGGACTCGACATAGCGAATCAGCAGGGTATCCAGCAGTTGCTTGGGATCCGGCTCATAGAGGTAATCCCAGTGGTGTTTCTTGGCGAGCTTGCTGTCTTCAGTTACGGGCAAAGGCAGCAGTTGATCGACCCGTGGTTGCTGCACCATGGTGTTGACGAACTTGTTGTACACCAGATACAGCTTGTCAATCTCACCGTTGTCGTAAGCCTTCAGCATGACCTTGACTGAACCAATCAGGTCATTGACGCTCGGGTTATCGCCCAGTCCTGCGACGTGAGCTTTCACCTTGGCGCCGTGCCGTTCAAAGAAGTTGGAGGCCTTGTTACCGATCAGTGCCAGGTCAACCTTGGCACCTTTCGCGCTCCATTGCTTCATATCATTGAGGGCAGCCTTGAACAGGTTGATGTTCAAACCGCCACACAGGCCACGGTCGGTGGAGACGACGATGTAACCCACTCGCTTGACCTCACGTTCGATGAGGTAGGGGTGCTTGTATTCCAAGTTCCCCTGAGCGATATGGCCGATCACCTTGCGCATGGTTTCAGCGTACGGACGGCTGGCAGACATGCGTTCCTGCGCACGGCGCATTTTGCTTGCTGCCACCATTTCCATAGCGCCGGTGATCTTCTGAGTGTTTTTCACACTCCCGATCTTGTTACGTATCTCTTTTGCGCCGGCCATCTCTTACTCTCCATCAGGTGGCAGCTCGCGCTGCCACACACGCTTACCAGGTCTGGGTTGCCTTGAAGTCATCCAGCAACGCAGTCAGCTTGCCAACGATCGCGTCGTTGTAGTCGGCCTTGGCATTGATTTCAGCCATCAGCTCGGCATGCTGGGTATTGGCGTAAGAGAGCAGAGCGGCTTCGAAGTCGACGATCTTGTTCAGCTCGACATCGGAGAGATAGCCTTTCTCGGCGGCGAACAGCACCAGAGACTGGTGAGCCACGCTCAGCGGAGAGTACTGCTTCTGCTTCATCAGCTCGGTCACTTTCACACCGTGATCCAGCTGCTTGCGAGTCGCATCGTCCAGATCGGAAGAGAACTGGGCGAATGCCGCCAGTTCGCGATACTGGGCCAGTGCGGTACGGATACCACCGGACAGCTTCTTGACGATCTTGGTCTGGGCAGCACCACCTACACGGGATACGGAGATACCCGGGTCAACCGCCGGACGAATACCGGAGTTGAACAGCTGTGAAGTCAGGAAGATCTGACCATCGGTGATGGAGATCACGTTGGTCGGAACGAACGCAGAAACGTCACCCGCCTGGGTTTCGATGATTGGCAGCGCGGTCAGAGAACCGGTCTGGCCTTTCACGGCACCATTGGTGAACTTCTCTACGTACTCGGCGTTAACGCGAGCAGCACGCTCCAGCAGACGGGAGTGCAGATAGAAAACGTCACCCGGGTAAGCTTCACGTCCGGGCGGACGGCGCAGCAGCAGGGAGATCTGGCGATAAGCTACGGCCTGTTTGGACAGGTCATCATAGATGATCAGCGCGTCTTCACCGCGGTCACGGAAGTACTCACCCATGGAGCAACCGGCATACGGAGCCAGGTACTGCAGGGCAGCCGCTTCGGAGGCAGAGGCAACGACCACGATGGTGTTAGCCAGGGCACCGTGCTCTTCCAGCTTGCGCACCACGTTGGCGATGGTGGAGGCCTTCTGGCCAATCGCAACGTAGACACACTTAATGCCGGAATCTTTCTGGTTGATGATGGTGTCGATCGCGATGGCGGTCTTACCAACCTGACGGTCACCGATGATCAGCTCACGCTGGCCACGACCAATCGGGATCATGGCATCGATGGCTTTCAGACCGGTCTGGACCGGCTGGTCAACAGACTTACGCTCGATAACGCCCGGTGCGATCACTTCGATCGGCGAGAAGCCGTCGTTGTCGATCGGACCTTTACCGTCGATCGGCTGACCCAGGGTGTTCAACACCCGGCCCAACAGACCACGACCTACCGGCACTTCCAGAATGCGGCCAGTACCTTTTACTTTCATTCCTTCTGACAGACCGTCATAGGAACCCATAATCACCGCACCGACGGAGTCACGCTCCAGGTTCAATGCCAGAGCGTAGCGGTTGCCCGGCAGCTCGATCATCTCACCCTGCATGGCATCAGCCAGGCCGTGAATACGAATGATACCGTCGCTCACAGAGACGATAGTACCTTCGTTACGCGCTTCGCTTTTTACATCAAACTGCGCAATGCGCTGCTTGATCAGCTCGGCGATTTCAGTGGAATTCAGTTGCATGCTCTAATACCCCAATCAAGATTGCAGCGCGTCAGCCATGCGATCCAGCTTACCGCGGACTGTGCCGTCGATTACCAGATCACCGGCCTTGATGAGCACCCCGGCCATCAAGGACGCATCGATGCTGCAATTCAGCTTCACTTTGCGCGCGAGACGTTGTTCCAGAGAAGCCTGAATATTGGCTTTCTGCTGGTCGGTCAGTTCGATCGCCGAAATCACGTCAGCCTGAACCTCTTTATCCAGTTCAGCTTTGAACGCTACAAATTCAGCAACGACCGCCGGCAGCACACCCAAGCGACCATTCTCGGCCATCACCCGGATCAGGTTCTGGCCATGCTCGTCGAGTTGCTCACCACAGATACCGACAAATAGATTTGCAAGCTCTTCGGCAGCCACAGAGCCGTTTACCAGGTTGTGCATGGTCTCGTTTTCCGCTACTTGCGCAGCGAAACCGAGCATACCCAGCCACTGGTCAACCGCCTTGTGCTCAACGGCAAACTCGAAAGCAGCCTTGGCGTAGGGGCGAGCGATTGTAGTCAGTTCAGACATAGCCCCGTTCCCGTTACAGTTCTGCTACCAGTTTGTCGACGATGTCGCTGTTGGCAGCCTGGTCGATTTGACGCGCCAGGATCTTCTCTGCACCAGCAATGGCAAGAGCAGCAACCTGCTTACGCAGTTCTTCTTTGGCACGATGACGTTCAGCTTCGATCTCGGCACGGCCCTGAGCCAGGATTTTTTCCCGCTCGGATTGGGCACCAGCGGCAGCTTCATCAATGATCTGGGCTTTACGTTTGTTAGCCTGTTCAATGATTTCAGCAGCCTGCAGCTTGGCTTCTTTCAGCTGATCGGTGGCGTTGGCCTTGGCCAAATCCAGATCTTTCTTGGCACGTTCGGCAGAAGAGAGACCGTCAGCAATAGCTTTCTGACGGGCTTCGATGGCAGCAATCAGCGGCGGCCATACGTACTTCATGCAAAACACTACGAAGAAGAAAAAAGCAATTGCTTGGCCGAGGAGGGTGGCATTGATATTCACAGCCGATGTCCTCTTAAGTTAGTTAATGGGTTATGCCTGGAGAGTCGTAACGACTTAGCCAGCAACCGCAAACATCACGTACAGACCCAGACCAACGGCGATCATCGGGATCGCATCCACCAGACCCATTACGATGAAGAACTGGGTACGCAGAACAGGGATCAGATCCGGTTGACGAGCAGCACCTTCCAGGAACTTGCCACCCAGGATACCGATACCGATGGAAGCGCCGATAGCAGCCAGACCCATCATCATTGCAGCAGCGATGTACAGCAGGTCCATGTTCAAGTTTTCCATGAGGATCTCCAGTTATTTAGATGTAATTGATTGTATAAAAAGGATTATTTGAGTTTCATCAATTATGGTCTTCCTGCGCCATCGACAGATAGACGATGGTCAGAACCATGAAAATGAATGCCTGCAAAGTGATGATCAGGATGTGGAAAATTGCCCAAGGCACGGACAGGATCCACTGTGACCACCAGGGTAACAAACCCGCAATCAGGATAAAGATCAGTTCGCCAGCATACATGTTGCCGAACAGTCGAAGACCCAGAGAAACAGGTTTGGAAATCAGCGTAACAGTTTCCAGGATGAGGTTAACCGGGATGGCCGCCGGGTGGTTGAAAGGCTGAAGCGTCAGCTCCTTCACAAACCCGCCGATACCCTTGACCTTGATGCTGTAGTACAGGATCAAGAAGAACACGCCCAAAGCCATGGACATGGTGATGTTAACGTCAGCAGAGGGAACCACACGCAGATAGGGAATACCCATCAATTGTGCAGCGTGAGGGATAAAGTCAACGGGGATCAGATCCATGAAGTTCATCAGGAAGATCCACACAAACACGGTCAACCCCAAAGGTGCGATGACCTTGTTGCGACCGTGAAAGATGTCTTTGACGTTACCATTCACAAACTCGACCAGCATCTCCACAAAGCACTGCAGCTTACCCGGCACACCGCTGGTAGCGTTAACGGCTACTTTGCGGAACAACAGGATAAACAGGGCGCCTAGCACGACGGAAAATATCATTGAGTCGATATTGACCGTCCAGAACCCGGACCCGACTTGAAGGTGGGTCAGGTGGTGGGAGATATATCCCTGAGGAGTCAGGACTTCTCCGGTTGCAGACATGAGTTTTCCTAATAGTGGTTGTTAAGCGTGAATGAAACCATCCACTGTACAACGAGGGCGAGGATATAAGTGGCGAAAAACGAGACGGTAACGACCTCGACTCCCGCACCGGACAGCAGGGCAAACAGACCTGCGGTCGAAATGAGCTTAATCCCAGCCCCACCATAAAAGTCCCGCAAAACCAGGCCCACACTCTCGGTTGTCACCTTGCGGCGCAGCACCCAGACAGTAAACAAGGCTTGAGGAACCCAGTACATCCCCCCTCCGTAGAGGGCGGAATAACCGGCGCTGGCACCAGTCAGGTAAAACCAGACGGCACTCATCGCCAGGATCAGGATGAGCTGACAAACGAGCATAACCAAGGCCAGTGTCAAACCTTCCAAGGCTAATTTCTGCTTCACCAACCTACCCCTGAACATTACAGAACTGTAAAAAATCGGGATCCGAAGACCCCATGTTAACAGCTCTTAAAGCCGGTCAAATTATACCCTTGAGGGCAGCTATTGCAATATGACAAAAATCCTTAATTTTTGCGGCTTTCAGCGGCAAATCAAGGTTATGGCCATATCAAAAGGAATGGATGTTTTATTACTACAAAAAGCGTAAAAATCACGATTCCGACACGCCAAAATAGCCCAATATACGGTCCAAATCGGACAAATTCTCGTAACTTATTACTAACTTCCCGCTATCCCGCTTGCCAGGCTGAAGTTGCACCTGATTGCCAATTTTTTCTGCCAGTTGGCGCTCCAGGTAACCGATCTGCGGATCACGGGCAGGTTCGACCCTGGCTTTTGCCGGTTCCAGCGCTTTTTGCACCAGCTTCTCGGTATCGCGCACGGTCAACCCCTTCTGGGCAACCAGCTTGGCCAGTTCGGACTGGGCCTGGCCGCTCAGGGCCAGCAGGGCACGGGCATGACCCATGTCGAGGTCACCATGCTCGACGAAACGCTTCACGTCGTCGTTGAGCTGGTTGAGGCGCAGCAGGTTGGTCACCGTGGTGCGGGACTTGCCCACCGCCTCGGCCACCTGCTGGTGGGTGAGTTCGAATTCGGTCAGCAGTCTTTGTAAAGCGACCGCCTCTTCGATGGCATTGAGGTCTTCCCGCTGAATATTTTCAATCAGCGCGATGGCGACGGCGGCCTCGTCGGGCACATCCTTGACGATGCAGGGCACCACCTCGAGACGGGCCAGCTGGGACGCGCGCCAGCGCCGTTCACCGGCAATGATTTCGAATGATTGTTCGCCGAGAGGGCGTACCACGATGGGCTGGATCACCCCCTGAGCGCGGATGGAGTTTGCCAACTCTTCCAGTGCGTCCTGGGACATGTCCTTGCGGGGCTGGTACTTGCCGGACTGCAACCACTCCACCGGCAGCTTGCGCAGCTCGCCCTGATTGGTAGGGGCCATGGCCTCTTCAGTACGTTGATCGCTCATCACCTGTTTCTGGCGGGCAGCCGTGCTGGTACTGAGCAGGGCATCCAGCCCCTTGCCCAGTCCACGTTTTTTCGGAGTCATATGCTCTCTCGGTCTGCGATGGTCGCCTGACGCTCCTGCTCCTGGCGGCGCAGCATTTCGCCAGCCAGTGCCAGGTAGGCCTTGGCGCCCACCGATGATTTGTCATAGTGCATGGCCGGGGCACCGAAACTCGGCGCCTCCGCCAGTCTAACGTTGCGGGGAATGATGGTGCGGTAGACTTTGTCGCCGAAGTGCTGTTTTAGCTGATCGGACACATCATTGGCCAGCCGGTTGCGGTGATCGAACATGGTGCGCAGCACCCCTTCGATCTTGAGCTCCGGATTGACCACGGCGGCCAGCTTGCTGATGGTATCGACCAGGGCGGTAAGCCCCTCCAGCGCGTAATATTCGCACTGCATGGGCACCAGCACGGAGTCGGCGGCAGCCATGGCGTTTACGGTCAGCATGTTGAGAGAGGGCGGGCAGTCGATGAAGACGTAGTCGTATTTGTCCCGCACCGAGGCCAGCGCATTGCGCAGGCGGATTTCGCGGGCGAAAAATTCCATCAGACGGATTTCGGCCGCGGTCACGTCGGCGTTGGCGGCGATCAGGTGATAGCCCCCGGTAGTTTCGGGGATGATCACTTCGCTGATGGGGGCATCCTCGATCAGCAGCTCATAGGCGGTGCGCTCGACGTCATACTTGTCGACACCGCTGCCCATGGTGGCATTGCCCTGCGGATCCAGATCGATCACCAGCACCTTGCGCCGGGTGGCAGCCAGGGAGGCGGCCAGATTCACACAGGTGGTGGTTTTACCCACTCCACCCTTCTGGTTGGCTATGGCGATGACTTTTCCCACACGATCCCCTAAATGAAACTGCGACCCTATTCGGGCTGGATATGTTTGAATTCCAGCAGATGACGTTCGCCTTCCAGCTCCGGCACCCGCAACTCATGACAGGCTACCAGACGGATATTGGCAGGCAACTGGACCAGCTCCTGCTCGGGATATTGTCCCTTGAGCGCCAGGAAGCAGCCCTGTTCTGACGGCAGGTGGTGACACCAGCTCAGCATGTCCTCCAGCGAGGCAAATGCCCGACTCAGTACACCATCAAATCCCACTTCGGGTTGATACTCTTCAACCCGGGATTTGACCGGCGTCACATTGGTCAGACCCAGCTCCTGGATCACCTGACGGATGAAGTTGATCCGCTTGCCCAAGCTATCGAGCAGGACGAACTGCTTGTCCGGATTGATGATCGCCAGCGGCAATCCCGGCAAGCCGGGACCGGTCCCCACGTCGATGAAGCGCTCACCGTGCAAGTGGGGGCTTACCACCAGGCTATCGAGGATATGCTTGACCAGCATGGCGTCCGGATCTCGCACCGAGGTGAGATTGTAAGCCTTGTTCCACTTGTGCAGCAACTCGACCAACTGCACCAGTTGGCTCTTTTGGGTATCGGTGATAACAATTTCGGCCTGCTTGAGCAGGCCGTTCAATCTTTCCAACATGGGATTCCTCAGGCGGTTTTACGCAGCAGGCCGTGTTTTTTCAGGTGAACCAGCAGGATGGAGATGGCCGCCGGGGTGATGCCGGAGATGCGGGAAGCCTGACCAATGGTCTGCGGCTTGGCATCGTTCAGCTTGGCTTTCACCTCGTTGGAGAGGCCGTTCACCTCGCGATAGTCCAGATCCAGCGGCAGCAGGGTGTTTTCGTTGCGCAGCTGCTTTTCCACCTCATCGTGCTGACGCTCGATGTAACCGGCGTACTTGATCTGGATCTCAACCTGTTCGGCCGCGGCAGGATCGGTCACGGAAGGGCCGACCCCTTCGATGGCCATCAGCGCATCGTAGGTCACCTCGGGGCGACGCAGCAGCTCTTCCAGACTCTGTTCGCGGGTCAGCGGGGTGTTGACCAGGGCGTTGACCGCCTCCAGTGACGGGTGTTGCGGGTGGATCCAGGTTGAACGCATGCGCTGACGCTCCAGCTCGACCTGTTCCATCTTGGCGTTGAATTTGCCCCAGCGCTCGTCATCCACCAGACCCAGCTCGCGACCGATGGCGGTCAGACGGATATCGGCATTGTCTTCCCGCAGCAGCAGGCGATATTCGGCGCGGCTGGTGAACATGCGGTAAGGCTCGCGGGTCCCCAGAGTGGAGAGATCGTCCATCATCACGCCCATGTAGGCCTGATCCCGACGAGGATTCCAGGGATCCTTGTCCTGGGCACGCAGGGCCGCGTTCAGACCCGCCATCAGGCCTTGTGCCGCCGCCTCTTCGTAACCGGTCGTCCCGTTGATCTGGCCGGCGAAGAACAGGTTTGGAATGCACTTGCTCTCCATGTTGGCCTTGAGATCCCGCGGATCGAAGAAATCATATTCGATGGCATAGCCGGGGCGGGTGATGTGGGCGTTCTCGAAGCCGCGTACAGAACGGACGATCTGCACCTGCACGTCAAACGGCAGGCTGGTGGAGATCCCGTTCGGATAGAGTTCGTGGGTGGTCAGGCCTTCCGGCTCGACGAAGATCTGGTGCGCCGTCTTGTCGGCGAAACGGGTGATCTTGTCTTCGATCGACGGGCAGTAGCGCGGGCCGATCCCCTCGATCACCCCGGCGTACATGGGGCTGCGATCCAGATTATTGCGGATCACCTCGTGGGTACGCTCGTTGGTATGGGTGACGTAGCAGGGCACCTGACGGGGATGCTGGCTGGCATCGCCGATAAACGAGAAGACCGGACGCGGATCGTCGCCGTGCTGGGCCTGCATCACAGAGAAATCGACGCTGCGGGCATCGATGCGCGGCGGCGTACCGGTCTTGAGACGATCGATGCGCAGCGGCAGTTCTCGCAGGCGCTGGGCCAAGGCGATCGACGGAGGATCCCCGGCGCGGCCGCCCTTGTAGTTTTCCATCCCGATATGGATCAAACCGTTCAGGAAGGTACCGACCGTCAGCACCACAGTCTTGCCGCTGATGCGGATCCCGCTCTGGGTGACCACACCGGCAACACGATCCCCGTCCATGATCAGATCGTCACAGGCCTGCTGGAAGATCTTCAGGTTCGGGTAGTTCTCCAGCATCTGGCGAACGACGGCCTTGTAGAGCAGGCGATCCGCCTGGGCACGAGTGGCACGCACTGCCGGGCCCTTGGAGGAGTTGAGGGTGCGGAACTGGATCCCGCCAAGATCGATGGCACGCGCCATGATCCCGCCGAGTGCGTCAACTTCCCTGACCAGGTGTCCCTTGCCGATCCCGCCGATCGCCGGATTACAGGACATGTGTCCCAGCGTATCGATATTGTGGGTCAGCAACAGGGTGTTCATGCCCATACGGGCTGCCGCTGTTGCTGCTTCGGTTCCGGCATGACCGCCACCGACGACGATCACATCAAATTGTTCATGGTATTGCATTGGGATCACCTTGATCTGCACGCCTGAAGATCTTTATTTGCCTGGGCTAAAGGGCGGAACATTCTATCTGTTTCGCGTCCTGAGGGGAACGTCTACTTAACGTTCAGTATGAAGGGAGGATCCACTAATTAGATCTTAAGGATCTTTAGATCGATCTTTTACTGGATCTCTTATTAGGATCCGCCCTTTCTGTTGATAAGCACTTTTTGATCATAAAGATCATTAATTTAAGGACGATCCTAGCTTGTGGAAAAGCTTGGATCCTGGCCCGGTGAACGAGGGGATAACCAGGGCTTTTATACACAGAGGTCTATCGGTCTGGATCTAATACATGGATAACTATAGGTTTTGCAGAGCTTTACACCGTAGTTATGCACATTACCCCTGGGCGTTGTGGGTAACCTTGTAGAACAACTCCCCCGGATCAATCTGTTAATAACATGGTGGATAGTTGATCTGGGGATAAGTGGGGAGATCAAGCTTTTTTTCAGGATCTCCCGCACGCTGATCAGGCGATCATCGTCATCCAGTCGCGGATCCACACTTCGGCGGCATCTTCGGGGATCTCGTGTTGGGTCACATCGATGTCGAGCCGTTCGCCGATCCGGCTGGCACCGCACTCGGCCAGCAGCCGATCCAGCGTCTTGCCGCCCTGGCAAAAGGTGTCATAACTGCTGTCGCCAAGAGCGATCACGCCATATTTCAATGAATTAAGATCCGGATGCTGCTCGGCAAGATCCTTGGCGAAGGGTTGCAGGTTGTCGGGCACATCACCGGCACCGTGGGTCGAGGTGACCACCAGCAGGATGGATCCCGCATCATCCAGCACCTCTGCCAGCTTGGCCGGGTTGTGGATCCGGGTCTGGTGGCCAGCCTGTTCCAGCAGGTTGGCGACGTGGTCTGCGACATATTCGGCGGCGCCCAGCATGGAGCCGACGACGAGATTAAGTTTGGCCATGGAATGGATCCTGATTTCAGACAAAGAAAAGGAAAGCCGGATTCTACCGCCAAAGGGTGTGGATAAATATGGATAAAGCTTGGGGATAATGGATCCAGTCAGATAATGCCGTTGGATCCATCCCGTCGATCTTTTTTCTGCTTCTTTGTATTCCTCTCCATTTTCTTCTCCGCGAATGGCTCTCCTGATGACTCCCATCCCCCGTAAAATCCTGCCAACGACGCAGTTAGATAACAATACAGATGCAAATGATTAGCAATTATTGAATCGATTCGATCACGGCTCCTGTAGTAGGATTGCGCTGCTTTATTCGCCCATGGAACAGGGTGATGTCGTTACAAACGACCAAAAATAACAATTAAAACAACATAACTCATTGATAAACGAGACTTTAATATGATTGCGCAAAAATACACTTCAGGACCCGGCAAGAAGGGCACCTTCGGCGTGCTTTCACTCTCCGGTTTGCTCGTCTCCCTGCCGCTGATGGCCGAACAGGCCGCCGCAGAGCTGCCCAAAGCCAGCGAAACCATGGTGGTGACCGGTACTGCCATGAAGGTGGAAGTGCCGATGGCCGAGACGCCTCGCGCCGTCTCCGTGGTTAATCGCGAGGAGCTGGATCAGCACGCCGTGTTGCAGCTGGATGAGGCGCTTCGCTATCGTTCCGGCGTATTGACCGGCCTCTATGGTTCCGATAACAACACCGACTGGTTCAAGGTACGTGGCTTCGATGCTGCTTCCTATCTCGATGGAAGCATCCAGTTTGGCTCTGGTTACTATCTTTGGACGCCGGAACCGTTCGGCCTGGAGAGTGTGGAAGTGCTGAAGGGGCCCGCTTCAATGCTCTATGGCGTAGCGCCTCCGGGCGGGGTGATCAATGCCATCAGCAAGCGACCGACCGCCACGCCGCAAGGGCAGGTGGATCTGCAACTGGGCAGCCGGGATCATCGTCAGGTCGGGGTGGATGTCTCAGACGCGCTCTCCGACAGCAGCCGCTACCGGATGGTGGCTCTCTATAAAGAGCGTGATGGGGTGCTTACCGGTACTTACAACGATCGGGTTTATCTGGCGCCGAGCGTCACCTTCGATCTTTCGGATCGTACCAGCCTGACCCTGCTGGCCAGTTTCCTGCACGACGAAGGGGTCCCGACCAACGGCTTCTTCCCGGTCTATGGCACCCTGAATACTTCAGGTGGCCAGATTGATCCCTCCACCAACCTGAGTCAGCCGGATTACGATCGCAACCGCAACACCCAGATCTCCACCGGTTACGAGCTGGCCCACCAGCTCAACCAGAGCTGGGAGTTCAAGCAGAACGTCCGCTTCAACTACAACGATCTGCTGCTGCGCCAGACTTATATCTTCCCGACCTATGAAGGCACGACGGCCTACCGCGGTCTGGTTTACCGCGATGGCAATACCAAGAGTGCCACCATGGATAACCAGATGGTGGGCTACTGGAACACCGACAGCACCGAGCAGACCCTGTTGCTGGGGGTGGATCTGCAGCGCCATGTCAATGAAGGTGTCGAGGCCGACAACTACGCCATGGGCTCCATCAATACCATGAACCCGGATTACAGCGGCTTCCCCGGTTTTGACGAGTCTACGGCCACTTACCAGAAAACAACCATGGCTCAAGAGGGGATCTATGCTCAGCATCAGATCCGTTGGGACGATCGCTGGCTGCTGACTGCCGGTGGTCGCTTTGACTATGTCGAGACCCATAACATCAGCAAAACATATGATAGAGATGAAAAGCAGTACGATCATGCGCTATCCCTTTCCGGCAGCTTGATGTATCTGGCCGACAACGGCATCTCGCCATATCTTGCTTATTCTGAGTCGTTTTTGATGTTGCCCGGGATCGATCCGAATACCAAAACTTCATATAAATCCCGTGAGGGAAAATTGTATGAAGCAGGCGTCAAATATGCGCCTGCCTTCCTCGACGGTTACATCAATCTGGCGCTGTTCGATCTGGAGCAAAGTAACGCTCTGGTTTCCAGTGGCTCAGGCCAGCAGACCCAGGCTGGCGAGATGACCTCCCAGGGGATTGAGCTGGAAGGGAGCGTGCAGGCGACCGATGCGCTGCGTCTGACCGCTGCTTATACCTACACCGATGCCAAAACCAACGACACCGGCAGTGGCGATCGCCGCGCCAGTCTGATCCCGCGCCACATCGCCTCCTTCTGGGGCAACTACAAGGTGCAGCAAGGGGTGGCTTCCGGTCTGGAGCTGGGTACCGGCGTGCGTTATATCGGTTCCAGCGTCGGCATCGGCGCCGTGAATGCGGACTACACCCCCATCTACGGCTCTGCCGAGGTGCCGGCCCATACCGTCTGGGATGCGATGATCGGGTATGACTTTGCAAAGAACTGGCGTGCCCAGCTCAACGTCAACAACCTGTTGGGTGAAACCTACGTGGCCAGTTGTGACTACTACTGCTACTACGGCGAGCCACGCAGCGTAGTGGGCAGCATCAACTACCGCTGGTAATCGAAGTCGGGCGGGAACCGGGTTCCCGCCCTTCTTTTCACCCGCAGTTGTCCTGATCTCTCTGGAATACCGGTCCGTTATGGAACTCTTGTCTCTGGTTTATCGCCAATATCGTTGGCCCTTTATCGCCATTACCCTGCTCAGTCTGTTCAGTGCCGTCAGCGGGATTGGCGTCATTGCTTTTATTAATCAGTCTCTTATCGAATCTATAGGTGATCCGCTGCCGATCCTCGGTCAGCTGGTCGGCCTGATTGTGTTGCTGCTGGTGATCACTCTCGGATCTCAGCTGGCCCTGACCACTCTCGGTCACCATTTTGTCTACCGGTTGCGCGGCCGTCTGCTCAAGCAACTGCTGGATACCGATGTCGCCCGCATCCGTCAGATTGGTCAGGGGACGCTGCTGGCCTCCCTCTCCAGCGATATCGGCCAGATCACCATCGCCTTCGTGCGCCTGCCGGAGCTGGTACAGGGGCTGGTGCTCACGCTGGGTTCAGCCCTTTACCTCGGCTGGCTCTCTCCTGCGTTGCTCGGGGTGACCGCGCTCTGGGTCACCTTCACCATGGTGGTGGGCTGGTTGCTGGTGAACCGTGTTTATCGCCATCTCTCTCAAATGCGTCAGGCCGAAGATCGGCTCTATCAGAACTATCAGGCCATCATCGCCGGCAGCAAGGAGCTGGCGCTCAACCGCGAGCGGGCTCACTTTGTCTACCACCAGCTCTATGAGCAGAATGCCCGTGACTACCGCCAGCAGATCATCCGCGCCGACACCTATCACCTGAGCGCGGTGAACTGGTCGAATATCATGATGCTGGGGGCCATCGGTCTGGTCTTCTTTCTGGCCAACGGGCTGGGCTGGGCCAATACCAATGTGGCGGCTACCTTTGCGCTGACCTTACTGTTCCTGCGCACCCCGCTGTTGCAGGGGATTGGCGCCCTGCCGACCCTGCTTGCCGCTCAGGTGGCGTTCGACAAGATAGCCGCCCTCAATCTGGCCGAGCCGGATGCTGACTTCCCGCTGCCGCCCGCCATCCGCCCCTGGCAACGCATCCAGCTGGAGCAGGTGATCTTTCACTATCAGGGGGAGGGTGGCTTCGCGGTGGGCCCCATCAATCTCACCCTTGAGAAGGGGGAGCAGATCTTCATCATCGGTGGCAATGGATCCGGCAAGTCGACGCTGGCCATGCTGCTGACCGGTCTTTACCAGCCGGTATCGGGCCGGATCCTGCTGGATGGGGAGCCGATCACCGATCGCAACGGCTATCTGGCACTCTTCTCCGCTATCTTCACCGACTATCACCTGTTCCAGCACCTGCTGGGGCCGGAACCCAAGGATGAGCTGGTAGCCGAGTGGCTGGAGCGGTTGCAGATGGGCAGCAAGCTCGCCATAGAGGACAACTTTATCGCCGATATTGATCTCTCCCAGGGACAGCGCAAGCGGGTCGCTCTGTTGCTGGCGCTGGCCGAGCAGCGCGAGGTGATGCTGTTTGACGAGTGGGCCGCGGATCAGGATCCCCAGTTCCGCCGCATCTTCTATCAGCTGCTGTTGCCGCGCCTCAAGGAGATGGGCAAGACGGTGATCGCCATCAGTCACGACGATCACTACTTCCCGCTGGCCGATCGCCTGCTGGAGATGCGTCAGGGCCAGCTCACTGAACTGACCGGCGCGCGCCGTGCCGCAGTGAGCCGCGATGCGATCGCCCACCTGGATTGCGAGGTGCCGGCTTGATGCCGGCACCGATGAGACTGGCGACAAGCCAGCGCAGGAATTGCTTATGTTCGAGATGAAATCAGCCAGCTTCACGGTCAATGACCGCATGCTGCTGCACCCCACCGACCTGCGTTTCGAGCAGGGACAGGTCTATGGCCTCATCGGCCACAATGGTTCGGGCAAATCGACCCTGCTCAAGCTGCTGGCTCGCCAGCAACCCCTCAGCGACGGCGAGATCCTGTTCGATGGCAAGCCGCTGCCCGACTGGGGCAACCGGGAGTTTGCCCGTCAGGTGGCCTATCTGCCCCAGCATCTGCCGAGCGCCGAGAATCTGCTCGGGCGGGAGCTGGTGGAGATGGGCCGCTACCCCTGGCGCGGTCTGCTGGGCCGGATGGGGGCGGAGGATCACCGTCAGGTCGATCGGGCCATCGCCCTAACCCATACCGAACGCTTTGCCGATCGGCTGGTGGATACCCTCTCCGGTGGCGAGCGGGGGCGGGTCTGGCTGGCGATGCTGCTGGCCCAGGAGAGCCGTTTCATCCTGCTGGACGAGCCGCTGGCCGCGCTGGATGTGGCCCATCAGGTGGAGGTGCTGACGCTGGTCAGGCAGCTCAGCCGTCAGCTCAACCTTGGGGTCATCATCGTCATTCACGACATCAATATGGCCTCCCGCTTCTGCGATCGGCTGGTGGCGCTTCACTCCGGCCGCCTGCTTACTCACGGCGAACCTGAGGGGCTCATGACCAGCGAGACCCTGCACGCCATCTATGGCATCCCGATGGAGGTCATTCGCCACCCGGCTCATGCTCATCCCATTGCCATCGTTTAGATAAGGCTTGTTATCTCGATGTTTTTATTCAAGAAAGTTGGCTGGTTCTGCTGCCTCTTGGCTCCGCTTATGTTGCAGGCCGAGCCAACGATGCCTGCCGCTGCAAAGCTCCCTCAAACCGATGCTGTGAAGTCGCTACCCCGTATCGCTACCGTCGACTGGACCATAGCCGAAACCCTGCTGGCACTCGGGGTGACACCGCTGGCTGTGGGGGATGCTGGCCCCTATCAGGCATGGGTCGGCGAGCCACGGCTGCCCGCCGGGGTGGTGGATATCGGCCTGCGCACCCAGCCCAACCGTGAGCTGCTGGCGGAGCTCAAACCCGATCGCATCCTCATCTCGCCGCTGGCGGCCCCGCTGGCGCCAACTCTTTCCCGCATCGCGCCGGTGAGCACCATCGCCCTCTATGATGGGCAAACCGATCTATGGCAGCGGCTGCACGAGGTGACCCTGACCCTCGCCCGTATGGTGGACAAAACCGCCGAGGGCGAACGGTTGCTGGCCGGGCTGGATCGGGATCTCGCCAGCATGCAGGGCAGATTGCCTGCGGATCTGCCACCCCTGCTGGTGGTGCAGTTTATCGATGAGCGCCATGTGCGGGTGTTTGGTCGCCACAGCCTGTTCGATGCGGTGATGACGCGCCTCGGGCTGCGCAATGGCTGGCAGGAGCAGACCAATGACTGGGGGTTCTCGGTGGTCAGCATCGAGCAGTTTATGACTTTGTCCAATGCGCGGCTGGTGGTGGTCGATCCCATTCCGATCGGGGTGAGCGAACGGCTGCAGGAGCCTGGGCTGTGGCAGCATCTGCCGCTGGTACGGCAGGCGCCCGTGCTGCATCTGCCTGCGGTCTGGAGTTTTGGTGGCGTACTTGCCGCCCGCCGTTTCGCCGGTCTGCTCAGCGATGCATTGCTGCAAGATGCCGAGCGTATGGAGGCTAGCCGATGAAGCGACTGCTCACATCGCCACTGCTGCGGCCGGTCTCGATCCTGCTGGGATTGACCCTCTTGCTCGCGTATTGGGAGCTGGTTCGCCAGCTGCCCGGTGCGCTCTGGTGGCAGAGCCTCTTCGCCCCCAATCTGGATGACGTCAGCCAAGCAGTGGTGCATTTCAGCTGGCTGCCCCGCTTGGCGGTCACCCTGCTGGCCGGAGCGGCGCTCGGGCTGGCGGGCTCCCTGATGCAGCAGGTGCTACGCAACCCGCTCGCGTCACCCACCACTCTTGGGGTGGCCTCCGGCGCCCAACTGGCGTTGATGATGGTGACTCTGTTTGCCCCCTCCTGGTTGCTGCTGGGGCGGGAGTGGATCGCCATGGCTGGCGGCAGCCTTGCGATGGCACTAGTGTTTGCCCTGGCCTGGCGCCGCCAGCTCAATCCGGTGGTCATCGTCTTTGCCGGGCTGGTGATCAACCTCTATCTGGCGGCCATCAGCATGGGGCTCTTGCTGTTCTTTCAGGAGGAGCTGAAAGGCTTGCTGGTGTGGGGCAGTGGCTCGCTAGTGCAGAACAGCTGGAGCGGGGTGAGTTACCTGTTGCCTCGCCTGCTGGCAGCCGCTGTGCTGGCCGCGGTACTGGTGCGCCCGCTGGCGGTGCTGGAGCTGGATGATGCCAGCGCCCGCAGTCTGGGGGTCTCTCTTCAGCATCTGCGTTTTGCCGGACTCGGGCTGGCTGTGTTTGTCACAGCTTGCGTGGTGAGCGTGGTGGGGCTGATCGGCTTTATTGGGCTGGCGGCGCCCGCCATGGTGCGGCTGCTCGGGATCCGCCAGCTCGGCCAGCGGTTGTTGTGGGCTCCGATCCTCGGCGCCCTGCTGCTGGCGGCGACCGATCTGCTGCTGCAAAGTTTGAGCCTCTGCTGGCCGGTATTGATCCCCACCGGCGCCATGACCGCCCTGTTGGGTGCGCCGCTGCTGCTCTGGCTGATCCCGCGTCTTGGCATCAAGTCGGGTACGCCGAAGGCAAACGCCACTCTGCTGGTGGCCCGTCATCTGGCTCCGGCTCGCCTTGTCGGCCTGTTGCTGGTCGGGCTGCTGCTGGCCATGGTCGCCTCCCTGCTGTTTGGTCAGGGAATGACGGGCTGGAGCTGGCCGAGCTGGTTGCGTTGGCAGGCCCAGCTGGAGTGGCGGCTGCCGCGCACTCTGGCTGCGGGAGCGGCTGGCGTGTTGCTGGCGCTGGCGGGCACCCTGTTACAGCGGGTCAGCAACAACCCGATGGCGAGCCCGGAGCTGCTGGGGGTGAGCGGCGGTACCTTTATGGGGGTAATAGCCACGGCGTTGCTGCTGCCTGCGTTGCCCTTGCCGCTGATGCTGGTCGGTGGCCTGCTCGGTGCCTTCGGCTGCCTGTTGCTGCTGGTGGTAGTCAATCGCAAGCACGGCTTCCAGCCGGAGCGGATCCTGCTCTCCGGCATCGCCATCACCGCACTGTTTGAGCCGCTGCAGGCCATCGCGCTGGCCAACGGTGACCTGCGGGTGCAGCAACTGCTCTCCTGGATGTCCGGTTCCACCTATTACGTCACCCTGCCGGTGGCCTATGGGCTGGTGGGGCTGGCGCTGTTGATGCTGGCCGCCAGCCTGCTTGTCAGTCGCTGGCTCGATCTGTTGCCGATGGGGAGTGCAATGGCGACCGCGCTGGGTATTCGCCTCAACCGCGCCCAGCTCGCCATCCTGCTGCTGGTGGCCGTGCTCACCGCCAGCGCCACCCTGGTGGTGGGGCCGCTCTCCTTCGTCGGTCTATTGGCGCCACACATGGCCAAGCTGATGGGGCTGGTGCGGGCCCGCTGGCACCTGCTCGGAGCCGCCGCTTCCGGCGCCTTGTTGATGGTATCGGCTGACTGGGTCGGCCAGCAGATCCTCTTCCCGCAGGAGGTGCCGGTCGGTCTGATCTCCACCCTGTTAGGGGGCGCTTACTTCATGTGGTGCCTGCGTCGCCTCTAGGTTTTCGGATAAAAAATGCACAAAAAAGCCCGGAATAAACCCGGGCTTTTTTGTTGGCAGCATTAAATCCTAATCAACACCCATTTCATCACCGCCAAGCTCTTCATAAAGCAAAAGCTTTAGTTCATCCGGATAATCGTCATCTTCAATTAGAGAGGTTATCAATCTTTGAAGTAAAGGCTTTCCTATCTTGTTATCAGCGACTGCGACCACGATATTTTCCATTTCCGTGACGAATTTAGGTACACAGTAGTCATAGCCGTTGAGTGTGAGAAAATACGCCCCAAGTGTAAGGCTTGAACGCTTGTTCCCATCGTTGAAGGCATGGAATTTGTTGATAGCAAACACCAAATGAGTCAACTTTTCCTCAAAGGTTGGGTAGTAATCATCATTTTGGATGTGTTGCAATGCACTATCCAGCCGTCCTTGATCCAAGATGCCTGGATGACCTCCAGTTTTATCGATGATCCAATCATGTACCGCAACGGCATGCGCAATATCGAAATATAGAGTCAGTAGGGCCATTGCTTAGCGATCCTTTAGTCTCTGCAACACAGCCAACAATTTAGGATCTGACAACCGCTCTTCTAATGCTTGACTGCGTTCACCCAAGAAACGTTCAAAATCAGCTTCAGGCACCGCCTGTACATACGCTTCGAGCTTTTGGTGTAATGCATCGCGAAAGCCCAGATCTCGACTTGCCATCCGGACTCTCGCATCTTCTATCATCGGTTTCAAAAATGGACTATTTGATGCTTCCGCAAGTAGCGCATCCACTTCTGAACCGCGTAGTTTCCTGCCAAGATCCTCAAACTTTTGTCTGATCTGTACTGCCAAGCCACTCTCAAAACTGGCCAGTGTGCGTAGTACCTCGGCATACATGGTGTCACGTGTGCTATGGCCCTCGGCTAGACGCAGAATCTGCTTGTACTCCTTGGCGCACTCGCAAAAAACCGCTTGATAAATTTTGTCTGTATACACCGCGTACTTGTGATTTCCCATTTCCAGGCAATCACGCAACGCATCGGTAAATTGTTTTCGATAGCTATCTTCCTGAAATGCGGCAGGTAGATAGTCTTGGTCACGTTGGTTAATAAAACGAGTGTGCCCACCGGCTTTCTCAGCTACTACATCCAGCACGATATCGAGCATCCGGCTGCGGATCGCCTTAGCCCGCTCACTTTCGGTTACAAGCATGGCTAGATTCAGGACTGAGCGGAAAGTGAACACACCCAGAGATGGTGTTTTTGCTCCAATCAAGTCGACGACATTGATGTCGTCGACTTGAGTCATCTTTATGTTTTTTAAGTGTTTACCTTTTAAAATGCGATAGCCGTTAGCCTTCAACTCTTCTTCGTGACTGGCGAGATAGCGATCGATAGTTCGCTCATCGACATCCAAAATCTCAGCAACGTGGCTCTTAAAAAACATGGTTTCACCATCGATAACCAGTCCACCCAAGGCCAAGTGATCGGCGAGCTTTCCCAGAGCAAAACGGTTATTTAGCACATTCCGTCGAGCAACTGCCGATGTCGTCAAATCATGAGTCATGATTGAATTCCTCATTTATTACAAAGGGGGATAGCGATACTGCAGGCCACCTTTGCACACTGAAGCATTTGCAGATAATCAGTTATTACTTGCCGATGCAGAAGCTGGAGAAGATGCGGCCCAGCAGATCGTCGGAGCTGAATTCGCCGGTGATCTCGGAGAGGGACTCCTGCGCCAGGCGCAGCTCTTCGGCCACCAGCTCGCCAGCAACGAACACTTCCAGCTGCTCTTTGGCCACCAGCAGGCGTTCGGCGGCGCGCTCCAGCGCATCCAGATGGCGGCGGCGGGCCATAAAGCCCCCTTCGGTGTTGCCCTGGAAGCCCATGCACTGTTTAAGGTGCTCGCGCAGGGCAGGCAGCCCCAACTCAGTCTTGGCGGAGATGCGGTAGACGGCGTGGCCCTGCTCCTGACTCGGTGCCAGATCCTCGCCGGTTAGGTCGGCCTTGTTGCGAATGACGGTGAGGCCGATGTTTTTTGGCAACCGATCAACAAATTCCGGCCAGATCTCCCGCGGGTCGATTGCGTCTGTGGTGGTGCCATCCACCATAAACAGCACCCGATCGGCCTGTTCTATCTCGGCCCAGGCGCGTTCGATACCGATCTGCTCCACCTTGTCCTGGGTGTCGCGCAAACCGGCGGTGTCGATGATGTGCAGCGGCATGCCATCGAGATGGATGTGCTCGCGCAGCACGTCGCGGGTAGTACCGGCAATCTCGGTGACGATGGCCGACTCGCGCCCAGCCAGGGCGTTGAGCAGGCTCGATTTGCCGGCGTTGGGACGACCGGCGATCACCACCTTCATCCCTTCCCGCAGCAGGGCTCCCTGTTTGGCTTCCCCGCGCACGTCGTCCAGCTCGGACATGATGGTGTAGAGGTCGCCCGCCACCTTGCCGTCGGAGAGAAAATCGATCTCCTCGTCCGGGAAGTCGATGGCCGCTTCCACATAGATGCGCAGCCGGATCAGGCTCTCTACCAGTTGCTGGATTTTGCTGGAGAACTGCCCCTGCAGGGAGTGCATGGCGCTGCGAGCGGCCTGTTCGCTGGAGGCTTCGATCAGGTCAGCGATGGCTTCTGCCTGCGCCAGATCCAGCTTGTCGTTGATGAAGGCGCGCTCGCTGAACTCGCCGGGGCGGGCAGGGCGGATGCCGTCGATTTTCAGAATGCGGCGGATCAGCATGTCCATGATGACGGGGCCGCCGTGGCCCTGCAGCTCCAGCACATCCTCGCCGGTGAAGCTGTTGGGCGCTTTGAACAGCAGGGCGATGCCCTGATCCAGTACCTGGCCTTGCTCATCCTTGAACGGCAGATATTCTGCGTAGCGCACCCGCGGGAGCTTGCCGAGCACTATCTCGGCGACCTGTTCGGCGGCGGGGCCGGAGACCCGGACTATGCCGACGCCACCACGGCCTGGCGCGGTGGCTTGGGCCACGATCGTATCTGTTGTCATCTTGCTTGGCTCGTTTGTTCGCTGATAGGAAAACGTAGTGGGAGACATTGTAATAAAAAAGGCGGCCCGAAGGCCGCCTCTTTTGTCATCACGGGAAGATTAGCTGCGCATCAGTTGCGAGTGTGCAGGCCTTTCTTCTCCAGCTGACGATAGATGATGGTCTGCTGGGTAATGGAGATGACGTTGCTCACCAGCCAGTACAGAGTCAGGCCAGCCGGGAACCAGAGGAACATGAAAGTGAAGATGATCGGCATGAACTGCATCACTTTCTGCTGCATCGGGTCGGTCACTGTGGTCGGGCTCATCTTCTGCAGATACCACATGGAGGCACCCATGAGGATTGGCAGCACGAAGAAGGGGTCCTTCACTGACAGGTCAGTGATCCACAGGGCAAACGGCGCGTGACGCAGTTCGACGGACTCCATCAGTGCCCAGTAAAGGGCGATGAAGATCGGCATCTGAACCAGGATCGGCAGGCAGCCACCCAGCGGGTTGACCTTCTCCTTCTTGTACAGCTCCATCATGCCCTGAGACATCTTCTGGCGGTCGTCGCCGAAGCGCTCGCGCAGGGCCGCAATCTTGGGTTGCAGCATGCGCATCTTGGCCATGGAGGTGTACTGGGCCTTGGTCAGCGGGAACATGATGCCGCGTACCAGCAGGGTCAGCATGATGATGGCCAGGCCCCAGTTCTGGACGAAACCGTGGAACACGGTCAGCAGCCAGTGCAGCGGTTGGGCGATGAACCACAGCCAGCCGTAGTCGACGGTCAGGTCGAGGTGGTTAGCCACCTTGGCCATCTGGTCTTGCAACTTGGGACCGACCCACAGCTTGCTGGTCACTTCGGCCTGTTGGCCGGCGGCCACGTCTACCAGCGGCGCCTTGTAACCGATGATGGCCTGGCCTTTACCAGGGATCACGCGGCTGTAGAAGCTGTTGGTATCGTCGGCATTCGGTGCCCAGGCAGAGACGAAGTAGTGTTGCAGCATGGCGACCCAACCACCCTTGGTGGTCTTGTTCAGGTCAGCATCTTTCATCTCGTCGAAGGTGTACTTCTTGTAGCGAGTCTCTTCGCTGGAGAAAGCACCACCACGGTAAGCACTGGCTACCATGGCATGACCTTCCTGATCCTTCGGTGTCGCTACGGTCTGCTTCAGCTGACCATAGAACTGCACCTGAACCGGCTCGGCAGATTTGTTGTCGATCTTGTAATCAACGCCAACGGCATAGTCGCCACGCTTGAGGATGAACTCCTTGGTGAAGACCACGCCCTTGCTGTCGGTCCAGGTCATCGGAACGACGACTTGATCCTGACCATCGGCCAGCTGATAGCTGGTCTGGGTGGCTTCATAGGTAGGACGACCTTCGGCCTGACTGTCCGGACCGTTGCGACCCACCAGACCGCTCTGGGCGATATAGAGGTGCTCTGGCTGGCTGGTCAGCAGCACGAACGGTTGGTCCTTGCCCTCTTCCAGTTTGTGAGACAGCAGTTCGGCAGACACGACGTCACCACCCTGGGTATCCAGGGTCAGCTTGAGCACGTCGGAGGAGACGGTGATCAGCTTGCGTGCGGCAGTCGCGTTGGCTTGCTCGGAAACCTGAGGAATATCACCGGTCTGACCGGCTTCAGGTACGAAATGTTCGGTTTGGGCCACGGTAGTCGGGGCCGGCTTCGGAGCCTTGTCGGACTCCCACTGTTGCCAGAGCAGAAAGCTCACGAACAGCAAACCGATCAGGAGTAGATTGCGTTGTGATTCCATAGTCTTCAGTTTCTTCGCTTTGGTTGCGGAACCGGGTCATAACCACCCTCGGATAAGGGATGGCATTTTAATAGACGTTTGCTAGCTAACCAAACGCCTTTTATGAAACCGTGAAGTCGGATGGCTTCTATCGCAAATTGGGAACAAGTTGGAGTAAAACGGCAGCGCGGCCCGAGCAGAGGGCTAATGATTAGCTGATACAGGCGTATCAGTTTGATAGCTACCCATTGCAACGGCGTGACAGAGTGCGCCATAGCTTTTCCAGTAACTTGAACAGTTCCTCGTTATCCATCTCTTTCACACCGGCCTTGGCGATCACCACGATGTCGATAGCGGGCAGCTGATGTTGTTTGAGGCGGAAACTTTCCCGGACCACCCGTTTGACACGGTTACGCCAGACGGCACGCTTGAGTGCTTTTTTGGGCACAGCGAGACCAAGACGAGAGTGTTCGAGTGAATTGGGGCAGGCGAGAAGCGTAATTTGCGGGGAAGCAGCCCGGACAGGCTCGGCGAAAACGCGTTTGAAGTGTTCGGGAGTTAACAGACGTAACTCCCGAGAGAAGGTGTGCTGGGTAGGCATTAAACTACCAGACGGGCACGACCCTTGGCACGACGAGCGGCCAGAACTTTACGACCGTTGGCAGTTGCCATGCGGGCGCGGAAACCGTGAGAGCGCTTGCGCTTCAGGTTGGACGGTTGAAAAGTACGTTTCATGATTCGATTCCGTATTTCTGTACAGTTTTGATTGTCACACTTAGCCGACGCGCCAGCTATAGCGTGTGACGACTAGCAAAAGAGGCCGAATTCTAAACAGAGTTCGGCTTTTAGTCAATCCGCCGTTCCCTCTCATCCTGCCATGGTCTTGAAAAGGCCACTGCCGAGCGTGAGGATCCAGAGGATCAAGGGCTCCGGATTATACTGGCAACCCGGGGTTAAACAAGGGATCCCTCAATAAAAAAGGCGGCCAGGCCGCCAAAGAGAGAGCTATTTAAGGACTTTCCGCAAGAACTCCCGGGTACGGGGATCCTTGGGATCGACCAATATCTGATCCGGCGGGCCCTGTTCGACGATCCGCCCTCCTTCCATGAAGATCACCCGATCGGCAACATCACGAGCAAATTCAATCTCATGGGTCACCACCACCATGGTCTGGTGCTGGCGGGCCAACTCTTTCATCAACCCCAAAACCTCGTCGACCCACTCGGGATCGAGGGCCGAGGTGGGCTCGTCAAACAGGATCACCTTGGAGTGGGCCGCCATGGCGCGGCCAATGCCGACCCGCTGCTGCTGGCCGCCGGAGAGCGACGCCGGATAGGCATCCTGCTTGTCGGCGAGGCCAATGTCCTTGAGGATGCCGAGCGCAGTGGCGCGGGCCTCGGCTTTTGGCTGCTTCCAGACGGTGATCAGCCCTTCGGCGATGTTGTCGAGTGCCGTCTTGTTGGCAAACAGGGCGTAGTTCTGGAACACGAAGGAGGCCCGTTTGCGCAGCTCGATCGCCTGCTGTTCGCTGGCCTTGGCCAGATTGAGCGCAAGATCGTCGATGGCCAGGGTGCCCGCATCCGGGGTCTCCAGCAGGTTCAGGCAGCGCAACAGGGTCGACTTGCCGGTGCCGGAGGGGCCGATGATGACGACAATTTCCCCCTTTTTAACCTCCAGATCGATGCCGTTGAGCACCTGATTGCCGTGATATGCCTTGGAGAGGCCGGTTAGCTTGATCATGAGAACCCTCCTTTAAACAGGCGCAGTGTTAAAACGGACTTCCGGCGTGCATTGCAAGCGGGTCAGTTGCTTTGTCATGGCAAACCCCTAATAGGCACGGTTGAGACGAATTTCCAGCAGGTGCTGCAAGCGGGTGAAGAAGATCACCACCACCCAGTAGACCAGCGCCACCGCCATGAAGCTCTCGAAGAACTTGAAGGAGGAGGAGGCTTCCATCTGCGCCTTGCCCATGATCTCGGCCACTCCCAGGGTGAACGCCAGCGAGGTGCTCTTGATCATGTCGATGAAGTAGTTCATCAGCGACGGGGTGGCAATGCGTGCCGCCTGCGGCAGGATGATCCGCTGCATCGCCTGATAACGGCTCATGCCGATACTGAGCGCCGCTTCCATCTGGCTTTTATGAATGCCGAGGATGGCTGCGCGGATCGACTCTGCCATGTAGGCGGCGAAGTGCAGGGTCAGACCGACGATGGCGGCGGTAAAGGCATCCATCCCCACGAATATCGGGAATAGTTGCGGCAGTCCGTAGTAGAGCAGAAACAGCTGAACGAGCAGCGGTGTACCCCGAAAGAACGAGATATAGAGCATCGCCAGCCAGTGAATCGCGGGGACGCGAAACACCCGTACTATCGCCAGGGCCAGCGAGAGTACGAGTGCCAGTGCGAATCCCCACAGGGCCATCTCCATCGTGGTGCCCAGATATTTGAGCAGGATGGGAAACAGCCCCAGCGTGTATTCGAGGTCAAATTCCATCATTTATTTGTCGGTGATGTCGGAAGCGAACCATTTTTCGGAGATCTGACGCAGGGAGCCATCCTTGCGCATGGCGGTCAGGGCCTCGTCGACCTTCTTCAGCAGCGCCTGTTTCTCCGGGGTCTTCAGGAAGGGCAGGGCGTTCTCGATAGTCTCGAACGGTGCGCCAGCCTGTTGCAGCGGCAGCTTGGACTCCTTGATCAGCTGGGCGGTGGAGACGCGGTCCATCACGAAGGCGTCGATGCGACCCAGGGCGACATCCTGCTCGAAGGCGGAGTCATAGGTGCGGATATCGATCTTCTTGTTCGGGTCGTTCTTGCGCAGCAGCTCTTCGAAGTTGGAACCCAGGTTCACGGCAACGCTCTTGCCTTCCAGATCCTTGATGCCGTGGATGGTGCTGTTGCCCTTGCGGACCACGATCTGGGCGCCGTCATAGACGTAAGGCTGGGAGAAGTCGTACTTCGCCTTGCGCTCGTCGGTGATGGTGATCTGGTTGGAGATGGTGTCGATGCGACCAGTTTCCAGCATGCCGAACAGGCCGGAGAAGCTGGCCGTCACGAACTCGACCTTGTAGCCGGTGCGCTCGCCGATCTGGTTCCACATATCCACCTCAAAGCCTTGCAGCTTGTCTTGCTTGACGAAGGTGAACGGGAAATATTTGCCAGACATGCCGACCTTGATGGTCTCCTGGGCGATGGCCTGACCGGACAGGGTGGCGAGCAGCATGGCAGCGCCGGAAATCAGTTTGATGGATGTTTTCATGGTGTTTCTCTCTCTCAATGTCTTGTATTTGTAGTTGTAATAACTGGTTTGGCCCTGATGTTATTGGAATAAAATTTAAAAAATAAATGACATTTGGTTATATGAAATAACAGGAGAGAGGGACGGGATCCGTTAATTCAGGCAGTGGATCAAGCTGTGGGTAACTTTGGGGATGAAATCCGATCCAAAGGCGCTGGATCCTTGAAAGTCAAGGATCTTATTTGCCGGATCCACCGGGCGACGGCTGGAGATCCGGCGGCTAAAAACGTAGAATAGCCGGTCTTTAGTTAATCAATCGACAGGAGTTTAGAGTGACTGCTTCGCTATGGCAGCAGTGCCTTAACCGGCTGCAAGATGAGTTGCCCTCGGCAGAATTCAGCATGTGGATCCGGCCGCTTCAAGCGGAGTTGAGTGACAATACTCTGACCCTGTATGCACCGAATCGCTTTGTTCTGGACTGGGTACGAGATAAGTATCTCATCCGGGTTAACGGCATCATCAATGAACTCTATGGGGTCGACGGCCCCACCCTGCGTTTTGATATAGGCAATCGTCCCCATCCCGTCGCTGTCGCCAGAGCGCCAGTGCAGGGGGCCACGCCTGTGAATAACTTGCAGAAGAGCTGGGAACGCAAGGCTGAAACCAAGCCAGAGCCGAACCACAAGAGCAACACCAACGTGAACTATACCTTCGAGAATTTCGTCGAGGGTAAGTCCAACCAGTTGGCGCGTGCGGCTGCCCGTCAGGTAGCGGACAATCCGGGTGGTGCTTACAACCCGCTGTTCCTCTATGGCGGCACCGGCCTGGGTAAAACCCACCTGCTGCACGCCGTTGGCAATGCCATCAAGGAGAGTAAAAAAGATGCCAAAGTCATCTATATGCACTCCGAGCGGTTTGTTCAGGACATGGTGAAAGCGCTGCAAAATAACGCCATTGAAGAGTTCAAGCGTTACTACCGCAGCGTCGATGCCCTGCTCATCGATGATATCCAGTTCTTCGCCAACAAGGAGCGCTCCCAGGAGGAGTTCTTCCATACCTTCAATGCCTTGCTGGAAGGTAACCAGCAGATCATCCTGACCTCGGATCGCTATCCGAAGGAGATCAACGGTGTCGAGGATCGTCTCAAGTCCCGCTTCGGCTGGGGTCTGACCGTGGCGATCGAACCGCCGGAGCTCGAAACCCGCGTCGCGATCCTGATGCGCAAGGCCGACGAGAACCAGGTTCATCTGCCGGACGAAGTGGCCTTCTTCATCGCCAAACGTCTGCGATCCAACGTCCGTGAACTGGAAGGCGCCCTCAACCGGGTGATCGCCAACGCCAACTTCACCGGCCGAGCCATCAACATCGATTTCGTGCGCGAAGCGCTGCGCGATCTGTTGGCACTGCAGGAGAAGCTGGTCACCATCGACAATATCCAGAAGACGGTGGCGGAGTACTACAAAATCAAACTGGCGGATCTGCTCTCCAAGCGGCGTTCCCGCTCCGTTGCCCGTCCGCGTCAGCTGGCGATGGCACTGGCCAAGGAGCTGACCAACCACAGTTTGCCGGAGATAGGTGATGCCTTTGGTGGCCGTGACCACACTACCGTTCTTCATGCCTGCCGCAAGATCGAGCAGCTGAAGGAGGAGAGTCACGACATCAAGGAGGACTATTCCAACCTGATCCGTACTCTTTCTTCCTGATAACGGAACGGAGTGGACAGATGCAGCGCGAATATTCCAACCTGATCCGAACCCTTTCCTCCTGATAACAACGGAGAGCACAGATGCAGCTCGAAATTAGCCGTGAGGCCCTGTTACGTCCTCTGCAACTGGTGTCCGGCGCCCTCGGCGGCCGACCGACCCTGCCGATCCTCGGCAACGTGCTGCTTGATGTCAGCAACGGTTTGCTGTCGCTGACCGGTACCGATCTCGAAGTAGAGATGATCGGTCAGGTCTATCTGAACGGGGCCAGTGAAGATGGCCGCACCACAGTACCGGCGCGCAAGCTGCTGGATATCTGCCGTGGTCTGCCGGAAGGCGCCGAGATCCGTCTCAATACCGAAGGCGAGCGCCTGATCATCCGATCCGGTCGCTCCCGCTTCAACCTCTCGACCCTGCCAGCGACCGAGTATCCGAACATCGAGGATTGGGAATCCGTGCTCGAGTTCGATATCAGCCAGCTGGAGCTGAAAAAGCTGATCGATGCGACCCAGTTCTCCATGGCCAGCCAGGACGTGCGCTACTACCTGAACGGCATGCTGTTCGAGAGCGAAGGTCACGGTCTGCGTACCGTGGCGACCGACGGTCACCGTCTGGCCACCTGCCGCCGCGAGGTCGTCGGGGAATCGCTGCCCGATCATCAGGTTATCCTGCCCCGCAAGGGCGTGCTGGAGCTGGTGCGTTTGCTGGAAGCGGAAGACAAGCCGGTGCGGCTGCAGATCGGTCGCAGCAACCTGCGTGCTGCGCTGGACGGCTTCATCTTCACCTCCAAGCTGGTGGATGGCCGCTTCCCGGACTGGCGCCGCGTCATTCCGCGCAACAGCGACAAGGCCCTGATCGCCGGCCGCGAGGATCTGCGTCAGGCGTTTGCCCGTGCCGCCATCCTCTCCAACGAGAAATTCCGTGGGGTGCGTCTCAATCTGCAGGAAAACCTGCTGCGCATCACCGCCAACAACCCGGAACAGGAAGAAGCCGAAGAGCTGCTTGACGTACAATATGCCGCTGGCGAGATGGAGATCGGCTTTAACGTCTCTTATGTGCTCGACGTGCTGAATACGTTAAAATGTGACCAAATTCGGATTAGCCTGAGCGATTCCATCAGCAGTGCCATTATTGAGGATTTTGAACATCAGGATGCTCAGTACGTGGTGATGCCGATGCGGATCTAGTCGTGTCCCTGGTCAAACTCCAGCTCAGCGACTTTCGCAATATCCAGCAAGCCAGTCTCAAGCTGTCGCCCGGCCTCAACATTCTGGTCGGGTGCAATGGCAGCGGCAAGACCAGCGTGCTGGAAGCCATTCACTACCTTGGTCTGGGGCGCTCCTTTCGCACTCATTTGACCGGGCGAGTTATCCGCCAGGGGGAGAGGGCATTTACCCTGTTTGCCCAGTGCGAGCTGGAGGGGCGTCAGGTACCGATCGGTCTTGCCAAAGACAAGAGTGGCGAGACCCAGCTCAAGATTGCCGGGGTGCAGGCCCAGCGGCTGGCCGATTTGGCGGAGCTGTTGCCGGTGCAGTTGATCCATCCCGATGGCTTCAACCTGCTGACGGGTGGGCCTCAGGCTCGCCGGGCCTGGCTCGATTGGGGCGTTTTCCATCAGGAGCCGACCTTCTTTGCCCTGTGGGGGCGAGTGCGTCGGCTGCTGAAACAGCGCAATGCGCTATTGCGCCAGAGCACTCAGTACCGCCAGCTGGCATTCTGGGATCAGGAGCTGGTGCGGCTTGGGGGTGAGCTGGCCGAGTTTCGCGCCAGTTATTGTCAGGCCATTACGCCCCTGATCAAGGAGATGACGGCGGATTTTCTGCCGGAATTCGATATCAGTCTCGGCTTTTACCGGGGCTGGGAGAAAGATACTCCCCTCGGCGATCTGCTGGAGGCGGGGTTTGAGCGGGATCGGGCGCTGGGCTATACCGGTGTCGGTCCACAGAAAGCCGATGTGCGCCTCAAGGCGAACGGGGTACCCGCTCAGGATATTTTGTCCCGGGGTCAGCTGAAGTTGCTGGTCTGCGCCATGCGACTGGCCCAAGGGCTCTATTTGAATCAACATAGCAGCCGTGGCTGTATTTTTTTAATTGACGATTTTGCCTCTGAACTGGATGTCGACAAGCGCCGCTTGCTGGCCGCAAGGCTGAAGCAGTGTGCGTCCCAGGTGTTTATCACCGCCATCGACACCGGTCAGCTCGCAGACATGATGGATGCGAATGACTGCAAGTTGTTCCACGTGGAACAGGGTAAAATCTCCGAAACGTTAGAGAAGGCAGAGAGTAAGCTATGAGTGAAAATACTTACGACTCCTCGAATATCAAGGTGCTGAAGGGCCTGGATGCGGTCCGCAAGCGCCCGGGGATGTATATCGGCGATACGGATGATGGCTCGGGTCTGCACCACATGGTGTTCGAAGTCGTCGATAACTCCATTGACGAGGCGCTCGCTGGCTACTGCTCCGATATTCTGGTCAAGATCCATTCCGACGGTTCTGTCTCTGTGCGTGACAATGGCCGGGGTATCCCGGTAGACATGCACGAGGAGGAGGGCCGCTCCGCCGCAGAGGTCATCATGACCGTGCTGCATGCTGGCGGTAAGTTTGATGACAACTCCTACAAAGTATCCGGCGGCCTGCACGGCGTGGGTGTCTCGGTAGTTAACGCCCTCTCTGACAAGCTGTTGCTGACCATTCGTCGTAACGGCCACGTCTACGAGCAGACCTATCATCTGGGTGAGCCGCAGGCGCCGCTCAAGCAGATTGGCGACAGCACCGGCACCGGTACCGAAGTTCGCTTCTGGCCGAGCCCGACCATCTTTACCGATACCCTGTATCACTACGAGATCCTGGCCAAGCGCCTGCGTGAGCTCTCCTTCCTCAACTCCGGTGTTTCCATTCGTCTGCTGGACGAGCGGGATGGTCGCGAGGCGCATTTCTGCTATGAGGGTGGTATCAAGGCGTTCGTTGAATACCTGAACCAGAACAAGACCCCGATCCACCCGAAGGTGTTCCATTTCACCACCGAGCAGGATGGCATCGGCGTTGAAGTGGCGATGCAGTGGAACGACGCCTATCAGGAAGGGGTCTACTGCTTCACCAACAACATCCCACAGCGGGATGGTGGTACTCACCTCGTTGGCTTCCGTACCGCGCTGACCCGTACTCTGAACTCCTACATGGACAAAGAGGACTACAGCAAGAAGGCCAAGTCTGCCGCCAGTGGCGACGACGTACGTGAAGGTCTGATTGCCGTTATCTCCGTCAAGGTGCCGGATCCCAAGTTCTCCTCCCAGACCAAGGACAAGCTGGTCTCTTCCGAAGTGAAGACTGCCGTTGAACAGGCGATGGGTGAGAAGCTGGCCGACTTCCTGCTGGAAAACCCGGGCGATGCCAAGATCGTGGTCAACAAGATCATCGATGCGGCCCGTGCACGTGAAGCGGCTCGCAAGGCCCGCGAACTGACTCGCCGCAAAGGCGCGCTGGATATTGCCGGTCTGCCCGGCAAGCTGGCTGACTGTCAGGAAAAAGATCCGGCTCTCTCCGAACTCTACATAGTGGAAGGGGACTCTGCTGGCGGTTCCGCCAAGCAGGGTCGCAACCGTAAGAACCAGGCTATCCTGCCGCTCAAGGGCAAGATCCTGAACGTAGAGAAGGCCCGTTTCGACAAGATGATCTCCTCGCAAGAGGTGGGCACCCTGATCACCGCACTGGGTTGCGGTATCGGTCGCGACGAGTACAACCCGGACAAGCTGCGTTACCACAACATCATCATCATGACCGATGCGGACGTCGATGGTGCGCACATCCGAACCCTGCTGCTGACCTTCTTCTATCGTCAGATGCCGGAGATCATCGAACGTGGCTACGTCTACATCGCCCAGCCGCCGCTCTACAAGGTGAAAAAGGGCAAGCAGGAGCAGTATCTGAAAGACGAAGATGCGCTGCTGCAGTACCAGACCGCCATGGCGCTGGATGGTGCAACCCTGCACGTCAACGAATCTGCCCCGGCCATCGGTGGCGAGGCACTGGAGCGTCTGGTCAACCAGCACCGCGCCGTGTCTCACCTGATCACCCGCATGTCCCGCCGTGCGCCGGATGCCGTACTGACCCAGCTGATCTATCAGCCGGAGCTGAACGAAGCGCTGCTTGCCAGCGAGAGCGATCTACTGGCCTGGTGTCAGGGTATGGAAGCCGTGCTCAACGAGAGCAACCACGGTATCCAGTACCAGATCCAGGTTCGTCGTGACGAAGAGCGCAGCCTGTACGTGCCGCATGCCGTGGTACGTCAGCACGGTGTCGACCGCGAATACCCGCTCAGCTACGACTTCCTGCAATCCTCCGAGTACCGTCAACTGGTCTCGCTGGGCAAGGAGATCGCCAACCTGATCGAGGAAGGTGGTTACATCAAGCGTGGCGAGAAGGTCAAACCGGTTGCCAGTTTCGTGGAAGCGGTCGACTGGCTGATGAGCGAAGGCAAGCGCGGCATCTACATCCAGCGCTATAAAGGGCTGGGAGAGATGAACCCGGACCAGCTGTGGGAAACTACTATGGATCCGGAAGCCCGTCGCATGCTGCGCGTCACCATCGACGACGCCGTCGGTGCTGACCAGCTCTTCTCCACCCTGATGGGTGATGCCGTTGAGCCCCGTCGTGACTTTATCGAGACTAACGCCCTGCGCGTGGCCAACCTCGACGTCTAATCGACGCAGTCAGACAGCAAAAAGCCGCTCCTTGTGAGCGGCTTTTTTCGTTTTCAGGGGCGGGAAAATGGCACACGTTCCACGTGAAACATGAAACCGCTTGGTGTTGATGGTTATAACTCAGCTCAGTTCTGGTGCCGGGCAGTAGAGTCGCAGGCGATGGCCATCGGGATCAAGAGCCATGCCGGTATAGCCAAACTCCATCCGGGTTGGCTGCTGGATGATGGTCAGGCCACGAGCTTGCCACTCTGACAAGCCAGAATCGACACTGGTTTCATCAGGCAGCGAGAAGGCCAGTTCCATGGCGCCAGCACTTTGGGTAACGGCTGGCTCGACGGTGGTACTGGACCAGAGCGCCAGTCTGGCGCCTGACTCGAATACGAACATGGCAAAGGTAGGTGACTCTTCCACCGGTTCACGCCCGAACAGCTCGCGGTAGAAGAGCGCACTGTGGGTCGGGTTGGCAACGTAGAGGATGGTGAACTGGGGGACTAACATGGTGATGCTCCTTGCTTATGAGATGGTGCATCGGCGCCGACCCAGTCAGCATGGCGCTACCTGCTGTCAGTTTCTGTCAGCAATGAATTTCGGCTGCGGGATCTGCTGGGTGGCGCGCCACGCTTTCAGCAGGCTCTCTCTGCTTTTGGGATAGCGGCAATCTTCCGGCTGCATCCGGGTGATGCGATCGACCCGAAAGTGGCGAAAGCCCTGACGCAGTTCGCACCACGCCACCAGTACCCGCACCTGATCGAAGTAGCCGAGGGCAAAGGGCCAGACGGTGCGCTCAGAGCTTTCTTCCTTGAGGTCACGATAACTCAGGGTCACCTTGCGTTGCTGGCGGATGGCGCTGCGTAATGGGGCTTCATCGGTGAGGCTATCGCTTCGGGAGGTACCGATCAGCAGGGCATTGCTCTGGAGCTGCTGGCGATAGTCTGCGGGTAGCACAGCTTCTATCTTGGCCAGCGCACTGCTGGCTGATGCACTCAAGGCTTCGTCACCGTGGGCGACTACCCAACGCGACCCCAGCACCAGCGCATCCAGCTCCTCCTCGCCGAACATCAGTGGCGGCAGCATGAAGCCGGGACGCAGCACATAGCCGATACCCGGTTCGCCCTCGATATGGGCACCTTGCGCCTGCAGGGTGGCGATATCCCGATAGAGGGTGCGTAGGCTTATGCCAAGCTGGCTGGCCAGTTCAGCGCCGGTGATGGCGTAGCGGTGACCGCGCAGCAGCTGGAGCAGGGCCAGCAGGCGTTCGGAACGGGACATGGTATGACTCCTCATGATCTCTGGTTAGCCTGCCATAGCGAGGAGAGTGGGTACAGCGGGCATCATCAGGAGTTATGGCCGCGAAAAGAGCGTCGCCACTCGCTGGGGGAGATGGCAAAGCGAGCGCGGAAGTGATTGCGCAGGGAGGTGGCACTCTTGAAGCCGACCAGCTCGGCGATGCGATCGATGGAATGACCGCTCACTTCCAGCAGCTCCTGACTGCGCCTGAGCCGCTCCGCCAACAGCCATTCACCTACCGAGAGGCCGGTAGCCTGATGAAAGCGGCGGGTAAAGGTGCGTCGGCTCATCAGGGTGTGGGCCGCCAGAGAGTCCAGGGTATGGGGCTCTGCCAGATGGGCACGCAGGTGATCGAGCAACTGGTTCATCCGGACATCGCGGGTGGAGGCGGGCACCGGCTGCTCGATAAACTGGGCCTGACCCCCTTCCCGGTGGGGCGGGATCACCAGCCGCCGAGCCACCTTGTTGGCGATAGCCGAGCCGTGGTACTGACGCACCAGATAGAGGCAGCAGTCCAGTCCGGCGGCGGTACCTGCCGAGGTGACCAGCCCATCATCATCGACATAGAGGGCATTGGTATCGAGCTGCACGCAGGGAAAGCGGCGGCAGAAATCCTGTTCGTACTCCCAGTGGGTCGATGCCTTGCGACCATTGAGCAGCCCGGCATAGGCGAGTACATAGGTGCCGAGACAGAGCCCGACCAGCCGGGCACCTCTGGTTCTGGCGGCGATCAGGGCATCGAGCAGCGCCGCGGGTGGTCGTGCAGCCGGGTCGTGCCAGAAGGGGATGACGATGATCTCCGCCTCGGCCAGCACCTCCAGCCCATAGGAGGCCTGAATGGTGAAGCCTTGTGCCGAGTGTGAGGGGCGGTTGCCATCGCCGCAGCAGATCTTGAGCTCGAACAGTGGCTGGCCCGGCAGGATATCGCCGAAGATGAGGCAGGGGACGGCGCAGTGAAAAGGGCTGAAGTGATCAAAGGTCACCACGGCAACGATCGGGGTGGTCATGGTGTTGGCTCCTCTCTGCGCGCAGACTACTCATCATAAGCGTTCGGCAGTGAAAGCCGAAGGGCCATGCGCGCTGTTCGGCATGGCCCAGTCAGTTACAGCGAGAGAGCCTCGCCATCCGCCGGTATCCGCACCCGATCCATCATGCCTCGCTCGGTCAGATAGGTATGAAGTTCCTGACGTGACAGCACGGCGTGGTTGACCGCCTCCATATGGCTGGCGATCAGCGTGGCCTGCGGTGCGGCCTGATATACGGTGGCGACATCCTCCTTGCCCATGATGATGGAACCGAGCCCGGGCACCTGTGCATCGCCGCAGTTGAGGATGACCACCTCGGGTTGGTGCTGTTGCAGGGCTTGCTCGACCGAGGGATGCCAGATGGTATCACCGGCCAGATAGAGGCTCTGCTCATCGGGGTGGGAGAAGACCACGCCGCACACCTCTCCCATGCGCTCGCCCAGTACCGCCATCAGTTGATCGCTGCCGTGCTGGCCACCGGTCTGCTGCAGGCGAATACCGGCAAACTCCGGCTGTTCGCTCAGCAGGCGCACATCCTTAAAACCACAGGCACGAATGGCATCGGCATCTTTTTGATGCTGTACCAAGAGCGGCAGATGTTTGGGGATCAGGGCTCTGGCGGCGTCATCCCAGTGGTCGGGATGGTCGTGGGTGACAATAACGGCGTCCACATCGACCAGCTCATCGATCGACAGCGGCAGCTCGACCAGCGGATTGCGCAGCTGGCTGTTGGCGGTGCCCTCAAAGCCGGGGAAGGCTCCCTTGGCCGAGAGCATGGGGTCGATCAGAAAGCGGGTGCCGGCATAGTCGAGCAGCAGGGTGGCGTTGCGAACCTGGGTAATTTTCATGGGGTGGTTCCATGTTGGCTGGTGGATATGCAACCCATTATGGGGGGCGGAGCGAGTTGCCATCAGTGGCCCACGGGTCGATTATCATCACAATCGGGCCAACAGATTGATGTGCCAAAGGTCGGCGCGGCCATTTAAAAAATTTGAAAAAATCCCCTTGAAAGGAAAAAGTGAGCCCCTATATAGGTAACAAGGCCGGAACGCTCGACAGAGGTTTCGACCAGGCGCCCGTCCATCAGGAGGGAAAATAATCCGTTATCGCTCACAAGAGGGTAATACTATGCGTTCTATCGACTTTTCTCCGCTCTATCGTTCTGCCATCGGTTTCGATCGTCTGGCCAATCTCATCGAATCTGCGGCCAGCAATGGCAATGCCGGTTATCCCCCCTACAACATCGAGCAGCTGGGTGACAACGACTACCGCATCAGCATGGCGGTGGCGGGCTTTACCCAGGAAGAGCTGGAGCTGAGCTTCCAGGAAAATCTGCTGACGGTGAAGGGCAACAAGCAGGCCGATACCGAGCGCAACTATCTCTATCAGGGGATCGCCGAGCGTGGTTTCGAGCGCCGCTTCCAGCTGGCCGACTATGTGCGGGTGAAAGGGGCCGACCTGAAAAACGGCTTGCTGCACATCGAACTGGTGCGTGAAGTGCCCGAGGCGATGAAGCCGCGCAAGATTGAGATCAACGGCTGATAGCCTGAATTCACTGCGATTTTAAAATTTCCCGGGTGCCGATGACGGGCCTGTGGAGAGTTGAACCTGTTGCTTATTAGAAGGATAGGATTATGCGTAACCTCGATTTTTCTCATCTCTATTCCAATGCCGTCGGCTTCGAGCGGATGGCCCGTGAGCTGGAAGGTCTGTTCGAGCAGAAGACCGCCGCTTACCCCCCGTACAACATTGAAAAGCGCGATCAGGATGGCTATCGCATCACGGTCGCCGTGGCTGGCTTCGAGCGCGAAGAGCTGGAGCTGGAGACCGAAAACGGCACCCTTAAGGTGAAGGGGCGCAAAGGGGCTGCGGCCGGTGAGCGTCAGTTCCTCCATCAGGGGATTGCCGAGCGTGACTTCGAGCTGGCCTTCAAGCTGAGCCAGCACGTGGAAGTGCAGGGCGCCAAGCTGGAGCATGGTCTGCTGACCATCGACCTGGCCCGCGAACTGCCGGAGGCGCTCAAGCCCCGCGCCATTCCCATCGGTAAACCCGACCAGCTGGCGTTGCCCGGTTAAGCAAACCGGATCGCGATAAACAACAAAGGCCTGCATCTGCAGGCCTTTCTGTTTTTGCATCGCCGAACTGGATTAGCTGGCGTAGAGGCGGTTGATTTCGTCCGCCAGAATGGCGATACCGCGGCGCACCAGCTCCTCGCTCTGGGAGTAGTTGAGGCGGATGCACTCCTGACTGTGACGCCATTCCGGGTCATCGATGCCGGGGAAGAAGTAGTGACCCGGCACGATCAGCAGGTTCTTCGCTTTCAGTCGCTCGTACAGTTCCTGACAGTGGATCGGCAAGTCTTCGAACCAGAGCCAGAGGAAGAGGGCGCCTTCCGGCTTGTGAATATGGAAGCGCGGGTCGGGGATCGCCTCGCGCAGCAGTTGTACCGCCAGCTCGGCTTTTTGCTGATAGAAGGGTTTCACCACCTGTTCGCTGAGAGTGATGATATCGCCGCTCTCGATCATCGGGATGGTGATGGCGGGGCCCAGACTGCCCGGTGCCAGATTGATGATGCCGCTCAGGTTGGTGATGGCCTGGATGATCTTCTCGTCGGCGATGACGATGCCGCAGCGGGTGCCCGGCAATCCCAGCTTGGAGAGGCTCATGCAAAGGATGGTGTTGGCATTCCAGAACGGCTTGGCCTCGCTGAAGATGATGCCGGGAAAGGGCACACCGTAGGCGTTGTCGATCAGCAGCGGGATCCCCTTGTCGCGGGCGATCTGATCGAGGTGTTCTATCTCTTCGTCGGTCAGCACGTTGCCGGTCGGGTTGGTCGGGCGGGAGACGCAGATCACCCCGATGTCGTCACCCACCTGCAGGCTCTCGAAATCCACGTGGTACTTGAACTGGCCATCGGGCAGCTTCTCGATGGTGGGCTTGTAGGCCACGAAGTAGTCGTCGGCCAGCGCCGAGTCGGCATAGCCGATGTACTCGGGAGCGAGCGGGAACAGCACCTTCTTCTTGCG
The DNA here is from genome assembly GCF_000819685.1 of Aeromonas allosaccharophila. Taxonomy (GTDB): domain Bacteria; phylum Pseudomonadota; class Gammaproteobacteria; order Enterobacterales; family Aeromonadaceae; genus Aeromonas; species Aeromonas allosaccharophila. Next base: position 75,381 of record NZ_CDBR01000042.1, on the reverse strand, counting down.
GCCATCGGCAAACTCACCGGCCAGCAGGTTGAACAGGTAGAAGAAGGCATTCTGGCTGCCGTTGGTCAGGGCGATATTGCGTGCCGAAATATCCCACCCCAGCTCTTTGCTGAGCAGGGCGGCCAGCGCCCTGGTGAACCTGTCTTTGCCCTGCGGGCCATCGTAGTTGGCCATCGCTTTGACCAGCTCGCCGTTGTCGAGCAGGCTCTTGGCCTCGGCCTGAAAGCGTTCCAGCATGGCGGGGATCGGGGCCGGATTGCCGCCACCCAGCATGATGGCGTCCGGATTGGTCAGCCCCTGATTGAGGTCATCCATGAGTTGGGTAATACCGGCGTGGCGAGTGAACTTCTCGCCGAACAAGGAAAATTCCATTCGGTGACAGATCCAGAGTCAGTTACGAAGATGTAGCACCATAGCTCAGTTTAAAAGCGGGTGTCGATCAAAAAGATGGGACGTTCCACGTGGAACATGGTGCAAAAATCAAGCGTGGTTAAAAGCACCAACTGTTGGTTTAAAAATGACCTGGAGGGATGCATTTTGCGACTCTTTTTGCTGTCGCAATATAGTTAATTTAAACAAAATCATCATGTTATGAATTGCGCGAAGATTGGCACAACTATTGGAATAGCTAACTGGTTATCTCAACCATACCGGAGCAAACCAGATGAAAAGCCTGATCGCCACCCTGATTGTGAGTGCCCTGAGCCTGAACGTGATGGCCAACGAGAACCCGCGACCCGAGCTGGAGAGTGCCCGGCTGGAGCAGGATGTGCAGAGCGAGCTGCAGCAGGCATCCCATGTCGTGGTGCAGGATGCGCTGCACAACCTTAAGCCGCTGGCGCTGGATACCCTGGTGGTGGAGGCGAGTCAGGCAGTGGCGACTCACCCCGAGAGCTGAGATAGCGTAAGGGAGTCTGCCCCGTATGTTGTTTGAAGAAGCTGATGAAGGCGCTGTCGCTGGAGAACTCCAGCGCAGCGGCAATCCGGCTGATGGGTTCGCTTTCTGCCAGCAACTCCATGGCGCGCAACAGCCGCCACTGCTGACGCCACGCCTGATAGCTCATGCCGGTCTCCCGCATGAAGATGCGGCCAATGGTCTTGTCACTGGCACCCACCCGTTCGGCCAGCCGGTTGAGCCGATCAGGCAGGGCATTCCCCCGTTTCAACTGCTGTAGCCAGTCGCCCAGTCTGGGATCGGTCGGCAGCGGCAACTGCCACGACTCCCGCGGCGCCAGCCCCAACTCCTCGATAAACAGCGCCACCGTTCGCTGCTGCTGCTCTTGCGGCTTGTCCCACGGCCAGAGCGCCATCCGTTCAATCAGTTCGTGCAGCAGCGGATTGACCGCCAGCACCTCCACCGTGGCGGGCAACTCGGGGTGCGGCTGGAAGTAGAGGGAGCGGTAGGCGACGACACCACGCATCAGTACCCGATGGGCAGTGCCCGCTGGCAGCCAGGCCGCACGGGTTGGCGGCAGCAGGCAGACCCGACCTTCCAGCTCCATGGTCATGCAGCCGGATTGGGCGAACAGCAGCTGATGGCGCTGATGCTGATGCAGGCCAGAGTCGTGCCAGCCGAGCGCGGAGGCAATGCCGATCACGCTGCCGGTCAGCTGGTCGGGGTCAAAAGGGTGATCGGGAAGAATAAAGGCCATATGTCCGATTTTTGATGTTTATAGTCCTGCTTATTGTAATCAGACAAACGGCATCTCTCTAGAATGGCGACCTCTTGTGAAGGAGGTTTGTCATGAACAACAAGTTGCCACCGCTCTGGCTGGTGGTGGGATTGATGATGTTTCCCCAGATTGTGGAGACCATCTACAGCCCGGTACTGACCCACATCGCCAGTCAGTTTCGGGTGAGCGAAGGGCAGGCATCCCAGACCCTGTCGGTCTATTTTCTGGCGTTTGCGGTGGGCGTGGTCTGCTGGGGACGGCTCTGCGATCTGATCGGGCGGCGCGCCGCCATGCTGGCGGGGTTGCTCACCTATGGCGTCGGCACCTTGCTGGCACTGCTGGCCAATCAGTTTGAGACCCTGCTGCTGGCCAGGGTCATCTCGGCCTTTGGCGCCGCCGTGGGCTCCGTAGTGACCCAGACCATGCTGCGCGACAGCTATCAGGGTAGCGATCTGGCGCGGGTCTTCTCGGTGATGGGCATTGCACTCTCCCTGAGCCCGGTGCTGGGGCTGGTGAGTGGCGGCCAGCTGGCGAGCGGGTTCGGCTATCTCGGGGTGTTCAGCGGTCTGCTGATACTGGCGGCTCTCTTGCTGCTGGTGGCCTGCTGGCAACTGCCGGAAACCCGTCCGGCCACCACCTTGCGAGTCGCACTCTGGCCGCTGGCGTGCCGCATGATAAAAGATGGTGGGCTCTGGCGCAGTGCCATGCTGGTCGCCCTGTTCAACACCATGCTGTTTGGTTACTACAGTCTGGCCCCATTCCTGTTTGCCGGGCTGGGATTGAGTACCGGCGAGTTTGGTTACTCGGGGATCTTGCTGGCGCTGGCGACTCTGCTCGGCAGCCTGCTTAACAAGCATCTGCTGGGGAGGGGGTGGCTGCCATCCTCTCTGATCAGACTGGCTTGCGTTCTGGCGCTGGTCGCCGGACTGCTGGTTTGGGCGAGTCAGTCCAGCCTCTGGTTCCTGTTGCCCATGATGGGCGTGGTGGTGGCTTTCGGGCTGGCGATCCCCAATGTGCTGAGTCAGGCGCTGTTGGCTTATCGCGAGGTAGCGGGTAGTGCTGGCGCCCTGTTCGGGCTTGGCTACTACCTGCTGCTTAGTCTGGGGTTGGCGGTGGCGGCCGGATTGCAGGATCTCGGCCTGTTGCTCAGTGGCTGCGGTCTGTTGGCGCTGCTGTGCAGCGGGCACCGTTCCACGTGAAACATCAGTTGCCGATAAAGCGGTAGCCGATACCGGATTCGGTCTCGATAAGTGCTGGTTGCTGGGGGTTATCCCCGAGCTTTTTGCGCAGGCTGGCGATGACGATGCGCAGGTAGTGGGTGTCCTCCTTGTGGCTCGGCCCCCAGATGTCGTTGAGCAGCTGGGTCTGCATCACCAGCTTGCCGGGGTGGCACACCAGCGCCTGCAGCAGGGCGAACTCCTTGCGGGAGAGGGGGATCTCCTCCTCTTTCATGGTCACCTTGTGGCTGCTGATATCCAGCGTCAGGCCACACTGGGGGAAGTGGCGCCGCTCGCCGCTGCTGACGCCAGCCCGCTGGCGCAAGAGCACACGGATACGGGCCATCATCTCGCCGATGCCGAACGGCTTGCTCATGTAGTCGTTGGCTCCGGCATCCAGCAGCCGCACCTTCTCCTGCTCCGAGTCGCGGGCCGATAGCACCAGCACCGGGTTGGGGTGGTGTTCGCGAATGGCCTGCAACACCTGAATGCCATCGCCATCCGGCAGGCCGAGATCGAGAATCACCAGATCGGGATTGAGGTGGCGATACAGCTCCAGCCCTTCATTGACCCCCACCGCCTCACTCACCTGATGCCCCTCGGCAATCAGGCTGATCCGCAGAAAGCGACGGATCGCCGCTTCATCATCTATGACCAGAATGTGCGCCATCGAACCTCCAGAGGCGAATGGTGGGAGGGGCTGATTGACCCGATCTGGCGGTCAGCCATCAGACCTCCGGTGAATTGAGGGCGAGCGGCAGGGAGATGCGCATGCAGGTTCCGTTGCCATTGGGGCCGGAGAAGGCCCAAATCTTGCCGCCGTGGGCCTCTATCATAGCGCGGGAAATGGCGAGGCCAAGCCCGGTGCCACGGCTGCCGCAATCGCCCACCGGCTGGGTGTAGAAGAGGTTGAAGATCTTCTCCCGATCCGACTCGGCGATACCGACCCCGATATCGATGATGTCGATGATGAGATCGGGCTCGGCCAGCATCACCTTGAACTCGATGGGGGTGCCTGCCGGCGAGTAGCGGGAGGCGTTGTCGAGAATATTGACCAGTACCTGCTCGATCAGGGCGCCGTGCACATAGAGCTGGGGCACATGCTGATCGAAATGGACCAGCAGCTTGTGCTGGCGCCAGGAGGAGTCGAGTCGCTTGCGGGCGCTCTCCACCAGATCCGCCAGATCGACCCAGTCCCGTTTCAGCTGGAAGTCAGGGGAACCGATGCGGGTCATATCCAGCAGATTCTGCACATAGCTGTGCAGGCGGCGAGCCTCCTCCTGCACCGAGTGGAGCAGTTCGTCACGGTCTTCGGCGGGGATCCGGTCACCATATTCCAGCAGGGTACTGCCAGCCCCCATGATGGTCGCCAGCGGGGTTTTCAAATCGTGGGAGACCGAAGAGAGCAGGGCGGCCCGCATCCGGTCGGTCTCCGCCTGCAACTGGCTGTCGGCCAGCCGTTCGTTGAGGTCGATCCGGGCCAGTGCGGCGCGAATGTCGGTGAGCAGTGCCTGCAGTTGGTGCTCGGCGGAGGAGGAGAGCGGATTGGTCAGAGTTATGCCGATCACCAGATCGTCGCTGAGGTGGTGATACTGCGCCTCAGCGGCATTGAGGGTTGCGGTGTGGGCCCCAGCGCTCTGTTTCTGGGCCAGACACCAGTCGATGGCCGCCTTGTCGGTCTGTCCCGGTCTGTGCTTCTCGTTGCCGAGCCGGTCGTTGAACTCCTTGTCGATCACCACAGTCGGCTGGCCGAGCGCCAGCGAAATGGCCTGGGCACCTTGTCTGAGCACTTCCTCCGGACTGCTGGCGGTGGCTAGTCCCTGACTGAGGGAGAGCAGGGCATTGCCCAGCAGCTGGGTCTCGCGCAGACCGATCAGCTGTTGCCGCTGGCGGGAGGCGAGCCGTCCCGCCGTCATGCCGACGATAAGCAGCACGAACAGGGTGAGCAGGTCGCTGTGGTTGGCGACGCTCAGGGAGAAGTAGGGGGCGGTAAAGAGCAGATTGTGGGCGATAAAGCCCAGCACCGCCGCCAGCGTGGCGGGCACCAGACTGGTGGTGAGGGCGGTCGCCAGCACCCCCAGCACGAACAGCAGCGGCAGGGCGGCTGGCGGCAGCCAGTAGGAGAGCCCCCAGGCGGCAGCCGAGGTGATCCCCATGATGGCCACCGCCAGCAGGCTGTGGTGGATATCCTTCGGCGTTGCGGAGCGCATCCCCACTCCGGGCTGGCGCTTCCCGGTATCGACCAGGGTGATTTCGAGCCCTTGTGCCTGCTTGAGCAGGTGTTGCACCAGCGAGCGGCGCCATGGCGCCTTGTGGGGTTTGCCGAGCAGCAGCTGGGAGACCTGCTGCTGTTCGGCGGTCTCCAGCAGGGTGTTGGCGACCGCCGGACTGGAGAGGGTCAGCACCTTGGCACCGAGGTGGGAGGCGAGCGCCAGCGCCTGCTCCACATCGGCAGAGCGGCGGCCATTGCTGTCGATATGCACCACCAGCCAAGGCAGTTGGCGGCGCTGGGCAAAGCGGTGGCCATAGCGCACCAGCGCCGAGCCGTGCTGATCGCCGAGGCAGACCATTAGCTTGCCCCGCAGCGGCAAGGTGGTCTTGCCTGCTGCCTGCCACTGCAGTTGCAGATCGCCTTCCACATGGCTGGCGGCGGTCTGCATCGCCAGCTCCCGCAATGCGGTGAGGTTGTTGAGGGAGAAGAAGGATTGCAGCGCAGCCTTGGCCTGATGGGGTACATAGACCTTACCCTCCTTGAGGCGGCCGAGCAGCTCCTTGGGAGGCAGGTCGATCAGCACCAGACTGTCGGCTTCCAGCAGCACCTGATCGGGCAGGGTCTCTTTCACCCTGACCCCGGTCAGCTGCCACACCAGATCGTTGAGGCTCTCCAGATGCTGCACGTTGAGGGTGGTGTAGACGTCGATCCCGGCGTTGAGCAGCTCCTCCACATCCTGCCAGCGCTTCTCGTGGCGGCTGCCGGGGGCATTGCTGTGAGCCAGCTCGTCCACCACGGCGATGGCCGGTTTGCGGGCGAGCAGGCCGTCGAGATCCATCTCCTCCAGCCGTTGCTGGCGGTGCATGTGGATCTTGCGCGGCATGATGGCGAGCTTGTCGAGCAGGGCCAGTGTCTCCTGCCGGCCGTGGGTCTCCACCACACCGATCAGTATGTCGACCTCCTCTTTGGCCTGTTCCCGTACCGCCTGCAGCATGGCGTAGGTCTTGCCCACGCCGGGAGCGGCCCCGAGAAAGACCTTCAGCTTGCCCTTGTGCTCCTGTTCCAGGCTCGCCAGCAGGGCGTCGGCCCTTGCTTCATCACGCATCCCCATGCTCCTGCATCAGACTCGTCAGCAGGGCATCAGCGCTTGCTACATCAGCCATTGTTATCCCTATCGAGCCAACTGCCCGTTTCGAAAATCGAGGTCATCACCAAACCGGAACGGGCGCCATCAGGCGCCCTTTTTATGATCCAGTTGCAGATTCAGCTGGAGAATGTTGACCACCTGAGGGCCAAGGATACCAGCTTGTGTGGCTGACTTGACCTGCTCCGTCAGTTGGGCGGGATCCAGCCCACGTTCTTTGGCGACGCGGTCCACCTGAGCCAGCACCGCATCGAGCGGCAGGTGGGGATCGAGGCCGGAAGCCGAGCGTGTCAGCATGGCGGGGGCGCTGGTTCCAGGCTGTGCCTTGGCTGCTTGTTCGGCAAACTCTGCCCGCAGCGGCGAGCTCATCCCCAGATTACTGGCGCTGCCGCCAATGGTGTTGAAATCGCTGGCGGAGGGGCGGGGATGGAAGTAGTCAGCCCGCTCGAATTTCTGCCCCAGCAGGGCGCTACCGATCAGTTGCTGCTTGCTGTCGGTGAGTTGGCTGCCGTTGGCCTGCCAGGGGAACAGCAGTTGGGCCAGTCCAGTGACCGCCAGTGGATAACCCACTCCCAGCAGCAGGGTCAGGGTCAACAGGGTTCTGATTGCTATCATGATTCTCTTGCTCCAAAAGGATGGCTGGGGATGCGGGTTCGCCCCGCATCCCGGTTATGTCGTTACACCAGACCCAGGCCGGTAATGACCAGGTCGATCAGCTTGATGCCGATAAACGGCACCAGCAGGCCACCGACACCGTAGATCAGCAGGTTGCGGCGCAGCAGGCTGGCGGCCGAGCCTTTCAGGTCGACACCGCGCAGCGCCAGCGGCACCAGCGCCACAATGATCAGGGCGTTGAAGATGATGGCCGACAGGATGGCGCTCTGCGGGCTGCCCAGCTGCATCAAGTTCAGTGCCCCCAGTTGCGGGTAGGCGGCGATGAACAGGGCTGGCAGGATGGCGAAGTACTTGGCCACATCGTTGGCGATGGAGAAGGTGGTCAGGGCGCCACGGGTCACCAGCAGCTGTTTGCCGACCAGCACCACGTCCAGCAGCTTGGTGGGGTTGGAGTCGAGATCAACCAGATTGCCCGCCTCCTTGGCGGCCTGGGTCCCCTCGTTCATGGCCAGCCCCACGTCAGCCTGTGCCAGTGCGGGCGCATCGTTGGCGCCGTCACCGCACATGGCGACCAGACGGCCATCGGCCTGCTCCTGCCGGATATAGGCGAGCTTCTTCTCCGGCGTCGCTTCGGCGATGAAGTCATCCACCCCGGCTTCGGCGGCGATGGCGGCGGCGGTTTTCGGGTTGTCGCCGGTGATCATCACGGTGCGGATCCCCATATGGCGCAGGATCTGGAAGCGAGCCTTGATACCGGGCTTGATGATGTCCTTGAGGTAGACCACTCCCAGCAGTTTTTCCTGAGTGCAGACCAGCAGCGGAGTCCCACCCTGACGGGCGATGCTGTCGACTGACTTGAGCACCAGCTCCGGCACCGCCTTGCGGTCGAGGCTGAGGTAGTTCAGCACGGCATCGACCGCCCCCTTGCGGTATTGATGACCGTTGCGATCCAGTCCGCTCAGGCGGGTCTCGGCGCTGAAGGGGATCACCTTGTCATCATCCAGCTGGCTCGGCTTGGCGATGCTCTTGCTGGCCAGAGTCAGGATGGATTTACCCTCCGGGGTATTGTCACCCAGCGAGGCCAGCATGGCGGCTTGCGCCAGCAGGGAGGGATCGACGCCCGGTGCCGGGATCAGTTCGTCAGCCATCCGGTTGCCGAAGGTGATGGTGCCGGTCTTGTCCAGCAGCAGGGTGCGCACGTCACCGGCCGCCTCGACGGCACGGCCAGACTTGGCGATGACGTTCAGCTTCACCAGTCGATCCATACCGGCAATGCCGATGGCAGAGAGCAGGCCGCCGATGGTGGTCGGGATCAGGGTGATGAAGAGAGCGATCAGGTAGAGGCGCGGTACCTGAGTGCCGTTGTAGTCGAGGAACCAGGGCAGGGTCGCGACCACCAGCAGGAAGATCAGGGTCAGCCCCACCAGCAGGGCGTCGAGCGCCATCTCGTTGGGGGTCTTCTGGCGTTTGGCCCCTTCCACCAGTGCGATCATCCGATCCAGCGTGCTCTCGCCCGGATTGTTGCTGACCCGCACCCAGATCTCGTCGGAGACCACTGTGGTATTGCCAGTCACGCCACTGCGGTCGGTGCCGGATTCGCGGATGACGGGGGCAGATTCCCCCGTGATGGCGGCTTCGTTGACCGAGGCGATACCGGCGACCACTTCACCATCGGCCGGGATCATCTCGCCGCTGCGTACCAGCACCAGATCACCCTTCATCAGGCTGGTGGCGGGCACCCACTCGCCCTGACCATCTTTGGCATCGGTCACTCGACGGGCCTTGAGCTGGCTCATGCCCGCTTTCAGGCTGTCGGCGCGGGCCTTGCCGCGCCCCTCGGCCAGAGTTTCCGCGAAGTTGGCAAACCAGAGGGTCAGCCAGAGCCAGGCTGTCAGCTGCCAGGCCAGCGAGGGAGCCACACCCGAGAAGGGCTGCCCCAACAGGGACTCCACGGTCGCCATCACGGCGGCCAGCCAGAGGGTGAACAGAATAGGGCTGCCAAACAGCGCCTTGGGATTGAAGCGATAGAGGGCCTCAACCATGGCTTGCAGGACCTGTGATTTCTGTTTTTTGCCCTTCACCTTAATGGTGTCGGTGCTCATTGCAGTGGACTTGCTCATTGGAAAGCTCCCAGCATCAGATAGTTGGCCATTGGCATCCGGATGGTGATCGACAGGGTCAGGTTCATCAGAATGCCCCTCCGATCAGGCTCAGATGTTCGGCCACCGGGCCCAGTGCCAGCACCGGCAGGAAGGAGAGGCCACCTATCAGCAGGACGGTGATGATCAGCAGGGTAACGAACAGCGGGCCGCTGATGGGGAAGTCCCCTTCGCTCGTCTCCTGACGGGGCGCGCGGGCCAGCTGACCGGCGATGGCCAGTACCGGAATGATGTAGCCGAAGCGACCGAGCAGCATGGCCAGACCGATGGCGATGCACTGCCAGTTGTCACCGGCGGCAAAACCGGCGAAGGCGGAGCCATTGTTGCCGGCAGCCGAGGCGTAGGCATAGATGAGACGTGACAGACCGTGTGGGCCATCATGGCCGATGATGGTGCTGGCATCCGGCATCAGCAGAGTGACACCACCGATCACCAACACCCCCACCGGCATCACCAGCATGCTGGCGACCACCCACTTCATCTCGGTGATACCGAGGCGTTTGCCCAGATAGGTCGGGGTGCGCCCCACCATCAGGCCGCACAGGAACACGGTCAGCAGCACGAACAGCATCATGCCGTAGATACCGGCACCCACGCCGCCGAACACCACTTCACCCAGCAGCATGTTGATCATGCCAACCATACCGGCGAGGGGGGCAAAGCTGTCGTGCATGGCGTTGACCGAGCCGTTGGAAGCGGCGGTGGTCGCCACTTCCCAGATGCTGGAGAGCACCGGGCCGAAGCGGCTCTCCTTGCCTTCCCAGTTGCCAGCCATATTGCTGGCGTCAGTGGTGAGGTGGGCAAGGGCCGGATCCAGTTTCAGCTCCTGAGTGATGGAGACGAAGAGCCCCAGCACCAGCATGAGGGTCATGGCGCCGAGAATGGCACGGCTGTGGGCCATGTCTTTCACATAGCGGCCCAGAGTAAAGACCATGGCTGCGGCGATGGTGAGCAGGGTGACCATCTCCAGCCAGTTGGAGAGGACCGTCGGGTTCTCGAACGGATGTGCCGAGTTGATACCGAAGAAGCCGCCGCCGTTGGAGCCAAGCTGCTTGATGGCGATCTGCGAGGCCGCCGGGCCGAGGGGCAGCAGTTGCTCCTGACCTTCGATACCGTGGAACGGCAGATAGGCGGAGAGGCTTTGCGGCACCCCTTGCCACACCAGCACCAACGCCATAATCAGCGCGATGGGCAGCAGCACGTAGAGGCAGAAACGCACCAGATCCTGCCAGAAGTTGCCAAGGTTGATGGTCTGCTGGCGGGCGATACCGCGGAACAGGGCAATGGCTACGGCGGCACCCGTCCCTGCGGAGACGAAGTTCTGGGTGGTCAGGCCCACCATCTGGCTGAAGTAGGAGAGGCTGGCCTCACCGGAATAGGCTTGCCAGTTGGTGTTGGTCATAAAGCTGACCGCGGTGTTGAAGGCGAGTTGCCAGCTCAGACCCGGCAGTTGTTGCGGGTTGAGGGGCAGCAGGCCTTGCGCCATCAGGATCAGGAACAGCAGACCAAAACCGGCGCCGTTGAAGGCCAGCAGGCTGAGGGCGTAGGACTTCCAGTCCTGCTCCCGTCCATCGGTGCCGCAACAGGCCAGTGTGGCGCGTTCGACCGGTGCCAGCCAGCGGGTTTTGCCTTCAAATACCCGGTAGATGTAGTTGCCCAGCAGCGGTGCCGGCAGCAGAACCAGCAGCACGAAGGCTACCGGATAGATCACTTCTTGCCACATATCAGATCCCTCACTCGTGACTGCGCGTGAGTGCACGCAGCAGGTAGACCATCAAGGCGAGGACGAGCAGCAGATATAGCCAATTCATATCGACTCCATTGAGATAATTAGCTGCGAGAGTCGATGTAAAACCTATCGACTCTGTTGGTGTCATTGACGCTGAAAGGGTATGTAAAACAGGCGTAAAGGCGCCATAAAGCGCCATGGGGCAGGCGTAAAATCGGCGTAAAGAACGGCGGTTTTGCGAGAGAAATGGCGAGGAGGGATCAAAAAAACCGGCCTGAGCCGGGTTTGGGTGAAAGACGATGCGATTGCCAAATCACCTGTCAGCTTTCATCAGGCATCACCACGCGCAACGGGCGGGTCCCAATTTTTGCCCCGGTCACTTCATCGACCACGATGGCCTTGATTTCTGTGCCGGCCTCCATATCGAAGAAACGGATCATGTTGTCGTCGCCCCGATATTGGCGACCCCACTCACCAATCATGAACAGTATCGGTAGAAAATCGCGACCGGCGGCGGTCAGCAGATACTCCTCACGGGGTGGATGTTCAGAATAAAGCCTTTTTTCCAGCAAACCCTCTTCGGTCAACGTCGCCAGTCGGCGGGTCAACATCGTGGGTGCTATCCCCAGACTTTTCCGGAATTGGTCAAAGCGAGTGAGACCGGCATGGGCATCGCGCAGGATCAATATGCTCCATGCATCACCAGCAATCGCCATGCTGCGCGCGATTGGGCATGGGGTATCGTAACTTTTTTTCATGTTCATACTGTTTTGATAGTGACTTGGTTGTGAATTGATAGTAAGTTGGTATCAATTTGATAGTAACACCGCAACCACAAACAATCCACCCAACACGGAGATCTCGGACATGGTTACAAAGAAGATGGGGATCGCCTCGATAACCGGGAGATCTGCCGGTCACCGCCCGGTGACCACACTACGTCAGACAGGGCATATGGATTGGAAAGATGTTCCGACCCGTACCCTTGATGTGAACGGAACATCTTTTGCCTATCGGGCGTTGGGCCCCGACACCGGTGTGCCGGTGATCTTTTTGCACCATCTGATGGCGGTACTCGATGACTGGGATCCCGGTGTTATCGATGGCATCGCCGCGAAGCGTCGGGTTATCGCTTTCGATAATCGCGGCGTCGGTGCCTCGGGGGGAGCGGTGCCACATACCATTGAGGAGATGGGACGTGATGCCATCGCCTTTATTCGCGCCATGGGATTGCAGCTGGTCGATCTGCTCGGGTTTTCGTTAGGTGGTGGTGTGGCGCAAATGGTGGCTTTGCAGGCGCCGGATCTGGTGCGCCGGATTGTGCTTGCCGGAACCGGGCCGCGGGGCGGTGGCGGTATCGACGAGATCAACAAGATTGCCGCCACCGCCTACCTCAAAGCGGCATTGACGCTGAACGATCCGCGGCACTTCCTGTTTTTTCCCCGCACACCGGATGGCAAGCGCGCGGCAAAAGAGTACTTTTCTCGCCTGAAAGCGCGCACGACTGACCGTGACCAGCCCATCTCCCTGCAGGCCAGATATGCCCAGCTCAAGGCGATCCGGAGTGCGGGATTGAGTGCGCCGGATGATCTCTCGGTCATCACGCAACCGGTGTTCGTGGCCAATGGTGACCATGATCTGATGGTCGATAGCCGACTGTCAGCGGATATGGCTCGCCGGCTGCCGAATGCCCGACTGACGATTTACCCCGACTCGGGGCACGGTGGCATTTTTCAGCACTATCGGGCCTTTGTGCCCGAGGTGCTGGCCTTCCTCGCGGATGACTCAGACCTGACCCCGATGCACAGCCAAGGATGAATGACCGAACCATGAAAGCACTCACATTCAAACGCTACGGCAAGTCGCCGGAGATTGGGCTCACGGATATCCCGCGTCCCGCACTGAAGGCGGACGAAATGCTGGTTCAGGTTTATGCCGCCGGCGTGAATCCGATCGACAACATGATTCCGACCGGCATGTTCAAACCGGTGCTCCATTTTCAGCTTCCCGCCACATTGGGCAGCGATCTGGCCGGTGTCGTGACCGAGGTTGGCAGTCAGGTGACCCGTTTCAAGCCGGGCGATGCCGTCTTCGCCAGTATTTTCGATCGCGGTAGCGGATCGCTGGCCGAATTTGCGGTGGTGCCTGAGCGCGCTGCGGCGTTGAAACCAGCCAATCTGGATTTCGTGCAAGCCGCCTCGATCCCGATGGTCGGGCTCACCTCATGGCAAGCGCTGAAGGAGCGCGCCAATCTGCAGGCTGGCCAAAAGGTGTTTATCCCTGCCGGATCCGGTGGCATCGGCACCTTTGCTATCCAGCTGGCCAAGCTGCTGGGGGCCAAGGTGGGCACCACCGTCAGCACCGGTAACATCGAACTGGTGCGCGAGCTGGGGGCCGATGAGGTGGTCGATTACAAGCAGCAGGCATTCGAGCACCAACTGCACGGCTACGACGCCGTGCTGGGGACCGTCAGGGGCGATGCGATCGAAAAAGCCATCGATATCCTCAAACCGGGCAGCAAGATTATCTCCCTCACCGGCCCGCTGGATGCGGCCTTCGCGCGGGCCCGGGGGCTGAACGCATTGCTCCGCCTCCTGTTCGGGCTGATGAGCCGAAAAATCAGGTCGCGGGCGAACAAGCGGAACGTTGCCTACTCGTTCCTGTTTGTGCGTCCCGATGGCGACCAACTCACCGAAATCGGCGAGCTGCTCGACGCACAACGCATCAAGCCGGTCATCGACAAGGTATTCCCGTTCGACCAGGCCAAAGAAGCGCTGGAGTACCTCGCCAAGGGCCACGCCAGGGGCAAGGTCGTCGTCAGCATCAAGCCGTGATCACGGCCGCATTGGCTCGTTCACCCACGCCATCCATATCAAGGAAATAACATGACCACACTACCGACCATCTTTATCACCGGCGCCTCCAGCGGTATCGGTGCCACCTATGCCGAACGTTTTGCTCGCCGTGGCCACGATCTTGTTCTGGTTGCGCGCAACAAGTCGCGCCTAGATGCACTGGCCATGCGCCTGCGTGAGCAACACCAGATAGCCGTTGAGGTGCTGCAGGCTGACCTGACCAACTCGGCAGAGCTGCCGGCACTGGAAACTCGCCTGCGGCATGACGCACGTATCGGCATCCTCATTAACAATGCAGGCATGCCGCAATCCGGGCATTTTCTGGAGCAATCTCCCGAGGCCATCGAATCCCAGATCGCGCTGAACATAACCGCATTGACGCGGCTCGCCGCAGCGATCGCACCGCGCCTTGCGCAATCCGGCTCGGGGAGCATCGTCAACATTGGTTCGGTGGTGGGATTTTCGCCCGAGTTCGGTATCTATCTCTACGGTGCGACCAAAGCCTACGTGCTGTTTTTGTCGCAGGGGCTGGCTCATGAACTGTCACCCCAAGGGGTCTACGTGCAAGCCGTGTTGCCGGCCACAACCCGCACCGAAATCTGGGCGCATGCAGGTGTGGATGTCAACACTCTCCCCGAGGTGATGGAAGTGGGCGAGCTGGTTGATGCCGCACTGGTCGGGTTCGATCGCCGCGAGTTGGTGACGATTCCGCCGCTTCATGTCGCCGAACGCTGGACCGCTCTGGATGAGGCACGTCAAGGGCTGATGTCGGATCTTCGCCAAGCCCATGCGGCCGAACGATATCAGCCGCAAGCCTGAACACCTCAATCCGCCAGATTGGACTTGAATGCGATGCGAGGAGATACGCTCGTCATGCCATCCAACCTGACAGCCACTGCATAAGAACCGCAGCGTGATGGCGGTACTGATGCGCAGACCGAGGTCGAATCTCGCTCTGTGGTGATAGCGCTGCTACAGGAAGTAGTTGGCGTGTGGTGGCCCACTCTTTCATGCAGTCGTGAGGAGGGAAGGAAAGCGGAGCTGAGTTGTCGAAGCCGGCCTGATGGTGATCAGGCCGGCTTCGACGTGCTTATCGCATGGTGACGAACTCTTCCGCACTGGTCGGATGGATAGCGACACAGTTGTCAAAGTCTGCCTTGGTGGCACCCATCTTCATGGCAACACCGAAACCTTGCAGGATCTCGTCCATCGCAAAACCGATGCCGTGCAGGCCGACCACCTTCTCCTCCGGCCCGACACAGACCAGCTTCATCCGGGTGGGCTGGCGATGCTGGGTCAGAGCCGAATACATGGCGGTGAACTGGCTGCGGTAGACCTTCACCTGGCTCTCGCCATATTCGGCGATGGCTTCCGGCTCGGTCAGCCCTATGGTGCCGATGGGCGGGTGGCTGAACACCACGGTTGGCACCAGATCGTAGTTGAGGTGCTCGTTCGGCTTGTTGTTGAACAGGCGCTCCGAGAGGCGACGACCGGCCGCGACGGCCACCGGGGTGAGCTGGATGCGGCCGGTGTTGTCACCCACCGCATAGATGTTGGTGACGGCGGTGTTCTGGAACTTGTCGGTCGGGATAAAGCCCTTCTCGTCCAGCGCGATGCCTGCGGCAGCCAGATTGAGGTTGTCGGTGGCGGGCACGCGGCCGATGGCCCAGATCAGGCAGTCGACGGTGAGGTGGCGGCCATCTTCCAGTTGCAGGGTCAGGCTGTTGTCAGCGTTCTTGAGCACGGCTTTGGGAATGGCGTGGGTGTGCAGCTTGGGCCCTTCCTGCGCCATGATTTCCACCAGTGTCTCGTGGATCATGGGGTCGAAGTTGCGCAGCGGCGCGTGCTTGCGCACCACCAGATGGGTTTCGGATCCAAGCGCCTGCATCACGCCAGCGATCTCGACTGCAATATAGCCCGCACCCACTACGGCTACCCGCTTGGGTTGGCTCTGCAGATCGAAGAAACCGTCGGAGTCGATACCCAGCTCGGCGCCCGGAATGGCAGGTACTTCGGGACGGCCACCGGTGGCGATCAGGATATGATCGGCCGTGTAGTGCTCGCCATTGACCTCGATGGTGTTGCTGCTGACGAAGCGGGCGAAGCCCTTGATGACGGTGATCTGGTTCTTGCCCAGCACGTTCTGATAGGACTGGTGGATGCGGCCGATGTAGGCCTGGCGGGACTCGACCAGCTTGGCCCAGCTGAAGTGGTTGAGGGTGGTGTCGAAACCGTAGTCGGCGCCATATTTCAGGGCATCGGCGATCTGGCCGGCATACCACATGGCCTTCTTCGGTACGCAGCCGACGTTGACGCAGGTTCCACCCAACTCTTTGGCTTCAATCAGGGCGACTTTCTTGCCATACATGGCAGCCCGGTTGGCCGAGGCGATGCCGCCGCTGCCGCCACCGATGGCGATATAGTCAAAATGCTGTGCCATTGCGAGGTTCTCCGCTCATTAAGAATGCAATCACAGCATGATGGGGATAAAGCGGCTGGCTCACAAGAGCCAGCGCTCAGTTATGTTGGATCGGCAGGCGAATATGGAACTGGGCACCGTTGCCCGGTTCGCTGGCACAGCTGATACGGCCTTTCAGCAGTTGCACCACCAGGTTGTAGATGATGTGAGTGCCGAGCCCGCTGCCACCCTGGCCCCGCTTGGAGGTGACGAAGGGGTCGAAGATGCGCGGCAATATTTCTGGCGGGATGCCGCGACCGTTGTCCGAGTAGTCGATAAACAGCTCCTCTCCCTGCTGTTCCACCTTGATAGTGATCTTCTTCGGCTTGTCCCAGTTGTCGAAACCGTGGTTGATGGAGTTGAGGATCAGGTTCGAGTAGATCTGGGTAAAGCTGCCCGGGAAGGAGAAGATCGACAGCTTGGGATCGCATTGGATATCCACTTCGCACTGGCTCTTCTTCAGTTTGTGACCGAGGGAGACCACCACCTGATGCAGGTTGTCGGCGAGGCTGAAGTTGTAACGCGCTTCCGATGACTGATCGACCGCCACCTGCTTGAAGCTGGCGATAAGCTCGGAAGCGCGGCGCAGGTTGCTCTGCAGCAGCTGCATCGATTCGTCGAGGTTGACGGTGAACTCGTTGAGATAGGAGCGCGACAGCTGCTTGGAGTCGATATGGGACTTGAAGTCGGCGACCCGCTCCTGCAGATAGGAGGAGGCGGTCACGCTGATGCCGATGGGGGTGTTGATCTCGTGTGCCACCCCGGCTACCAGTGAGCCGAGGGAGGCCATCTTCTCCGACTCCACCAGAGTCTGTTGGGCCTGTTTCAGATCATCATACGCCTTGCCCAGCTGGTTGTTCGCTTCGCTCAGGCTGCGGGTACGCTCCTCCACCTTGCCCTCCAGCTGTTCGTTGAGCTGGATGATCTCCCGCTCGACTTTTTTCAGCTGGGTGATGTCGTAGCCAAACCCGATCTGGTACTTGAGGTTGGGGCCATCGTAGAAGGGAACGAAGGTCCACTGCAGCACTAGCTCGTGGGCCTGCTGGTCATGCATGATGACCTCCTGATCTGCCAGCGAACCCTCTGCGGCCAGGATGTTGTTCAGCTCTTCCCGCTGGGTCGGGCTGACAAACAGATCCAGCCAGTTGTGCTGCAGCAGCTCCTGCTGGTGGTAGCCGGTCAGCAGGATGGCCGCCGGGTTGATGCTGGCAATGGTCAGATCCGGCTCCATGCAGCAGATGACCATGTTGGCCGAGTTGATCAGGGTGGCGGAGAAGTCCCGCTCCTGCTGCAACTGTTCAGCCGCCTGATGGCGGGCAACCAGTTCATCACGCAGTCGGGTGCGCATCTGGTTGAGGGTGGCGACCAGGGTATCCAGCTCATCGGGTTTCTTGCGCGGTTGCGGGCGCCCCTCCAGCTCCAGCTCCATGTCGAGCCGATCCAGATTGAACTTCTGGGCGTAGCTGGCGATGCGATTGAGGTGCCGCACCACCAGATAGTAAATGATGATCAGGATACAAAATGAGACCACCAGCGTCTTGATGGTCTGGCTGACCATGATCAGCACCGATTTTTCGATCAGGCGCTGGTAGATCTGCTCGAGAGAGGCGGCAACGAACAGCTTGCCGACGATTTCACCCTGATAGGTGAGGTTGAATTCGCGGGAGATATCGTAGCTTTCCCGTTCGGTCCCCTGGGTCAACAGCGGGACTTCGGAGTTGCCGAGCATCTCCTTGACCATCACGAACTGCATGTTGGGCAGGTTCATGATCCCTTCGATCTGCACCTTGACCTGCTCTTCATCGAGGTTCCACAAACTGGCGGCGATGGGTTGCAGGAAAGAGGCCTCGATCTGGCCGATGCTGTCTTCGATAACGGCCACATCCTTGCGGTAATCCCAGGCGAGTTGCAACACCGTAATGATCATCGCCAATACGGTACTGCACACCAGAATGTAGGAGAGCAGGCGGTATGAGAGTCCGTTGCGGCCTACGGCCTCGGCGGTCTTGGAGATAAGTCCTGACATGGCGTCCTTGCGGTCTGGATGTGATGTTTTTTAGTTTAACTGCTTCATGCACTTATGTCGTCTTTCCTGCGAAGCATAAAAAAGGCCCCGTGTCGGGGCCTTGGCGTGTCGTGATGATCAGTGTCCGCTGTTTGCCTTGGGCGGAATGGTTTCATCGAATACCGGCAACGGTTTGTGCTCGGACGCCAGATAGGTGTAGATCACCGGCAGCACGAACAGAGTGAACAGGGTACCGATGGCGAGACCGGCCACGATGACGATACCGATGCTGAAACGCTGGGCTGCACCGGCGCCAGTGGCGTAGAGCAGCGGGATCAGACCGGCAATCATGGCGGCGGTGGTCATCAGGATCGGACGCAGACGCACCTTGGCGGCTTGCATCACGGCTTCCATCCGGTTCATGCCGCGCAGCAGTTGCTCTTCCTTCGCCACTTCACAGATCAGGATGCCGTGCTTGGTAATCAAGCCAACGAGCGTGATCAGGCCCACCTGGGAGTAGATGTTCATGGTCGCCAGTCCCCATGCCAGGGCAATCAGCGCCCCACTGATGGCGAGTGGTACAGAGACCATGATGACCAGCGGGTCACGCACCGACTCGAACTGGATGGCCAGCACCAGGAAGATGATCGCCAGTGCCAGCGCGAAGGTGGCATAGAGTGCATTGCCTTCGGTGACGAACTGACGGGCTTCCCCCATGAAGTCGTAACGATAGCCTTGTGGCAGCTTCTCGTCGGCGACGGTCTGGAACCAGTTGATCGCATCACCCATGGCCACGCCCGGAGCCGGAACGGCGCCGATGGTGGCGGAGTTCAGCTGGTTGAAGTGGGGCAGGGCGCGGGGCTCGCCAACCACTTCAATGGTGATCAGGCTGCCGAGCGGGATCGACTTGCCGTCTGCGGCCCGCACGTAATAGCCCTTGATGGACTCCGGATTGAGACGGTATTTGCGCTCGACCTGGGGGATCACCTCGTAGGAGCGGCCATCCAGGTCGATACGGTTGACGTAACCGTCCGCCATCATGGTGCCCATGGTGATACCGATGTCCTGCATGGTGATGCCGTAGGCACCCGCCTTGTCCTTGTCGATGCGGATCTTCATGGTGGCAGAGTCGTAGTTCAGATCGAGATCCGAATAGACGAACTGACCGTTACCCTGAGCGGCAGCCAGAATTTCACCGGCCACCAGGAACAGACTTTCGAAGCTGTTCGGGGTGGTGATGACGAACTGGATCGGCAGACCACTGGAGGCACCCGGCAGTTCCGGGAACTGGAAGGTGGTGATGGCCATACCCGGAATGTCTTTCACCAGATTGGCGACCCGATCCAGCACCTCTTTCTGGCTCGCTTCACGCTGACTCCAGGGCACCATGGAGGCGATACCGAACGCCTGGTTGGCATTGAATACCCCGGAGAAGACCTGGGAGAAGGCGATTTCCGGCTGCTCATCCAGGATCTTGTTCACATCCGCCATGGTGTTTTCGATGTAGTCCAGGTTGGCGTTGGACGGTGCAGTACCCAGCACCGCCATGACCCCCTTGTCCTCTGACGGGGCCAGTTCGCTCGGGATGAACTTGAACAGCAGCGGCAGGCTGCCGAACACGATGACGGCGAACGCAACGATGACGATGCGCTTCTTCATCACCGCATGCAGCATGCTGTCGTAGCGATCGGTCATCCGTTCCAGCAGATGGTGGACAGTGCTTTCGAATTTGCCCGGCGTTTCATTGGCCTTGAGCATCTTGGAACACATCATCGGCGACAGGGTCAGGGCGATGATGCCCGAGACGAACACGGCGCCTGCCAGCGTCAGGGCAAACTCCTTGAACAGGGAGCCGGTGATGCCGCCCATCAGGGCGATAGGGGCGTATACCGCGGCCAGGGTGACCGTCATGGCGATGACCGGCACCGCGATTTCACGAGTACCGATAATGGCGGCCCGGAACGGCTCTTCCCCCTCCTTGATATGGCGGTCGACGTTCTCCAGCACCACGATGGCGTCATCCACCACCAGACCGATCGCCAGCACCATCGCCAGCAGGGTCATCAGGTTTATCGAGAAGCCGAACATATCCATCATCATCACCACGCCGATAAGGCTGAGCGGAATGGTAATGATCGGGATGATGACCGCGCGGAATGAACCGAGGAACAGGGTGATGACCACCAGTACGATGGCGGCCGCCTCCAGGATGGTCTTGATAACCTCGTGAATGGACTCGTTGATCGCCACGGTGGAGTCATACATCACGTTGAGATGCATGGTGCTCGGCATGTTGCGCTCAAGGCTTGGCAGCAGATCCAGCACATCGCGGGCGATGTTGATGGGGTTGGCTGTCGGTGCGGCGTTGACCGCCATGACTACCGCTTCGCGGCCGTTGGCGCTGGCACGATAGATGTCGTGGCTCTTCTCCAGGCTCACCTTGGCAATGTCGGAGAGGCGGATCACCTTGCCGTCACGGGTGGCGACCACCAGACGCTTCAGCTCGTCGACATCCTTGACCTGGGTCTCGGCGTTGCCGTTGAACAGGGTGAAGTAACCGGTCGCCTGACCGGTCGCGGACTGATAGTTGTTGCTGTTGAGCACCGTCATCACGTCGCTGGCAGTCAGGTTGAAGGCCGCCATCTTGGCCGGATCCAGCCATACCCGCAGGGCAAACTCGACACCGCCGTAGAGGTCAACCTTGGAGACCCCGCCCACGGTAAAGAGCTGCGGCTTGATAACCCGTTCCAGATAGTCGGTGATCTGGCTGGAGTTGAGCTCAGGGCTGGTGAAACCGAGGTAGAGCACCGCCGTGGTTGAACCGGTGGAGGAGGTGACCGAAGGGTCTTCCGCCTCTTTCGGCAACTGGGAGCGCACCGAGTTCACCTTCGCCAGGATGTCGGACAGCGCGGCGTTGGGGTCGGTGTTGAGCTTCATGTACGCGGTGATGGTGGAGCTGCCCAGCTGGCTGGAGGAGGTCATGAAGTCGATGTTGTCGGCTTGCGCGACCGCCTGTTCCAGCGGCTGGGTGATGAACCCCTGGATCAGGTCAGAACTGGCGCCATAGTAGCCAGTGCTGACGGTGATCACCGTGTTGGTCACCTCGGGGTATTCCCGTACCTGCATCTTGAAGATGGCCTGAAAGCCCAGCAAGGCGATCAGGAAGCTGAGCGAGATCGCCAGCACAGGCCGTTTTATAAATATGTCAGTAAATCGCATCGCAGATCTCCGCGCTTACAGCATCGGGGTTTGTGCCGGGACGGCCAGGGCATCGTTCTCGACCACATGCACCTTGGTGTCGTTGCTCAGGCGAACCTGACCCGACAGTACGATCTGGTCACCGGCCTGGATGCCGGAGAGCACATGCACATCGTTGCCACGGCGCTCACCCGCCTTGACCACCACCTGCTTGGCCCGCAGCACTTTCACCTTGTTGCCTTCCTTGTCAGTCTCTTCGCCCTCTTTGAGCACGTAGACGTTCTGACCGTAAAGGGTGAAGGAGATGGCGGTTTGCGGGATCACAATCTGATCTTTCACCGTCGGCAGAATGATGCTGGCGCGGGCGAACATACCGGAACGGAGCTGACCGTCGTTGTTCGGGATGTCAGCCTGCACCTGGATCAGGCCGCTCTGGTAGTTGACCGCTGGCTCGATGGCGGTGATGTGACCGTCAAACTGGGTTTGCGGATAGGCATCCACATTGATCTTGATGGTCTGGCCCAGGGTGATTTTGGAGATATCGGTCTGGGGCACGGTGAAGCGCAGACGCATCACGCTGGTATCTTCCAGCCGCACGATATCGGTGCCCGGCTGCAGATACTGGCCGAGGAAGACGTTACGCAGGCCAACGACACCACTGAACGGCGCGCGCACTTCACGGCGGGTAATGGTCGCCTTCAGGCTCTCGATATCCGCTTCCAGCGAGCGATAGGCCGCTTCCGCCTCATCCAGCTGCTCTTTGGAGATGGAGCTGGTCTTGTAGAGGTTCTGGAAACGCTCGAACTTGGCCTTTGCCGCCGGCAGCTTGGCCTGGGAGGCGCGCAGATTGGCGCGTTCCACGGTGGAGTCCAGACTCAGCAGCAGCTGTTCAGCCTTGACCGGTTTGCCTGATTCGAAGGTGATGGCATCGATGGTGCCCGCCAGCTCGGTGGAGAGGGTCACCCCCTGATTCGGCTCGATGAAGCCGATCGCTTCGATGGTCGGTACCCAATCCTGCGCCTTGGTCACCATTGCGGTGACAGGGAACTCGGGTTCCGGCCGGTTGGCCATGTATTGGGCAATCATCTTCTGTTTGAACAAATTGAAGCCGATGACGCTGCCAAACAGGGCGATCGCTATCAGCAACATAATGGCCATCCATTTTTTCATGAACAGGCTCCTGAGGTGGAAATGTGGGGGAGTAAAATGGCATTCCAGCTGGCGCGGATCGCGGTTTCCAACTGCGATTCGGTCAACGTGATGTTGTGTACCCTGCACTGCAGGGCAAGATGCATGACACTGTCCAGACTCAACACCTGGAGTGCCCGTATCGGTAAATCAATAAACAGTCCTTGTGCCACGCCCTGTGCAAAAAAGCGGTCCAGAGGTTCCCATGCTGCCAGGATGACCGGATTGGTTTCCAGGTCTGCCCCCAATGGCGAGCTCTCGTACTGCAATTTGCACTTGATGGCGTTTGGTTCGTTAACAAAAATGGTATGAATATTGAGCCATAGTTGGCGAAATTGTTGAAATGAAACTTTATCGACATCTACACCGGCCATGACCATGGGGACACACTGCAAGATAGTGTGTTGATGCAGCTGCCGGATCAGGTCATCCTTGTCGCCAAAGTAGCGATAGATGGTGCCGGTAGCCACGTTGGCCTTCTTGGAGACTTCCGCAATCGACAGACCATGAAAACCCCGCTCACCCAGCACCTCATGGGCTGCGTTGAAGATGCTCTCTTTCTTATCCGGAATCATCAGTGTGTCTTTCAATTGAATGAACGTTCATTCATTTTAGGTGGGTGTCAAATCAAGTCAAGGTTGCAAGACAATTTGACATGGGAATTACCCCTTTTCGGGGGCAGGCAGGGGATAAGTGGAAGAAAAATGCACGATATGCTTGAAAAAACAACGGTCAGTGCATTGGTGGCAGAAAAGTGTAGACAAACCCACGCCCATCATCAATAATTCGCCCCGTTCGACAGCGTAGCGCCCGTAGCTCAGCTGGATAGAGCGCTGCCCTCCGGAGGCAGAGGTCACAGGTTCGAATCCTGTCGGGCGCACCATCAAACGTGCGCCGGTTAAACGGGCGTGTTGTGGAACGAAAACAGCTGTGGTGGCTGTAGCTCAGTTGGTAGAGTCCCGGATTGTGATTCCGGTTGTCGTGGGTTCGAGCCCCATCAGCCACCCCATTTTACAGCTTGTCAGGTATGCGAAGGTGGCGGAATTGGTAGACGCGCTAGCTTCAGGTGTTAGTGCCCCCCGGGTGTGAGGGTTCGAGTCCCTCTCTTCGCACCATACTTGCTGTATGATGAGGATGACCATCAGGTCGTCTTTGTTTTTTGAAGTAAACTATTTTGAAAGAAATAGCCTCGGTGATTAGCGCAGTCCGGTAGCGCATCTGGTTTGGGACCAGAGGGTCAAAGGTTCGAATCCTTTATCACCGACCACATTTAGAAAAACCCCGCTTCGGCGGGGTTTTTTGCTTTCTGGCCTTCGCTGCGCCAGCTCTCCTCTATCTCTGTTACGTCTGTTTACACTCTATCCGGGCAGCGCGCCCCGGCTTTCGGTTATGCTGCTGCCTCGAGTCACTGACAACCGGATGTCATCGGCCCACTTCAGGCGTTTATTCCATGAATAATAAAATTTCCGTTGCTTGCACCCCTGCCATACTGGCAGCCTTGCTGCTGGGGGGGTGTACCATCAAGCCGCCATCAACCGATGTGATGATGGGCTCCATTACTTCGCAACCGCAGGAGCGGGCGCTCTCTCCCTTGCTGACCAGCGGCGATTTTTGCGTCGCGGTGTCGCAGCAGAAGGTGCTGGCCCTCTCCTGCAGCGGCAAAGACGATCAGCTATTCGAGTGGGATCTGGGGGAGTTGCGCCTGCAGGATCGCTGTCTGCAAGCCAAAAGCGACAGCGAGCTGATGCTGGCCCCCTGTGACGGTCAGCCGCAGTGGGAGTGGCAGAAGGACCGGCTGTTCAACAGCAAGGTCTCCCGTTGCCTCGATGTGGCCGGGCGACGCCATACTCCCGGCACGCCGCTGCGGCTGGCCGAATGTTACGGTGGCGCAAACCAGAGTTTCAGCTGGCAACGGCCCAACCCCTGGCTGGAGACCCTGAAAAAACAAAGCCTCACATGGTGAGGCTTTGCGGGAACGTGATGCCGATATGAAGAGAGTCAGGCTGCGCTGACGCTCTCCAGCTCGAACAGCTTTTCCAGATAGACGGCAACGCCATCTTCATCGGAGGTGAGGGTCTGCTCATACTCCGGCAGCGCCATTTTCAGGCGGTCATGGGCGTTGCCCATCACGATGCCGCGCCCCACCATGGTCAGCATCTCGAAGTCGTTCATGCCATCCCCGAAGGCGATCGCCTCGGACATGTCGAACCCGTTCTGTTCCAGCACGGCACGCACCGCATTACCCTTGTGAACCCCGGCGTGCATCACTTCGAGGCAGTCCGGTAAGGAGAAGGTGACGTTGAGCTGGTCGCCGTAGTGCTGGTTGAGGTGCGCCTCGATCTTCAGCAGCTTCTCGTGGTCGCCGATGTAGAACACCTTGTTGATCTTCTCTTTCGGCTCCTTGGTCAGGTCATCGACCAGCCGATAGGTGAAGCCGGACTCGTCGTGGAAGCTCAGCAGCCAGGGCAGCTCCTCTTCGACCACCCAGTCATCGCCCTGATAGACGTTGAGGTGGATGGAGGGGTCGCGCTCCAGCGCGATCAGCTCGGCGGCGATTTCGGCTGGCAGCGGCTGGTTGAACACCAGCTGGTCCTGCTTGTCATGAACCACGGCACCGTTGGAGGTAATGAGGTAGATGTCCATCCCCAACGCATCGCGGAAGCTGCGCACGTCCACGTGGTGACGGCCGGTGGCGACCACAAATTTCACACCTTGTTCTACCAGGCGGTGCAGGGTATCCCGGGTGCGGGAAGAGATCTGGTGCTGCTTGTTGAGCAGGGTGCCATCGAGATCGGATACAACTACCTTGAACATCATTACCTCGGCATCAATTGAAAACAGGGGCAGTTTACCTTAGCCCGCACTGTCACCCCATTTATTTAGGGTTACAAAAAATAGCCAGCTCAGAAGCGGGCGAAAAAATCAGCCATCGCGGTCAGGGCGGGCTGGCGCTTGTCATCCGTCTCCATCAGCAGTTCATGCCAGGCACCCTCGATCCGCAGCGGCTTGCCCCCTTCGCACTTTGCCAGGGTGCAGAAGCGATCCTGGGCGGCATTGTCCACGATCTCGTCGTCGCCTGCCTGCAGGACCAACAGGGGGGTCTTGATGGCACCCGCCCCGGCGATGGCGGCATCGGCACCGGTGATACCCTGATAAATCCAGTGGGCAGTGGCGCCACCCAGCTTGATCTGCGGGTACTGCTCGTAGAGCTGGCGGAAGGCCTGATAACGGGAGTGGCTGTGGGTCAGCCCGTTATCGGCAAAGCCGTCATCCTGATAGGGGCCCTGACCGGGGCCGTAGGGGGGCTCGCCGATCCAGCCGCCGACCGTCCCCAGGGTAGCAGCCAGCCCCTTGGCCAGCCACTTGGGCAGGCCGCCGAGGTTGATGCCCATCATGGGGGAGGAGAGCACGGCTGCCTTGATATCGTCTGGCCAGCGCTCCAGATAGCGGGCTGAGATGGCACCGCCCATGGAGTGGGCCAGCAGGAACAGCTTGGCGGGCTGATCCGCCATGATCACCTGATCGTGAAATTGCTTGAGATCGACCACATAATCGTCGAACTGGTCGACATATCCCTTCTGAGGGTCATCCAGCATCCGGCCGGACATCCCCTGACCACGGTGATCGATGAGGTAGAGGCTGTAGCCCTGACGCCAGAGATCCCACGCCAGCTCCTGATACTTGAGGTAGCTCTCGACCCGGCCATTGACGATGAGGATGGCGCGATCGACTTTCTCCTGCCGCAGGGCGGCATAGCGGATGATGACGCCATCCTTGCCCTTGAACTCCCCTTCGATTGCATGCTGGCGCCAGAAGTCGGGCAGGGTTTGCCGGTAGAGGGTGGGCACATCGGCTTCGCTGGTGAGCGGATAGGTAGTGGTCACGGCAAGGGCTCCGGCAGAAAACAGGGTCGAGGCCAACAGGGAAAGAGCGAGGGATTTCATCGGGCACACTCCTGTTGCCAATGGTGATAAAGGGCGGCGATATCTCCCGAGCAGAGCAGCGCCATGCTGGCTTGCAAGCGGGGCAGGGGCCAGTGCCACCACTGCATCTCTTGCAGCATGGCGATCTGCTCATCGCTGAAGCGACGGCGGATCGGCTGGGCCGGGTTACCGCCGACTATGGTGTAAGGGGCCACATCTCTGGTCACCACGGCGCGGGTGGCGATGACGGCACCATCTCCGATGGTGATGCCGGGCATGATCATCGCCTCCGAGCCGATCCAGACATCGTTGCCAATCCGGGTGTCCCCTTTGCGCAGAAAGCCGTCGTGTACGCCATTGCCAAAAAGGGCTGCGTCGAAGGGGAAGGTAGAGACCCAGTCCAGCCGGTGGCCCTGATTGCCTGCCAGCATGAAGGTGGCACCCGAGGCGATGGAGCAGAACTTGCCGATGATCAGGCGGTCTACTTCCGTGCCCCACTGGCCGCTGTCCCAGCTGGCACGGGTCGAGCCATCCCCCAGCAGATAGCGTACGCAGTGATCCTCGAACGGCTTGCCGTGGTAGTAGCCGGAGTAGTAGCTGTAGTCGCCTGCCTCTATGTTCGGGTTGGTCAGGTGAGCCCGGATGATTTGGGATTCGAGCCAGCTGCCAAAAGGGTTCTCCATCACTCCTCCTGCGAATCGTCCTGCTCGCTCTGTTGCGCCCAGCCTTTGCGGGTCAGCTGCATCCGCTGCCACCACTCTTCGTCCGCCAGAATTTCACCGGCCGGGCCGAGCTGGGGATAGGGCATCTCTTTCTCTTTGCAGAGCTGGGCATAGATGGGGTAACCCCCCTCGAACAGGATACTGTTCTGCTCCTCCAGCGTGAGCGGGCAGCCGCGCTGATAGCAACCGGCCAGCTCGCGCTGGCGCTGCGCTTCGTAGAGGATGGCGGCAGCCGCCACCGAGACGTTGAGGGACTGCACCATGCCGACCATGGGGATGACGATATGGTGATCGGCCAGTGCCAGCGCCTCGTCACCGATGCCGTGCTTCTCCTGACCCACCAGGATGGCGGTCGGTTTGGTGTAGTCGATGGCGCGAAAATCGACCGAGCTGTCGGAGAGATGGGTCGCCAGGATCTGCATGCCGGAGGCTTTCAGCTCGGCCACGGCGCTGCCGATATCCGGGTGCAATTTTACATCCACCCAGTTCTGGCTGCCGCGGGCGGTGCCCTTGCGTTTGTGGATCCAGGTTTTGGGCCAGACGGCGTGTACCCGGTGGATGCCGATGGCATCGGCGGTACGCACGATGGCGGCCAGATTGTGAGGTTTATGGACCTCTTCCATACAGACGGTCAAATCGAGCTGACGCTGGGCCAGCATGTCGGTGATGCGCTTGAAGCGTTCGGGAGTCATATCAGTTTCTATGCTGTGAGGTTTGTGCACGCATATCTTGCATACAGACGGTCAAATCGAGCTGGTACTGTACCAAGGTGTCGGTGATGCGCTTGAAGCGTTCGGGGGTCATGGCTTGTCTCTATAAAAGCAGCAGGCGGCTTGCGCCGCCTGTATTCAGTTCTTCTGTCGGCTCACCTTGAGCACGTTGGGCATCACGCGGATCTTGCGCATGATGTTGGCCAGGTGGATGCGGCTCTTGGTGGTGATGAGCAGGCTGACCTGATAGACCCGGCCATCCTTCTCTTCAGTGCTGATGGCGTGAATATTGGCGCCGGTGGCGGCAATCACGTTGGCCAGCTCGGCCAGCGCACCCTGATGATTGATGATCTCGATGCTGATGCCGGTGCGGAACTCCTGTTCCTGCTCCTTGTCCACTTCCCACTGCACTGGCAGGTACTTGTCCGGCTCTTTGCTGTAGCCCTTGATGTTGCGACAGGTTTCCTGGTGGATCACCAGCCCCTTGCCCGGGCTGATGTGGGCGATGATGGCATCCCCCGGGATCGGGCGGCAGCAGTTGGCGAAGGTGACCAGCATGCCGTCGGCACCCTTGATCGGCATCTTCTTGCTGCTGGACTTGGGTTGCTCTTCCGGCGGCAGTTCATCCCCCAGCATGCGGCGCGCCACCATGACGCTCATGGCGTTGCCGAGGCCCACATCGGCCAGCAGCCCCTGCAGGTTCTCGTGCTTGGTGTCGGCCAGAACCTGCTTGATGCGTGGCTCGGGGATATCTTCGATATTCTTGGCGCCCAGCGCATGGTTGAGCAGGCGGCGACCCAGCACCACCGACTCTTCGGTGCGCAGGTTCTTGAGGAACTGGCGGATCTTGGAGCGTGCCTTGGTGGTCACCACAAAGTTGAGCCAGGCCGCGTTGGGGCGGGCGCCCGGCGCCGTGATGATCTCCACCGTCTGACCCGAATGCAGCGGGCTGCTGAGCGGGTAGGGGTGGCGGTCGACCCGGGAACCGACGCAGGCATGGCCGATATCGGTGTGCACCGTGTAGGCGAAGTCCACCGGCGTGGCGCCAGCGGGCAGCTCCATGATGCGCCCTTCGGGGGTAAAGACGTAGATCTCGTCGGGGAACAGGTCGGTCTTGACCCCTTCGATAAATTCAAAGGAGCTGCCGGCGCTCTGCTGCAATTCCAGCAGGCTCTGCATCCAGCGTTGGGCGCGGATCTGGGCGGTAGTGCCCGAGCTGTCGCCATCCTGCTTGTAGGCCCAGTGGGCAGCAACCCCCTTGTCGGCCATCTGATCCATGAATTCGGTGCGGATCTGCACCTCCACCGGCACCCCGTGCGGCCCCACCAGCGAGGTGTGCAGCGACTGGTAGCCGTTGGTCTTGGGGATGGCGATGTAATCCTTGAAGCGGCCGGGGCGCGGTTTGTAGAGGCTGTGCATCTGCCCCAGCACCCGGTAACAGGTATCTATGTCCTTCACCTTGACCCGAAAGGCGTAGATATCCATTACCTCATGAAATTGCAGCTCTTTTTTCTCCATCTTGTTGTAGATGGAAAACAGATTCTTCTCGCGGCCACTGACCTGATGCTCTATGCCAGCCTCTTTCAGGCGACCGCTGATTTCGCTCTGGATGGAGTCGATGATCTCGCGGCGATTGCCACGGGCGCGGCGCACCGATTCGCGCAGCACACGGGATCGCATCGGATAGAGCGCCTCGAAGCCCAGCTCTTCCAGCTCGTTCTTCATGGTATGAATACCGAGGCGGTTGGCGATGGGGGCGAAGATTTCGAGGGTTTCCCGAGCGATGCGGCGGCGTTTGTCCGGTCGCAGTGAGCCCAGGGTGCGCATATTGTGGGTGCGGTCGGCCAGCTTGATCAGAATGACCCGGATATCCTGGGTCATCGCCATCACCATCTTGCGAAAGTTCTCGGCCTGCGCCTCTTTGCGATCGCGAAACTTCAGCTTGTCGAGCTTGGAGACCCCGGCCACCAGTTCTGCAACCGCATTGCCAAACTGTTCGGCCAGATCTGCCTTGGTCACCGAGGTGTCTTCGATGACATCGTGCAGCACGGCGGCCATCAGGGTTTCATGATCGAGGCGCATGTCACCCAGGATCCGGGCAACGGCAACAGGGTGGGTAATATAGGGTTCGCCACTGGAACGCATCTGTCCCTGGTGGGCATCGCGGGCCACCACATAGGCTTGCTTGAGCTTCTCAACCTGCTCTGGCGGCAGGTAGGAACTGGCTATTTCTTTAAGGTTTTCAAATAAATACAAGACAGTCCCCGCAGCGGTGAAACGGCAATTCGTGGAATTGAGGCTAGAGCCCTGAGTTTGCGAGGTTTTCGAGCGGTTGTAAATGGGGATGAACAGTCGGCACCCGGGCGGGTGCCAACCGGGGGAATGACTTAACCGCGGCCTTCGGCGATGGCAGCAACGGCAGCCAGCTCGGCGGCTTCCTGCTCTTGCTGCTCGTAGCGGTCCTGGGTGTCCATCACTTGATTGTTCACCAGACCCAGCTCGATCTCACGCAGGGCGATCACAGTCGGCTTGTCGTTCTCTTCGTCGACCAGGGGATCTTTGCCTTGTACCGCGATTTGACGAGCGCGGCGCGCGGCGACCAGCACCAGGTCAAAACGGTTACCTACCTGTTTTACAGCATCTTCTACAGTAACGCGTGCCATGCAGGACTCCAGTGTTTGGGCTTTCTGTATTTAGAAAAGCAGTGTTTAAAAATGACGCAAAAGTTTACTTGTTTTTGGCTTACTCTGCCAGTAGCTGTTGCAGCAAGTTTTTTTGAGCCTGTTGCTGGTGACGCATCTCCAGCCGTTGGCACTCAATAATGGACCTGAGCTGGAACAGCGCCTGCTCGAAGTCTTCATTGATAATGACATAGTCATACTCGTCGTAGTGCACCATTTCGGCAATGGCTTTCGCCATCCGGCCGGCGATCACCTCGCTGCTGTCCTGACCGCGCCCAATCAGGCGGCGTTCCAGCTCTTCACGGCTGGGGGGCAGGATGAAAATGGATTTGGTCGGCATCTGCTCGCGGATCTGGCGGGCACCCTGCCAGTCGATGTCGAGGAATACGTCGATCCCTTTGGCCAGACAGGCTTCGATGGCGGCGCGTGAGGTGCCATAGTAGTTGCCGAATACTTCGGCCCACTCCAGAAAATCACCGCGTTCGATCAGTGCCTTGAACTCTTCCACCTGTACAAAGTGGTAGTGGACGCCATGCTCTTCGCCCGGACGGGTGGCGCGCGTGGTATGGGAAACCGACAGCTGCATCTTGCCCGCAGCGTTATGTTGGGTCAGCAAGGCATTGAGCAGACTGGATTTACCCGCGCCGCTCGGAGAAGAGATGATATAGAGAGTGCCTTGTTGCGCCATGTTATTACCTTTAATCGAAACCGTTGTTTTGGTTGTAGCAGAGGCCGCCGTCTTGTGCCCGAAAGGGAGACAGCCAAACGCAAAACGCGGAAAATTATTGAGTCAGGAAGATGTAAAGGCGGCGAATTTTACCAGAATGCGGCGAATAAAAAAACGGCCGGAATCATATTCCAGCCGATCAAAGTATTCGTAGCTTGCTGCGGGAGCGTAACCCACATCAGCCTTTATTGTGCCTTTTGGGGCAGGTTGGGGCCATCAGGTTATCCCTGCCTGATGGCTCGGAATTCCCGAGTTGCCCTGTCAGTACGGGAGCTGGCGATCGGCGCAGAGCCGATCGAAGGCGGCGATCACCTGCTCATGGGTGATCTTGGCCATGGCCTCCGGGTCCTTGAGGCGGGTGCGCCAGCTCAATTCGGCCAGCGGCTTGCCGGTCTCCTGCTCGACCAGCTCCTGATAGACGCTGACCACGTAGTCGCGGCACAGATAGGGGCCGGTGCGAGCGGGATTGTGGTGGGCATAGAGGCCGATCACCGGTGTGCCGACCAAGGTTGCCATGTGAGTTGGGCCGGTATCGGGGGCCAGCACCAGATTCGCTTCGCCAATCAGCGCCAGCAGCTGCTTGAGGTTGGTCTGCCCCACCAGATCGACCGGCTTGCTCTGGCTCAGTTGCCGGATCTCGGCGGCCAGATCCCGCTCCAGCTTGGCCGGACCGCCACAGAGATAAACCTGAAAGCCCTTGTTGGCGGCGTGATCCGCCAGCGCGGCATAGCCTGCGGCAGTCCAGTTCTTGAATGCCTTGCTGGCGGCGGCGCAGATCAGCAGGGTCGGTTTACCGCCAATCTTCTCCTTTGCCCACGCCTGATGTTCGGCGCTGATGGGCAGTTGCCAGTCCGGAGTCAGATCCTTGATGCCTAGCTCTTTGGCGAAGGCGAGGAAACCGTCCAGCACGTGAGGGGAGGCGGGGGATGGCACCTTGTGGTTGGTGAACAGCCACTGGCCGTCGTTGGCCCGCTCCCGATCAAACCCGAGTTTGACCTTGGCCTTGATACCGAGGGTCGCGATGCTGGCGCGCATGGCCGCCTGCAGGTGGAGCAGGGCATCGAATTTGCGCCCCTTGAGGGTCTGCCAGAGATCGCGATAGCCGCGCCAGCCCTTGCTCTTGTCGAAGGGGATCACCTCGACCCCGGGCAGATCGGCAAACAGGGTTGCCTCGATTTTGCCGGTGATCCAGGTGATGCGGGTCTGTGGCCACTCCCGCTGGATGACGCGCACCAGCGCCAGTGCGTGGCAGCAATCCCCGATGGCGGAAAGCCGCAGGATGCAGATGGAGGAGGGTGGCGTTTGAAATAGCGGCATGTTGTGGCGCACGGCTGGCAAAAAGGGTGGATGGCATTATGCAAACTCCCCTCTGGATTGTAAAATTGCGCACAATCGTCAGCCAGGATTGGCCGGGCCCAGTGCCATGACCTGTCTCTGCACGTCGCTGATAAAGGCCACTATTGCGGGCATGCCAGAGCGGCAGCCTCATCGCCAATTGAAAAATTGCGATCCATGACCCACCGAGCGGGATCTCCACGATGCGAATACAGACCGAACACAACCAGATCTGCTGGTACGCCGAAGGGGCCTTTCGCGACCCCTCTCCCCAGTTATTCGATCCTGCCTGGTGGCAGAACAACCGTCAGGTGGTGGGTACGTCCATCGGGCGGGGGGTGACCTGGTTCGTCAAGGATGAGTCCCGCCATCTGGTGCTGCGCCACTACTATCGCGGCGGCATGGTGGGCAAGGTGGTGCGGGATCGCTTCTGGTTCGAAGGGGTCGAGTCGAGCCGTGCCATGGCCGAATACACCCTGCTGGCCAGGTTGTGCGAACTGGGGTTGCCGGTGCCGCGTCCGTTTGGTGCCCGCATGGTCAAGCATGGCCCCTTCTATCGCGCCGATATCCTGATCGAGCGGATTCGTGGTGCCAAGGATATGGTGGCGCTGCTCAAACAGGGGCCGGTGGCGACCGAGGTGTGGCACAAGATCGGTCAGACGGTGCGTCAGCTGCACGATGCCGGGGTCTATCACGCCGATCTCAACAGCCATAACCTGCTGCTCGATAAAGCGGACAAGGTGTGGGTGATCGACTTTGACAAAGGGGCGATCCGCTCCCCCGGCGAATGGCAGAAGGCCAATCTGGAGCGCTTGCTCCGTTCATTCAATAAAGAGTCCCAACTGCATACCAGTTTCCACTTCGTACCGGAGAACTGGCAGACGCTGATGAACGGGTATCACACAAAAGCGAGCTGACCCTGTTGCTCGGCGCGAGAGCCAATGTTACTTATTGAGCAGGTATTCAGATCCGGTTTCGAGGCGCCCCATGGAAATGCTCAAGACACCTTTGGTCGATGTGACTGCCCGGCTTGATCCGGGTCTGCTGTCTGATGCCATGACGCTGCTGGAGGCGGGGATCTGGACCTGGTCTGCTCAGCAGGGGTTACGCCGCGATCCCTCCTGCCTGCGCCTGTTGGGATTGGGGGAGAGCTGGCCGGATGATCTCGGCTGGCTGGATCGGGTTCATCCCGACGATGTTGCCCGG
Source organism: Aeromonas allosaccharophila (assembly GCF_000819685.1). Lineage (GTDB taxonomy): Bacteria > Pseudomonadota > Gammaproteobacteria > Enterobacterales > Aeromonadaceae > Aeromonas > Aeromonas allosaccharophila. The sequence continues at coordinate 41,624 of NZ_CDBR01000042.1, read as the reverse complement.
CTGGAAGATGCCCTGCTCGCCTGTCAGAGCGGCCGCAGCAGCGGTCTGCGCCTCGAATACCGCATTCTGCATCATCATGGTCACTACATCCGGCTGGAAGAGCGGATGCGTCGCGATGAGCGGGGCTATCTGCTGGGGGTTGTGCGTCACCTCGATCCGGCCGTGGTGCTGGTGGAGGAGCGACATGGCACCGATCCGCTGACCGGTCTGGAGAGCCGTGGCCGCTTCGAGCAACTGCTTGAGGAGCGGCTGGCGACCGAGAGCGGCAGCTTCAGTCTGCTGCAGTTCTCGGTCGATCACATGGCCAAAATCCAGCAACTGTTTGGCGAAGCGGCTTGCGACGCCATGCTGGCCAAGCTGGCGCGTATCGTGCGCCACGAGCTGCGGCGGGAAGATCCCTTTGCCCGCTGGGATGAGGACGGTTTTATCCTGATGCTCTCCCAGACCGAGCGGATGAGTGCGCTGGAGATCGCCGAGCGGCTGCGCCTCGAGATTGCCGATGCCAGCCTGCTGTCACAGCGGCCGGTCACCGTCAGTATCGGGCTGGTGCAGAGCCAGACCGGCGAGCAGCTCGATCATCTGCTGGCCCGGCTGGCCACCTGCCACGGTCAGGCCAGACGGGAGCACAACACCGTCGTCGGCTGAGTGCGGTCAGGGCTGGCCGTGCTTGTCTCGCTGGCAGACCCAGAGCGAGGCCAGCATCAGCAGGCCGCCGATGGTCAGCCGGGTCAGATCGGTATCCTTGCCCCAGAGCAGCAGGTTGACCAGCAAGCCGGCCGGAATGAGCGCATTGTTCATGATCGCCAGCACTCCGCTACTGACCAGCGTCGCCCCCTTGTTCCACAGGAAGTAGCCGAGGCCGGAGGCTCCCACTCCCAGCCAGAGCAGAATGCCCCACTGCAACCCTGATGTCGGATATTGCGGTTTGCCCAGCAGCCACCAGGCGGGCAGGGCGATCACCAGCGCCCCCAGATAGAAACAGCCAAACACTGCCAGTTGCGGTGGTTGCTCCGCCTCCCGTGCCAGCAGTACCTTGTAGCCCACCTGACCCAGCGCGAAACAGAGGTTGGCCCCCTGCACCACCAGAAATCCCAGCACATAGCTTTCGGTCAGGCCGTCGAAGCGGATGACGGCGGCCCCGAGCACCGCCAGCAGGGCGCCCCACAGATAGGTGGGCTTGAAGCGCCGCTCCAGCAGATCGTGCAGCAGGGTGACGTAGAGGGGGGTGAAGATGGTAAAGACCAGCACTTCCGGCACCGTCAGCAGCAGGAAGGAGTGGTAGTAGAAGAGATACATGATGCCGAGCTGGATGGCGCCGAGGGCCATCAGCTTGGCCACCAGATCGGGGCGCAGCCAGCGGCGGCGCAGGAAGGGGAGAAACACCAGACTGGCGAGGGCGATGCGGGTCAGCACCGAGAAGTAGGCATCCACCTGACCAGCGAGGTAGACCCCGATCAGGCTGAAGGAGAATGACCAGAGCAGGGTGACCCCTATCAAGTAGTTCATGTGTTTGATTTATCGTCAGTTGTCAATTTTAAGGGGGCTATGATGGCTGAGATGGAAGCGGCAATCCAGCGTTTATGGGCGCGATTGCCACAGGTCGGGGCATTTAGCTTTACCGCCAGCAATGGCGAGGGGTCGGCGACCGACTGGAATGGTCGGGGCGAGGGGCGTGTGCAGGTGACCGATCATCAGGGTGGCTGGCTGTTTAGCGAGCAGGGTCGCTACACCACGCCCCATGGCCGGGAGCTCGCCATGCACAACCGCTTCTGGTGGCAGCGCAGCGAGCGGGGGATCCGCCTCTCCCATCTGCGTTATGAGGCGCCGGTCGAACTGTTCGAGCTGCAGCCGCAAGGGGATGGCCGCTGGCTGACCGCCGAGCCGCATCTGTGCGGGGCGGATCACTACAGCGCCGAGCTGACCGAGATCGACGGCGGTTTTTTGCTGAGCTGGCAGATCACCGGGCCGCGCAAGAACGAGCGGCTCAGCTATCGCTATCTGCTCTGACGCTGGCTTGCAGGCATAAAAAAACCGGCGCAAAGCGCCGGTAGCGGGGGACAAATCGGAGGTTTTTTTAAAAACAGTCCCAAAACAGGAGAGATAGACTCTCGTCACACATTCAGAGATGGACTTCAGGCATTCAGGGCATAGCGCAGGATGGCTTGCAGCTTGCTATCGAAGAACCAGGGCAGCAGTACCATCAGCAGGCCCATGATCCCGGCCAGTCGCTGGCGATACTGCCAGCCGGCAATCAGTACCAGACCACCGCACAGTGTGGTCAGGATGCCTGACATAGGGTGACCTCGCGCTGTGTGCGACGCTGTTGCGCCCACTGGTTCATGGCGACCGAGCCGAGGATCAGGGCCAGAGCAACACCTGTGGTGGGGTGGATCTGTTCGCCGAGGAACAGGGCACCCAGCATCACGCCGAACAGCGGCACCAGATAGTTGCTGAAGGAGGCGAACGTCGGGCCGGCTTTCTGGATCAGCGCCATGTAGAGGAAGTAGACCAGACCGGTACAGAGGGTACCCAGCACGGTGATCGCGCTCAGGGCTTGGCTGCTCGGCATGGTCAGGTTGCTCAGGTCAACCATGAAGGGTGCGACCAGCAGCAACTGGGTGGCCGAGGAGATCAGGATATTGCGGGCAACCACGACCGGATGGTCCTTGGCGAAGCGCTTGATCATCAGCAGGCCGATGGCGAAGCAGCTGGCACCAAACAGGATGGCGACGGCACCGAGCAGACCGGCGTTCATGCCCTGGGAGAGTTTCGGCCAGAACAGGGTGAGCACACCGGCAAAGCCGATGATCACCGAGAGCAGACCGGTTTTGGTGATTCTTTCACCAGAAATAAACAGCGGTGCAGCCAGAATGGTCACAAACGGGATACAACCCATGACCACAGCGGCGATGGCGCTATCCACATACTGCTGGCCCCAGGCGACCATGATAAAGGGGATGGTGGCATCCAGCAGGGCGATCAGCATATAGGTGCGCCACGGGGTGTGCTCACTCTTGAGCCGCATGAACAGGCAGAGCAGACCCAGGGTCAGGCTGCCGCACAGGGCACGACCGGCAGCCACCAGAATGGGGGGCAACTCGGCAACGGCCTGGTGCATGAAAATGAACTGGGAACCCCAGAGCAGGCCAATGGCCAGCAATAACAGATAGCTACGCATTTTAATCTCCGATGTATTAAGCCAGCGCATTCTAGGTAATCTGTTACTATGGTAAAAATGAATTGTTGGCATTTAACTATGGCTAATATCGATGGATAGCTCACTCGCCCGTCTCGACCTCAACCTGCTCGCCGTATTCGACATGCTGATGCAGGAGCGCAATGTCACTCGTGCCGCCGAACGGCTGCATCTCTCCCAATCCACCGTCAGTCACGCCTTGGGGCGGCTGCGGGTGGCGCTGGATGACCCGCTGTTCGTAATGAGTCGGCGCGAGATGATGCCGACCGAGCGGGCCAAGGCGCTGGCCGGGCCGGTGCGTCAGGCGCTGGCGATGCTGGAGCAGGGATTGCGGCAGGCCAAGGGGTTTGATCCTGCCACCGCGCGGCGGATTTTCCGCATCGCCACCCCGGGTTCGGTGGAGCACGGGCTGGTGCCGGTGCTGGTGGACAGACTCCATCGGCAGGCCCCTCACTGTCGGCTTGAGGTGTGCGAGCTGGCAGACAGCAATTACGAGCGGGAGCTGGAGAAGGGGGAGCTGGATCTGGTGATCGGCTTCGCCGGGGCGAATCACCTCTCACCCCGCTTGTGGCGGGAGGAGTGGTTCAACAACCCGCTGGTCTGCCTGTCGCCACTCGGCAGCGAGTTGCCCGATGTGCTGACGCCGGTCGAGCTGGTGAGCCGCCCCCACATCCACACCTCCAGCTGGGGCCACAGCCAGGCGATGGTGGAGCTCTGGCTGGCCCGTTTCGGGGTGGAGCGGGAGCTGGGCGTGCGGTTGCCGAGCTTTATGGCGGTGCCGCCGCTGATGGCGACCGGCCGCTATCTGGTGGTGGTGCCCGAGATGATCGGACGCCACTTCTGCCGCTACTACCCGCTGCGGATGCACCAGCTCGACCCCGCCATCCCGATCGTTTACCTGATGGCTGGGCACCCGCTCACCGCCCACGACGAGGCGATCGGCTGGTTCAAGAGCCTGCTGCATCAGCTGGTGTTCGACCTCTACGGCGACGATGCGCTCGGCACCCCGGCTCAGCGGATGCTGGCGAAGTAATCCAGTCCCATGGCGCTTTTCACCTCCGCCAACACCTCATCGGTGATGACGCGGGCCTGCTCGGTGCCCTGATAGAGCAGCGCCAGCAGCTTGTCCTTGTCGGCGATGGCCGCGGCACGGCGCTCCCGCATCGGGGCGAGCAGGGTCTGCAGGCAGTCATTGAGCACCTGCTTGCAGCGCATGTCGCCCAGCCCGCCGCGCTGGTAGTGCGCCTTCATCTCGGCGACCAGCGCCTTGTCGGGGTGGAAGGCATCGAGATAGGTGAACACCGTATTACCCTCCACCTGACCCGGATCGTTCACCTTGAGGTGGTTGGGGTCGGTATACATGGCGAACAGCGCCTGTTTGACCTCTTCCGCCGACATGCCGAGCTCGATGGTGTTGCCGAGAGACTTGGACATCTTGGCCTTGCCATCGATGCCGGGCAGGCGGCCAGTGTCACTCAGGATCGGCTGACACTCGGTCAGTACCTCTTTGCCCACCAGGGTGTTGAAGCGGCGCACGATCTCGTTGGTCTGCTCCAGCATCGGCAGCTGATCTTCCCCGACCGGCACGTGGCTGGCGCGAAAGGCGGTGATGTCGGCGGCCTGACTGACCGGATAGACCAGAAAACCGGCCGGCAGCGTGCGCTCGAACCCTTTCTGCTGGATCTCCGCCTTGACGGTGGGGTTGCGCTCCAGCCGCGCGACGCTGACCAGATTGAGGTAGTAGCAGGTGAGTTCGGCGAGGGCGGGCAGGGCGCTCTGCAGGCAGAAGGTGGTCTTGGCCGGGTCGAGACCGACCGCCAGATAGTCGGCCATCACCTCCAGCACGTTGTCGGTCACCTTGGCCGGATTGTGGCCGTTGTCGGTCAGCGCCTGCAGGTCGGCGATCATCACGAATTGACGGTAGTGGTGCTGGGCTTCGACGCGCTGGCGCAGGGAGCCGACATAGTGGCCGATGTGCAGTTTGCCGGTGGGACGATCGCCAGTCAGGATAACGGGGTTGTGCATGTCACTCTCTCCAGTTGGGTGAGCCGGGAGGCGACAAAGGGATAAAAACAGTTGACCGCCTCTCGGCGGTCACGGTGTTTTATTTGGGAAAATCTCGAATAGAAACGCGGTGCCGCCTGTTTAGGAGCAGCACCACCAGTAGTTGTGATTGAATGCGGTCATGTTCATAGCAAATCAAACTACGCCGGTTTCATTACTTCTGCAAGGGGACGACCAGCAGATCGCAGGGCACCGTATTCATCAGCTGACGGGCGCTGGAGGTGAGCAGGCTCCAGAAGCTCTGGCGATGGCCGCACACCAGCAGGTCGATCTCGTACTCCTTGACCGCCTGATTGACCCGCTCGCTCAGATCGCCGCAGATCACCAGCTTCTTCTCGATGGGATAGTCCACCGAGGCCAGAAATGCCTCCAGCTTCTCTTTCGCTTCGGCGATCACCTGATCCTGCACATTGTCGATGTCGATATCGATCATCTCGGTGTAGAGATCCTTGAGGTCCACATCGACATGGATAACCGACAGCTTGGCGCCGTTGGAGCGGGCTCTGTCCACCGCCTTGTCGATCACCTTGCGGTTATCTTCAGAGAGGTCGATCGCGGCCAGAATATGCTTGTAATAGGTTGTTCCACTCATGGGATATCTCCTTACCGATCCTTCACTCCACTATACCCATCTCTGCTGAAACTAAAATGGTGTCGTAGGCACAGTTTCGGGATTTAAATGAGTTTAATTTTTAACGTCGCAGGGTTGGCCACTCAGTTACCGACCATTATTTGCCTATAAATTAAACAGGAGTTTGAAGCCGGTCACACCCTTTGGCTTGCCCATGAAAGGGGAGAGGCATAGGATGGGCCCGTGCTTCGCAATGAACACAAAACAACAAAAAGCATCTGAATACCGCTTTGGGGAGCTACGTGCTCCCTTTTGTTTTTCTGCCTCATTTCTTGCCGCTTTTCTGACTGATAGCGGTCCGGCATCAAGTTAATCTCCCGCGAGTTGGTTATGCTGTAGCCAGTTTCTTTGGAGGCCTTCCCATGATCATTCATCCCCAGATTCAAGGTTGCGTTGCCCGCAACTGCCATCCCATCGGCTGTCGCGCCGCCGTGCAGCAGCAGATCGAACGGATCAAGGCCGCTGGCCCGTTCAACGGCCCCAAGCGGGTGCTGGTACTGGGGGCCTCCTCCGGTTTCGGGCTGGCGTCGCGCATTGCGCTCGCCTTTGGGGCTAGTGCCGACACCATCGGCATCTCGTTCGAGCGTGGCCCCTCCGACAAGGGACTCGGCAGCGCCGGTTGGTACAACAACATCTGGTTTCGCAAGGAGGCGGAGCAGGAGGGGCGTATCGCCATCAACCTGATCGGGGATGCCTTTTCCGACGGGATGCGCCAGCAGGCCATCGACACCATCCGCCAGCAGCTGGGGCAGGTTGATCTGGTGATCTACTCGCTGGCGAGCGGCATTCGGGTGCTGCCCGACGGCACGCAAGTGCGTTCTGTGCTCAAGACCACCGGCCAGCCGTTCAGCGGTTGGGGGCTGGATCTGGAGCGCGATACGCTGGTGCAGCAGTCGCTGGCGCCCGCCACGCCAGAGGAGATCCGCGACACAGTCACTGTGATGGGCGGCGAGGATTGGCAGCTCTGGATGCAGGCGTTGCAGCAGGCCGATTGCCTCGCTCCCGGCGCGCAGACTGTGGCCTACTCCTATATCGGTCCCGAATCCACCTATCCCCTCTATCGGGATGGCACCATCGGTTATGCCAAGGAGCATCTGCACGCCACCGCCGAGACCATCAACCTGCAGCTGGCCGAGATCGGTGGCCACGCCTGGGTGTCGGTCTGCAAGGCGCTGGTGACCAAGGCGAGCGCCTATATTCCGGTGCTGCCGGTCTATCTGGGGCTGCTGATGGGGGTGATGAAGGAGCGCGGCGTACACGAGGGCTGTATCGAACAGATGCAGCGACTGTTTGCCGCCAAGATGTACGGGCCCAATGGGGTGGTGGCCGATGGCAACCGGCTGATCCGGATGGATGACCACGAGCTCGACCCGGCCATTCAGGCCGCCGTTTCGGCGCTCTGGCCCAAGGTGACGCCGGACAACTTCCACGCGCTGGGGGATTTTGTCGGATTGCGGCAGGATTTCATGCAGCTCAACGGCTTCGAGCTGCCGGGTGTCGATTACGCGGCGCCGGTGGATGTCGCCTCCCTTGGCGAGCTGACCCCCTGAGCTGAAAGAAACGGGATCTCCCTCTCGTTGGCGGGTTGATTCGCGGCGGGAGTGTGGCGACAATCGATACCAAATCACTGAGGAGAAACAAGATGCTGGCCCAAGCCATGATCGAGAAGTTGAACGAGCAGATTAACCTGGAGTTCTACTCCTCCAATCTCTATCTGCAGATGAGTGCCTGGTGTGAAGACAAGGGCTTCGAAGGGGCGGCGACCTTCCTGCGCCAACATGCGGTCGAGGAGCGCCAGCACATGGAGCGCCTGTTTACTTATGTGAGCGAGACCGGCGCCATGCCGCGTCTGGGTGCCATCGATGCACCTCCCCACGAGTTCAAGTCGCTGGGCGATGTATTCCGCGCCACCCTGGAGCACGAGTACCACATCACCAAGTGCATCAATGGCTTGGCCCACGTGGCCTTCACCACCCAGGACTACTCCACCTTCAACTTCCTGCAGTGGTATGTGGCCGAGCAGCATGAAGAGGAGAAGCTGTTCAAGAGCATCGTCGACCGTCTGGGTCTGGTGGGTGAAGATGGCAAAGGCCTCTACTTCATCGACAAGGAGCTGGCCGAACTGGCCAAGGGCGCCCCTGCCAGCATCATGGACAGCAACGCCTGATAGTCGTGGACACTTAGTGTTCAGCCAGTACAATAACGGCCCTTTTAAGGGCCGTTGTTTATTCTGGTGTGCAGTCACCGTTGTTATGTCAGCCAGAGGCAATCACGGTTCAGGCCAAGTGCCGTTTCTATTTTGATAAGTGAGTGATGATGAAGCAGGTCGATGTGGTGGTGATTGGGGCCGGTGCGGCCGGATTGATGTGTGCGGCGCAGGCGGGCTACCGTGGCCGCTCCGTGCTGGTGCTCGACAACGCCAAGAAGCCGGGCCGCAAGATCCTCATCAGTGGCGGTGGCCGCTGCAACTTCACCAACCATCAGGCTGGCGCCCACGCCTACCTGTCGGAGAATCCCCACTTCAGCAAGTCGGCACTGGCTCGCTACACCCAGCAGGATTTCATCGATCTGGTGGATCGCCACGGGGTCAACTATCACGAGCGCACTCTGGGACAGTTGTTCTGCCTCGAGAGCGCCAAGGAGATCGTCGATGTGCTGCTCACCGAGTGCGACTGGGCCGGGGTAACCCTGCAGTTCCAGACCGAGATCCTCACTGTCAGCAAACAGGACGAGGGTTTCGTGCTGACCACCAGCAAGGGTGAAATCGGCTGTTACTCGCTGGTCATCGCCACCGGTGGCCTCTCCATGCCCAAGCTGGGGGCTACCCCTTACGGCTTCAAGCTGGCGGAGCAGTTCGGCCTCAACGTGCTGCCGACCCGTGCCGGGCTGGTGCCCTTTACCCTCCATCAGGCAGAAAAAGAGGCGTTCGCCGATCTGGCGGGCATCAGCCTGCCGGTAGCGGTGACCGCCGAGGATGGCACCCGCTTCAAGGAGGCGATGCTGTTCACCCATCGCGGCCTCTCCGGCCCCGTCATCCTGCAGATCTCCTCCTACTGGCATGCTGGCGAGAAGATCCACATCAACCTGCTGCCGGAGCTGGATATTCCGGTCGCCCTGCGCGAATGGGCGCAGGCGCACCCGGCGCAGGAGCTGAAAACCGTGCTGGGGCGCGAGCTGCCCAAGCGCTTCGTCGACAAGCTGGTGGAGCTGGGCCAGCTGGTCAGCAAGCCGATGCGCCAGTACAACGAGCGTGAGCTGGAAGCGGTGGCCAACCTGCTGGGTGACTGGCAGATCCTGCCCAACGGCACCGAGGGCTATCGTACCGCCGAAGTGACCCTGGGTGGCGTCGACACCAACGAGCTCTCCTCCAAGACCATGGAGGCGCGCAAGGTGCCGGGTCTCTACTTCATCGGTGAAGTAGTGGATGTGACCGGCTGGCTCGGCGGCTACAACTTCCAGTGGGCCTGGTCCTCCGGCTGGGTGGCTGGGCAGTACTGCTGATCTGTGATAGCCCTGTTCCCGGTTGCAGGAGAATTGGTATAGAGTGGCAATTCACTAATTTATCCGGCAGGGCTGCCGGTTCTTGTTTGCTGGCGAGGTGGACGATGTTTGAGAGCCTGGGTGTCGTCAATGTCTGGACCTATTTGGTCGGACTGTTTTTCATCATCATGGCGCCGGGGCCCAACTCGATTTATGTGCTGCGCACCGGGGCGAGCCGCGGCGTCGGCCCCGGCTATAAGGCGGCCCTCGGGGTTTTTGTCGGTGATGCCATCCTGATCTTCTGCGCCTACTTGGGCATTGCCTCACTCATTCGCACCACCCCGCTACTGTTTACTCTGGTGCGGTATCTGGGGGCCATTTACCTGCTCTATATCGGGGTGAAAATCCTGCACGCCAACTTTATCACCAACCAAGAGGGGCAGGCTTCGGCGGTGGATCCCGGTGAGCGCTGCTTCACCAAGGCGCTCACCCTGAGCCTCACCAACCCCAAAGCCATCCTTTTTTACGTGTCGTTCTTCGTGCAGTTCATTGACTTCAGCTATGCCCATACCTGGCTCTCCTACTTGGTGCTGGCGAGCATGTTGGAGGCTATGAGCTTCGTCTATCTGACCCTGCTGATCTTCGGCGGCACCTTGGTGGCCCGCTTCTTCCGCCAGCGGCAGCTGGCGATCCGCCTCGGCAATGGCCTCATCGGTCTCTTTTTTATGGGATTTGCCGCACGGCTGGCGACGTTGTCATCTTGAGCTGTTTCGATAGATCTACTCGATGATGTCGGGGACCACCACGTAAGACCATTCTGAAACGGGTTACCCACGCTTGATAGAGGTCAGACGACCTGATCCAATAGAGTTTTTGGATCCTGTTTCACCAATGATGCGTCAATCTTTACTGCTGCTGGTCTTGTTGACCACGCCCCCCTTTTTAGAGGCTACTGAAACCTTCTCGTTTCAGAGCTACCAGCAGGGTATGCTGCGTATGATCCTGATCAGTCCGAGCCTGGATGGCGAAGCACAGCTACGCCATGACAAAAAGCTGGAAGTGCTGACTGGTGTGATGATGGAGAACCTGTTCACTATGCGGACTGAGGTGCCTTGCCAATGGTTGAAAGCTGACAGCGTTCTCTATTGGTATTTACCAGGCAGGAAGATGCTCAAGGCTAAAATCCCTGCTCAATCATCTGAAAGTGAACTATCTGCCTCATCACCACTGCCGTCAGCCTAGTCGAGTGGCATGGATGGCTGTTTGGCTGCGTGCTCTTGCAGTGCTTGCTGGTAATAACGAGCGATAGTGCCTTCCTGTTTCATCTGACGAATTACAACCGCCAACCGTGGCACCAGCGTGCGGTGTTTCTCATGTAGATAACTAAATGACTCGAATGTATCCATTACTCCTGCGGAGTAGATCCTGTTGCCGGTTTTTACGTTACCGATGGCTTCTCTGGCCACCATGCTCTGCTCGATATATAGGTCGCTGCGCCCCTTGAGCAGCTTGCCTATCCCTTGCTCCACGGTACTGATATCAGAAAGTTTTTCCGGCCTGACTACTCGGGGCAGTGCCCATTCCGGTTGTTTTGCTCCGCGGCGGTATTCTACTCGATAAGAGGTGCCCAGCAGGCTGTTCCATCCCTGCAGCTGAATGCCAGGGGTAGTGGTATAGGCTTCATAGGAGAGAGTGAAATGAGATTCGGGGACCAGCAGTAAGTGGCGAGTTTGCAGTTGATATTCGGTTGCGCGATGGATCTCGCCATCCACCTCGCCACTTTCGGCCATGTGTGGGGCACGACCTCCCGGGTAGCCAATATAAATAAAGTCGTAGCCAAGGCGGTTAAAGGCATCCTGATAAATAAGCGTCAACCAGCGACCGTACAGGGAGTTCTTGGTATCCAGTGAGCTCACCAGGGTAATGGTATCCCTGGCGGTAGCTCCTGGCACTATAGCGGTGTGCAGCAGGAGCTGGATGGCAAACAAGAAGAGGCAGAGCCTGGGTATTTGCAGCATGAATTTCCCTGATGGTCGGTGCCAATTAGCATGACATTGCTTGCATCATTGTTGCCCCGCATATCTCTGACTCAGATTTTGCGAAGGTAAGCCGAGCCTGAAAATGAAGCTGATAGCGAGAAGATAGTACGTCAGGTGCTGAGAGGGCTGCTACTGCTGCGTTCAAGAACGTCAGATGTGACGGCCGCTCAATAGCCAATAGCTGCTGGCGCACGTGCACTCTCCCCTGCTGTAGTTGTTGCGGTTGACGAAATAATCGGGGCCAAAGGGGAAATTGTGAGCCGGTTCGTAGTTGTGTGGTGGACTACTTGATCGCTATCAACAAACAAACGAGTTCTGATGGACTCCCACCTTATCCGTTCCATCCTGTAAGTTGGATATGACTATCAAGGATGGTGTCTTATGTTCCCCCCTCGCAAGCTGGGTCACCAGATCACGCTGCTGGCAATCAGCGGCATCGTATTGCTCGCCGTGGTCCTGCTTACCTTCAACCTGTTTGAAAACCGCCAGCGGGCGGTGACGGCCGAACAGGGCGCACTGCAAACAGAGCTGCAAAATATCGAATCGGTGATCCGCAATGCCAGCCATGAAACCGTGCTGGCGGCGACCCTGATCGCCCAGCGGCCGGATGCGGCCAAGGCGGTGGCCGATCAGGATTGGCAGGCCCTCGCCAGCCTGTTCGACCCGCTCTGGCCTGCCCTCAAGGCGCAGGGGATCCAGCAGTTTCACTTCCACGTTCCCCCGGCTACCTCCCTTTATCGGGTACACAAGCCCGCAAGCCATGGCGACGACCTCTCCACCACCCGGCTGGCGGTGGTCGAGGTGAACCGCAACCATCAACCGGTCGGCGGGCTGGAGACCGGTCAGGGCGGCACCGGGATCCGTGGCGTGGTGCCGGTCACCTTCAACGGTCAGCCGGTCGGCTCGGTGGAGTTTGGCCGCGCCCTCGATGCCTCGCTGTTTGCCGATCTGCTGGGCAAGAACAGTCGGCTGGCCATCTATCTGTTTGAACAGGGCAAACCCGTGCTGCTGACCGGCACCGCCATGCTCGGCGAGTCGGCGGACTGGTATCAGGGGGTGCTGGCGGGCGAAAGCCGCTTCGCCACCATCAAGCAGCAGGGGAGCGATTTTCTGGTGATGGCGGCGCCGCTGCGCGACTTCTCCGGCAAGGCGGTCGGGGTGATCGAGCTGGCGCGGGATCACAGTGAGGTCGTCGCCGCGCTGGCGCGCCAGAGCTGGCAGATGGTGATGATCGCGCTGCTCGGCACCGCCCTGATTGCGGTGGCGCTGGTGTGGCTGCTGGGCCGCCTTAACCGCCCGCTGCTGGAGAGCGTCAAGGCGCTGGAGGCGCTGGCCAATGGTTCCGGCGATCTCGGCAGCAAGCTGCCGGTGGCCGGGCCGGAGGAGATCCGCCGCCTCGGCACGGCGTTCAATGCCTTCGTCGGCAAGATCCGCGACACCATGAGCCAGCTCACCGCCACCCTGGGCGATCTGGCTGGCGAGAGCGAGCGGCTGTCGCGCAGTGCGGCGGGCAACCTTGGCAGCATGACGCGTCAGCAGGAGCAGACCACCCAGCTCGCCACCGCCATGACCGAGATGACCAGCACGGTGCATGAAGTGGCCCACAACACGGTGCAGGCGGCCGAAGCGGCCAGCGAGGCAGACAATCAGGCCGTCACCGGTGATGAGGTGGTGCAGCAGAGCGTCAGCATGATCGAACAGCTGGCCGCGGAGATCGCCAGTGCGGGCGACACGGTGAAAGAGGTCGCCAGAGCCAGCGAGCAGATTGGCTCGGTGCTGGCGGTGATCCAGTCCATCGCCGAGCAGACCAACCTGCTGGCCCTCAACGCCGCCATCGAGGCGGCCCGGGCCGGTGAGCAGGGGCGCGGTTTTGCGGTGGTGGCCGACGAGGTGCGCTCGCTGGCGGGCCGCACCCAGCACTCTACCGCCGAGATCCGCGGCACCATCGAGCAGTTGCAACGGGCGGTGGGCACTACGGTCACCATGATCGAGCACAGCGTCTCGCGGGCGGGGGAATCGGTGGAGCGGGCCAATCAGGCGGGGGACGCCCTTAGCCGGATCAAGGGGGCGGTCAACAGCATTCGCGACATGAACACCCAGATCGCCGCCGCCTCCGAGGAGCAATCCTCGGTGAGCGACGAGATCACCCGCAATATCGTCAGCGTCCACGAGATCTCCCAGGCCACCACGCTGGTGGCGCGGGATACCGCCCAGATTGCCACCCATGTGGCGACCTTGGTGGACAAGCTGGGGGATCTGGCCGGGCAGTTCCAGGATGGCTCCAACGTAAGGATGGTGTTGACCCGCGCCCGCGCCGCCCACATGGGCTGGAAGACCCGGGTGCGCGCCTATCTGGATGGGCAGGAGGGGCTGTCGCGCAGCGAGGCGGTCAGTGACAAGGAGTGCCGCCTTGGCCGCTGGTACTTCAGCGAGGGGGCATCCTGCTGCAGTTCGCATCCGGCCTTCAAGGCGATTGCCACTCCCCACGCCAGACTGCATCAGGTGATCCAGCAGGTCATCGAGTTGAAAAACCAGCATAAGCACGAGGCGGCAGAGGCCCTCTACCGCGAGATCGAGCAGAACTCCGGGCAGGTGGTGGGCTACATAGATCAGCTGTTGCAGGAGATGACCAAGCCCACGCGCTAGTCATGCGCGGGCCGGATAGCCAAAGGGCTGACAGCGATGTCAGCCCTTTTTAATGCTGTGCCGCGCAAAAGCCGTCACCGCTTAAGCTCCGGTACAAGGGGGCTCGCCGATAATGCCGCCGCCCCGAGCTGGCCCCCTGCGCCAGCTGCCAAATTTGGAACCGAGAGCGTGAAACCGACCAACAAATCCCTGCTGTCCCTCCCCGAGCGCCAGATCCCGCAACCGCAGCCTGATGAGGGTGGGCATGCGCCGTCTGCGGCAGAGACCCCGGCGCCAACCGTGCAGCCCGCAGTGTCTGCCGAGCCGTCCATCCCGCCATCCCGATTGGCCGCTACCGTGATGCCTGCAGCGCCGATCGTGGTGGTACCGGTTGCGCTGCCATCCGTGCCACGCGCTCGCAACACGCTGGTCGGCGCCCTGTTCTGTGTCTGTCTGGCGCTGGTTGCCTCGTTCGTCTTTATTGCCCGTTCCCATATTGCAGCAACGCCGCTCGTGGCCAGCGGTGCGCAGCCGCTGGTGGAGATTGGCGTTGCCGATATTGACCAGCCCGAGGTGGTTTACTCCATGGATCTGGCCTTTCCTCTGCGGGAAACCGCCATCCCGCAGCCGGTGGTCGCCCGCCACGAGCGACCGGCCAAGCTCAAGATCGGCGTCTACAAGCAGGTGAACAACGTCGAGAAGTGGCGGCGCTGGGCGCGCCAGCAGAACGTCACCTTCGAGGCGGTGCAAAAGAACCGGGGTGGCGAGCCCCACTATTTCCTCTATCTGTGCGAACAGGATCCGGCGCGGATCGACCAGCTCAAGCTCGACGTGGCCCGCATCAGCGGCGAAACCCCTCAGCTCGTTCGCCGCGCGACCAGCACCCGCATCTAGCGGTAAATCAGCCTTTGTTGATCTCGCTGGCGGCGTGCACCAGTTGCTCCAGCTGGTGGTGGATCTGGGCTCGATCCAGCTGCTGCAACGGCTGGCGGCTCCACAGCACCGGCGTCAGGCTCTCGGCATCGAACCCCAGCACCGGCTTGCACGGGTCCTGACTAAACAGGTTTTGGGCGGCTGCCTGGGCGCTGGTGGCCGCGTCGAGGCGGGTAAACATCAGCAGATAGTTGGCCGGGTGTTCGGTCAAATGGCAGGTCAGCTCGCCGATCTGCAGGCTGGTGACGCTCTCCTCCTGCTGCGGCGCAGGCAGCGAGAGGGAGAGAAACAGCTGGTGGATGGCGGCGTGATAAAGAGAGTTCATTGATGGCTCCAGATTGGTGATGGCGCCATTAGAGCAGGTCGCCGCCTGCGGCACTGTTAATGGTGGCTCTCTTTTTTTAGCTTTCCGGTCAGCGAGATAGCGCGCCGCGCTCAGTACAAAAATCGCGACCAATCCCGATAGTCCCTGTTGATGGCCTCTCCTAGACTGGCGGCGAAACATCACAAGAAGACAATCATCATGCAGATTCAAACACACACCGGCGGCATGCAGGCCGTCGCTCAGCACAGTGATGCCACTACCGGGGTTGGCCGGATGGGCCAGCTGGATGTACGTCAGATCGCCACCGGGCAAGATGCGATCCTGCTGGGCAGTCGCAGCGAACCGCAGAAAGGGCAGGGGCTGCTCTCGCGACTGGGGGCCCAGCTGGCTCGCCCGTTTGTGGCCCTGAAAGAGTGGATCGGCAACCTGCTGGGGACGGACAAGCGTGCCGCTGCGCCGAAGGCGCAAACCGCCGTTTCCCCCGAGGATCTTCAGCGCCTGATGAAGCAGGCTGCATTTGGTAGCTCGCTGGGTGGCTTCGCCAAGGCGGACGTGTTGCACAACATCACCGCCGAACAACTGGGCAAGGATCACACCACTCTGGCGACCGGCAATGGCCCCCTGCGCTCTCTCTGCACCGCGTTGCAGGCCGTTGTCGTCGGCTCCCAGCAGCCGCAACTGCGGGAGTTGGCAGCCGGGCTGCTGGCCCGCCCCATCGCTGGGATCCCGCTCCAGCAGTGGGGTACGGTGGGGGGCAAGGTGACCGAGTTGCTCGCTAACGCTACCCCCGAACTGTTGCAGGAGGCGATGAACCAGCTGCACACCGCGATGGGTGAAGTGGCTGACCTGCAGCGCGCCGTAAAGGCTGAAATTGCTGGCGAACCGGCGCAAAGCGCGACCACGGCTGCCGATGCGGCACCGGTCCAACGGGGTGAGAGCAAAGGGGCTGCCCGCGAGCAGGTCGCCATGGCGCGCCAGACTCCGGCCACCGGCTACAAGTTGGCGCTGGATCTTATCAGCTATCAGGCCAGCTACCTGCTGCGGGATCAAACCTCGACGACAGTGACCCTGAGCAGCAGCGATCTCAACGCCCTGCATCAGCACATTGCCGATGGCTCCATCAACGGCTCCCACATGGCCAAATTGCAGACCCGTGGCGATCTGCAAACCCTGCGTACTCTGGCGCTGTCGCTGGCCAGCGGCAGCGATGCCAAGGGCTCTTCCCTTGGTCATGCCCTCGACAGCCTCGCCTCGGCGCGCCCCAACCAGCGACTGGTGCTGGGCGGTCTGATGCAGTTTGCCAGTCAGGGCGATCAGGCGTGGGCTGACCATACCGCTGGCAAGCCGGAAGATCGGCTCGATGCCGGGGCGCGGCAGCGCTTTGATGGTGACAACATGAAGGCGGCGGTGGCGCGTCTCGGCGCCAGCGAAGCGCGGCAGGTGCTGCAACAGCTGGAAGGGGCTTTTGGTGATCGGGTGCGGGGCATCTGTGATCTAGCGGTTGAACTGGTCTCGCCCTTTGCCGACACGGTCCCGGAGGCCGTATTGACCTCACGGCTGACTCGCATGAGCACTGTGGTGAGCACATTGATCGACCAGATCAAGGAGCACCTCGCGCTGCCCCTGTCAGCTCACAGTGATGCGTCCCAGATTGATTCTGCCGATCAGCTGACGCCGCTCGAACTGGCTGCGCTGGCCCATATCGGCGTCGATGACCGCTATCTGTAACCCGCCTGCAAGCCGCCCCTCCGGGCAAGGCCAAATGGCACGAAAACGGACACCCTCGGGTGTCCGTTTTTTATTCTGGCGTGGGGGTGGGCGCTCAGTGCAGGCTGCGATGGCTCAAAGGCTGGCGAAATCCACCTCGGGCAGGGTTTCGAAGCCGGGGCTGGCGAACAGGTAGCCCTGCATCAGGCTGATACCCATCTCCCGCAGGCAGATCATCTCTTCGCGGGTCTCGATCCCCTCCGCCAGCGGGGTGATCTTCAGCTCCGCAAACAGCGCCAGACAGTGGCGCACGATGGCTTGCCGGGTCGGGTCCTGGTCGATGCCGCGCAACAGGTGCATGTCGAGCTTGATGATATCTGGCAGAAAATCGGCCAGCAGGTTGAGGCCCGAGTAACCGGCGCCAAAGTCATCCATCGCCGTCTTGAAGCCAAGGGCCTGATAGTGATCGACGATGCCGCGAATATGCTGGTTATCCAGCAACTGCTCCACCTCGGTCAGCTCGAACATGATCTGCTCGATGGGGAAGTTGTGCTCGCGGGCGGCCTGCAGGGTGGTGCGGATGCAGCGCTCCGGGCGGTAGACCGCATTGGGCAGAAAATTGATGCTCAGCATCCCCTTCATCCCGAGTCGGGCCGCCAGCGCGATTGCTTTGATGCGGCACAACTGATCGAAGCGATAGCGATTGCTGTCGTTGACCCGGGCTATCACCGAGTGCGCAGATTCGTTGTTGAGCCCCCGCACCAGCGCCTCATAGCCGAAGAGGGTGCGGTTGCGGCAATCGATGATGGGCTGGAAGGCCATGGTGAAATCGAAGTCGAGATCCACCTGCTCCTGACACTGTTGGCAGATGGACTGGGCGGGGGCGGAAGGTATATCCATAACTTTCCTCACAAGGGTGATGTTGGCGCGGAGCTCTGGCTCAAATGATTACAGCTCATCTCTCCCGAGAGGGGTAATTCCGGTGATCGGGCCGGGATCGGGGATGAGATTGCGCCCATCTCCCGCCAGTGTTTAAAACCGGCCTGCACCATATCTCACCGCCTCATGTAGGTTCGATTAGCGCAGCGTAATCGGACGATCGAGAGGCTTTTGTTTCGGTTGTTGCCGTGGGTCAGGGTTGGTCAGCCGGAGGGGAAATTCGGCTGGCCGTGATAGCGGGAGAATCCATTTACGCGAATGTCCGATTACGCCTGACGGCTAATCGAACCTACGAGTTGCCCCCTTCTCCCCTTGCGGGAGAAGGGTTGGAGATGAGGGGGCGTTATGCCAACCGAAGGTCAATGTTGGGCTTCTCGATGTTCGGCACCGAACCGGCATGCACCATATCTCACCGCCTTATGTAGGTTCGATTAGCGCAGCGTAATCGGACGGACGAGAGGCCTTGGTTGCGGTTGTTGCCGTGAAGCAGGGGCGGCCAGCCGGAGGGGGGCAACTGGTTGCTATAGCTGGAGGCAAGAGATACCAGAAGAGTGGGTCACATTTTTGGAAAACAAGCTTCGTATAAATCCTTGTTATGATAATCTTGCTAAAATTATTTTTAGATGTTTAGTATTGAGGGTTTATATATGACAAAAGGTCAGCTAATTAAAAAGGAAATAATAAATTATCCAGAGCATTACTTTAATGCACAAGCTAAAACTCTAGATGCTAGGATTGAAAACGTAAAGTTAAGCAAAGAGCAAGCCGATGAAATTTCCTCTACACACATAAAGAAATTCATAAGAGATAAAGTATTAGGTATTTTTAAGGTCGGTGAAATAGTTTCTGAGATAATAAACTGGAATGAGTCTGTAGATGAGGATTTGAAAGAGGCAAAAAAAGAATTTCTTTTGGCTCAATATTTTGATAGAAATGACCAGCATGAAATGGCACTAACTCAACTAAAAGAGTTTTTATCAAGCCCCCAGGGTAATACTATTTTCAATAAAATACTTAGAATTCTTGATGATACGCCTCCAGATATAGAGCTGTCTTCCCATCTTTCTTCTGCGCTAATTTATATTGTAAGAAATGATTTTGCGAAATTATTTGAGCAGCATAAATATTCCCTGTCTCAGATAGAAAAACTCACCCCTCAAGCGTTAACTATTATGGCTGATTTTAATAATTGGCCTTTGATATCGTTGGGTACATCTACATCAACGGGAACCAAGATAACGTCAGACTGGTTTTTTGAGTTTACTCAAGCATATTGTGCAGCAAAAGGAATTCATGACCAAGGTACTAGAAATAGGGTTCAGCATTCGATAAATGAATTAATTAGCTCTCGGCTTATTGAAGCTCATCGTGTAGAAAGTGGACAGGCTAAATGTGTAATTGCTGAAGTAGGTAAGGGATTATTACCTTACATCAGTGCATCGTAATAGGAATAGTTTGTCATAGAAAACGGCGCCTTAACGGCGCCGTTTTTAATATCACAAACCCAACCAACATCACTGCAGCAGCGAGATATCCGCGACTTGCAGGAACAGGTTGCGCAGGTTGTTCAGCAGCGCCAGACGGTTGGCCTTGAGGGCTTCGTCGTCGGCCATCACCATCACCTCGTTGAAGAAGGTATCGACCGGCTCGCGCAGGGCGGCCAGACGGGTGAGGGCGGCCTGATAGTCACCGGTAGCGAACAGCGGGGCCAGTTCGGCTTGCAGTTCGGCAACCTGGGTAGCCAGCGCCTTCTCGGCGGCATCGACCAGCAGTTCCGGTTTGACGGCAGTCGGCAGTTCGCCTTCGACCTTGGCCAGAATGTTGCTCACGCGCTTGTTGGCGGCAGCCAGTGCCAGTGCGGCATCCAGCGTGCGGAAGTGGCTGACGGCCTTGACGCGACGATCGAAGTCGAGCGGACGGGTCGGGCGGCGGGCCAGTACGGCCAGCACCACGTCGGCACCGATGCCTTCGTCCTGATAGGCGGCGCGGAAGCGGCCCAGCATAAAGTCGACCACGTCGGTGACGACGGTTTTGTTGGTCAGCTTGTCGCCGTAGACGCGTACCGCCTCTTCAACCAGTTCAACCAGATCCAGATCCAGCTGCTTCTCGGTCATGATGCGCAGGGCACCGATGGCGGCGCGACGCAGGGCGAACGGGTCCTTGTCACCCTTCGGCAGCATGCCGATGCCGAAGATACCGGCCAGAGTGTCGAACTTGTCGGCCAGCGCGACGGCGCAGGCAACCAGACCGGACGGCAGGGCATCGCCGGCAAAGCGCGGCATGTACTGCTCGTTGAGGGCCACGGCCACCGCTTCGTCTTCGCCATCGTGACGGGCGTAGTGCATCCCCATGACACCCTGGGTGTCGGTGAACTCGCCGACCATGTTGGTCATCAGATCACACTTGGAGAGCAGACCGGCACGCTTGGCCTGAGTGACATCGGCGCCGATACGCTCGGCGATAAAGCCGGCGACGGTCTCGATACGCTCGACCTTGGCCTTGACGGTGCCCAGCTGTTGCTGGAACAGCACGGTTTCAAGGCGCGGCAGGCGGGAAGCCAGGGTCTGCTTGAGGTCAGTCTTGAAGAAGAACTCGGCGTCAGAGAGACGGGGGCGAACCACCTTCTCGTTGCCGCTGATGATCTGGCTCGGGTCTTTGGACTCGATGTTGGTGACGAAGATGAACTTCGGCAGCAGCTTGCCGTTCTTGTCGTAGACCGGGAAGTACTTCTGGTCACCCTTCATGGTGTGAACCAGCGCCTCAGCCGGAACGGCTAGGAACTTCTCTTCGAAGTTGGCGGTCAGCACCACCGGCCACTCGACCAGTGCGGTGACCTCTTCCAGCAGGGCGTCGTCCAGATCGGCCACGCCACCGAAGGCGGCAGCGGCCGCTTCGGCGTCAGCCTTGATCTTGGCCTTGCGCGCCATGAAGTCGGCAATCACCATGCCGCGCTCCTGCAGGATCTGCGGGTACTGGCTGGCGTTGTCGATGGTGAATTCGCTCTCGCCCATAAAGCGGTGACCGCGAATGGTGCGGGCAGAGTCGATACCCAGAATGTGAGCGGGAACCAGATCCCCATCCAGCAGCAGGGTCACGGTGAACACCGGACGCACGAACTGAATGGTCTTGTCGCCCCAGCGCATCATCTTCGGGATCGGCAGTTTGGCCAGCGCCTGGCTAACCAGCTCGCCCAGCAGGTCTTTGGCCGGACGGCCTTCGACCTTGGCGGTGTGAACCAGCCACTCACCCTTGTCGGTGACCAGACGCTCGGCCTGCTCAACGGTGATGCCGTTGCCGCGGGCCCAGCCTTCGGCGGCCTTGGTCGGCTTGCCTTCGGCATCGAACGCCTGAGCCACGGCCGGGCCGCGCTTCTCGACGCTCTTGCTCGGCTGCTCGCCAGCCAGCTCGCTCACCTTGAGGGCCAGACGGCGCGGTGAGGCAAACCACTCGACGTCGCCGAAGGCCAGATCGGCCTTGGTCAGTTCGCTTTTGAGGTTGTCGGCAAAGGCTTCGGCCAGGGAGCGCAGGGCTTTGGGCGGCAGCTCAGCAGTACCGATCTCTACCAGAAATGTATGTTGTGCCATGTCCGTTCCTTAACCTTGCTTGTTCTCACTGCGCTGACACATAGGGAAGCCCAGCGCTTCGCGGGAGGCGTAGTATGCCTCTGCCACGGCCTTGGTCAGGGTGCGAATGCGCAGAATGTAGCGCTGACGCTCGGTGACCGAGATGGCCTTGCGGGCATCCAGCAGGTTGAAGGAGTGAGCGGCTTTGAGGATGCGCTCGTAGGCAGGCAGCGGCAGCGGTTTTTCCAGTGCCAGCAGGTGCTGGGCTTCCTTCTCGTACTGCTCGAAGCAGTGGAACAGGAACTCCACATCGGCGTGTTCGAAGTTGTAGGTGGATTGCTCCACTTCGTTCTGGTGGAACACGTCGCCGTAGGTGGTCTTGCCCAGCGGGCCGTCAGACCAGACCAGATCGTAGACGCTGTCTACGCCCTGAATGTACATGGCCAGACGCTCGAGACCATAGGTGATCTCGCCGGTCACCGGCTTGCACTCGAGGCCGCCAACTTGCTGGAAGTAGGTGAACTGGGTCACTTCCATGCCGTTCAGCCACACTTCCCAACCCAGACCCCAGGCACCCAGTGTCGGGTTTTCCCAGTTGTCTTCGACGAAGCGGATGTCATGGATTTCAGGATCCATGCCCAGCTCTTTCAGGGAGCCCAGATAGAGTTCCTGAATGTTGTCGGGGGAAGGCTTGATGATCACCTGGAACTGGTAGTAGTGCTGCAGGCGGTTCGGGTTTTCACCGTAGCGGCCGTCAGTCGGACGGCGGGACGGTTGCACGTAGGCGCAGGCGATGGGCTCCGGGCCCAGGGCACGCAGACAGGTCATGGGGTGGGAAGTACCGGCACCCACTTCCATATCCAGCGGCTGAATGATGGTACAGCCCTGGCGGGACCAATAGTCCTGCAGCTGCAGGATCAGGCCCTGAAAGGTTTTGACATCGAATTTTTGCATAATTTTTTTCGCGCGAAGTGAAAATCAGAGCAAGATTTGCTGAATGTGAACCGAGGGAGTATACCGTCTGGCATGGTCGGATAATAGGCGAAATTGCAGCGGATTCACGGGATGGCACTGCGCCCTGGCTGGTCGGGCGGGATGTCCGGTACAGGATGTGAGCAGTGCCGCCAGCCGAGTGGGCAGGGTCGGGGAAGCCGCTGAAATCATAAGGGAGAGAAAATGGAACTGCGCTGCGCCTGGGTGACCAAGGACCCGGAATACATTGAATACCATGACAAACAGTGGGGCAGACCGGTCTATGACCCCCGCGAACTGTTTGCCAAGCTCTGCCTCGACGGCCAGCAGGCGGGGCTGTCGTGGATCACCATCCTCAAGCGTACCGAGAGCTACTACCGCGCCTATGCCGACTTCGATCCGCACCGCATCGTGCAGTTCGACGAGCAGGATGTGGAACGGCTGATGCAGGACAGCGGCATCATCCGCAACCGCCTCAAGGTGCAGTCGATCATCAGAAATGCCCGCGCCTATCTGGCGTTGCAGGAGCAGGGGATCGACTTCGCCGACTACCTGTGGGGCTTTGTCGGCGGCGCCCCCATCGTCAATCAGCGCCAGGGCAATGGCGATATTCCGGCAACCTCGCCGGAGTCGGATGCCATGTCGAAAGCGCTCAAGAAGCTCGGCTTCAACTTCGTTGGCAGCACCATCTGTTACGCCTTTATGCAGGCGGTGGGGATGGTGAACGATCATCTGGTCAGCTGTCCTTGCCATGCCGAGTGCCAAAAAGAGCAGCAAAAGAAGCCGGATTGAGCCCCTTTGTGGCATCCGGTTCAGTCGGGATACAGTGATGGCCGTTCAGAATTGCGCTCCCCAATCAAGGAGTCATTCATGTCTTTCATCACTGTTCGCGGACGCGCCTGCCGCGCCCTGATCCTGGCTTGCGCCACCCTGCTGACCTCACTGCCTGCCCTGGCGGTCAAAGAGGCGCGCGACATTCGTCAGGATGCCCGCAGCGACGCACGGGATGTTCGTCAGGATAGCTACACCGGTCATCAGGACGCCCGTCAGGATGCCCGCGATGTGCGTCAGGATGGCCGCCCGCAGGCTCGCGACATGAAGCAGGATTGCCGTCAGGAAGAGTACCTGAACAACGTCGACTGCCGTCAGGACAAGCGCCAGTTCAAGCAGGATGTGCGGGAAGATGCGCGGGATATCCGCCGCCGCTGATCCTCGCTTCATGGCAGTGGCCCGATCTGGCCAACCGCTGGCAGCCAAACAGTGTGACAAGAAAAAGGCTCCCGAAAACGGGAGCCTTTTTGCATCTGGTCGCCGGGTGGCGGCTTACGCTACTCCCGCCTTTACCATGCACTCGCTGTATTGCTTGTCCACCTTCAGGATATGGTTGAGCAGCCAGCTCTTGAGGAAGATGATCATCTCCATGTTGAGATCCTGTTCGTCGCCATCTTCGCGGCGGATCAGGTTGCCCAGCTCGGCCAGCAGCCTGGCATGCTCCTGTTTGTGGCGTTGCAGTTCGGGATAGCGCGCCTGTTCCATACTGCGCTCCTCGTCGGCAAAGTGCTGAATTGCGAGCTTGAGCAGATCGTCCAGCCGCTGTTTGCGCACCTGCGCCGGACTGTTATCACTGACCGCGTGGTAGAAGCGGTTCATCGCGTCGAACAGGCCCTGATGCTGACGATCCACGCTCGCCACACCCACCATGAATGTCTCGTTCCAGCGCAGCAGGTCGTGTTCATGCCCCGTTGATTGCTGCTGGCTCACCTCGAACTGGTCGCTGATCAGGCTGATCTCCTCATTGGACTGGTTCAGGTCGCGCGTGTGGGCCCGACTCTCGCGGGCCAGCTCGAGGCATTCACGAGCAATATTGGCAACCTGCATGACGTTGCGATTGGTCTCTTCCGCGACTTGAGCCTGTTGCTCGGCCGCCGTGGCGATCTGACCATTCATGTCGGCGACCCGGGTAATGGCCGAGACAATGGCATTCAGGGTTTCGCCGGTGCCCGCGGCCTGGTTGACCGCCTGTTCGCTGACATTGCGGGTGGTATGCATGGTGCTGACGGCATGGCGGGTGTTGTTCTGCAACGCTTCGATCCGCTGCTGGATATCGACGGTGGCGGCCTGGGTGCGGGTTGCCAGCTGACGTACCTCGTCGGCGACCACCGCAAAGCCGCGCCCCTGTTCGCCAGCCCGTGCCGCCTCGATGGCGGCGTTGAGCGCCAGCAGGTTGGTCTGTTCCGAGATGGTGCTGATCACCTGCAGAATGTTGCCGATCTGGCTGCTCTCCTGATCCAGCCGGGTCACCTCACCGGCGGATTGCTCGATATGGGTGGCCACCTGACGGATCAGGGCGATGGTCTGGCTCACTTGCTGCTGGCCATCGTGGGCCTGCTGCTGGGTGAGCAGGGTATCCTGACTGGCCTGCTCGGTATTGTGTTCGATGTTGTGGACGGTGGCGGTCATTTCGTTGATGGCGGTCGCCAGCATGTCGGTACTTTGCTGCGCCCGCTGCATGCTGCTCAGGGTGCTGCCGGAATGGTTCATCAGCAGCGCCATCTTGTCGTGGGTCTTGTGAGAGACCTGCTGCACCGAGCCGATCAGGCTGTCGATATTGTCGAGGAAGCGGTTGAAGACGGTGGCGAGGTAGGCGAACTCATCCTGCCCGCGGCTGCGCAGCCGGAACGTGAGGTTGTGGCTGTGGTTGGCCAGTTCGACCAGCTGGGTCATCAGCTGTTGCAGTGGCCGCACCGTCTTGAGATGGATCAGCAGCAACATCAGCATGATGATGGTGAGGCTGACCACGAGCAGCAGCAGATCCTGGCTTTGCAGGGCGCTGCTTTGGCTGGCGATCTCCCGCTCCTGACCCATCAGCTGTTGTTGTTGCTGCTCCAGCGCCCCTGCCACCTGAGTGGCGATGCTATCGGTTATCGCGTCAAATCCCTCGCCCGGCTGTTTCATCAGGCGGTTGCCTGCTTCGCGCCCCTCCTTGAGATAGGCATCGACCATCCGTTTTCCTGTCTCCAGTTGGCGGGCCAGCAAGGGGGTGAGAGCACTCTGCAACTGTGGCAGGGTGTCGAGCAGCTGCCGGGCAGTCTGGGCATGCTGCTCCGCCTCGGTAACGGAGTCCTGCTCCCCCGAGACGGCCGCATCGGTTAGAAATTGCTGCACTTGAGTAGTGTGATAACGCAGCTCCTGCAGGGTGATTTGCCGGTTGGCGCTGGTGATCAGCTGTTCTGGCAGTTGTCCGAGCCGATCGGTCAGGGTGCTGCGCCAGATGCCGCCCAGCACCATGGTCAGCAGGATAACTAGGCTCGCGCCCAACAGCAGATGGCGGATCGAGAGGTTGCGAAGCAGTGCAAACATGGCGAGACCTCAAAGATCTATTGATGGTGCCTTCAATAGTAGTCAATGGCGTCAGCCAGCCCGCCGTCGTTTGTGGCCGGGGGCTCGGTCATGGGGGATGGTCCGGTGTTCAGCTCTTGTCCAGTGCAGCACGGCATAATGGCGGCCATCCGCCAGAAGAGGGCGCAATCCGTATCCTGACGTCACACCTTGGCACGCGGCTGGGGTAGAATGCGCGCTTTGTGGTTTTGAGTCGGTTTTTTCAGAGGTTTTTTTTCATGCATTTCAAGACAATTGTTCCGGCGGTTGCGCTGGCCGTGGCCCTGAGCGGCTGTACTACCAACCCGTACACAGGTGAGCAGCAGACCTCCAAGGCGGTCTGGGGTTCGCTGGCCGGTGCCGCAACCGGCGCGGCAATCGGTGCCATGTCCTCCAGCAAGGGTGACCGCAAGAAGGGGATCCTGACTGGTGTGGCGGCAGGTGCGGCGCTGGGCGGCGGTATCGGTTACTACATGGATGTGCAGGAAGCCAAGCTGCGCGAGAAGCTGCAAGGCACCGGCGTCAGCGTCACCCGCAATGGCGACCAGCTGATCCTCAATATGCCGAACAACGTCACCTTCGACAGCTCCAGCGCCCAGCTGAAAGCGGCCGGTGCCAACACCCTCTCCGGTGTGGCCATGGTGGTTGCCGAGTTCGACAAGACCCGCCTGAACGTGGTCGGTCACACCGACAGCAGCGGCTCCCGCGATCTGAACATGAAGCTCTCCCGCGAGCGCGCCGATGCCGTTGCCGCCCAGCTGATTGGTCAGGGTGTCGCTGGCAGCCGCATCTCCACCACAGGTGTAGGCCCGGATCAGCCGATCGCCTCCAACAGCACCGCGGCTGGCAAAGCCCAGAACCGTCGCGTGACCATTACCCTGACCCCGACCGCCTAAGTCGTTCAGGTTTTGGCAACGAAAAGGCCCCGCCAGTGATGGCGGGGCCTTTCTATTGGAGCCGTGGCTAGCAACGGCTCCTTATTCTTTGCTCCCTTCTCCCCTTGCGGGAGAAGGGGCGGGGATGAGGGGGATAACCGCCTCTTAGACAGCGGCAGTGAGCTGCACTTCCACCTTGTAGCCTTCGTGGGCCAAGCAGGCCTGTACGCAGGCGCGCACAGGGGCTGTGTCGGCATCAGGGGAGCCAGGCATCCCGTTTTGCTTAGACAGCGGCAGTGAGCTGCACTTCCACCTTGTAGCCTTCGTGGGCCAGACGGGCCTGTACGCAGGCGCGAACCGGTGCTGTGCCAGCCGGGATCCAGGCATCCCACTGCTCGTTGAAGGCAGCGATGTCCTGAATGTCTTTGAGATAGATGTTGGCCATCAGGATCTTGTCGACGCCGGAGCCGTTGGCTTCCAGCAGACGCTGCAGGCTCGCCAGCACTTCGCGGGTCTGCTGGTGGATGTCGGCCTCTTCGCTGGCGGGCACTTCCACCACGTAGAGGGTGCCATTGTGGATGACCACGTCTGACCAACGCTGGGTGGTGCCGATTCGGGTAATGGTTGTCATGGAGTGCTCCGGTACGGGGGCTTATTGACCCTTGCGGATCAGATAGCGGTAAGGGGCCTGCTCTGTCTCGCTGGCGACCAGGGTGTGATCCATAAAGCGGCAGAAACTGGGGATGTCGCGGGTGGTTGAAGGATCGTCGGCGCTGACCAGCAGGGTCTCGCCATCCGCCATCAGCCGCACTTTTTTGCGAACCATCATAACGGGTTCCGGGCAACGAAGCCCGATTGCGTCCAACTCATGAGTTGCGCCGCAGAATAAATCACTCATCTATTATCAACCTTCAACCTATTCGGCTGCCAATGATACTCAGGGCTAAAAAATAATCAAACAAACAGCCCGTCAACCAGCATATGTAACTAAAATGTTATTCAGCCCTATCCAGCTTGCGCCGGACGAGTAATATAAAAATTGAACCATATTCAACAAGGAGGTGAATATGCAGGTCTCCTACGGCAGATTACAAGCCTATGCAGGCATGGGGTTCTTGTCCTTCGCCATGATAGTGATGGGCAGCCCGATCGGGAACACCGGTACCTGGTTCGGCTCCATGGTGATGGTGGGGTTGGGGCTCTGGATCGAGCTCAGCGATTACTATGACGAGGATGAGGACGAAAACGATCAATCCTGAACCGGATGACGATTCAACAACAAAGGCGGAGCAATTCCGCCTTTGTCATTTCTGCCGATCAGCCATTTGCCCGGATCAGCGGGTCGAGCGCATCGCCCGCTCCAGATGCAGCGCCGTCTGCTCCGGGTTCGCTTTGGGGTCGTTGAAGTAGTTGCTCAGCACATCCATGATCGCCTGACGCATATTGGTCGGCGTCGCCATCCCCTCCGCCATGCTGGGCAGCAGGTTGTCCTGCTTTTCCGCCAGCAGGAAATCCTGATAGGAGCGCACGGCGCAGCGGTCGAACTTGCTCATGTCGGGGTTGGTCAGCGCCGGGATCGACCCCTTCACCCGGTTGAACTCTGCCTGGAATGTCGGCGTCATCAGCAACTGGGCCAGCTCGCCCTGCGCCTGCAGCTGGGCCGGATCCCGCTGTTTGAACATGGCGATGGAGTCGAGGTTGTAGCTGAACAACCCGGCGCTGCCCGGGCTCGGCAGGCAGGCGATATCCTCACCCGGCCGGTAGTTGCCCGCGCTCAGCTCCCCCTTCACCCAGTCCCCCATCACCTGCATGGCGGCGCCACCGCTCTCCAGCAGATTGGTAGCCTGATGCCACTTCAGTCCGGCGTATTTTTGCGGCACATAGGCGCGCAGCTGCTGGAAGCGGGTCAGCACCCGCACCATGTCGGGGCCAGTCAGGGTGGCGCTGTCCTGTTCGAGGAACGCCTTGCGGTAGAACTCCTTGCCGCCCTCACCGAGCGCCACCGTTTCAAACAACACCGCCAGCTGCCAGGGCTCGTTGCCGATGGCGAGCGGGGTGATACCCCGTTTTTTAAGCTGGTCGGCGATGGTGACGAAATGGGCCCAGTCGGTGGGCGGAGTCAGCTTCTGCTGCTCGAACACCTTGCGGTTGAGCCACAACCAGTTGACCCGGTGAATGCCGGTCGGTACCGCCATCAGGGCGTCACTCTGGATGAGGGTGGCCCGCACCATGGGGGGCATTTTGGCGTACCAGCCGAGGTGTTCGGCCATCGGGCTGAGATCGCGCAAAAAGCCGAGTCCGGCCCACTCCTTGAGTTCATAGCCCTTGAGGTGGGCCGCCTCCGGCGGGTTGGCTGCCAGTGCCCGGCTCTTCAATACCGTCATGGCGCTCTTGCCGCCGCCGCCCTGTACCGCGAAGTCGTTCCACTGGTTGCCCTGTTCGGTCCACTCGGATTTGAGCACCTCCACGGCCTTGGCTTCACCGCCGGAGGTCCACCAGTGCAGCACCTCCACCTGAGAGGCGCACGCCGGTAGTGATAGCAGGGCGATGACAGAAAAAGACAACCACTTCATAAGGTTACTGCCTTGGTAGGGAGAGCGTGGCCTGCAGGCCACCTTGCGGACGGTTTTCCAGCACCAGATCGCCGCCGTGGGCGTGGGCAATGTTGCGGGCGATGCCAAGGCCGAGGCCGGTGCCCGCCTGATCGGTACTGAGCCGGTAGTAGGGCTCGAAGATGCGCTCGAACTGATCGTCCGGCAGGCCGGGGCCCTCATCCATGATGAAGAGGATCAGCATCTCCTCGTCATCCATGATGATGATGCGCACCTTCTGGCCGTACTTGATGCCGTTGTCCACCAGATTGCCGATGCAGCGCTTGAGCGCCAGCAGCTTGCCGCGATAGGGCCACTTGCAGTGGCCTTCAATGGTCAGCCGCTCGTCGTGCAGGTTCATCGACTCCGCCATCTGCTCCAGCAGGGCGTTGATGTCGATCTCCTCGATGTTCTCGTGGATGTCGGTCTCTTTGACCGTCTGCAGCGCACCTTTCACCATCAGCTCCAGCTCGTCGAGATCCTTGTTGAACTTGCCGATCTGCACCTCGTCGTCAAGCAGCTCGACCCGCAGCCGCAGCCGGGTGATGGGGGTCTTGAGGTCGTGGGAGATGGAGCTGAACAGCCGCTCCCTATCGTCGATATAACGGCGAATGCGGTGCTGCATGATGTTGAAGGCGCGGGTGGCCGCCACGATTTCCGACGCCCCTTCCTCTTTCAGCGACGGCTGGTCGATATCCTTGCCGAGATTGACCGCCGCCTTGGCGAGCCTGCGCAGCGGACGGGTCTGCCAGCGCACCAGCATAAAGGTGAAGAAGCAGAGGAACACAGTCATCAGGGCGATGAAACGCACCTGATTGCTCGGCATCACGGTATCGTCGAGGGTCATGTAGGGGGCGGGCAGCAGGGCCGCCAGATAGAGCCACTCCCCCTTTTCAATCTCGATCTGGGTCACCAGTACCGGCGGATTGAGCGGTTCCAGCGACAGGGTGTAGCGGGCCCAGGAGGAGGGCAGGTCTGCCAGCAAGGTGTCGTTGTTGAATACGTGCAAGTCGTCGGGTCGGGAGAAGTCCACCTTGATCGCCATGGCATCGGAGAGCTTGCGGGTCAGCACCCCCTGCACCTCCTGCAGCACCAGCGTCTTGCGCTCGCTCTCGGGGATGGCGTTGATGTGGATCTCTTCCTCGTTGAGCGAGACGAAGAAGCGGCTGCCACCCATGTTGCGCAGCTGGTCGAGGGCGATATGGCGATACTGCAGCGGCAGGGATTTGAAGAAGTTGACGGTGGAAGCAGCGGAGAGTGCCAGGTTGCGGGTGGTGCTGATCATCCCCTCCAGCTCCCGCTTCTGGATCTGCTGCATCCAGATGCCGGTCAGAATGGTCTGGGAGAGCAGGATGGCCAGCAACAGCAGCAGGATCATCCGTGACAGCAGGGAGCGGGGTACCAGCGCCCCCCAGGACCACTTGTTGCTCATGGCAGCTCGTGCACCTCGGCAATCAGCATGTAGCCGCTACCGCGAATGGTCTTGATGATGCGCGGGCTCTTGCCGTTGTCGCCCAGCTTCTGGCGCAGACGGCTGATCTGCACGTCGATGCCGCGCTCCATCGGCAGGCTTTCGCGGCCGCGGGTGGCATCGGAGATGGTATCCCGATCCAGCACCACGCCGGGTTGTTGCAGGAACATGCCGAGCAGCATGGCGTCGCTGCCGGAGAGATCCAGCAGGCTGCCATCGTCATGGGTCAGCTGGTGGCTCAGGGTGTCGAGGGTCCACTCGGCAAAACGCAGGCGGCGGCTCGGCTCTTTCTCTTTTTCCGGCTGGCGGAATTCGGCGCGGCGCAGCAGCGCCTTGATACGGGCCTGCAGTTCACGGGGGCTGAACGGCTTGGCGATATAGTCGTCGGCACCGAGTTCGAGGCCGATCACCCGATCCGCTTCGTCGGAAGCGGCGGTCAGCATGATGATGGGCACCTGGGAGTCACGACGGATCTGCTGGCAGAGGGTAAAACCGTCCTCGCCGGGCATCATGATGTCCAGAATAATGAGGTCCGGGCTGTGCTGGGCGAGTTGCTGGCGCATCTCGTTGCCCTCCGCCGCCGTCAATACCTGAAAGCCCGCCCGGGTCAGGTACTCATTGAGCAGCTCGCGGATCTCTTGGTCGTCATCGACGATCAGCAGTTGTTTGCTCATTGACATATGTATGTGCATCCACCCATTTTTTTGTGCAGATTGAACCTGTCGGGGGAGTAAAAAGCAAGCAAGCCCCCCATCTAATGTGAGGTTTAAGGCAATAACAGGCTATTGATAAGGTTAAAACGAAAAAAGGCCGACCCAAACGGGACGGCCAACAGACAGCTTCTGACCACTGACGATCACCCCGTGTGGCGATCGTCACAGACTTGAAAAGGGGCCAGTCAGACTGACCCTGAAAAGGGACAACTCTCAGTAGTGCATCCCGTCGATCCGGCTGGTTATCACACCCGTTCGAATACGGTGGCGATGCCCTGACCCAGACCGATACACATGGTGGCCACGCCCAGGGTGGCATCCTTCTCCTCCATCAGATTGATGAGAGTCGTGGAGATGCGCGCACCGGAGCAGCCGAGCGGGTGGCCCAGCGCAATGGCGCCGCCGTTCAGGTTGACCTTCTCGTCCACCAGATCCTGCAGACCGAGGTCCTTGACGCAGGGCAGGGACTGGGCGGCAAACGCCTCGTTCAGCTCGAACAGATCGATATCGCCGATGGTCAGACCGGCACGCTTGAGCGCTTTCTGGGTGGCCGGCACCGGGCCGTAACCCATGATGGCGGCATCGCAACCGGCAATGGCCATGGCACGCACTCTGGCGCGGGGCGTGAGGCCGAGGGCCTTGGCGCGATCCGCACTCATCACCAGCATGGCGGCGGCGCCATCGGACAGCGCCGAGGAGCTGCCCGCGGTGACGGTGCCGTTGACCGGGTCAAATGCCGGGCGCAGCTGGCTTAAGCCATCGACCGTGGTCTCCGGGCGGATCACTTCGTCGTAGTCGTAGAAGAAGCGGGCGCCGCTGGCATCATGGCCTTCCAGCCCGACGATCTCTTTGGCGAAGCGCCCTTCCACGGTCGCAGCATATGCGCGGCGATGGGAGCGGGCGGCAAACTCGTCCTGCTGCTGGCGGCTGATGCCGTGCAGCTTGCCGAGCATTTCGGCGGTCAGCCCCATCATGCCGGAGGCTTTCGCCACCGACTTGGCCATGCCGGGGTGGAAGTCCACCCCGTGGCTCATCGGCACGTGGCCCATGTGCTCGACGCCGCCGATGATGAAGATGTCCCCATCACCCACCGCAATGGCACGGGAAGCGTCATGCAGCGCCTGCATGGAGGAGCCACACAGCCGGTTGACGGTGACTGCCCCCACCTGCTTCGGGATACCGGCCAGCAGCGCGGCGTTGCGGGCGATGTTGAAGCCCTGTTCCAGGGTCTGCTGCACGCAGCCCCAGTAGATATCCTCGATTTCGTTCGGGTCGAGGTTGGGGTTGCGCAGCAGGATGGATTTCATCAGGTGCGCGGACAGATCTTCTGCACGCACGTTGCGGAAGGCGCCGCCCTTGGACCGGCCCATGGGGGTCCGGATACAGTCGACAATGACTACGTCTTTCATGAATGGATCTCCTTTCCGCAATCAGTAGAAGGTTTTGCCATGGGCGGCCATCTCGCGCAGCTTGTCGCTGACGCGGTAGAGCGGGCCCAAATCGGCATACTGGTCGGCCATGGCCACGTAGCGATCCAGACCTATGGTGTCCAGATAGCGGAACACGCCGCCGCGGAAGGGAGGGAAGCCCAGACCGTAGACCAGTGCGATGTCGGCTTCGGCTGGCGTGGCAACAATGCCCTCTTCCAGACAGAGCACCACCTCGTTGATCATCGGGATCATCATGCGAGCGATGATGGCTTCCTTGTCAAAGTCCTGCTTCGGCTTGGCAATGGGGGCCAGCAGCTCGTAGCTGGCGGCGTCGGCCACCTTCTTCGGTTTGCCCTTCTTGTCCTGCTCGTAAGCGTAGAAACCCTTGCCATTCTTCTGACCGAAGCGGCTCACCTCATACATCACGTCGATGGCGGTGCGGCCTTCCTTGCTCATGCGCGCCGGGAAGCCCTGCGCCATCACATCACCGGCATGGTGACCGGTGTCGATGCCGACCACGTCCAGCAGGTAGGCGGGGCCCATCGGCCAGCCAAACTCCTTCTCCATCACCTTGTCGACGGCGGCGAAGTCGGCGCCATCGGCGACCAGCTTGTTGAAGCCGAAGAAGTAGGGGAACAGCACGCGGTTGACGAAGAAGCCCGGGCAGTCGTTGACCACCACCGGGGACTTGCCCATGGCGGCGGCATAGGCCACCACGCGGTTGATGGTTTCATCGGAGGTCTGCTCGCCGCGGATGATCTCCACCAGCGGCATGCGGTGTACCGGGTTGAAGAAGTGCATGCCGCAGAAGTTCTGCGGGCGCTTCAGCCCCTTGGCCAGCAGGGAGATGGGAATGGTCGAGGTGTTGCTGGCGAGCACGGCGTCTTCGCCAATGATCCCTTCCACTTCGCCCAGTACGGCGGCCTTCACTTTCGGGTTCTCGACCACGGCTTCGACTACCACATCCACATGCTTGACGTTGTCATAGCTGAGGGTCGGTGTAATGGCGGAGAGCACCTGGCCCATCTTGATGCCGTCGATGCGGCCCTTCTCGAGCTGGCCGTTGAGCAGCTTGGTGGCTTCGCCCATGCCAAGTGCCAGAGCCTTTTCGTTGATATCCTTCATCACCGCTGGAATGCCCTTGCTGGCAGACTGGTAGGCGATGCCGCCCCCCATGATGCCGGCACCCAGTACGGCGGCGTGGCTAGTGGCCTTAGCTGCCTGCTTGGCCGCCTTCTTGGCCAGCGCCTTGATGTGTTGATCGTTGAGGAAGATACCGACCAGCGCCTTGGCGACATCGGTTTTGGCCAGCTTGATAAAGCCTTGTGCCTCGACGTTGAGCGCCTCGTCACGGCCCATACCTGCGGCGGCCTCGACGGTTTTCACCGCAGTCATCGGTGCCGGATAGTGTTTGCCCGCCACGGCGGCAACCATGCCGGCGGCGGTGGTGAAGCTCATCATGGCTTCCAGTTTGGAGAGGCGCAGCGGCGCTTTTTTGGCGGCGCGACGGCTCTGCCAGTCCAGCTTGCCTGCGATGGCGTCCTTGATCATCTGCAGCGCAGCGCCCTGCAGTGCCTCGGGGGCGACCACGGCATCGATGGCACCCACCTTGAGGGCGTCATCGGCACGGACATCCTTGCCGGTGGTGATCCACTCCAGCGCGTTGTCGGCGCCGATCACCCGCGGAAGACGGACGGTGCCGCCAAAGCCCGGCATGATGCCAAGTTTGGTTTCGGGCAGGCCGATTTTGGCGCTGGTATCAGCCAGACGGAAGTCGGTGGAGAGGATGGTCTCGCAGCCGCCGCCCAGGGCGTGGCCCTTGATGGCGGAGAGGGTAGGAACCGGCAGATCTTCGATGGCATTGAAGATGTCGTTGGCCTTTTTCAGCCAGCCGAGCAGATCTTCTTGCGGCAGATCGAACAGTTCCAGGAATTCGGTAATATCGGCGCCGACGATAAAGGCGTCTTTGCCAGAGGTGAGGATCAGACCTTTTAGTTCACGTTCTTGTTGTAGTGCGGCGATCGCTTCGCTCAGGGAGAGCAGGGTAGCGCGATCCAGCTTGTTGACTGAACCCGGGGCATCAAACCTCAGCTCGGCAATGCCGTTTTCGAGGTAGCTGACCGACAGGGTTTCGCCTTGGTAGATCATGAGAGTGTCTCCTTGTTCCCACTCAGTGGGGGGTGTTGCTCCTTTATCCCCAGCAGGGGGCGAGGCTCACTATTGATCCAAAAGGAGACATTTTCAACACCTATTTAAAACATTTGTTTAACAGTTATCGAGTAAAAGCTCTTCATCACAAAACGGGCAAAAGAGAGGCGCCTTGCGGCGCCTCCAATGAATGTGAGTTTGTTATCAACTGGCCAGTTCCGGCCGGTTGCGATACTGGTTCAACACCTCGGGATCGGCGAGGGCGTGGGTGTTGTTGATCGGCCGGTTGTGCACTACCTCCCGTACCGCCAGTTCGACGATCTTGCCGGACTTGGTGCGGGGGATGGCGTCCACCTGCAGGATGCGGGCGGGCACATGGCGGGCGGTGCAGTGTTGCTTTATTTGCTGGCGGATCCGCTCGCGCAGCGGCTCGTCCAGCTTGCAACCCGCCTTGAGTTTGACGAACAGCACCACCCGCTCGTCCTGTTGCCACTGCTGGCCGATGACGATGCTCTCCTCCACCTCGTCGAGCTGCTCGACATAGCGGTAGATCTCGCTGGTGCCGATGCGCACGCCGCCCGGGTTGAGGGTCGCGTCGGAGCGGCCGTAAAACAGAATGCCGCCGGTCGGGGTTAGCTCGATCCAGTCGCCGTGGCACCAGATGTTGTCGAACCGCTCGAAGTAGGCGGCGTGGTATTTGTCTCCATTTTCGTCGCCCCAGAAGTAGATGGGCTGGGCCGGGAACGGCTTGGTGCAGACCAGCTCACCCTTCTCCCCCTGCACCGGCTGGCCCGC
Source organism: Aeromonas allosaccharophila (assembly GCF_000819685.1). Lineage (GTDB taxonomy): Bacteria > Pseudomonadota > Gammaproteobacteria > Enterobacterales > Aeromonadaceae > Aeromonas > Aeromonas allosaccharophila. The sequence goes on along the minus strand of NZ_CDBR01000042.1, from coordinate 5,749 downwards.
TTCGTTGAATACCTGCACCGCGAGACCGAGGCCGCGCCCCTGACTCTCGCCGCGATAGACAGGGCTGAGCGGATTGCCGATGACGAAGCAGGAGCAGATATCGGTGCCGCCTGAGATGGAGCTGAGCTGCAGATCCTGCTTGATCTGCTGATAGACGTAGTCGAACCCCTCCGGCGACAACACTGAGCCGGTGCTGCAGATCAGCCGCAACTGCGGCAAGTCGTGGGTCTTGATGGGGGCATAACCCTGCTTGTGCAACGCATCGAGATACTTGGCCGAGGTGCCGAACAAGGCGACCTGCTCGTCGCGGGCGAGATCCCATAGCACGTTGCCGTCCGGGTAAAACGGCGAGCCATCGTAGAGCACCAGGGTGGCGCCGGAGGCGAGGGCGCTCACCAGCCAGTTCCACATCATCCAGCCGCAGGTAGTGAAGTAGAAGATCCGCTCTCCCGGTTTGATGTCGCAATGCAGCTGGTGCTCTTTCAGGTGTTGCAGCAGGGTGCCGCCTATGCCGTGGACGATGCACTTGGGTTTGCCGGTCGTACCTGACGAATAGAGGATGTAGAGCGGATCGTTGAAAGCCATCGGCTCGAAGGCGAGCTGGGCACCCTGCTGGCTCGCCAGCAGTTGTTGCCAGTCGTGGCCAAGCTGCAGCGGGTTGCCGAGCAGGGGGATCATCACCGTCTGCTCAATGCTGCTTAACTGGCTCACCACGCTGGCGACCTTCTGCTGAATGTCGATCTCCTTGCCGTTGTAGCGATAACCATCCACCGCGAACAGCACTCGCGGCCGGGTCTGGCCGAAACGCTCCACCACGCTGGCCTCACCGAAGTCGGGACTGGTGGAGGTCCAGATCGCCCCGAGGCTGCTGGTTGCCAGCATGGCAACCACGGTTTGGGGAATATTGGGCAGATAGGCGGCAACCACATCGCCACGACCAATCCCCTGATGGCGCAGCCACTGAGCCAGCCGAGCCACCTGATCACTCAGTTCACGCCAGCTAAGAGTGCGGCTTGGGCTTCCTTCGATGCGGGAGATGATAGCCGGGCTCTCGTCTTGTCGGCGCAGCAGGTTCTCGGCGAAGTTGAGGCGGCTGTCGGGGAACCAGCGGGTGCGCTGCATATCCTGACGGTTCTCCGCCACTATGTTGCCGAGCTCGCCCTTGACGCCGCAGTGTTGCCACACCAGCGGCCAGAAACGGGTGGTCTTCTCCACCGACCATTGGTAAAGCTGCGGATAGTTCTGCAACTGCAAGCCGTGGAAACGGTTCACCTCCGCCATAAAACGGTAGAGGTTGGATTGCTGCATCCCGAGCGGATCCGGTTGCCACAGGCAGAGGTTGTCCATGAGTAATCCCTGACTTCATGTATCTACCGGCAGTGTATTGAATTGTTTTTGATTTGTTAATGATTGGTTTTGCGTTGATAACAAACAGGTTGTAACGCATGCGTTATCTCACGAAGCGGCAGCTTGACGGGTCGAGCAGCCCCGAGCTTGGTGTTATGCTGCTATCACATTCACCTCGGAGCAGGACGCCATGAGCAGCTACAGCCAACTTTTTGCCCAGCACCTCGATACCTTGCAGCAGCGCACCCGCGACATTCTGCAACAACAGGGGCTCAGCGGACTGGCCATCCACTCCGGCCAGACCCACCGCATCTTCCTCGATGATCAGGATTACCCGTTCAAGGTAAACCCGCACTTCAAGGCCTGGTTGCCGGTGCTGGACAACCCCCACTGCTGGCTGCTGGTGGACGGGGTGAACAAGCCGGTGCTGCTGTTCTATCGCCCTGTGGATTTCTGGCACAAGGTGGCGGATCTGCCCAATGCCTTCTGGGTCGAGTTCTTCGATATCCGTTTCCTGACGAGGCCGGAGCAGGTGGCCGATCATCTGCCTGCCAACAAGCAGGAGTGGGCCTACCTGGGCGGGCATCTGGAAGTGGCCGAGCTGCTGGGGCTGACCCAGCCCAATCCCGAGGCGGTACTCAACTACCTGCACTATCACCGCGCCTACAAGACCCCCTACGAACTGGAGTGTCTGCGCGAGGCGAACCGCATCGGGGTGCGCGGCCATATCGCTGCCAAGGACTCCTTTATGGCGGGGGCGAGCGAGTTCGAGATCAATCTGGCCTACATGAAGGCGGTCGGGCAGGGGGCCAATGAGGCACCTTATAGCAATATCGTCGCCATCAACCGCAATGCGGCCATCCTGCACTACACCCATTTGTCTGCCTTGCGGGTGCCGGATGTGGAGCGTCACTCCTTCCTGATCGATGCCGGCGTCGATTTTCACGGTTATGCCTCCGACATCACCCGCACCTGGGCGTGGCGGCGCGGCGAGTTTGCCGATCTGATTGCTGCCCTCGACGAGCAGCAGCAGGAGATCATCAAGGAGATCAAGCCGGGTCGCCGCTACAGCGAGCTGCACCTGCTGATGCATCACAAGCTGGCGCGCCTGCTGCAGACCACCGAGCTGGTGGACATGTCGGTGGACGAGATGATCAATACCGGGGTGACCAACGTCTTCTTCCCTCACGGCCTCGGCCACTTCCTCGGTCTGCAGGTACACGATGCGGGCGGGTTCATGCAGGATGAGCGCGGCACCCATCTGGCGGCGCCCGAGCTGTTCCCCTATCTGCGCTGCACCCGGGTGATGGAGGTGGATCAGGTGTTCACCATCGAGCCGGGACTCTACTTCATCGACAGTTTGCTGGAGCCGCTGCGTCAGGGCGAACAGGGCAAACGGGTCAACTGGAACAAGGTCGAGGCACTGCGGCCGTTTGGTGGCATCCGCATCGAAGACAATATAGTGCTGCACGCCAACGGGGTGGAGAACATGACCAGACAAGCAGGGCTCTGATGGCGGCAGCGTACTCCATTCCGGCTGCCCCGCTGGAGTTGACCGAAGAGATAAAGAAGAGCCGCTTCATTACCCTGATTGCCCACACCCCGACCGTCGAGGCGGCCAAGGGGTGGGTCAACGAGATCAAGCGCCAACATCCGACCGCTCGCCATCACTGCTGGGCCTTTGTTGCGGGGGCGCCGCAAGATAGTCAGGTCTACGGCTTCAGCGATGATGGCGAACCGTCCGGTACGGCGGGCAAGCCGATCCTGGCCCAGTTGATGGGCTCGGGGCTCGGTGAAATCTGCGCCGTGGTGGTGCGGTATTACGGCGGCATCCAGCTTGGCACCGGTGGACTGGTCAAAGCCTATGGGGGCGGCGTCGGTGCTGCCCTCAAGCAATTGCCTACCCTGCTCAAGGTGCCGCGCACTCCCTCTCTCATTCACTGCGATTACGGTGACATGGGGACGGTCGAGTCGCTGATCAGCAGCCACAATGGCGAATTGCTGGCGGCCGATTACGGTCAGCAGGTCACCTTGCAGGTAGCGTGGGAGTCCTCGGTTTGGGCTCAGGTGGACCGTGAATTGACCGACCGGACTCATGGACGGGTATCCCTCAGTCCCTTAGATGGCTAGAATCCATCGCTCTTTAATTGGGGAAAGGGAGCTGTAATGCACATCCTGAGCATTATTCGCATTGTTGGCCTGCTGGTTGCGCTGTTCAGTTCGACCATGCTGTTGCCTGCACTGGTGGCCTTCGGCTATCGGGATGGGGGTGGTGCCGAGTTCGTCAGCTCTTTTCTGATCGCTCTGCTGCTCGGCGTGGTGCTCTGGTTTCCCAACCGCTATCACAAGAAGGAGATGCGCTCGAAAGAGGGCTTCCTCATCGTGGTGCTGTTCTGGACCGTGCTGGGCAGTGTGGGGGCTGTGCCCTTCATCATGAGCGACGTGCCGGACATGTCGGTCTCGGAGGCCTTCTTCGAATCTTTTTCCGGCCTGACCACCACAGGCGCAACGGTACTGACCGGGCTCGATAACCTGCCCAAGGCATTTCTGTTCTATCGCCAGCTGTTGCAGTGGCTGGGGGGCATGGGGATCATCGTACTGGCGGTGGCCATTCTGCCGCTGCTCGGGATCGGTGGCATGCAGCTCTACCGTGCCGAGATCCCGGGGCCGGTGAAGGATACCAAGGTGACGCCGCGTATCGCCGAAACGGCCAAGGCGCTCTGGTTCATCTATCTGCTGCTGACCGCGCTCTGTGCGCTGGCCTATTGGCTGGCCGGGATGACGTTGTTCGATGCGGTGTGCCATTCGTTCTCGACTCTGTCGGTCGGTGGCTTCTCTACCCACGACGCCAGCATCGGTTTCTTCAACAGTCCGGTCATCAACCTGATTACCGTGGTGTTCCTGCTGCTGGCCAGCGTGAACTTTGCGCTCCACTTTACCGTTTTCTCCCACCGTCCGGTTCGGATCGGGCGCTATCTTTATGACTCGGAACTCAAGGTGTTCCTGGCCATTCAGGCGACCCTGGTGATGATCTGCTTTGTCGCCTTGCTGACCCACGGACACTACGCCACCTGGCAAGAGGCGCTCAACCACGGGCTGTTCCAGGCGGTCTCTCTGGGCACCACCACCGGTTACAGCACCACTACCTATGCCGACTGGCCCTCGTTCCTGCCCATGCTGCTGATGTTCTCCGCCTTTATCGGCTGTTGCGCGGGCAGTACCGGCGGCGGCATCAAGGTGATGCGTTTCATGATCCTGTTCATGCAGGGGATGCGCGAGCTGAAGCGGCTGGTTCACCCCAGAGCCATCTATACCTTAAAGCTGGGGAATCGGGCGGTGCCCGAGCGCATCGTCGAGGCGGTGTGGGGCTATTTCGCTACCTATATCATTCTCTTCTTTATATTCATGCTGCTGTTGCTGATGACGGGGCTAAATGAAGTGACTGCATTCACCGCCGTGGCGGCGGCTTTCACCAACGTAGGTCCGGGGCTGGGAGAGGTCTCTGCCAACTTCGGCAATATCTCGCCAGCGGCCCAGTGGGTGCTGGTGGTGGCCATGTTGTTTGGCCGATTGGAAATTTTCACGCTTCTGGTACTGTTTACTCCTGCATTCTGGCGTAGTTGAGGTTGTTATGGACAAGATTCTGGTGCTTTATTCCTCTCGGGATGGCCAAACCCGCAAAATAGTCGATGTCATGCTGGAGCAGATGCCGGGATGTGAAGTGGTGACGCATGACCTGCACACCTTGCCGATGTGCAACCTCAGCAAGTATGCCAAGGTCTTGATCGGTGCCTCCATTCGTTATGGCAACTTCCATCCCAGCCTGTTCAGCTTTATTCATGCCCATCAGGAGCAGTTGGAGGTGGCCAATGCGGCCTTCTTCTGTGTCAACCTGACTGCCCGCAAGCCAGAGAAGCAGACGCCACAAACCAATGCCTATATGAAGAAGTTCCTGCGCCTCTCACCCTGGAAGCCGAAAACCCTGGGGGTGTTTGCCGGTGCGCTGCAGTACTCCCGCTATAACTGGTGGCAGACTCGCATCATCCAGCTGATCATGAAGATCACCGGTGGTAGCACCGATACCAGCAAGGACCTCGAGTTTACCGATTGGGAAAAGGTGCGCAGCTTTGCCCGCGAATTCTGGTCAAAAAGGTAGCAGTGTGATGTAAATTCAGGGTTTATTGCCCGGAACAGCCCCGCCGATGCGGGGCTGTTGTTTAATAAAGCAACGGTTGAAACGGAAAACTGCAAAAAGTGCCATTTTTTGCAGTTTTGCTCTTGTCATCCCGGCGCGGCTCCCTATAATGCGCCCCTACCAGCACGGCGGAACACGCCGAGCTGATGAGCCAGCTTCTTAATGAAGTGGGCGCCGAAAGAAAAGCGAAAACAATCGCTTGACTTT
>NZ_CDBR01000041.1 GCF_000819685.1 Aeromonas allosaccharophila | reverse complement strand
AATGCCAGTCAGTTAAGCCTGACTGGCATTGTTTTTATTGGTTTTTTTTACACTGTACCTCTGTGGCCTTGCTTTCACGCAGCGGGGGTAACTTCGCTCCCTGCGTTCCGGCAACACAAACTGCCCCGCCTGTTTCTCCAGGTCAGCTACCCGTTTCGGGATAGTCCCCGGTGACAGGTAGGGCATGCAGCTCAGTTCATGGATGAGGTACACCGATGCCATGTGAAAACTCAGCTGACTGGCCGTGTATCCCTTCAGGCTCGCCGCCATCTTCACCATCTGGCTGCGCAGCAGGTTGTACGCCAGCAGCATGCCCCACAGCTCCTGTCGTATTCCCGCCGCCTTCTTGCTGCGCAGGGTCAGTCGGTGTTGTTGCAGACTGTGCTTCATCTCCCGATAGCCCAGTTCGATTTCCCAGCGATGGCTGTAGAGCTCAACAATCTCGGCGTTCGGAAAGCGCATCGGGTCGACCATCGAGGTCAGCACCTGCCGCTCCTGGCCGTTGATAGTGCGAGTCAGCAAGCGGGCTTCCACCGTGTCCGGCAGTTGCGGCCACTTCTTCCTCGCCTGTGGGCTGGTTTTCAGCAAGACCAGTGCATCCTGGCGCCCCAGTTTGCGCACCACCTCGTATTGGGTGCCCTTTTTGAGCGGCAGCAACCAGTGCCGCTCTACGCCCGCACTCTGCCATGCGTGGAGCAGGCCGAGGGAGTAGAACCCCTTGTCGAACAGGGTGAGCGAGTGGTCCGGTGTGCGCGCAATGAGCTGCTCGGCCAACACCATCTCGTTGACGGCGCAGCTCTCCATGACGGCCTGAACAAGCAGGTGGCTGGTGAGCTCCATCTGGCAGAGCATGCGCACCTGCGGATAGGCGGTCTCCCCATGCTGGGTGCCGGGCTTGGCAAAGGCAGCGGCANNNCTGGGGGCAACAAAGGGACGGTCACCGGGCAGTAGGATATCGAGCTGATTGACCAGCTGGGTCATGGGGACGTGGCGGAAGATGGCCATGCCGATGATGGCCCAGACCAGTCGCTCCATGGGCATACGGCGACGGCGCAGGGTAGCAACGCCCTCTTCGCCGAGCAGAGTGGTGATGAGCTCGTTGGGAATGAGGTCAGAAAGTGACTCAAACTGAGCGGCCTTGCTGGCGTGGAGGAAGTCGAGAGCTTGAGCGATGCGCATAAAAAATCCGAAACCAATCAACAGGTTTCGGATTTTCACACATCAGAAGGATCGGTCAATGGATCCTTAACTGATCGGCATTA
>NZ_CDBR01000040.1 GCF_000819685.1 Aeromonas allosaccharophila | reverse complement strand
ACGTAATTGGGACAGCGCCAATAAAAACGGGTCTGCAGTCGCAGGCCCGTTTGTCTTTGTACGTAGTCAGTGATGTCAGTGGTACCCGCTATCGGTACTCAGGTTGTGGGCTTTAGCCTGGCACTGCGCAGCAGCAGGGGGAGCTGGTAGAGCACCAGGGCGCCGAGTACCAGTCCGGCACCGGCCAGTTTGGCGCCACCGAGCGGTTCGCTATAGAAGAGGGTGCTCAGCAGCAGAGTCCAGACCGGCTCCAGCAGCATCATCAGGGCGGCGTGGGCGGTGGTCATCTTGCTCAATGCGTGGGTAAGCAGCCAGTAGCGCAATGTGGTGGCGATCAAGACGCTCGCCGCAAACCAGCCCCAGATGCCGTGGCTGACCCCTGCCTCGGGCCACTGCTCGGTCAGCAGGGAGAGCAGGGTGCCGAGCAGGCCGGTCATCGCCAGCTGGATGCAGGTGAGCCAGGTGGGCGCAATGGACTGGGCAAAGTGGCGATGGACGGCGAGCTGGATGCCGAGGGTGGTGGCCGCCGCCAGAAACCAGAACAGCGAGAGCGACACGCCTGTCTGTTCAGGGTGATCTCCACCCCAGTGGGTGCTGCTGGAGAGCAGCAACAGGCCCGCGATGGCGATGGGTAGAGTGAGCCAGTAGTGACGGCCGGGTTTGGCTCGAAAGGCGGCCCAAGCGGCCAGCGGCGCCATCAGGGTGGCGACGCTCATGATAAAGGCGCCGCTGCCCAGCGCATCGCTCTGGCTGATGGCGGTGACCCACAGCAGCAGGCTGGCGCCGAGCAATGTGCCGCATCCTGCAGCGCGCAGCAGTTGGGCACGGGTCGGCGGCGGTTCACGCAGCCAGGCGAGGGGGAGCAACAACAGGGCGGCCAGCAGGAAGCGGCTGCCGATAAAGGCGGTGGGGGGCAGTTCGCGGATCGCCTCTTTCGAGAAGAGCCAGCCAGCGGCGGCCAGCAGGGTGACCAGTACCATCAGCAGCAGGGGAGTGCGGTTCATCGGGGTCGTCATGGTGAAATGGAGGGGAGAGCATAAAGGAAAGGCGCCAGGTATTGCTACCTGGCGCCTTTCGCATCTGCCTTGAACCGCCGTCGCGGCTCGCGGCCAGCAATCAGTTCATGCCGTAACGCTTGAGCTTCTTGCGCAGGGTGCCACGGTTGATACCCATCATCACGGCAGCGCGAGTCTGGTTACCACGGGTGTACTGCATGATCACGTCCAGCATCGGCGCTTCGACTTCGGAGAGAACCATATCGTACAGATCAATCACTTCCTGACCGTTCAACTGGGCCAGGTAGTTACGCAGGGCCTGTTGCACAGAGTCACGCAGGGGGCGCTGGGTCGGCTCGGCAGCGTGATTGTGAGTAGTTGTTACCAATGCATCAGAAGTCAGGGTTTGTTCGAACATATTCGGTCGGCTCTTTAGTTATCTTGTTAACCTAATCCATCGAAATACGCTTCGAGTGCCTCAAGTTGCGCGTCTGCGCAATCCAGGGCATTGAAGTGCTTACGGAATTCTCGGCCCGTCTCTTCTTCATCCAGATACCAGCCCACGTGTTTACGGGCTATGCGCGCTCCCAGATATGCACCATAAAACCGGTGCAGGTTGGTTACATGCTCGTTCATCAGGGTGCGAACCTCTTCCCTCTCGGGAGGCGGCAGCTTGGTGCCCGTCTCAAGAAAATGACGGATTTCCCGGAAAATCCAGGGTCGTCCTTGCGCAGCTCGGCCGATCATCACGGCGTCGACACCGGTATAGTCGAGGACATACCGGGCTTTCTCCGGGCTGTTGATGTCACCATTGGCGACAACAGGAATCGATACGGCCTGCTTAATCGCCCTGATCGTGTCGTACTCCGCTTCGCCCCGGTAGAGGCAGGCACGGGTACGACCATGCACGGCGAGGGCCGCGATACCGCAATCTTCGGCGATTCGGGCGATCTCCACGCCATTGCGATTATCCGGATCCCATCCTGTGCGGATCTTCAAGGTGACAGGCACCTCCACTGCATCCACCACGGCCCGGCAAATTGCTTTGACCTGATCGGGGGCACGCAGCAGGGCGGAACCTGCCAACTTCTTATTCACTTTTTTTGCCGGACATCCCATGTTGATGTCGACGATCTGTGCGCCCTGCTCCACGTTGTAGCGGGCAGCAAACGCCATCATCTCGGGGTCGGCCCCGGCAATCTGGACCGATCGCAATCCGCCTTCTGCAGAGTGATCCATCCTCATCCGGGTTTTCTGGGTATCCCAGACATCCGGGTTGGCCAGCAGCATCTCGGAAACGGCCATGCCAGCCCCCAATCGCAAACAAAGTTCACGGAATGGTCGGTCAGTTACACCGGCCATGGGAGCCACAATCAAGGGAGTTTCAAGCGTGTGGGGACCTATCTGCATTCCACGGTTACCATCGGCTTAGGGCGGCGTATATTACGCATTTTTTAGGCAGGAGAAAAGGTTAGTATTTGAGCGTCAGCCATTTTTTTCTGAAAAAAACGTCGCGCCAAGGCTTGCAAATTCTGGAGTTATTGAAAAACGGCCAGATTGCCGGAGAGTGAGCGCTGTACCATTCGGGTCGGACGCCTGCATAATTGTCAGTCCACTTGCAGGCCCGCTTTGCGTTATGATAGCGGGCTTAAGTCGAGCAAATGCTCCAAACATTTATGCAACAAAAGCGGATTGGGGATCTATGACGTCAAGGTTCATTAAATCACTCTGGCCGTGTCTGATGGGGGCCGTGCTGGGGTCGGCGCAGGCGCAAACCATCAGTTTCGGTGAAGCCTGGACCCGGGTCATCCAGCAGGATGAAGGGCTGGCTGCCGAGCAGGCCGGGGTCGATCGGGCCAAACAGCTGCGCGAGGCTGCCAAGGACATGTATCTGCCCAAGGTGGATCTGGGGGCCAGCTATACCCATCTTGATCAGCCGATTGAACTTGATGCCCTCGATCTCAATCCGCTGGCCAAGCAGAAAGATCTGATCCTGGCGCTCGGCAGCCTGTTCGGGGTCGGGGCCAACGCATTTGTAACGCCCCTGACCAAACAGAATGTGGTGACCAGCTCGGTCAAGATGCTCTGGCCGCTGTTTGCCGGTGGTCGCATCGATGCGGCGCAGGATATCCGCCAGGCGCAAGTGAGCGAGGCACAGCAGCTGCTGGTGCTCAAGCAGCAATCCACTTTTGAGAGCCTCTCCCAGACCTATTTCGGCGTGGTGCTGGCTGCTCAGGTGGTGCAGACCAAACAGGAGATCGAAGAGGGGCTGGCCCACCATCTGGATCACGCCAAGAAGCTCGAAGCGCAGGGCCAGATCGCCAGGGTGGAGCGCCTCTCCGCCCAGTCGGCCTATGACCGCGCCCGCATCGATACCCAGAAGGCGCGCCGCAGCCTCGAGATCGCCGAACTGGCCCTCGGCCGCATGCTGAAGTTGCCAAATGCCCAGCCGGGCAGCGGCCTGTTCGTCAACAAGGAGCTGCCGCGCCTTGAGGGGTTGGTGAGCCAGACCCTGGAGGTGCATCCCGGTCTCAAGCTGCTCAGCGCCAAGAAGGAGCAGGCCAAGGGGCTGATCCGGGTCGAGCAGGGCAAATATGCCCCCGAGGTGTTCCTGTTCGGCAACTACAACCTCTATGAAGATGATTCACTCGCCTCCAAGACAGCGCCGGACTGGCTGGTGGGGGTGGGGGTCAGCATGCCGCTGGTGAGCCGTGATGGCCGCTCCGAGACGGTGCAGGCCGCCAAGAGCGCCGAGCTGCAGGTCAATCTGCTGCAAGCCAAGACCCGCCAGGATCTGGAGTTGCTGGTAGAGAAGACCTGGCGCGAAGCGGCGCAGGGGCTGGAGGAGTATCAATCCCTCTCTTCCACCCAGGCGTTGGCAGAGGAGAACGTGCTGCTGCGTGACAAAGCCTTCGGGCAGGGGCTCTCGACCTCCCTTGATGTGGTGGATGCCCAAAACCAGCTGGCGGGGGTCAAGACCCAGCGCGCAGCGGCGGCCTATCAATATGTGGTGTCGCTGGCCCGCCTGCTGGCGCTCTCCGGCCAGATGAACAGTTTCAATCAATATCAGCACGGTCAGGTGATCGAGGTGAACTCATGATCCCGGTCCTGTCTGTTCCTTTTTTCATGTCTTTTCCGACCGTCAAGGGTCGTCCGTTTGTCGAGGTGAAGTGATGAGCCATCCCCCCATCAAAAAGAAGATGAGCCAGGGTAAACCGCTGTTGTTGCCATTGGCGCTGGTGATCCTGGTGGTGTGGCTCGGCTGGCGCTTCTGGCTCGCCTATCAACCCGAGCCGGTGCATCTGCAAGGGCAGATTGAAGCGCAGCAATATTCGGTCTCCTCAAAGGTGCCGGGCCGCATCGACGAGGTGCTGGTGAAAAAGGGCGATCAGCTGACCAAGGATCAACTGGTCTTTACCCTGGCGAGCCCCGAGATTGAAGCCAAGCTGAGCCAGGCCAAGGCGGGTGAAGCGGCTGCGGGTGCGTTGGCTCAAGAGGCGGAGAAAGGGGCCCGTGCCCAACAGATCGCCGCAGCCAAGGATCAGTGGCAAAAAGCCAAGGCTGCCGCCCAGCTGCGTGGCAAGACCTATGAGCGGGTTGCCAGCCTGCACCGCGACGGCGTAATGCCGCTGCAAAAACGCGATGAGGCCTGGACTGCCTGGCAAGCCGCACGCTACAGCGAAGGGATGGCGTGGCAACAGTACCAGATGGCGTTGGAAGGGGCGCGGGAAGAGACCAAGATCGCCGCTCGCGAGAAGGCCAAGATGGCGGCGGGTTCCGTGGCCGAGGTTGAGGCCTATCTGGCTGATACCCGCATCACCAGCCCCCACAATGGTGAAGTGAGTCAGGTACTGCTGCGCAGCGGCGAGCTGGCGCCACAAGGTTTCCCGGTGGTGACCCTGCTTGATATGAGCGATGCCTGGGCCCAGTTCCACGTTCGCGAGGATTTGCTGCCCCGCTTCCCGGTCGGTACCGAGTTTGATGCCCGCATCCCAGGCCTTGGCGATCAGACCGTGCGCTTCAAGGTGACCCATGTGGCCGTGATGGGGGATTTCGCCACCTGGCGTGCCACCGATACCCGTCAGGGCTTCGATATGAAGAGCTTCCAGGTGGAGGCTCGCCCGCTGCAACCGGTTGAGGGGCTGCGGGTTGGCATGAGTGTGCTGGTTGAACTCTGATGGGACGTGAATTTCGGCTGCTGTGGCAGGACCCGTTCAGCCGTGCCCTGATGAGCTGGGTACCGCTGCTGCTGATGGGGATCCTCTGCTGGATCTTCTCGGCAGGGTTGGCCCGCGACCTCAAGGTGGGGCTGGTGGATTTGGACCACAGCGTGCTGTCGCGCCAGCTGGCCTTCTCGCTGGATGGCTCGGCCGGGCTCAAGGTGGCCAATCAGTTTGATTCCATCGATGCTGGCGCGCGCGCGCTGCGCGGTGGCGACATCTATGCGCTGGTGGTGATCCCCAACCATCTGGAGCGGGATGCCCGCCGGGGTACCCAGCCGCAGGTGACGGTGTTCAACAATGGCCAGTTCATCCTGATTGCCAAGCTGGTCAACTCGGCGCTGGCGCAGGTGGTAGGCACTCTCAACGGCCAGGTCGGTGTGCTGGAGGCGATGGCCGACGGCAAGGCGCTGCCCGGTGCGATTGGGCAGTCGGTGCCCATCAGCAGTCAGGTCACTGCGCTTTACAACCTTAACTCCAGTTATGCCCAGTTTCTGCTGAGCGCGATTTTGCCCGCGGTGTGGCAGATCCTGGTGGTGCTGTTCGGCCTCAATGCGCTGGCCCGCACCGATCGGCTGGGGCTGGATTGGACCACCCGCGGTGTCTGGTTCGGCCTGTGGCGCACCCTGCTGCCCCATGTGCTGATTGGCTGGGGCTGGGGGATCGTCTGGACGCTGCTGTTGTTCAAGGGGTTGGCCTATCCCATGCACGGCAGTTGGTTGGTACTTGTGGTGGGGCTGGGGCTCGCCTCGGCCGCTTGCGTCACCATGGGGGCGTTCTTTTACGGCATCATTCGGGATCCGGCCCGCGCCCTGTCGCTGGCGGGGGCTTACACTGCGCCCGGTTTCGCCTTTATGGGGGTCACTTTTCCGGTGAGCGCCATGGGGGATTTCGCCCGCTTCTGGCGTAGCCTGTTGCCGGTTTCTCATTATGTGGAGCTGCAGATTGGCCAGAGCAACTATGGTCTGCCCCTCGCATCGGCGTTGCCGCAACTGAGTGCGTTGCTGCTGTTCCTGCTCCCCCTGTTGCTGGTGGTGCGCCGTTACAAGCAGCAGGCCGAGCTGGCCCGTCAATCTGCCGCAGTGGCCGTCGCCGAGAAGGAGCCTGAGTGATGCTGGGATTTGTCGATCTGTTGCGCCTCGAGCTGCGCACCCTGCTGGCGGATCGCGCCATCATGCTGACCCTGTTTGGCGGGGTGATCTTCTACTCGTTTCTCTACCCCCAGCCCTATCTGCATCAGTTGCCGCGGGAAGAGGCGGTGGTGGTGGTCAACGAGGATGGCAGCCAGCTGTCGCGCCAGCTGGAGTTTATGGCCGATGCCACGCCGCAGGTGAAGCTGGTGGTGCGGGCCAATTCGCTGGCTGAGGCGCGCCAGCTGATGATGGCCGGGGAGGCGAGCGGGATCCTGCACATTCCCAACCACTTCTATCGGGATCTTATGCAGGGCAAGAGCGTCACCCTGAGCTATGCCGGTGATGCCTCCTACTTCCTGGTCTACGGCACCATTGCCGAAGGACTGGCGCAGGCCGGGGGCACCCTCGCCGCGCAGGTGAAGGTGGCGAGGCTGCTGAGCCACGGCGAGGCACTGCCGCAAGCAGCCATGGGCTGGAACGCGGTGGCCCTCAACGTGGTGCCGGTGTTCAATCCCACCATGGGCTACGTCAACTACGTGGTGCCGGCGGTGTTTGTGCTGATCCTCCATCAGGTGCTGCTGATGGGGGCGGGGATCCTGGGAGCGACCCACAACCAGCGCAGCTGCCGCGGCGAGCACGGTTACTGGCAAAGCGCGCCGGTACTGCCGCTGCTGCTGGCCAGAACCCTGGTGCTGGCCGGGCTGTTCCTGCTGCCGGTGAGCTACTTCCTCGGCTTCTGCTTCGATCACTACAACATCGCCCGCCATGCCGATCCGCTGGAGTTGTGGTTGTTCGCCCTGCCGTTCCTGCTGGCGACCTGCTGGTTCGGGATTGTGCTGGGGGCGATCTTTACCCGGCGGGATCTGCCGACTCAGGTGGTGTTGATCTCCTCCCTGCCGCTGGTCTTTCTGGCGGGCTTTATCTGGCCGCTGGAGCTGATCCCGGCGCCCCTCAACTGGCTGGCTCAGTGGGTGCCCACTATCCCCGCCATCGAGGGTTTTCTGCGCCTCAACCAGATGGGGGCTGACTTTGCGCAGGTTTCCCGTTACTGGTGGCAGCTGTGGGGACTGGCGTTGCTCTACGGCGCGCTGGCCTGCCTGCTGCTGCGCCAGCGGCAGCAGTCGTTGCCAGTTGCCAGTCAGCCGGTCGTACAGAGTGAAACGACCACCGGTTAAGCGGGATAGTGCAAGCGCGCATGACATTAAGCGTGCAGTAAAGCGAAAAACGGTCAGCCCTTGGGCTGACCGTTTTTGTATGCACCGGATCTGTGAAGAGGATGGATATGGCGCTGATTTAGCCGCGCTGGAGCGCGGGATCGCCGATAGCGTAGATTTGCCCCACCGCCGTCTCATCCGCCAACAGGCGCAAGCCTTGGGCCGCCACATCGGTACGGCGCACCAGTCCATGTACCTCCTTGCCCTGACTGAGCTCGGCACGGCCGGTGGCGTCGCCATCCTGCAGGCCCGCCGGGCGCAGAATGGTCCACGCGAGGGCGCTGGTTTGCAGCCAGCTCTCCGCCAGACTCTTGAGGCGCACCTCGTGACCGAAGGCGGCGCGGGCACGCTCAGGCAGATATTGCCAGCTGTCGCCACAGCCGAGGGAGGTGACCAGCAGCAGTCGTTTCAGGCCCGCCTGCTCCATGGCATCGATCACATGACGGTTGCCCTGATAGTCCACCGGTGTTGCCTGACGGAAGCTGCCGAGGGTCGAGACGACCTGTGCATCTTGCCCCGCCACAAGGCAGGCCTGCTGCACTGCCGCTGAGTCCAGCGCATCCCCTTCGATGACGTCTACTCCCAGCTCGCGTAATTCGGCGGCCATTCCGGGGCTGCGCACCAGCGCTACGACCCGGTGACCCTCGTGCAGGGCGTGGTGAGTAAAGGCGCGGCCCAGCCCGCGGCTGGCTCCGAAAATCAGTGTGGTTGGCATAGCAGAGCTCCCTTGGCAAAAGGGGCTAGCCTAGTGGCTTGTTTGCTCGCTGTAAATGAGAGTTGTTTCTATTTGTGAGCTGACAGGGAGGAGAGAGTGCGAGCCGCCAGGACTCGCACTCGCATCGAGGGAGGATCAGCCGTTGTAGTTGCCGATACTGGGGCGACGGCTGGGGCCGCTCAGGTGGATATCCACCGGATTGAACGCCTTGATCGCTTCATAGCTGAAGTCACCGATCGCCTGATGCAGGCTCTGGGGCGTGTGGTTGGTGATGATGATGACGCTCTTTGACAGGTTGCGACGACGGCGCAGCAGGTGGCCGAGGAAGCTGGACTGGCTCTCCGCCATCTTGGCGCGGTTGGCCGATACCTCGTCGATGATCAACAGATCCACCTCTTCCAGCGCGCGGCGGTACTGATTGCGCTCATCCTGATCGGGGATCACGTTGAAGAACAGCCGATCGACGATGGAGGCCCACTGCTGGAAGATCACCGACTTCTGGTGAAGGGCGATCAGCTCGTGTGCTACTGCGCCTGCCAGGGTCGATTTGCCGGTGCCGTAGTCGCCGTAAATCAGCATGCAGCCGCCACCGCTCTTCTCCCAGTGCTCGAAGCCGCTGATAAAGTAGCGGGCCGTTTCGATGGGGTACTGGAGTGCGGGATCCGTGGCGTCCATCTTCTCGAACACCCAGTCGGGGTTGAGGTCGGCCTGGGCGATCAGCTTCTGGATCCGCTCCTGGCGGGCCGCCTTCTGCAGCTCGCGCACCTCGGCGTTGGCCTTGGCGTCATACTCCTTGCGCAGGGTCTCGTAGTCATACTGGCCGCCGCCGGTCTCTTGCTGCAGGCGACGAATGCGCTCCAGCAGACCGCCAACGTGCTGGCTCAGCTCGGGATCGTGAACGCGATGGTCCTGCTTGGCCTTGGCGATTCTTTTACGCTTGGCTTCGATCTCTTCCAGCTCCTGGCGCAGGGGATCTTGCGGGTCAGTCATGGAATGCTCCTTCTGCTCGATCAGGGATGGGTAGACAGGGGGTTGATTTTGCCTGCAGGCGGGGGCTGCTATCAATCATTATCCGGCTCCTGCTGCGGCGCGGGTTCCTGCATTTGCTGTTGGGCCAACCGCTTGGCCTCTTCGATCATCTGTTGGGCCCGCTTGCTCGGGCCTGCCTCTGCCGGGGCGGGGGTCACCTGCTGGTAGCCCTGCACCTCCATCGGTTTGCGACGGGTGTAGCGGCGGGTCTTGAGGGCACGAATGAACTTCAGCATCCATTGATGCTGGGAGTCGAACACCTCGGGGCGCCCCAGCCAGTAGGCGATAAACTCCCCCAGATCCTCTTCGCTGTAGCTGGCATCGATCACCCCGCACAGGCGGGCGAGGGCGGGCAGCTCCTCATCCGGTCGCCACTGCAGATGCATCTGGAAGGGGCGCTCCGGCAGCGGACTGCGCAGTTTCTGGGTCAGCAGCGGCAACTGGAATGGACACTGATGGTAGTGCTCACTCTCGGGCTGCGCCTCGATCTGCAGCAGGCCTGCCTCCATCAGTTCATCGAACAGCTCGGTGAGCTGGCGGGCATTGACCTGAAACGAGAAGCCGCAGGGATCGCCCGGGTCGACCACCGCCAGCGCCCGACCCAGCTCGGGATAGTTGAGCCGGGCCAGCTGATTTTCCAGCACCAGTCTGCGCAGCTGCAGGGTATAGAGACTGCGAGCCGGATGGGACAATCTGGGATGGGCAAGGGCGCTGTATTCGGCTGGGGTCATGGTCTTCTTCACGGGCTGGAATGGGGGCATTATCCCTTATGGCGCAGGCTTGCACAATTCGCACGGGAGGTGATGACCCGGTTAATCCTGACCCCTAGCCAAGAGGTCATGACGCGGGGGGCGCTGACAACGGATTGGGTCAGGCAGATGGCGTCTGGATATCGCCTCATCAATACGCGTGATGAAATCGAAAGCCGGGTAAACAGTCTCTTTTTGACGCAGGAATCGCTGCATTCCAGCCGATTTGGTCTAGTCTTATTACTTAAATAACCAATTGACTAATAAGGTTTTTATCAAGATGCCAAAAGCCGGGCTACGGATCCTGGTGGTGGAGGACGAAGCTGTTTTTCGCCACTCGTTAGTGAGTTACCTCGCACGGGACGGGGCAGCGGTGTTTCAGGCGGAGGATGGGATTGAGGGGATATCGGCGGCGGCCCTCTATCATCCCGACGTGGTGCTGTGCGATCTCAATATGCCCAATATGGATGGTCTCGAGGTGATCGCCTGCCTCTCTGCACGCTATCCCCATATTCCGGTTATCGTCATTTCGGCCCAGAGCACCATGGAGGCGGTCGCCAGCGCCTTGCGCGCCGGTGCGCGGGATTACCTGCTCAAGCCGCTGGAGGATTATGCACTGGTCGAGCGCAGCATCGAACAGTGCCTCAACGGCAGCGCCAATCGGGCGCAGCAGCTGGAGCTGATGGATCATATCGACTACTTCAGTGCCCACGACAAGGCGGCCAGCCGACTGCTGGCGGGGCTTAAACCGCCGGGCTTGCAGGAGTGGGGCCCCTGGCAGGTTACGTTCAAGGGGTTGGGCCATCTGTTCATTCCCGATACCTTTAAAGTTGAGGACAAACTGCTGGTGCTGGTGATGGAGCTGCCGATCATGGGAACGGATGCGGCATTTTGCGGGGCCTTGGTGCGTTCCTTGATGAACGTCCCCTACCGCCAGTTTCAGCAAAACGAGAGCCGTTTGCTAAGCCAGCCGCACCGGTTGCTCGACTACCTCAACCATCAGCTGATGGCGTCCGGGTTACGTCACTCTTTTGCCATGGCGGCGCTGCTGTTTGATCAGCACGATGGGCTGGTGTTTGCCAACGCCGGGCTCACCTCTCCCCACTGGTTGATGCGCTCCGGTGGCTTGCCCCTTGGTCTGATGCGCAGCAGCCATTACGCCCTGCACAAGCGCAGTTGGCATGAACCGTTTGCCCTGCAGTTTCGTAGCGACAGCGGCGGATCGCTGGATGTGCAGGTACGCCATCACTGATGCCGCCTGACAGCAGGCCAAAGCAAACAGGGCGCCCGCTGGGCGCCCTGTCTGTTTTTTACAATCCTGACCGTTTAGACGGCGGCGGAGTGCAGTTTCTTCTCTTGAGCTTGCGGCTCTTTGGCCGGGCCTTCGGCACCGTGCATCCAGTAAACCAGGCGGTTGGCCATGGTCAGCAGGATCAGGGCGCTCAGTAACGCAGCCAGGGCGATGCCACCGAAGATGGCGATCGGGCCCGCTTCACCCACGAAGGAGCCGATAAAGCCGGCTGCATAGTTGGCCAGGGCAACGAAGCCGAACCAGGCACCCATCATCAGGGAGGCCAGACGCAGCGGAGCCAGTTTGGTCACCATGGAGAGGCCGATCGGGGAGAGGCAGAGCTCGCCCAGGGTGTGGAACAGGTAAGCGCCAACCAGCCAGAACATGGAGGTCTTGACGGTCTGGTCACCACCTTGCTGCAGCACGGCACCGATCATGAACAGGAAGCCGACAGCCAGGAACAGCAGACCCATGGCGAACTTGACCGGAGAGTTCGGCTCTTTCTTGCCGAGCTTGATCCAGATGGCTGCCACGATCGGGGCCAGAGTGATAATGAAGAAGGGGTTCAGGGACTGGAACCAGGCAGTCGGCACTTCGAAGCTGCCGATCATGCGGTCGGTATACTCCTGGGTGTAGAGGTTCATCAGACCACCTGCCTGCTCGAAACCGGCCCAGAAGATGATGGTGAACAGACCCAGCACCAGGATGACCTTGATGCGATCCACTTCCTGCTTGGTCAGCGGTGCTTTCTGCTCGGTAGTACGCAGGGCTGCAGCACGCTGGGCGGCAGTGACACGACCGATGTTACCCAGGAAACGCTGGGCCATGGTGGCCTGGATCACCAGAGAGAGCAGCATGCCGATACCGGCGCCGACGAAGGCAGCTTGCCAGCCGTAGGCGGTGGCGGCAGCACCACAGATCACACCTGCCAGCAGGGAACCCAGGTTGATGCCCATATAGAAGATGGTGAAGGCACCATCACGGCGGTGATCGCCCTCTTCATAGAGGTCACCCACCATGGTGGAGATGTTCGGTTTGAACAGGCCGTTACCCACGATCAGCAGCGCGAGGCCGGCGTAGAACATGGTGTTGACCATATCCGGGAACATGGCGTGGGGCAGTGCCAGGGTGAACTGACCTGCGGCCATCAGCACGGCACCGATCAGGATGGCGCGACGTTGACCCAGGAAGCTGTCAGCCAGCCAGCCGCCGATCAGCGGAGTAATATAAACCAGACCGGTATAGATACCGTAGAGTTTGAGGGCATCTGCCTGACTCCAGCCCAGACCGCCGTTGGCAGTCAGGTCGGTCAGATAGAGCACCAGCACGGCACGCATGCCGTAATAGGAGAATCTCTCCCACAGTTCGGTACTAAAGAGCAAAAAAAGCCCTTTAGGGTGACCTAAAAAGGTCCCTTTTGACGGGTTATTCATTGGAACTTCCACCTGTGTCTTATATTTTTTTGAGTTTTTTCTGCAAGGGCGAGAAACACGCCTCAATCCTTATAGAGCATGCGTGAATAAATTACAACATTATGATTTGCTGAGAGTTTATTTACTATTGATTGATTTTTTGTTGCGCAAATGAAAAAGGAGCATCATTTGATGCTCCTTGAATACTTCTATAAAAAACAGATTTATCAGCGATTACAACTGCTTGACGAACTGCTTCAGCCAGCCGATGAATTCACCGTTCAGCTCCTGATGGCGCACGGCATATTCCACATTGGCTTTCATGTAGCCAAGCTTGCTGCCGCAATCGTGGCTCTTGCCTTTCATGAAGTAGGCGTTGACCTGTTCCTGCTCCATCAGCATGGCGATGGCGTCGGTCAGCTGGATCTCGTCACCGGCACCGGCCGGGGTCTTCTCCAGCAGCGGCCAGATATTGGAGGAGAGGACGTAACGACCCACCACCGCCAGATTGGAGGGGGCTTCGTCACGGGGCGGCTTCTCGACAATAGCCTGCATCGGCAGGGACATCCCCTCGCTCAGCGCTTCACCCTTGATATCGGCGATGCCGTACTTGTCCACTTCGCTCTCGGGCACCGCTTCCACCATGATCTGGCTGATCTGGTTCTCTTCGAACATGTGCACCATCTCGGCCAGGTTGTCCTGCTTAAGGTTGCTGGCAACCTCGTCGATCAGTACATCCGGCAGCAGCACGGCGAAGGGGTTGTCACCGATCAGGGGACGGGCGCAGAGGACCGCATGACCCAGCCCTTTGGCCTCGCCCTGGCGGACGTGCATGATGGTGACGTCTTTCGGGCAGATCTGTTGCACCTCTTCCAGCAGCTGGCGCTTGACCCGCTTCTCGAGGGTCGCTTCTAGCTCGAAGCTCTTGTCGAAGTGGTTTTCGATGGAGTTCTTGCTTGAGTGGGTGACCAGAATGATCTCCTTGATCCCAGCGGCGATGGCTTCGCGCACCACATACTGGATCAGCGGTTTGTCGACCACCGGTAGCATCTCTTTCGGGATGGCCTTGGTGGCTGGCAACATGCGGGTACCCAGACCGGCTACCGGGAGCACGGCCTTGCGAACAACAAGAGGAGTCTTTTTCATAGAAAACTATCCAGCGGGATTAAAGTGCGGCAATCATACTCCAAGAAAAATGGGGCATCCACCGGCTGCCCCATTTGTAACTGATCCATTCGACATTATTTGACTATTATCATATCCCTGTTGGCTTCCAGTGTAGCCGGGCCAATGCCATTGACATCCGCCAGCTGATCGACCGAGGTGAACTTTCCCTGTTTTTCCCGATAGTCGACGATGGCTTGTGCCTTCTTGTCGCCAATCCCTTTCAGGTTGGTGAGTTCGGCAAGGGTGGCGGTATTGATATTCAGTTTGCCGTCCTCCTTGGCGGCGGCTGTGGTTGTGGTGGTCTGCTTGGGCGCAGTTTTCTCCGCTGCCAGCACGGGTTGGCTGAACAGGGGCAAGCAGGCCAGCAGCATGACTGCAGAGAGTTTCTTCATCAGCATTTCCATTCCTCCATGATGTTGGATTGTGCCGAGTGGGCACTTTGAGAAATAGCGTATCGAACGGGTCTTTTTCACTGCAACTTCTGACAGGTCAAATTCTCATGCCGATGGTGGCGGATTTGCTATAAGCGCTCCGCCATGAATGCCGCCGTATAGCCAACCTTATGATCTGGAATGTATTTCAGATGCATCTTTGATTTGACGAGCACACGTCCCCGAGACGCTCTGCTCAAACCGTTGTTGAGGTGCCGGATGATATTATTCTGCGCAACACGGTGCGGATGGCATCTTTCACTGGTCTTCAAAAGAGAACCAATAAAAAAGGCTGCTCACCTGGGGTGAGCAGCCTTTGTGATCGGTTTTTTCAGGCTAGAGCTGATTAAGCTTGTTCGTCAGCCTGAGCTGCCTGGATACCGGTCAGAGCGATGGTGTAGACGATGTCGTCAACCAGAGCGCCACGGGACAGGTCGTTGACCGGCTTGCGCATGCCTTGCAGCATCGGGCCGATGGAGACCAGATCAGCAGAACGCTGTACCGCCTTGTAAGTGGTGTTACCGGTGTTCAGGTCAGGGAACACGAACACGGTGGCTTTACCGGCAACCGGTGAGTTCGGTGCCTTGGACTTGGCCACGTTCTCCATGATGGCCGCGTCGTACTGCAGCGGACCGTCGATGATGAGGTCGGGGCGCTTGGCCTTGGCTAGCTCGGTCGCTTCACGCACTTTCTCTACATCGGCACCGGCGCCAGAGGTGCCGGTAGAGTAGGAGATCATGGCTACACGCGGCTCGATGCCGAACGCGGCGGCAGAGTCGGCGGACTGGATGGCGATCTCGGCCAGCTGCTCGGCAGTCGGATCCGGGTTGATCGCGCAGTCACCGTAGACCAGTACCTGGTCAGGCAGCAGCATGAAGAAGATGGAGGAGATCAGGGAAGAGCCCGGGGCAGTCTTGATGATCTGCATCGGCGGACGGATGGTATTGGCAGTGGTGTGCACCGCGCCGGATACCAGGCCGTCAACTTCATTGCGCTCCAGCATCATGGTACCCAGTACCACGTTGTCTTCCAGCTGTTCGCGGGCAACCACTTCGGTCATGCCCTTGTTCTTGCGCAGCTCGACCAGACGCGGCACATAGCGCTCGCGTACCACAACCGGATCGATGATCTCGACGCGATCGGTCAGTACCACACCCTGCTGCTCGGCGACACGACGGATCTCTTCCGGGTTGCCCAGCAGCACCGGGCGGGCGATGCCACGCTCGGCACAGATGGCGGCAGCCTTGATGGTGCGCGGCTCGTCGCCTTCCGGCAGCACAACACGCTTGTTGGCATGGCGGGCCAGCTCGGTCAGCTGATAACGGAACGCCGGCGGGCTCAGACGACGGGAACGGGTAGAGCTGACAGTCAGCGACTCGATCCAGTGCTTGTCGATGTGGCCAGCCACATAGTCCTGCACCAGTTCGATCCGCTCGCGGTCATCTTCCGGGATATCGACGTTGAAGTTCTGCAGGCTGACGGCGGTCTGCCAGGTGTTGGTGCCGGTGATCATGATCGGCAGGCCGGTAGCCATCGCCTGTTGGCACAGGGCCATCACTTGCGGTTCAGGATGGTAGTTACCGGTCAGCAGCAGCGCGCCCAGCTTGACGCCGTTCATGGCGGCTAGGCAGGCGGAGACGATAACGTCGGAACGGTCACCAGAGGTCACCAGCAGGCTGCCCGGACGGAAGTGCTCGATCATGTTGTGGATAGAGCGGGCACAGAAGGTCACGGTCTGCAGGCGACGGCTGTCCAGCTCGCCCTTGTTCAGGATCTTGGCCGCCAGATGCTTGGCGAGATCTTTGGCGCGCGGGGCGATCAGCTGGGTGTTCCACGGGATGCAGCCCAGGATGCGCAGCGGGCTCTTGCCGAACACTTGCAGCACTTCCAGGTTGTGGGCGGCGTCAGACGCATGGTGATGCGCCTCGAACATCTCGGTCAGATCAGGGCGGGTTACGCCGTGCTCGTCAACCGGTGCACCCACCTTGTTGATCACGCAACCTACGATACGGGGGTTGTTGACACCACCGAAGTTGGAGCAGGCCAGCTCGATGCGCTCTTTCAGCTTCTGGCTGGAGTCATGGCCCGGATGGGTCACGAATACCATGTCAGCGTCCAGTGCCTTGGCAACGTCGTAGTTCAGCTTGTTGGCAAAGGGCTGCTTGTCGGTCGGCACCATACCTTCGACAACCAGCACTTCGGCACCGCTGGTTTTCACGTGCTCTTCGAAGCGGGCCACGATCTCTTCCAGCAGGATGTCGGTGTTGCTGGCGCTGATCATGTTCTCGGCGTAGGAGAGGGCGAACGGCTCGGGCGGATTGATGTTGGCAGCTGCGCGGATAACGGCGGTAGAGCGCTCGGTACCGGTTTCACCCGGACGCGGCTGGGCAACCGGTTTGAAGAAGCTGACATTGACCCCGTGACGTTCCATAGCGCGAACAACGCCAAGACTCACGGAAGTTACGCCGACACCAGTGCCGACCGGGATAAGCATAATAGTGCGTGCCACTTTATACCCCTTGTTCATTTTTTGGGATCAGGAAAAGGCCGCCCTGGTGGGCGGCCTCGAGGTTACTGCGTCAATTAAGCGCCGACCAGTTCCAGCGCGTCGTGGGCAATCACCCACTCTTCATTGGTCGGGATAACCAGGGCCTTGGTAGAACCGGCCTTGGTGATCTCGCCGCCCTTGCCAAAACGAGCCTTCAGGTTGGCGTCGTGATCGACGTCAAAGCCCAGCAGACCCAGCTTGTTCAGGGTGATTTCACGGATAGGTGCGGA
Source organism: Aeromonas allosaccharophila (assembly GCF_000819685.1). Taxonomy (GTDB): domain Bacteria; phylum Pseudomonadota; class Gammaproteobacteria; order Enterobacterales; family Aeromonadaceae; genus Aeromonas; species Aeromonas allosaccharophila. Next base: position 50,103 of record NZ_CDBR01000040.1, on the reverse strand, counting down.
GTTTTCACCGATACCACCGGTGAAGACGACGGCGTCCAGACGACCATCCATGGCGGCGGCGTAGGCACCGATGTACTTGGCCAGGCGGTAGCAGTAAACGTCCATGGCACGCTTGGCTTCTTCTTTGCTGTCGTAGTTGTCTTCAACGAAACGGCAGTCGGAGGTCACTTCGGTCAGACCCAGCAGGCCGGACTCTTTGGTCAGCATGGTGTTGATATCGGCAACGCTCATGCCCAGCTTGTCGTGCAGGAAGAAGATGATGGCCGGGTCCAGATCGCCGGAGCGGGTACCCATGACCAGGCCTTCCAGCGGGGTCAGACCCATGGAAGTATCGACAGACTTGCCGTTCTTGATGGCGCAGACGGAACCGCCGTTGCCCAGGTGGCAGTTGATGATGTTCAGCTCTTCAACCGGCTTGTTCAGCTGCTTGGCAGCTTCCAGGCTGATGTAGTAGTGGCTGGTGCCGTGGGCGCCGTAGCGACGGATGCCGTTCTCTTTGTAGAGCTTGTACGGCAGGGCGTACAGGAAGGCTTCTTCCGGCATGGACTGGTGGAACGCGGTGTCGAATACGGCCACGTTCTTGTCAGCCAGCGCAGGGAATACGCGGCGCGCTTCACGAATACCGATCAGGTGAGCCGGGTTGTGCAGCGGAGCGTAAGGCACAGCTGCTTCGATACCGGCAATCACGTCTTCGCAGATGACAACGGAAGAGGTGAAGCGCTCGCCACCGTGAACAACACGGTGACCGATGGCGATCAGGTTCTTGGCCAGTTCCGGATTGAGCGGCAGGATCTTGTTGACGATGAAGTCCAGTGCTTCCTGGTGAGCGGCACCTGCGCCCAGATCGGCACTGCCTTTCTCGCCATGCAGTTTCCACTTGATGCGGGCGTCGTCGAGGTTGAAGCACTCGGCCAGGCCGGACAGCAGGTCATCACCGGTGGTTGCGTCAATGACAGCAAACTTCAGGGAAGAGCTGCCACAGTTAAGAACAAGAACCAGCTTACTCATGAATAAATCCTATCGCAGATTGGGTTGTGTAGGCGGATGCGTTGGACGCGGTGCGGCCAAAAACTTTCAACTTATCCTTATGAGGGTTGGCAATCTGTTGCTTGCCCCTTGTATAGTGATACAAGACCCGAAATCCAGACGTCCCTGACAGGTCAATAGCAAGACGCTTTTGACGCAAAAATGGGCGTACAAAGGATAACCCGATTGTTGAAAAATAACAAAGTCATCCTCAACCTTTGTTACTTTGCATCAAATTTTGTCGAGGTTTTGCCGTTAGTACGTTCAAAAAGCGCTCGGAGGTAGTATGAGCATGAACATTTTTGGAACTAAGTTACAGCAAGGGCGCCATTATATGACGCTTTGGCCGCGCCGTCCCGAGCTCAATTCGATGTTTCCTGAAAATCGGGTGATCAAGGCGACAGAGTTCGCCCTCAAGGTAATCCCCGCGCTGGCGGTGCTGAGCGTGATGCTGCAGTTCCAGTTTGGCGAGCTGCACTACTGGCCCTCCGTCATCACTTCCGTGCTGTTTCTGCTCAGTTTGCCGCTGCAGGGTTACTACTGGCTCGGTCAGCGTGCCGACACCCGTTTGCCCCCTTCGCTGGCGAGCTGGTATCGGGAGATCAACGGCAAGATGAACGAGCAGGGTGGCCGCCGTCAGCTGGTGTCACAGCCCCGCTATGAAGAGCTGGCTGATACCCTCAAGGCCGCCTTCCAGCAGCTCGATAAATCTTTTCTCTACGAATAATCCGCTTCAGATGCAAAAAGGCGCCAGTGGCGCCTTTTTTGTTGCGGTCGGTGTGCGGATCAGGCCGCCAGTACCTTGCGGATCTCCTGGATGGAGAGCTTGTACTGACGCGGGCACTGACGCCATACAGTCAGCATCCGCTGGTATTTGTCGCGCATGGCGATGTCGCTGGAGAGCTCGTCGCACGGGCACTTGAGCTCGGGGAAGCGCTTGTCCACCTCCAGCAGGAAGCAGACGTAGTCAGCCAGCTCCCGCTCCTGGCTGCGGCTGTAGCCGTTGAACTCCAGCCGGCTGGCGTTGATCTCGCTCTGATCGGTTGCATCCAGATTGCCCCATGAGATGGCCAGTGCGTGGTGCAGTTCCAGGGTGTCGATCACCTCCTGGCAGGTCGCCAGATCCAGATGGCCGAAGCTCTTCTCCAGCTCGAGGATCTGCAGGCAGTAGCCGCGCTCGATGATGGTGCTGGCGCGCTGGTAGATGTCCGCCTTCTCCGGGTTGAGTTTCGCCAGAATTTCGTACTGGTTGCTCAGGATCAAACGCTCAGTGTTGCTCATGTTCATGGGGTATCTCGCTGGAAGATGATTCTGGGGTCACGTTAACCCATATATAAAATGAATTTTTTGATCTGGGCGGGGGAGTTGGTGAGAAAAATCTGCAGGCGAGGGGCGGCTGGCCAGACAAAAAAGGCCTGCGTGGCAGGCCTGTCAATCACGCAGGGGAAGGTTACCCCTTGAGGAAATCCAGCACCACCTGATGGTGATCGCTGGTCTTGAACTTGTCGAAGTGGTGGGCAATTTTGCCCTCTTCGTCGATCAGGAAGCTCTGGCGGTGAATGCCGTCATACTCCTTGCCCATGAACTTCTTCGGGCCCCAGACGCCAAAGGCATCGGCGACGGCGTGGTCTTCATCGGCCAGCAGGGTGAAGTTGAGCTGGTCCCGCTCTTCGAACTTTTTCAGCCGTTTGGCCGGATCCGGGCTGATGCCAAGCACCACCACATTGCGGGCGGTCAGCTCGGCGTTCACGTCGCGCAGGCTGCAGGCCTGGGTGGTGCAGCCCGGGGTCATCGCCTTGGGATAGAAGTAGACCAGCACTTTTTTGCCGCGCAGGCCAGCGAGGCTGACCTGATTGCCATTCTGGTCGGGCAGGGAGAAATCGGGGGCGGGGCTGCCAGCTTGTAGTGGTTGCATGGGGTCTCCTCGGGTAAAACGCCCTCAGGCGTGTTTGCGATTGACGATAAACTCGAACGATTCGGCACCCAGTTGACGACAGAATTCGGCGAAGGCGGTTTGCGAACCTTCCACTTCACCCTTTCTGGCCAGATTGAGCTGAAAACTGATCTTCAGCAGGTTGAACGGCTGCTGCTCCAGGGTCATGGATTGCATCGCCTGGATGTTCCAGCCATGTTCGCTGAAGAACTGGGTGCACTGGCTTACGATGCCGGGCTCGTCGCGGATCAACAGGTCGGCACTGGCGCGGACGTCATATTGCAGGGACTGGTGGCGTTCGGTGCGTTTCATCATGGTGATGAGATCCCACTCCTGACTACGCAGGGGCAGGCTGATTTCGAGTTGCATCAAGCTGTTCCAGTCGCCCGAGAGCAGCATGATAAAGGTAAATTCATTGCCGAAGATGCCAAGGCGGCTGTCCACAATGTTGCAACCACAGCCACTGACGTGGCGGGTCACTTCATTGACGATGCCAGGCCTGTCCGTGCCGATGGCCGTTACGACCAGGTAGTGAGTCATAAATCTTCTCTCGTCCGTTATTTCGTTGCGAAAGCCGCGCTGGCAAGCCAACCCTCCGGCCCTGATGACCACTCCCTGAGGGGCGCTGCCGACTTTCATCCATTGCTTTTTGTGCCGGATGGTATCACGGCTTGCCCCCTCTCTCCCTTGTTTTTCAAAGGGGGCAGCTTTACCATTACGCCCCTGAAAATCGGGAGAAAAGTCCATGTTACGCGGTAGTATTGTTGCGCTCGTTACCCCCATGCTGGCTTCAGGTGAAGTCGATTGGGCCAGTCTGGCCAAACTGGTCGACTATCATGTCAGCGCCGGGACCAGCGCCATTGTTGCGGTGGGTACCACGGGGGAATCGGTGACCCTGAGCGAGCAGGAGCATATCGCCGTCGTTGAAAAGACCGTTGAGTATGCCGCCGGACGCATTCCCGTCATCGCCGGTTGCGGCTCCAACAATACCGCCCATGCCATTGAATTGACCAGACGACTGGCCAAAACCGGCGTGGTGGCGGGCCTCTCGGTGACCCCTTATTACAACAAACCCACTCAGGAAGGTCTCTATCGTCACTATTGTGCGATCGCCGAGGCTAGTGGTCTGCCCCAAATTCTTTATAATGTGCCCGGTCGAACCTGTTGCGATCTCAAACCGGAGACCGTGGCCCGTCTGGCCAAGGTTCCCGGCATTATCGGTTTGAAAGAGGCAACCGGCGATTTGAGCCGCACCCCGCTGCTGCGCGAGCTGTGCGGGCCGGAGTTTGCTCTCTACAGTGGCGATGATGCCACTGGTTGTGATTTTATGCTGCAAGGTGGCGATGGCGTGATTTCGGTCACCACCAATATTGCAGCGGCCCAGATGGCCGACATGTGTCGTGCTGCGCTGGCCGGTGATGCCGGGCAGGCGCATGACATCAACAATCTCTTGATGCCGTTGCACAAGACTCTGTTCTGTGAACCGAGCCCCACCCCGGTGAAATGGGCCTGTGCCCAACTGGGGTTGATTGCAACAGCCACCTTGCGCCTGCCGCTGGTTGACCTCACCCCCGAGGGCGAGCAGCTGATGGCGCGAGCACTGACCACAGCGGAGTTGATGGCGAGTGTTTAAATCTAATGGAAAGGGAAATAGAGCCCGTTTGGTGCTGAGCGTTGCGACTGTGGCCGTCTTGGCCGGTTGCAGCACCCCCCAGGATCGCAAAATGGCCAACCGCGACTTCGGTTATGAAGATGCCCGCCTCGAGGGCCGCGCGTTCTTGATCCCCGCAGGATTGAGTGCCCCCACCTTCAACAGCCAGTACGATATTCCGCCGCTTCCCGAGAGCAGCCGTGAAGGTGCCCTCGGCGCCCAAGTTGATGTGCGCCCACCCGCTCAACTGCTGACCGTGGTACCGGGCAGCCAGGTGGTGCAGAGCGCAACCGAACCGACCGTTGCCTTCTATGCCCTGAGCACCAGCCAGAGCGTGGAGCGCGATACCTGGTCGTTCCTGATGAACTTCCTGGCCAAATACAAGGTCACCACCGAGAAGCTGGATCAGCAGGATGGCGTATTGCAGACCGGTTGGTTTGACAACACTGTCGCCCTCGATGGCTGGGGTGAAGATGACGAAGACTTCAAAATCCGTCAGCGTTACCAGTTCACCGTGCGCAACGATGCCCAGCGCCACGCCGTCAACATGTCGGTTCGGGTGCTGGATCACGAAGAGACCATCGATGGCGAGACCAGCAACAAGCTGACCCCTGCCGATGCCCAGCGCTATGCTGCGCGAGTGCTGAACCAGTTCTCGCTCTATTACGACAGCCAGCTGAAAGCCCGCGAGCAGCACAAGTCCAACGATGGCATGGGTCTGCAACTGGGTCTGGACAACAACGAGCTGAGCGCCTGGATTGCCGAAGGCTCCTTTGATCAGGTGTGGCGTCGCCTCAACCAGGTACTGCCTGCTTACGGTTTCACCATCAAGGATACCCAACAGTCTCTGGGCTGGATCGACGTCGAGTACGAAGAGCCGGGTGCCGAGTTCTGGAAGGCGAAAGGGAGCGAGCCGTTCAAACTGGAGGAGGAGAAATACCGCTTCCAGCTTGGCGAAATGGCGGGAGGCAAGACCTCCATCACCCTGTTCGATAAGGACAAGAAGCCGGTATCGTCCGGGGTTATCTCCCAGATGTATATCAGCCTGTCCGAGGCGTTCGCCAAGGGGCTGGCCGATCAGGCTGCAGCAAAAGCAGAATAAATACAGGGGCCTTGTGCCCCTGTTTTGTTATCAAAATCCCCCTGAAAACGCGGGGATTCCGAGCGGTTTTCGATGATGCGAGCCCCCTTGCCAGCCCGTTGCAAACAGAGCGCGCAGGTGAGTAACTCGCGATGTTTACCCCCCACAAACAGGAAGTGTTATTAGCCATGAGTCTTGCAGATCAAGTATTGGCGGTGAATGACGATTTGCCGATCCGTACCGATAAACCTGTCCATTCCGGCAAAGTGCGCAGCGTCTACTGGTTGACCCCCGAAGACAGTGCCCGGCTCATAAAAGAGAAAGGCTATGATGTGCCGGCCGATGCGCCCCTCGCCCTCATGGTGATCAGCGATCGCATCTCGGCTTTCGATTGCATCTGGCAAGGTGTGGATGGCCTGAACGGCGTACCGGGCAAAGGGGCGGCGCTCAACGCCATCTCCAGCCACTGGTTCAAGCTGTTCAAGGAGAAGGGACTGGCTGACAGCCACATTCTGGATATTCCGCACCCCTTCGTCTGGATCGTGCAAAAAGCCCGTCCGGTGATGATCGAGGCGATTGCCCGCCAGTACATCACCGGCTCCATGTGGCGTGCCTACAAGGATGGCGAGCGCGAGTTCTGCGGCATCACCCTGCCGGAAGGGCTGAAAAAGGATCAGAAACTGCCGGAGATCCTCATCACTCCCTCCACCAAGGGCGTGCTGAAAGGGCTGGATGGCGTGCCGGAAGCCGATGACGTCAACGTCTCCCGTGCCGATATCGAGCGCCACTATAAAGGCTTCAACTTCAGCAAACCGGCCGACATCGACCGCTACGAAGTGCTGCTCAAAGAGGGCTTCAACGTCATCAGCGACGCGCTGGCCGGGCTGGATCAGATCTTCGTCGATACCAAGTTCGAGTTTGGCTACGTCCACGATGCCGCCGGCAACGAGAAGCTGATCTACATGGATGAAGTGGGCACCCCCGACAGCTCCCGTATCTGGGATGGCGCGGCCCTGCGCGACGGTCAGATTGTCGAGAAGTCCAAAGAGGGTTTCCGTCAGTGGCTGCTCAACCACTTCCCGGATCCGGACATCCTGCTCAACAAGAACCGCATGCCGGAACGTTTTGCCCTGGCCCGCGACAACAAGCTGCCGACCGAAGTGATGATGGATATCTCCAACACCTATGTCGGAATCGCCGAGAAGATCATCGGCCACAAGCTGGCGCGTTCTGCCAATCCCAAGCAGGAGATCATCGAGGTGCTGCGCGATCAGTACGGTCTGATCGACTAAGGGTTGCTCTCTTTTTTTGTCGTCAACAAACAAACGTTTGCTGATAGCGAAGGAGATAGGCAGAGAAACAGACGGGCCCCGCTACGGGGCCCGTTTTTATTGCTGGTCTGGCGGCAAGCGAGCGGCGATCAGCCGTTGACCCTGAACACCTGACCTGTCTGAATGCCCAACACCGACTTCTTGTAAGCCTGCGCCACCTTGGCGGCTGGCACCGGCACGAACCCCGGGAAGAAGTCGGCGTATTTGTCCATCGACTCCGCCAGCACGGTCGGGCTTACCACGTTGATGCGAAGGCCTCTGGGTAGCTCGCAGGCGGCCGCTTTCACAAAGTGATCGATGGCGCCGTTGACGGTGCTGGCGCTCACGCCCCAGTTGATCGGCTCCTCGCTTAGAATACCGCTGATCAAAGTGATGGAACCCTTGTCAGTTAGATAGGGAATGGCGGCTCGGGTCAGGTTGATCTGGCCCATCAGCTTGCTCTCCAGTCCCACCTGCCACTGCTCGTCGGTCATCTCGGTCAGGCCGTTGAAGGCCACGCTGCCGCTGGCGACAACCAGTGCATCAAACTGGCCCACTTGGGCAAACAGCGCCTTGATGGAGGCGGGATCGCGCATGTCGACCGTGGCATCGCCACGGCTGTGGCCGACCCGGATCACCTGATGATCTTTGGCAAGCAGTTCACTGACCGCGGAGCCGACGGTGCCGGAGGCACCCACAATCACAATTTTCATCTGCATCACTCCTGGTTGGGATGTATCGATTCTAGCGCAACATAAAATGCGAAAAAGCGCGTAAAATAAACCCATTGTTTCCATATTGGAGCTAATGATGGATATCGCCCATCTGGCCAGCTTTTATGAGGTGGTGCTGCGCGGCAGTTTCTCGGCTGCGGCCGATACGCTGGGGGTCAGCAAGGGGATGCTGAGCCGCCACGTCAGCGCGCTGGAGTCCTCCCTCAATGCGCAACTGTTGCAGCGCACCACCCGCCGCCTCAGCCTGACCGAGGCGGGCAAGACCCTCTACCAGCAGGCGGGGGAGATCTTCGCGCTGGCGCGGCAAGCGGAGCAGGATATTCAGGCGCTGACTGAAGAGGATGGTGGCCGCCTGCGTTTTACCTGCCCGGTCAGCACCGGCGATCGCATGGTGAGCGAGCTGCTGACCAGCTTTGCCGCGCTCTGCCCGGGGGTGGAGGTGGAGCTCAACTTCACCAACCAGATGGTCGACATGAGTCAGGGGGAGAACGACATCGCCCTGCGCGCCATGAACGAGGTGCCGGACAATCTGGTCGCACTTCCTCTTGGCCGACTTAAGGATGTAGTGGTGGCCAGCCCCGCGCTTGTAGCGAGAGAGGGGCGTCCAGCCACTCCCTATGAGCTGAGCGGGCGCAGCTGCCTGTTGCAGGGGCACAATCCGGCTTGGGAGCAGTGGCACTTTATCCGTGAGGGGGAAGAGGCCCACATTCTGGTGCAGGGCAAGGTGCGAGCCAACCACTACAGCACCGTGCTGCAATTGGCGCGCGCCGGTATGGGCTATGCCAAGTGCCCGCTGATGCTGGTGGAATCGCTGCTGACGGCAGGAGAGCTGGTGACCGTGCTCGACGAATGGCAGAGCGGGCTGCATCAGCTCCATGTACTGCATGCCCAGCAGCGGCGGGTGCCGCGCAAGATCCGGCTGTTCAAGCAGGTGCTGGCCCAGTGGTTTGCCGAGCGACCCCGCTACCTGCTCTGAGCCGCGTTATTTTTCTGTCATCTTCGGCTGCTACCCTGCGCCCATCATCGGCATCAGGAAGATCAGCGGGAATGAAGAGCAATAGAAGGTTGACCGGGTTTGTGCTGCTCTGTGCAGCGTTGGCGGCGGGCAGTGCGCAGGCTGTGGTGGAAGTGAAGGTGCCGGAGAATTTTCGCATCCTCGCGGTGAGCAACGGCACCCTGCAGGATGAGCAGCATGCCACCCTGGCGGATGGCGAGCAGCAACTGCTGGTGCGCTTCGAGGGGGTGATCCCCAGTCGCAGCAGCAGCGAGAATGACCGGCAGGTGCGCTCCGAGCCGCAGGTGGTGCGCTATCAGGGCAGCAATCAACATTTGCAGCTGATGGCCAGCGTACCGGGAGACGAGCGGGGGATGCAGGCGTATGCCAAGGCACCAGTGGTAGCGCTGCAGGAAAATGGCCGGGCACTTGCCATCCAGCAGGATGCGCTGGTGACCAGTGGCATGCTGCTTGGGGTGGACTGGAACGGCAAACTGGCTGAATACAACCGCAGCGGTGGCAAGGCTGCGCTGACGGCCGTCGCCGTTGCTGCGCAGCCAACGGCTACGCTCGCCAGCGGGGCACAACCCGTTGTGGCTGCCAGCGAGCTGGAAGGGCAGTTACAGCAGTTGTTCCTGCAGGCCGATCCGGCCCTGCGCAAGCGCTTTATCGGTTGGGCCGTGCCGCAGCTTTAAGTTTTCCGCCCGTTGCAGTAACGTGGACACTCCTTTTTCAGGCGCTCTGTTCATCGTACTCAACGAGGTTTTCATGTTTGAATTGCATTCACGCCTGCAGGCAGATACCCGGTGGCTCGGGGATCTGCCCCTCTGCCGTGTCTTGCTGGCCAAAGACAGCCAGTATCCCTGGCTGATCCTGGTACCGCGAGTGGCCGATTTGCGGGAAATTCACCATCTGGCGCCGGAGCAGCAGCAACAGCTGATGCAGGAGTCCTGCGCCGTTGCCGCCCTGATGGAACAGGCCCTCAGCCCGGACAAGATCAACATAGGGGCGCTCGGCAATCTGGTGCCGCAACTCCACCTTCACCATGTCGCCCGCTTTGCGACAGATCGTGCCTGGCCCGGCCCCATCTGGGGAGCTCATCCGGCCGTGCCTTACGAGCCACAAGTTTTGGCGCAGCAGGCCGATACATGGCGTGCCCGGCTCGCCAAGCTGAGCGGTTTCACCCCTGTGGCTGCTGATAACGGAGTCAACTGAGAGGCGTGTCGCTATTTCAGTCTCCGGGCCGCGCCATCTGTTAGAGTTATGGTATAGATAAGCCCATTTTCGATGTTCAGGAAGGTCCCATGATAGTGACAAGATCCGATGACGATGCCGTATTGACCACAGAGGATGTGCTGCTCAGCCTGTGCAACTCGGTGACGGACGTTTTGAGTGCCGCGACCATGAGTCAGGTGCGTTTTTCCGGCATGGTGCAGCGGATCAGCAAGACCTGCCTCAAGCCCGATATCGGCTGTTTCGTGCTGTTCGATGGCGGTTTTTCCGGTCTGGTGGTGATCAACTTCTCCGCCGCCGCCGCCATGGAGCTGTACGAGAGCTACATGCTCAGCATGGGGCTCTCCAAGGAGGATCTCGCCATCTCCCACACCTCTGACGAGGTGAGCAACGTGATGGGCGAGCTGATGAACCAGATCGTCGGCAGCTTTACCGTCAAGGTGGGCCGGGATCTGCAGACCCACATCACCCAGAACCAGCCGAAGATGCTGGCCCTCAACAAACAGGTGATGCTGAGCGTCGATACCAATCTCGACAGCCCGGAGTCCCGCCGCGTCACCTTCTTCACCGCCCGCAACAACATCTTCTATCTGGAGCTGGCGATGGATAAAACCGAGTTCATCCGCATTCACAATGAGGGGATGGAGCATGAGGAGCTGGATCCCGATGCGCTGATCGCCCAGACCAAGCTGGATGCTGCCAAGCCGGTTCAGGCAGCAGCCCCGGTCGCCAACGATCACGACGATCTGCTCGACTCCCTCGGGATTTGAGGCGCAAGCCAGACGACATCAAGGCCACTTTCGAGTGGCCTTGTGTTTTTGCGCTGTATCGGGGGTCAGAAGTTGTAGAGCAGGCCGGTGCTGAAGCGGGTGGCTTGTGAATCGTAGAAGCTGATATCTGAGCTGGATTTGCCATACGCCGCGCTGGCGGTCGCCGAGAGGGCGCTAACGCCAAACAGGTTGTGCCAGAAGAAGATGGCGTTCGCCGCAAACTCGTCGGCATCGGCGTACTGGCCGAAGAGGGGGTTGGCCTCGTCATAGTTGCTCTGGCCGAGGTAGAGGTTGCTGACAAATGACCACTGGGCGCCCCGCTTGGCATAGGTCAGCTGTATGCCGCTCTGCTTGTAGCGCTGGGCGCGCCCGTCGAGATCCGCATCGCGATAGATCAGCGCGGGCTCAATCACGTGGCCGCCGCTCAAGCGCCACTGATAGGAGAGTTCGAGGGCGTGGATCTTGCCGTTGCGATCGAGGGCTGAGGCGTAGTTGGTATGGTGGATGGCGTCGTATTGCTGGCCGCTGCGCTCTTCATCCACGTCGATGTTGCGGGTGGTCAGGCTGCCATTGAAATTGCTGCCCCAGATATTGTCCCAGCTTGCCCGCACGCCGGTCGAGTTGATGTCGGTCGAGCTGCGGGCCACCCCCACGGCAAACGGATCGCTCCACTGCTCGGTTGGCATGGCGCTGAACACCAGCGAGCCGCCGACAATCCCCTTGTCCCCCAGCTCCTGCCGCAGCCCCAGTTGCTGGGTGAAGTCGAAGCGAATGGCATCCTGGATCAGGTTGCCGAGAAAAATTTGGGTGCGGGTATCGGCAAAGGTGTAGCGGATGTCGGCATTGATCAGCGGCGTGACGGCCGAACTGCTCTGCGGGCTGCCCAGACCGGAGAGGGTGTTGTGGTCATCATCGCCGCTGTAGAAGTTGGATTCGTAGTTGACGACATTGATGCCGCCCAGCAGAAAACCGGACCAGCCGGACTCTTTGGGTATGCTTCCCAAATCGGCATGGGCGCTGTTGGCGACAAGCAGGCCAAGGCCCAGCAGAGAGATGTGACGCATCGAAGTGTTCTCCTGATCCGATCGTTCGGGATGAAAAGATGAGGTTCAAGTTGCCGACATTCGTCAGCCAGCTCACAGAATCGTGACGCAACGGGATGAGATAAAGAAGAGTTCCCCCTGTTGTGCTGGTATTCTGTACCGCGAATATCGGGGGAAAACAACAAGATGAAACAGATTAAATCCTGGGCGCAATATTACGTCGATCTGATGACCAAGCTGGGACTGGTGCGATTCAGCATGTTTCTGGCGGCGGGCATCATAGTGCTGGCAGTCGCCATCCAGATGGGGGTTACCCTGTTCCTGCGCGGCAATATCGATGTGATCGACTTCGTTCGCTCGGTCTTCTTCGGCCTGCTGGTGACCCCCTGGGCCGTCTATTTTCTCTCCATCGTGGTGGATCAGCTGGAGGACTCCCGCCAGCGGCTGACGCGCATGGTGCGCAAGCTGCAGGATATGCGCGAGCGGGATCTGGAGCTCAATACCCAGTTGCAGGAGAACATCAGTCGCCTCAATGCCCAGATTGCCGAGACCAACCGGGCCGAGAGCCTGCGTCTGCAGGCCATCGAGGATCTGGAGAACGAGGTGTTCCAGCGCGAAAAAGCCCAGCTCCATCTGGGGGAGCGCACCGCCCTGTTGCGATCCTTTATCGACTGTTCTCCCGATCTGGTCTACTACCGCAACGAGGATGAGCAGTTCTCCGGCTGCAACCGCGCCATGGAGGAGCTGACCGGCAAGGTGGAGGCGGAGCTGATCGGCCTGACCCCGTTCGATGTCTACAAGCAGGAGATCGCCAACAAGATTGTCGAGACCGATCGGCAGGTCTTCGCCAGCAACGAGCCGCTCACCTACGAACAGTGGCTGGAGTATCCCGATGGCCGCAAGGCCTATTTCGAGCTGCGCAAGGTGCCCTTCTTCGATCGCTTCGGCAAGCGGCTCGGTCTGCTCGGCTTTGGCCGCGACATCACCGAGCGCAAGCAGTATCAGGACAAGCTGGAGAAGGCGAGTCGCGACAAGACCACCTTTATCTCCACCATCAGCCACGAGCTGCGCACCCCGCTCAACGGCATCGTGGGCTTGAGCCGGATGCTGATGGATACCCCCCTCGATCCCAAGCAGCATCAGCAGCTCAAGACCATCCACCTGAGCGCGGTGACTCTGGGCAATATTTTCAACGACATCATCGATCTCGACAAACTCGACCGGCGTCGCCTCGAAATCGCGCCGACCCGCATCGACCTGCCCGCCTTCCTCGACGAGCTGGAGACCCTGTCGCGTATTCAGGCGGAGCAGAAGGGGCTCTATCTGCACTTCGATCGCGACGGTGACATGCCGCAATTCGTGATGGCCGATGGCACCCGCCTGCGTCAGGTGTTGTGGAATCTGGTGGGCAACGCGGTCAAGTTTACCGATGAGGGGGGGGTCACCGTGCGCTGCCTCGCCCATCCTGCCGACGAACCGGGCAAGCTGGCCCTGCACTTCGAGGTGGAGGATACCGGAGTCGGCATCCCGCGCGCCCAGCAGGAAAAGATCTTCGCCATGTACTATCAGGTGCAGGGCAAGAAGCACGCCACCGGTACCGGCATTGGGTTGGCTGTCTCCCGTCAGCTGGTGCAGGCGATGGGTGGCCAGCTCTATGTGGACAGCGATCCGGGCGAGGGCTCCTGCTTCACCGCCGAACTGGAAGTGGCCTGTGCCGAGCCGGTGCTGGCCGAGCCGGAAGAGGAGATGCCTTCCCTCGATATCCTGCTGGTGGAGGATGTGGAGCTCAACGTGACGGTGGCTTGCGCGTTGCTCAACAAGCTGGGTCATCAGGTGCAGGTGGCACGGGACGGTACCCAGGCGCTGGCGATGGCCAACCCGGATGACTTTGACCTCATTTTGCTCGATATCCAGCTGCCGGACATGACCGGCTTCGATGTGGCGGAAAAACTGCTGGCGCGTTATGGCGACAGCCTGCCACCCATGGTGGCGCTCACCGCCAACTCCACCGGCGATCGCCAGTACTACCGGGATCACGGCATGCAGGATGTGATCAACAAGCCGCTCGGCTCCAAAGCGGTGCGGGAGGTGATTGGCCACCTGTTTGCCGGTCTGGCCGAGGATGAAGCGGACGAGCAGGCGGATGCGGGCAATCAGGATGCGCTGCTGGACTTGCCCTTCCTCACCGATTACGCCGATACCGTGGGCAAGCCGGTGCTGCTCTCCAGTGTCGATCTGTTCGAGAAGATGATGCCGGACTACATGGCGGTGCTCGACTCCAACATGATTGCCAAGGATCAGGCCGGCGTGGTGGAGGAGGCGCACAAGATAAAAGGGGCGGCAGGCTCCATCGGCCTGCGCCGACTGCAGCAGACGGCCCAGCTGATCCAGAGCCCGGATCACCCCGCCTGGTGGGAAAACGTGGAAGACTGGATTGAGACGCTGCGCCGCGAATATCCCGGCGATATCGCTCGTCTGCGGCGCTGGTTGTTGTCTTGAGGCGGGTGGTTGTCATGAGTCTGAGGGACGTTGCTGGCAAGGAGCTGCAAGATGTATAGCCGTTTGATTACCCCCGCGCGCATCCACTCCTGGGGTGACGAAGATCTGCTGGAGGCGACCGAGCAGGATCGCGCCCGCATCGTGCAGGCCGCGCCGGTGCGCCGGTTGCAGCAGAAGACCCAGGTCTTTCCGCTCGATGTGAAGGCCTCGGTGCGCAGTCGCCTCACCCACTCGCTGGAGGTGCAGGAGACCGGTCGCCAGATCAGCCGCCGTATTCTGGCCGCCTTGCCTGCAGGCATGGTCTGCGAAGGGGCCTTTATCAATCTGGTGGAGATGTCCTGCCTGCTCCATGATGTGGGCAACCCGCCGTTTGGCCACTTTGGCGAGCAGGTGATGAGCCAGTGGCTCGGCGAGATGCTCGATCCCCTCTATCAGCAGGCGCTGGCGCAGCCCCCCTCGGCCCAGTGGGCTGAATTGCGTCAGGATCTGCAGCTGTTCGATGGCAACGCCCAGAGCCTGCGGCTGGTGCATAGCCTGCACGAACTCAACCTGACGCTCGGGCAACTGGCGGCGCTGTGCAAATACCCGCAGCAGCCCCAGCCGGGAGTCCACTACGGCCAACATCATGGCTGGAGCAGCAAGCGCGGCATCTTCTTCAGTGAGCAGCCGCTCTACCGCGCCCTCGGCCAGAGTCTGGGGCTGGCCCCCGGCTGTCGCCATCCGCTGGTCTACATCATGGAGGCGGCGGACGACATCTCCTACTGCATCGCCGATCTGGAAGATGCGGTGGATCGGCGGATCCTGACACTGTCAGAGCTGCTGGTGGCATTGCGCCGTGCTGATGGAAGCGACTATCTGGCTACGTTGCTGGATGAGGCATTGGCCTCTGGTCGGGGCTTTTTCCCCCATTTTCGCCAGCAACTGACCCGGGATCTGGTGGCGCTGGCGGCGCAGAGCTATGTCAGCGAACATCAGGCCATTTTGCGGGGCTCCTACCCGCAAGCACTGCTGCACGGTCAGGCGCCGGCGGCGCGGGTGCTCGATATCCTCAAGCAGGTGGCCCGCGAGCTGGTCTTTATGCGCCCCGAGGTGGAAGCGCTCGAGCTGGAAGGGTATGCGGCGCTGCGCGGGGTGCTGACCAGTTATGCCTGCCTGTTGGCGCTGCCGGCGCGGCAATTTGCCCGCCTGCTGGCCGGGGAGGGGAGTCAGGATCTCTTCTTCGCCCGTCGCCTCTATCACCGCCTCTCGGCCCGCCACCTCAAGGCCTACCGGCTGGCGATCGCCACCCCGGACTCGCGCTTTGCCTGCCAGCATGAGCAGGAGTGGTATTACCGGGTGCGGCTGCTGCTCGACTACGTCAGCGGCATGACAGATACCTATGTGCTAGAGGAGTACAGGCTGCTCTCCGGGATCTGATGCCCGGGGTTACCCCTGGTCAGGCAGCATAAAATGCCAGGAAAACGTTTAAAAAGGAGTCGCAGGAGGCTTGTTTTAAATTCGGATATTTTTTAGACTTCTGCAACCTGTTCAACTTTTACCCGGTAAGGAGACGAATATGCAACATCTGATGCTCAATATTGCATTCTCTCGCGGCACTGCGTGCGGCGTGAAATCTCGTGCTCTTTTACCGCGTGGCGTAAACAGGTAACCCCTGTCTTTTTATCACCCGCGGTTCGTCCCGCAGGGTGATATCCACTTTCTCCGGGAGAACCGCATGTTCTACTGGAGAATGTCATGTCTATCGAACTGGTTTTACTGCGCAGTGTTGAATCCCTGGTCCAGAGAAGGATTGCCCGGGTCGAGCGTCGTCTCGTGCAGGTCAATCTGTCACCCGCCCTGCTCAGGGATATCGGGCTGGAAGGGTATCAGGGTCAGATCTCCCTCGTTCGCGAGCGGGAGTATCAAACCGGCTTCCGACTCGGGAATCGAATAACCTGATGGAAGGGGCCTGTATGGCCCCTTTCTTGGCATTGATGGCAGACCCCGGTCTGCCATTTTCATTTGATTAAGCTGTGGTTAAGTTAAAGCGCGAATATCCATTCGCGAATTTTGCGAAATTCTCTATTATTTGCGGCCGACTTTTCTTTGGATTCAGGTTATGAGCCGCACTCGCCGTTTATTTCAGTTTATATTCCTGCTGCTATGGTGTGTGCTGGGACTGGGCGAATCTAAAGCAGGGCTTAATCCATTGGCGCTTACAGAGGCCGAACGTCAGTGGAGCGCGGCCCATCACGAGCTGATCATCGGTATGCCGATGATGGGCTCGCCCCCTTATAGCTACAAGGATGCGGTACAAGGGTTCAACGGTCCGGTGCCCGAGATGGCGCTACTGATCGCCAGAGCGCTCGGCTTGCCCCTGCACTACAAGGAGTTCACCTCCTATGACGAGGCGCTGAGCGCGTTGCAGGCGGGCAAGGTGCATATCATCATCAATTTTCAGCCCGGAGATCAGTGGGAAAACCAGATAGCCTCGGTGCCCTTCCCGTTCTTCATTCCGCAGGGGGTGCTGCTGAATCGCACGCTCACCCGGCTCTCTCTTGACGAGGCTCGCAAGCTTAAATGGGTCTGCATGGTCGGGACTGACTCCTGTGGCCAACTCGAGGCGCTGGGTCTGGTGCCGGTCAAGGCGGTGGAGCGGCGCAGCGAAGCCACCTTCATGCTCAAGCAACAGCTGGCGGATGCCTATCTGGCGGATATGCCATCGCTATTGTCGGAGCGGGCACAAAACCCCAATGCCGGTTTCTCGATTGTCAAACCGCAGTGGGCGCCGGTCTCCTCCCTGTCCGTCAATATGCTGCGCAACAACCCCGGGCTCACCAGCCTGATAAACCGGGTCATGCCCGAGCTGCCGGTGACGGATATGCGTCCGATCCTTGAAGCCATCAATGGGGGGCAGACTACGGCATCGGGGGAGATCACCACGGTCAAATTTACCCCCGAGGAGCAGGCGTGGCTGCGCACGCATCCGATCTTGCGCTACGGCATCTCGCCGCACTGGGTCTCGATGAGCGAGTTCAATTATCGTGGCAAGCTGGTGGGCTACGTACCCGATATGGTGGCCCTGCTGCGCCGCTACTCCGGGCTGGAGTTCTCGCTGGTGCGTACCGAATCCTGGCGAGAGACCCAGAATTTGCTCAAAAGCCACCTGATCGACTTTATTCCGGTGATGAGCCCGTCGGCAGAGCGTGAGCATCTGGGGATTTACACCCCCAACTACATGTTTGTTGACCGCGTCATCGTGGGAGGGAGAGAGAGCAAAAACCTCTCCGACATCGAATTGGTGCGAGGCACGCGGGTCGGCATTGTGGATGCGTCCATTGACGAGGAGCTGTTAGCCTCGCTGGGGGCAATTCCGGTGGAGGTGAAGGATGACAGCCGCCTGCTGCGCCTGCTCGATGAGGGGCGGGCCGATTATGTGCTGCTCACCATGACCACCCTGCCAGCAGCCCTGGGGCGAGGCTTTGAAGATCGCTATCGAGTGGTCTACTCCGGGCAAAACTTGCGTCTTCCCGGCGCCATGGGGGTATCCCCTGCCGACCCCATGTTGCAGCAGATCCTGACCAAGATCCTCTATGCCATCCCCCAGCACGAAATTGACAAGCTTGAATCCCGTTGGTTGACAATGCGGCTGCAGACCGGCCTGGATACCCGCACCGTGGTGTTGTGGTTTCTGGTCTGCGCGGGGGGGGCGCTGGTGTTCTTTACCATCTTCTGGCACTGGAACCAGACGCTGCAGCGGCAAAATGATCAGCGAAAACAGGCCCAAAAACAGCTCAACGAGCAGCTGGCCTTTGTCCAGACGCTGCTCAACTCCTTGCCGAGCATGGTGGCACTGCGGGATCGCCAACAGAACCTGACCCTCTGCAACAAGGCGTACCGAGAGGCCTTTATCGGCGCCGAATCCGGCGGGGATGGCTGGAGCTATATGCAGACCGAGGAGCGGGAGCAGATGCTGCGTGAAGAGCTCTCGGTCTGGGAGACTGGCGCCATGTATGAAGGTGCCGGCTTTACCCGGCGGATCGATGACTCCCAGTTCCATGTGGTCTATGTCAAGTTGCCCTATCGGGGGCCTGACGGAAAAATCCAAGGGGTATTGACCGTACTGACCGATGTCAGCGCCCTGAAAGCCGCCGAAGACAAGGTGCGCGAAGTGGAGGCCATGCTGCGGGACATGACCGACAGCATGCCGGGGGTGGTGTACCAGTATCAATGGCACCGTTCGGGTCAGGGGCGTTTTCTCTATGTCTCGCAAGGGGCGGGGGAGACGCTGGGGGTTCCCTCCCAGGCCTTGATGTCCGCCAAGTCCGAATGGAAAGCCTTTGGTGTCAGTGAGGAGGCTTTGCAGGAGTTCACCCGTCGGGTAGCCGCCAATGCGCCAACACTGACCCCTATCGACTGGGAGGTCAAGGTGCCCCATTCTGGTGGGGAGCGTTATATCCAGGTGCGAGGCAGCTTTGTGGAGCAAGGGCCGGATACCCTGCTGCTCAACGGCATGGTGCAGGACATCACGGCCCTCAAGCAGCAGCAGTATGAGTTACATGAGGCCCGCGCCAGCGCCGAACAGGCCATGCAGGCCCGCAGTCGCTTTCTGGCCACCATGAGCCATGAGCTTCGCACGCCGATTTCGGGGATGCACGGCATGCTGGAGCTGCTGCGGATGAGCAACGTGGACGATGATCAGCGCTATCTGCTGCGCAACGTGGTCACCTCGACCAACAACCTGCTCTATCTGGTCAACGATATCCTCGATTTCTCCAAGATCGAGGCGGGCCAGCTTCATCTGGATTATCAGTCGAGCCCGTTGCAGTCGGTGATTTGCGATGCGGTTCGTGGTCATGCCGCCCAGGCCCATGGCAAGGGGTTGCAAGTCGAGTTCAGCTGGGAGAGCGAGGTGCCGGATCGGGCGGATATCGATGCCATCCGGGTGGCGCAGGTGGTCTCCAACCTGCTGAACAATGCGGTCAAGTTTACCGAGCGCGGGGTGATTGCCATTCGCGTCAGGTATCGGGATCAGCAGCTCGCCATCACGGTAGCCGACTCCGGCATCGGGATCGCCGAGGAGAAGCAGGCGCTGCTGTTCACCCCGTTCGAGCAGCTCGACTCCGATATCAATCGTCGTTATGGCGGCACCGGGCTGGGATTGGCCATTTGCGATCAACTGGTGCGCAAGATGGGGGGCTCGCTGAGCCTCAATAGCCGGGCCGGTGAGGGGGCCAGCTTTTGCTTCACCATCCCGCTGAGCAACCCCCACTGGGATCTCCCGGCGCTGACTGGCAGCGAGTGGTGGTATCTCGGTGACGACCACCTGCTGGAACAGACGATGGCGCGGTTGGGGGCCAAATTGCACCCTATCGATGCCAACCGGTTGGCTCGGGGGGTCAATGGCCTGCTGCTGGCCGACGAGCGCTGGCTGGCGCGCGATCTCGGCCACAACTGGTTGGAGCGGGTGCAGCAGCCCGGGCTCAAGGGGATCGTCTTCTCCCCTGACGAGGTGCTGCGCACCCGGCTGGGCCCGGCGCGCTGGTGGCGGCTGGGGCTTTCCCCTCTCTATCCGGACCTGCTGCTGGAGAGTGGCCGCGAGTTGCTCTGCGGGGTCGTCAATCCGGTGATGGCAACACATGCCGACAAGTTGAACGGTCGGGTACTGGTGGCGGATGACCATCCGGTCAACCGGGCCCTGCTGGAGCGCCAGCTGGGGATCCTGGGGGTCGAGTGCGTGGTGGTAGAGAACGGCGAGCAGGCGCTGCAGGCCTGGCAGGCAGAGCCCTTCTCGCTGTTGCTGACCGACTGTCACATGCCGGTGATGGATGGCTATACCCTGACCAACACCCTGCGGGCCAACGGCGATCAGGCCCCCATCATAGGGGTGACGGCCGATACCTCGGAGGAGGCATCGGCCCGCATGGTCGCCGCCGGCATGAACGGCATGCTGATCAAGCCTTATATGCTGGAAGCGCTGCGCCAGACGCTGGTGCAGTGGCTGCCAGCCTGCGCAGCCGTGACGCCGGAGCCGCTCACCGGCGCGTCGGCGCTGGCTGCCCGCTGGATGGCGCTGTTTGGCGATGAAGAGGATGCCAGAGCCATGGCCAGCGAATATCTGGCCTCCAATCTGCTGGATCGCGAAGAGATGATGGCGGCGCTGGCGGTCCGCAACGGGGACGCGTTGCTGGAGATCGCTCACCGCATCAAGGGGGCCGCCCGCATGGTGGGGGAGTGTGCCCTGGCCGAACAGGCCGAACTGCTGGAGAGTGCCGCACGGCTCAAGCAGCTGGATGAGTTTGCCGTGCTGGGGCAGGAGGTTGATCTGCTGATCAACCGGGTTACCTACGAGACAGGATTATGGCTGAATGAACAAGCGCGAGCATGAAGTGGTCATCATGGTGGCTGAGGATCACACCTTTCAACGCAAGGCGCTGTTGCATCAGATCCGCGGCCTGGGCTATCGGCAACTGCTGGAGGCGCGGGACGGGGTGGAGGCGCTGGCGCTCTGCCAGCAGCAGAGAGTCGATATCCTGCTCTGT
The DNA here is from genome assembly GCF_000819685.1 of Aeromonas allosaccharophila. GTDB lineage: Bacteria > Pseudomonadota > Gammaproteobacteria > Enterobacterales > Aeromonadaceae > Aeromonas > Aeromonas allosaccharophila. Next base: position 29,308 of record NZ_CDBR01000040.1, on the reverse strand, counting down.
GACCTGCGGATGCCCGGCATGGATGGCATGGGTTTGCTGCGCCGTCTCTCGCAGGCGGGCTTTCGCGGCGGCATCATCCTCTCCAGCGCACTGGAGGGAGATGTGGTCGAGGCGGTGCTGCGCATGAGCGCCGCCTATGGCCTGCATGTGCTGGGGCGGCTCGACAAGCCCGCCCGGCCGGGGCAACTCGCACAGCTGATTCAGTCATGGTCTCCCGCCCGGGAGCCCTCCCGTCAGGAAGAGGGGCACAGGATCGATCTCGATCAACTCAAACGCGGCATCGAGCAGCAGCAGATCTTGCCCTGGTATCAGCCGAAGGTGAGCTTCGCCACGGGTCAGTGGGCCGGGATGGAGGCGCTGGCTCGCTGGCAGCATCCTGAATATGGACTCATCTCGCCGGGACTCTTTATCCCGATGGCGGAAGAGCACGACCTGATTGCCCCCCTGACCGAGATCATCATTGGCAAGTCGTTGAGTGATGCCCACCTGTGGGGGGAAACCGGATTGTCGATCAATCTGTCGATGAATCTGTGTGCCAGCTCCCTCAATGACGGCAGTCTGTGCCAGACCCTGATTGACCAGTGTCGGCACTGGAGTGTGGATCCGGCCCTCATCACCCTGGAGGTGACCGAGAGTGCTTTCATTCGTGACATCGGTGCCATGCTGGAGGCGCTGACCCGGCTGCGGATGCACGGTTTTGGCCTCTCCATCGATGACTTTGGCACCGGCTACTCCTCGATGCAGCAGCTGGCGCTGCTGCCCTTTACCGAGCTGAAGCTGGATCGCTCCTTCGTCGATCGCTGCCATGCCGATCCGGCGCACCTGGCAATTATCGAGTCCAGTATCGAGCTGGCCCGCAAGCTCGGGCTCAAAACGGTGGCAGAAGGGGTGGAGGACGAGGCGACCTGGAACCTGCTGGCCAGGCTAGGCTGTGACCTCTGCCAGGGCTTTTTCTCCGCCCGCCCGATGCCGCACAGTGAGTTGGCAAGTTGGCACCGGACTTGGCAAGATAGATTGCCTACACTGATATCTATCTGATTCTGTTGGCTAGCTCCCCCCGTTTGAACAAGGATGTTCATGAAAATCTCAAGCAAGCTGTTGCTCAGCTTCGGTTTTATCAACCTGCTGATCCTGCTCTCCTCCACCCTGGTCTATTACCGGCTCACCCAGATCAATCAGGCCCAGTACACCCTGCTGGAGCAGGCGTTGCCCGCCCTGCAGCGGGATGAGGCGAGCCAGAAGGCGCTGGTGGCGACTGTCTCTGCCCTGCGTGGCTATCTGATCCTCGGCAAGGATCCGGCTCAGGCCTCCCGCCTCAAGCAGGAGTGGGAGTCGGCCTGGCAGGCTATCGCCCATCAGACGTTCAGCCCGGCGCTCGCCCAGTCTCTCGAGACCTTCAAAAGCCATCAGGAGAAGGTGTGGGCCATCGCCCAGAGCGAAGAGAATCTGCCTGCCCACACCCTGATGCTGCAGGAGGCGGGGCCGCTGGCGGAAGCGGCGCTCGATCAGCTGCAATCCTTTGCCAATGAAGAGGTTGGCACTCCTCAGGATCAACTCTCCGGCGATCGCCGCATGCTGCTCAAGCAGGTGGGGGATGCCTACAACAGCCTCGCCAACGCCCTCTCCGCCCTGCGGGATTTTCTCATCTCAGGCGATCCCGAATACCGCAGCAAATATCAGGATTACTACCAGTTTCACCAGCAGCGGGTGGCCGAGGTGCAGCAGCAAGCCGCGCTCTTTACCGAGACTCACAAGAGCCTCTGGCAGCTGTTTGAAGAGATGGCGACTCCCTTCTCCGAGCTGGTGGGGCAGGTGATCGAGAAGCGCCAGGCGCCGGATTGGGATAAGGCCAACTACCTGATGGCTACCGACATCGAGCCGATGCAGTTCACTCTCAGTGAACAGCTGGTCCAGCAGGTGGGGAAAACTCGCGCCGAGGTGGCGCAGATCTCGGCGCAGATGACCCGTGCCGGGAGCGCCATCAACCAGACCCTGCTGCTGGCTACCGGCAGTGCCATCGTGCTTGGCATGCTGGTCGCCTGGCTCTTTAGCCGCCGTCTGACCCGTGACATTGCCAGCCTGGTGACCCGGGCGGGGCAGGTTGCCGATGGCCGACTGGCGGCCGAGCCCTTGCCGATAACGGGGCAGGATGAGTTGGGAGAATTGACTGGCTCTATCAACCGGATGTCTGTCCAACTGCGCCAGTTGGTAGGTGAGTTGCAGGGGGCGGTGGGGCATGTAGAAGAAGCCTGTGGTGAGGTAGGCAGCACCACGCGGGCCATCGTCGTGGATTTGACGGTGCAGGATCAGCGGGTCGATGCGGTGGCGGCGGCTATCGATCAGATGTCGGTCAGCGCCCGGGATGTGGCCGGCAATATCACCGCCGCGGCAGGTGGCGCCCAGCAGGTGCAGCAGCAGACCCGACAGGGGCAGGCCGCGCTGGCGCGGATGACCGACGCTATGCAGCAAATTGCCGCCATGATTGGGCAGGCCAACGAGGCAATGGGGCTGCTGGCGCATCAGAGCGAACAGGTGGGGCAGATCACCGAGGTGATCGCCACGATCGCGGAGCAGACCAACTTGCTGGCCCTCAATGCGGCGATTGAGGCGGCGCGGGCTGGCGAGCAGGGACGCGGGTTTGCGGTGGTGGCTGATGAGGTACGCCAGCTGGCGACCCGCACCCATCAATCAACCGCCGAGATCAGTCAGACCATTGCGGCCATCTCCCAGCAGACTCGCCAGACGGTGAGTACCGTCAGCAGCGGTACCCGGCTGGTGGAGCAGGGGCGGGAGGTAGTCGGCTTGGTGACCGATATCCTGAGTGCCATGAACCAGCTGGTGCAGTCGCTGTCGGGCCAGCTGGAAGCCATTTCGGTGGCGACAGAGCAGCAGTCGCGGGTGGCCGCCGAGGTGGCCGGGACGGTCGATGACATTGCCGCGCTCAGTCGACAATCCTGCCAACGCAGTCAGCAGGGGGAGGAGATAGTGGCCAGACTGGCTGGCGATACCGGCAAGCTGACGGCGGTGATCGCCCGCTTTGATCTTGAGGCATGAGATGGCGGGATCACCCCGCCCTTGCCATTTATCCGGTCGTTTGGACTGTTGGTTTAGTCCAGCCGTCTGAAGGCGTGGTTATCGAAGCTGCTGGTGGTCTCGCGATTGAGCAGGCTGACCAGTAAAATCGCCCGTTTGTCCCCATCAGGTTCCATATAGATGGCTTCGAAGCCAGCCAGTGGCCCCTCTTCAATCAACACCTTGTCGCCCGAGCAGGGCAGGTTGGCGTAGCAGGCTCGTGCCTCGTCGCTGTCATCACGGCTCATCAGCTGATAGACCAGCTTGCTGCTGATCGGGGTCCATTCACTGCCAAAGTGGATGATCCGGCTGATGCCACGGGTCGATTTCAGGGTGACCGGTGTCACCTCTTCCAGATCGACGAAGATAAACAGATAGTTGGGGAACATGGGTTCCCGTACCGGAACTCGCTTGCCCCGGCGCAGCTTCTCGATCTCCACCATGGGGTAATAGGATTCGATACCCTGGGCATCGAGGTGGGCGCGGGCGCGGGCCTCTTCTTTTGGCTTGCAGTAGGCCAGATACCATTTTTTCATGTTATGAGTATGTTCGTGTTGCCGTGCTCGCGGATATGATAGCGGCGCCAATAAAAAAGGCCACGCATTGCGTGGCCTTTTTTGCCAAGTGAGCAATTACCAACCTTTTACCAGGCCGCCCTTGAACAGCTCCAGACCCTTCTTGTAGACCTCGTCGGTCTGATAGGACTGGACGAACTGTTTGACCTTCTCGTCATCCTTGTTGTTGTCGCGAGCGACGATCAGGTTGACGTAGGGGGACTCCTTGTCTTCAACAAACAGGCCGTTTTCGGTCGGGGTCAGACCAATCTGACCGGCGAAGGTGTTGTTGATGATGGAGAGATCCACATCTTCCAGTGAACGGGGCAGTTGGGCTGCTTCCAGTTCGACAATCTTGAAGTTGCGCGGGTTGCTGGCGATATCCAGCACGGTGGCTTCCAGACCGGCGCCATCCTTCAGGGTGATCAGGCCCTGTTTGGCCAGCAGGATCAGCGAGCGACCCAGGTTGGTCGGATCGTTCGGTACCGCGATCTGGGCGCCATCTTTCAGCTCGCTCAGCGCCTTGATCTTCTTGGAGTAACCGGCGATCGGGTAGACGAAGGTGTTGCCAACCGGCACCAGCTTGAAGCCGCGATCACGCACCTGCGCATCCAGATAGGGTTTGTGCTGGAAGGCGTTGACGTCGATGCTGCCATCGTTCAGCGCCACGTTCGGGGTGACGTAGTCGGAGAAGTTGACGATCTCGACGGTCAGACCGTATTTCTCTTTGGCGACCTTGGCCGCCACTTCAACCAGCTCGGTCTCCGGGCCGGCAATGGCGCCCACTTTCAGAACCTTGCTCTCTTCTTTTTGACCGCAACCGGCCAGAACCAGACCAGCCAGCAGCGCAGCTGCAACGGATTTGATGCCAAATTTCATAAAACCTCCTGTCAGAAATCGACGATTAACGATGATCACATTTGTGGACCAGGCGCTCACCCGCGCTCTGGATAAGTTGAACCAGTACTACCAGGATAACCACGGTCACCAGCATGACGGTCGGGTCAAAACGCTGATAACCATAACGAATACCCACATCCCCCAGACCGCCGCCACCGATGGCCCCGGCCATGGCCGAGTAGTTAACCAGCGTGACGAGGGTAATGGTGACGCTGTTGAGGATGCCGGGCAGAGCCTCGGGCAGCAGCACCTTGGTGATGATTTGCAACGGCTTGGCGCCCATCGCCTTGGCCGCTTCCAGCAGGCCGTCCGGCACCTCCATCAGGGCCCCTTCCACCAGACGGGCGATGAAGGGGATGCAACCCACGGTCAGCGGCACGATGGCGGCGATGGTGCCGATACTGGTGCCGACAATCAGCCGGGTCAGCGGAATGATGGCGACCAGCAGGATGATAAAGGGCACCGAGCGACCCACGTTGACCACCATGCCCAGAGTACGGTTGAGCAAGGGGTTTGCCAGGATCTGGCCCGCTTTGGTGACGTGCAGTGCCACGCCAAGCGGCAGGCCCAGCAGGCAGCCGAACAGGGCGGAGGCAAACACCATGATCAGGGTGTCGCCCAGGGCCGTGATGAGCAGATTAATCATGGCTTCGGACATAACCCATTACCTCCAGCTGAATGTGGTTGTCGATGAGGAACTGCTGGGTTGCCTCGCACTGGGCTTCATCCCCGAACAGCTCGGCCAGCAGGAAACCGAATTTGACGCCACCGGCGTACTCGATGTCTGCGCTCAGAATGCTGATGTCGATATTGAAACGGCGGCTCGCCTCGGAGATCAGCGGCGTATCGACCGTGCTGCCGGTAAAGCCGAGCTTCACCAGCGGGTAGCTACCCGGCACCCGCTCGCTGCTCATTCGATCCTGATACTCCTGCGGTACCTCCAGATGGATGGTGGAGTGGATGAAGTCACGGGCCAGCTGGGTCTTGGCATTGCTGAAGAACCAGGCCACTTCGCCTTGCTCAATCAGGCGGCCGTCGCTGATGATGGCCACTTCGTCACAGATCCCTTTCACCACGTCCATTTCATGGGTGATGAGCAGGATGGTGAGCCCCAGCTTGACGTTGATCTCCTTGAGCAGGGTCAGGATCGAGCGGGTGGTCTGCGGGTCGAGGGCCGAGGTGGCCTCGTCACAGAGCAGCACCTTGGGGGCCGGTGCCAGTGCGCGGGCAATGGCGACACGCTGTTTCTGACCGCCGGAGAGCTCGGACGGATAGGCATGGGAACGGGCTTCCAGCCCGACCAGCGCCAGCAGTTCGGCAACCCGTTGCTGGATCTGCTCTTTGCTCCAGCCTGCCAGCTCCAGCGGAAAGGCGATGTTGGCAAACACGGTGCGGGAAGCGAGCAGGTTGAAGTGCTGGAAAATCATCCCGATCTGGCGGCGAGCCTGGGTCAGATCCCGTTCGCTCAGGGCGACCAGATCCTGGCCATCGACAATCACCTGACCCTCTGTCGGGCGTTCCAGCAGGTTGACACAACGAATGAGGGTACTCTTGCCGGCACCGGAGGCACCGATCACCCCGAAAATTTTGCCTTGGGGTACATGCAGACTCACATCACGCAGGGCGTGCACGGCGTCACTGCCTGTACCGTAGACTTTGTTGAGACCTTTCAACTTAATCATGGATTCTTCCGTGCTAACAGCCTTACAGCACAGGGCGCTACAGGCGGGGAAATTGGGCAGAGGTTCCACTGGGTTACTCTGCCATCATGGAGGATGATGCTAAGATGTCTGGATGGCCGTGTCAACGCATGTTTTTACGTCTAGACGTCTAAAAAAGTGATAAGGATATCTGTCTGGTGGATAACGATCAGGGTGGATATGTCTCGCATCCAGATCCTGTTTCGCCAGCTTGGCATATGGCCGAATTAAAGATGGTTTATATCGGGTAGACGCTGGTTTTATTAGTGTGTCAGCCCGATGTCACTCATGTCAGGTGTCGAGCCTGAAACGCCATCATAGTTGCACAAATAGCTGCACAAATCGTTCCCTATTCGCGACCGGATCACCTGTCCGCCCCTTTGTCGGCGTCAACCTTGATGCAGCGCAAGGGGGGCTCGGATAGGGATTGGGTCGGTTGCGCTTGTTTTTTATACTGATGATGCCGACAAGCATGGAGGGCAGTGCGATGAGATTCCAACAGATCAAAGAGTTGCTGCACTATCTTGAACAGGTTCATCACCAGCTCGGACTCTGTTACGGGCGATTGACCAGTCAGGTGGACAGCGAACGCAGCCGGATGTTGCTGGTCTATCTGCAAGGGCGTGAGGATGCGGCCAGTGCCCATCTGCACGAATATGCAGCTCAGCTGGGAGAGGCGGTCAGGGATACCTGGCTGAACCAGAGTTTCAGCGAGGATATGCTGCCTGCCATTACCCGCTTCGAGCTGCCGGCATCAGTCCAGACCCAGGATATCATCACTCAGGTATGCCGCTGGGAAGAGCAGCTGGTGGGCGAGCTGAGCCATCTGGCCCGGGAGTGCCCGACACCGGCCACCACCGCCTTGCTCGAGAATTTGGCCGGGCTGGAGCAGACCCGCCTGACCCGACTGGTGCACGGGGTACACCGACTCGATGACATGTAACGGGTGATAAGCGCCAAACACGCAAGATAGCGGTCAAACAAAAGGCTATGTACCAATTACGTGTTGCATAGGGCGCCCCAGCGCCTCATGCAAACATGCTTTGATATTTACGCCCCTCCCGTAACGCTCCAGCATCCTGCGCCAACCCAGGTAATTCTTCAGGTAGTGCGTCGCCACGCCATGGAACCGCTCCATCCACTCTTTCAACCGATGGTGATACCCGTTCACGTGCTGGATGTGATACGCACCGACCACCCGTTCGCCTTGGCGATTGTGCACTACCTGATGGGTTACGCCCTGCTCTTTACTGAAACAGGCATACACACCCGCACCATCGCTACACAGCACCGCATCCGGTAACACCAGCGGCTTCAACACCGCGATGACCGTCTCGGCATTCATCTGCTCCAGCTGAAAATCCGCATGGTGGCCTGCTCGGTCTTGCACCACTATCACCGGGATGTAATCCGGCCCGGTTCCACGAGCTCGACCTTTACCTCCACGATGTCGCGGTGGACGCGGCAGTCCCCACTGCCCCTTGCACGACTCGAGGAAGAAGGTCTCATCAACCTCAACGATGCCCTCTTCCCGTGTGGCTTGATGAGCTGCCATGGCCCGCAAGAAGCGGTGACGCCAGAGGAACGCGGTGTTTTTGCTGACCCCACAGCGCCGCGCTGCTTGGCGGACGGTCAGTCCTTCAATGAGGGCTTGCGCGTAGTCTTCCCAGCACTGGGCTTTACGCAATCTGGCTAAGGGCGTCTTGGTGAGGATGGAGCTTGTGCGCAGACACTGTTTGCAACGGTAGCGGCGTAGTCCCCGACTCCATCCCCAAGGCGCCAGCTGGGTGACATCGGCCTGACAACGTGGGCAGCCGCTGCATGCAGGTAACTGGGTATTGAGCGAGGTAATGGTGTGGGGGGCAGTGAGTTCCTGCTGAGCAACACGGCGCTGGCGCAGGGTTAACTGGGGAAATAGTGACAACAGGTGTTGAAAGGCTGGGGTATCCATGATGGTAGACCTCAAGGTGATGGCCTACTTCAAGATTAGCCTTTCAACACGTAATTGGGACATAGCCTTTTTTATCCGGTTTGTCTGGCCTGCTCAGCCGTGGCCATAGCCCCAGCGGCGGGTCAGCTCATGCTCGACACCCAGATGATCGAGGATGCGGGCGACCATAAAGTCCACCAGATCCTCGATACTTTTCGGCTCATGATAGAAACCGGGCGCGGCAGGCATGATGGTCACCCCGAGCCGCGCCAGTTTCAGCATGTTCTCCAGATGGATCGCCGAGAAGGGGGTTTCGCGGGGCACCAGGATCAGCTGGCCGCGCTCCTTGATCACCACATCCGCCGCCCGCTCCAGCAGGTTGTCCGAGGTGCCGTTGGCAATGGCCGAGACGGTGCCCATGGAGCAGGGGCAGACCACCATCTGTTTCGGTGCCGCCGAGCCGGAGGCCACCGGCGAGAACCACTCCTCCTTGCCGCAAGCCACAATCTGCCCCTCCTTGGCGCCATATTGGCGGCAGAGATAGGCAGAGAGCTCTTTCGGCGAGCCGGGCCACTCCTGCTGCTGCTCGGTCTTGAGTACCACCCGTGCCGCCGAGGAGGCGAGCAGGTAGACCCGATAGTCTGCCTGCACCAGACACTGGAGCAGGCGCAGGGCGTAGGGGGCGCCGGAGGCACCGGTCAGCGCCAGGGTGATCGCTTTGTTCATAGTTCGCCGTGGTAATCCTTGAGGCGGGCGATCAGCTTGTCATGAATACCGCCGAAGCCGCCGTTGCTCATGATCAGAATATGGTCGCCATCGCGGCTCTCGGCCACCAGCCGGTTGATCAGGGTCTCCAGATCGTTGAACACCTTGGCGGGTCGGGTCATGTGGGCGGTCACCTCGCCGAGATCCCAGCCGATGTTGGGCGGCTGGAAGAAGAACACCTCATCGGCGCCATCGAAGCAGCCTGCCAGCTCCTCCTTGTGAACCCCCAGCTTCATGGTGTTGGAGCGAGGCTCCAGCACCGCCAGAATACGTGAGCCGCCTACCTTGGCGCGCAGACCGCCGAGGGTGGTCTCGATGGCGGTGGGGTGGTGGGCAAAGTCGTCATAGACGCTGATGCCCGCCACCTCGCCCTTGAGCTCCATCCGCCGCTTGGGGGATTTGAACTGGCAGAGCGCTGCGATGCCGTGCTCCACCATGACACCGGCATGGCGGGCGGCAGCGATGGCCATCAGACCGTTGTTGACGTTGTGCTCGCCGATGCACTCCCAGTGCACCTCGCCCTGCTTTTCGCCATCCAGCCACACCTCGAAGGCGGAGCCGTCATCGGCCAGCTTGACCGCCTTCCACTTGGCGTCGTCCTGACCCACCAGCTCCACTTCGCTCCAGCAGCCCATCTTGCGCACGGCCGTGAGGTTGTCATCGGCTTGCGGGAACAGCACTCGGCCATTGCTCGGCACGGTGCGCATCAGGTGATGGAACTGGCGCTGGATGGCGGCGAGATCCGGGAAGATGTCCGCGTGGTCGAACTCCAGGTTGTTCATCACCAGAGTGCGCGGGTGGTAGTGGACGAACTTGGAACGCTTGTCGAAGAAGGCGCAGTCATACTCGTCCGCTTCGATCACGAAGAAGGGGGCGGAGCCCAAGCGGGCGGAGACCGGGAAGTTGCCTGGCACGCCGCCAATAAGGAAACCGGGCTCCAGCTTGGCGTACTCCAGCACCCAGGCCAGCATGCTGGCGGTGGTGGTCTTGCCGTGGGTGCCGGCAACGGCCAGTACCCAGCGATCCTGCAGCACATGCTCCAGTAGCCACTGGGGGCCGGAGATATAGGGCAGATTGCGGTCCAGCACATATTCAACACAGGGGTTGCCGCGGCTCATGGCGTTACCGATCACCACCAGATCCGGCGCCGGATCGAGTTGGGAGGGGTCATAGCCTTCGGTCAGTTCGATGCCCTGTTGCTCGAGCTGGGTACTCATGGGGGGATAGACGTTGGCATCCGAACCGGTCACCCGGTAACCAAGCTGTTTTGCCAACACCGCCAGACCACCCATAAAGGTGCCGCAGATCCCGAGAATGTGAATATGCATACCGCTTCCTTTCGCAGTAAAGGGAAGTGCGCATTCTAGGGGGTGTTGCGGTGGTGGCACAAGCCGCACTCATGGTGAGAGACCCACAGATGCGGCACTGGAGGCAGAAATCTTGACGTTGTTAGGGTGTGCGAAACTGGAATGGGGTGATGGGCTTTATTTGAGGCTTGATTTTGTGTCGCACTTTCTTACAATTCTTCGGTTTTGTGACGCACCCTACAGTTTTACCATATCGCCCTTTTCCAACGGAGAGTCCCCATGGGCAAGTTCCTGCTTTGCTATCTGGTCGGTGGTCTGGTGGCCATCAGTTGGGCTGCGCTGCCCGCTCATGGTCCCTGGGATCAGTGGGACCTCGCGATTTTTCATACCGTTAACGGCTGGCTCGGGCAGTCGCCGTTGTGGACCGATCTGGTGGCCATCACCAATAATCGGCTGTTCGATCTGGCGGTATTGGCCTGCATGGGACTGATCCTGGCCCGCTGCTTCTTCGCCCGTGATATTGCTGGTCGTCGTCAGCTGGTGGCGATGGGCATTGTGATGCTGCTGAGTGCGCTGGCGATCAATCAGCTTGGTCATCTACTGCCGGTGGAGCGACCCAGCCCGACTCTGATGGTGAGCGACGCCTTGCGAGTCACCCATCTCAGTGCGATCCAGACCAAGGACTCTTCCGGCGATAGCTTCCCGGGGGATCACGCCCTGTTCCTGATGATCTTCGCCGGTTACGCCTTGCGTTATCTGCCGCGCTGGGCCGGTGTCAGTGCATTGCTGATGGTGCCGATCTTTTCCGCGCCGCGCATTCTGGCGGGCGCTCACTGGTTTACCGATGTCTATGTCGGCGCGCTGGGGCTGGCGACCCTCTGCCTGCCCTGGTTACTGCTGACCCCGCTGGCGGATCGGCTGATCGCGCGAATCGTTCCCTATCTCTCGCCATTGCCGTTGCTGCGCAGCCAGACCCACTGCCAGACCCACTGATTGAGCACCGCAAAATAAAACGCCCCGACATCTTGATGTCGGGGCGTTTTGTTATCAGCCCGCTAGAGCATCAGCCTTGATAGCCGTTCGGGTTGTTGCTTTGCCAGCGCCAGGTATCGACCATCATCTGCTCCAGACCACGCTCTGCCTGCCAGCCCAGCTCGGCACGGGCCAGCGTCGGCTCTGCCCAGCACTCGGCGATGTCGCCCGGGCGACGGGGTTTGATCTGGTAGGGAATGGGGCGGCCGCTGGCGGCCTCGAACGCCTTGACCATCTCCAGTACCGAGTAACCCTGACCGGTGCCCAGATTGTAGGTGAAGACGCCGGTGTCGCTCTTGATGCGCGCCAGTGCTTTCAGGTGGCCGATGGCCAAGTCCACCACATGGATGTAGTCGCGCACGCCGGTCCCGTCTGGCGTCGGGTAGTCGTTGCCAAATACCCCCAGCTCCTTGAGCTTGCCGACACCCACCTGGCTGATATAGGGCAGCAGGTTGTTGGGGATGCCGTTGGGATCTTCACCAATCAGGCCGCTCTCGTGGGCGCCGACCGGGTTGAAGTAACGCAGCAGCACGATGGCCCAGCGGGGATCGGACTTTGACACGTCGCGCAGGATCTCTTCCACCATCAGCTTGGAGCGGCCGTAGGGGTTGGTGGCGCTGGTGGGGAAATCTTCCCGCAGCGGTACCGAGGCGGGATCGCCATAGACGGTAGCCGAGGAGCTGAACACCAGCCGGAACACGCCCGCCTTGGCCATCTCCTCGCACAGCACCAGAGTGCCGCTGATGTTGTTCTGGTAGTAGGTGAGCGGGATCTGGCTTGACTCGCCCACCGCCTTGAGGCCCGCGAAGTGGATCACCGATTCGATCTGGTGGTTGGCAAACAGCTGCTGCAGACAGGCTCTGTCCAGCACATCCCCTTCGACGAAGGTGACCGGCTTGCCGGTGATCTGCTCTACCCGCTTGAGTGACTCCGGTGAGGAGTTGGAGAGGTTGTCGAGTACCACGACCTGCTGCCCCGTGCCGAGCAGCTCAACCAGGGTGTGGGAGCCGATATAGCCGGCGCCCCCTGTGACCAGTATTGTCATTTTTTTATCCCGTGTTCTGGTGAAACTGGGGGCAGAGTCTAGCGCCCCTGCCTACTTGGGAAAAGGTTGGGATACCGATGACGCCTTCACCACACCTCAAATAAATCTTCGCCACGCCTTAAAAATCGAGGCTGATATCCCCCTGTGCAGTGCAGGAGCAGGCCAGTGCCACGCCGTTCGCCAGATCCTGTGCATTCAATGTCATCACGCTCTGGCGCTCGATATTGCCCTCGGTAGAGCACCGGCAGCTGCCACATACGCCTGCGCGACAAGCTGCCATCATGGTTTCACCTGCCGCTTCCAGCGCCGCCAGCAGGGTCTGGCCCGGCAAAATTTTCACTTTCTTGCCGCTCTTTTTCAGGGTCAGCCAGAAGTGGTCGTTGGTGGTCGCGGCTGGCTCTGCGGGGGGAAGACCAAAGGACTCCTGATGCAACTGCTCCAGTGGCAATCCCAGCTCCGCCAGCATGGTGCTGATAGCCGCCATATAGGGGGTTGGGCCGCAGAGATAGACATGGCGCTCGTGCAGGTCAGGGGCCAGTTCGGCCAACATGGCGGGGGTGAGTCGGCCAATCCAAGGATGGTCAGCCGGTGCTTGCTCCAGCACGAATGCATGACGTAGCCCGATATGTGCCTCAGTCAGCGCAGCCAAGTCGTCTGCGAAGATCACATCTGCTGGCGAGCGGGCGCTGTGAATAAAGCGGATATCGGCGTCCGGCCGTTTGGCAAGCTCGTCCCGCAGCATGGCCCACATGGGGGTGATGCCGGAACCAGCGCTCAAGAGCAGCGGCCGCTCGCAGGGCAGGGCGGTCAGGTTGAAATCGCCGAACGGGCCATCAGCCCGGATCTTGTCTCCCACTTGCAAGGTCTGGTGCAGATGGTGGGAGACTAGCCCCACATCCTTGATGGTGACCTGCCAGCACGAATCTTGCGGGCTGGAGGAGAGGGTGTAGGCGCGGCTGTATGGCTTGCCGTCAATTTCGGTGTGCAGGGTGATGCACTGGCCAGCCAGTACGGGAGGGAGGCTGCCAGAAAGCGGCGCCAGCTGCCAGCTCACTACGTCGCGGGTGTTCTGTTGGCGGCCAATGCAGGTGAGCGTGAGAGAGGTCATCACAAGGCTCCTTATGTTTGAAACGGTTTGAAAAACGTCTGATGAAAAAGCCGAGGCCAGAAAAAAGGCGAGCCGGGCGGCTCGCCAAACGCTTACAACATGAGATGCCGATCAGGCCGCCAGGATCTCGGCCAAGTCAGCCTCGGCCGTGGTGGTCCCTTTCAGGCCAAACTGCTCCTCCAGCACCTTGAGCAGGGCCGGGGTGAGGAAGGCGGGGGCGGTCGGGCCAGTACGAATGTCTTTCACCCCGAGGGAGAGCAGGGTGAGCAGAATGACGATGGCTTTCTGCTCGAACCAGGAGAGCACCAGCGTCAGCGGCAGATCGTTGACCCCGCACTCGAACGCCTCGGAGAGCGCCAGTGCCAGCTGGATGGCAGAGTAGGCATCGTTGCACTGGCCCACGTCCAGCAGGCGCGGAATACCGCCGATGTCGCCAAAGTCGAGCTTGTTGAACTTGTACTTGCCGCAGCCCAGGGTGAGCAGCAGGCTGTCGCGTGGCGCAGCCTTGGCAAACTCGGTGAAATAGGCTCGCTCGGCCTTGTCGCCGTCACAGCCACCCACCAGGAAGAAGTGGCTGATCTCCCCGGCTTTTACCTTCTCAATCACCGCGGGTGCGGCCTGCATCAGGGCGTTGCGGGCAAAGCCGATGGTGATGAAGTGTTCGAGCTCGGTGTGCTTGAAGCCATCGAGTGCCAGTGCCTTGGCAATCACGGCGGAGAAATCATCTCCCTCCAGATGAGTGACGCCCGGCCAGCCGACGATGGAACGGGTGAAGATGCGGTCACTGTAGTTGCCCACGTTCGGGTCGATGATGCAGTTGGAGGTCATCACCACGGCGCCCGGGAAGTTGGCAAACTCCTTCTGCTGATTCTGCCAGGCGGAGCCGTAGTTGCCCACCAGATGGGGGTACTGTTTGAAGAAGGGGTAAGCCAGCGCGGGCAGCATCTCGCCGTGGGTGTAGACATGGATGCCGGTGCCCATGGTCTGCTCCAGAATGAGCTTGAGATCCATCATGTCGTGGCCGGAGACCAGAATGCACTTGCCGGGGATGGGGGTGACGCGTACCTGGGTGGGTTCAGGATGGCCGAAGGCGCTGGTTTCACCCAGATCCAGCATCTCCATGATTTTGAAGTTGAGCTGACCGATCTCCATGGCGCAGTTAAACAGCCGACCCATTTCGCTCGGGTCTGTGCTGAGCCAGCTCATGATGCGGTGGAATTCGGCGGCCACCTCGTCACTCTGCTGATCCAGCACCCGAGCGTGCTCCATATAGGCGGCGGCGCCCTTGAGGCCGTAGAGGCAGAGCAGGCGCAGCCCCATGATATCTTCGTTCACCTCGCTCTTGCCCCGATTGGGGGCGGCTGGCGCAGCATGGGCGAGCTGTTCTAGCAGCTCGGCGCCGGGCTCGAAGTAAGCGGACTGCGGCAAATCGTTCACCAGCACTGCCATGGCGGCCAGACGATCGGCCAACTGCTGGCGATAAGCGAGGGCCTGATTGACGTAGGCCACGATGCGATTCGAGTCGAAGTTGACGTTGGTGAGGGTGGCGAAGAAGGCCTTGGGCACGAAGGCATCGATCTCGCGGTCGATGATGCCCTGCTCGCGGGCGGCCAGCGCCCAGGCGCTGAGTCCCTGCAGGGTATAGATCAGCACATCTTGCAGATCCGAGGTTTCCGCCGTCTTACCGCACATACCTTGTGCGTAGGCACAGCCGTTGCCAGCCGGGGTACGAATTGTCTGTTCACATTGCACACAAAACATCATGTCTCTCCTAATTGGACATTTCAGTTGTTTGTTTTGTGGCGATTCTATTCCCCTCGTGAAAAACTTAATAGGCATTCAATTTGCCAATTAAGGTTCCCTTGATGCAGATCAAAAATAAAAAAAGCCGCCCAAACAGGGCGGCAAGCGGGTGGATAAAAGGAGAGACAACTCAGGTTTGCAACAGAACATAACAATCAAGCGGGTTGGGCCGAGTCAGGTCAGGTGCCCCCGGCCCGGTACTTCATCAAGCCTTCATACGTGCGTATAGCCGGCTTGGTTCACGATCAGGCCAGATAAGCTCGCAACATCCAGACCAGTTTTTCCTGCTGCTGCACATAGTCGGAGAGGATGGAGGCGGTGCCCTCATCACCGGCTTCGGCGGCCTGACCCAGAATGCGGCGCTGGGCGACCAGCAGTTCGCGGAAGCTCTCCAGCAGTGATTCGACACAGGCGCGGCCATCGTGCAGCCCTTTCTGCTCGTGGATGGCAGAGACTTTCAGGTAGTCGCTGAAGCTGTGCATCGGCACCCCGTCCAGCGTCAGGATCCGCTCGGCCAGCGCATCGACTTTGAGCAGCAGGTCGTTGTAAATCTCTTCAAATTTCAGGTGCAGTTCGAAGAACTGGTTGCCACGGATATTCCAGTGGAAGCCGCGCACGTTCATGTAGAGGATCTGGTAGCTGGCCAGCAATTTGTTCAACTCGGCTGCCAGGGCTTGTGATTGAGCAGTATCAAGACCAATCGGGCTTTTCATCATTCACCTCCAGATTTGGACATCGGTTTTAAATTATCTTTCGGAACGCAGTCAGAATAACGCCTTGCAAATTGCAGGGACAATTGCTTGTGCCTAACTGTTTGATAGCTAACGGCTATCAAACAGTACGCAGCAGCGGGGGCAATGGATGAGGATTAGGGGAAATATTTTTCGAGCAGCGCCATCAGGATGGCCTGACACTCGCGGTCCGCTTCGCTATCGACCTTGCTGGCGCGAAAGTGGAGCTGAAAGGCGCGCATGACGGCGCGGCTCTGCTCATCCCACTGGCCGCTCTGGGGCAGGCCGTAGCCATAGCGGGCCAGTTGCTGTTGCCACATGGCCGCATCCCAGTCGGGCAAGGGGCTGGCCAGGAGAGCAGCCACCCGATCTTCATCGGGCCAGGCGCCGACCCCGTACGTCAAATAAAGCTGACGCCAGGGGAAGTGGGGGCCGGGATCCTGCTTGCGCTCGGGGGCGACATCGCTGTGGCCCAGCACCTGGGTCGGTGGAATGCGGTAGCGGGCGACCAGCTCCCGACTGAGGGCGCCGACGGCGGCAATCTGCTGCGGGGTATAGGGTTGCCAGCGGCGGGCATCGGGGGCCAACGACTCATCTTCCGCTGGATAGCCGAGGTTGACGATCTCGATGCCAAGGGAGCTGGCATTGAGCCCGGCATATTGGTGCCAGCGGCTGCGCCCTGCATGCCAGGCGCGCGCACTGTCCGGCACCAGCTGATAGACCGGTAGCGGGGTCTCGCGGCTGTCGCGGGGGATCAGGTAGTGGGCGCTCACCTTGTGCTCCGGCTCGGTCAGCAGGCGCAGGGAGTTGGCATCGTCTTCGTCGGTGTAGTGGAGGATCAGAAAGGCGATCCGCTCGTTCTGGTTGGCGCTCTGATAGCGGGCAGAGAGCTGGTACTCGGACGGAGTACAACCACCCAGCAGCAGAACTAGTGGCAGAAAGAAGAGAGGAAGAAGACAGCGCCAGCGCCATCCCCCTGCGACAGCCAGGCTGCTGAGCGTGGGGGGAGTGAGTCGCTGGCACATGTCGAAGGCCCTGCCCGGTCAGTCGCGCTGCTGGTTAGCTGCGGTACTTGGCAGTGAGGCCAATCAGGAAGTTGCGCAGGATCTGATCCCCGCAATCCTGATAGTGCTTGTGATCCTTGGAGCGGAACAGGGCACTGAGCTCGGACTTGGAGAGGTTGAAGTCGGCGAGCTTGAGCGTGCCGAGCATGTCCTCTTCCTTGTAGTTGAGGCCGATGCGCAGCTTGCGCAGGATCATGTTGTTGTTGATCCGGTTCGGGATCACCTGGGCCGGGGCATCTTCCCGCACGCCACGGCGTGCGATGATGAAGCCATCGAGGAACTGGCTCAGGGCCGAGTCGGGACAGGCGACATAGCCTGCCTCTTGCTCTTCACCTTCCGCCGCCTCTTTCATCAACCAGCTGTGCAGCTGGGCGTGAGTGACCGTCAGGTTGCCCTTGGCAAACATCTCGACCATCTCGTCGTTGCTGATGGTGAGGGCATAGCGCAGACGGCGCAGAATATCGTTGTTGGTCATGCTGACTCCTGTGTAAACGGCGCAACTTTACCATCTGGCGGCCCTCGCGTCAGAAAAAGCGGGGGCCGGTACAGTTCGGGTCAAGCTCATCAAGCCTTATCGAGATAACGGGGCGCCTCCTGGCGCACCAGTTCCAGCGCATCTTGCAGCTCCAGCAACTCGGGTTCCAGCTCGCTGACCGGAACGCCGTCGCGCAGCTGTTGCTCCAGCTGGGAGAGCAGCCGTTGCAGCCCCGGCACCCCGGAATAGGCACAGCCACCGTTGAGGCGATGGAGCTGGGCCAGCACCTCGCTATCTTCAATTTCGCCCGCCAGTGCGCTATCCAGCACCGGCTCGACCTCGTCGAAACTGGCCAGCAGCATGGTCAGCATCTCTTTGGCGAGATCCTCTTTGCCCGCCGCCTGACGCACCGCCAGCGCCCAGTCTATCTTCTGGGCACCGTCATTCTGGTGGCGGCGATAGGCAAAGTCGGTGATGAGCTGGGCCAACATGGTCTCGTCGATGGGCTTGGCCAGATAGTCGTCCATCCCCTGGCGGATCAGGCGCTCACGCTCGCCGGGGATGGCGTGGGCGGTCACCGCCACAATCGGGGTGGTGGTGTTGAGTGACTGGTAGCGGATCGCCTGGGTGGCGCTGATGCCATCCATGATCGGCATCTGGATATCCATGAATATGATGTCGAACGGCTGGCTCTGGGCCTGCTTGACCGCCTCCTTGCCGTTTTTGCACACCACCACCTGACTCACCATCTCCTTGAGCATGGCGGCGATCAGCTTGAGGTTGGCGGCGTTGTCATCCACCGCCAGCACCTTGATCGGTTGCAACTGGCGCGGCGCAGGCTGCGCGGGCAGCTTCTGGCGGCTCGCCTCGGGCGAGAGCAGGGCGTGCAGCAGCTTGCGGTGGTTGACCGGTTTGGAGAGGCAGTGCTGGGCGCCGTGGGCCAGCATCGCCTCGTAGAGCGCCGGCTCGTGGCTGCTGAGCAGCACTATGGTGTTCTGCTGCTGGCCGCTCAGGCTGTCGAGGCGGCCGATCACCTGCTGTGGCGTATGCAGGGTGCTGCTGCCGATGATCACCATCTCCTGCTCGCTCATTTCTGGCCAGGGGTCATCGCTGGTCAGTGGCTGCACGTCGAGCTGCCACTCCGCCAGCAGGGCGAGCAGGGAGGCTTGGGCGAAGGGATCCGGTTCCAGCAGCCAGAGCCGTTTGCCACGGATCCGATCCAGCGGCAGTTGATCGCTCTGGGGCAGGGGCGATACCTCCACATCGAGACTGAACGAGAAGATCGAGCCCTTGTCCAGCTCCGACTCGAAGCGGATCTGGCCGCCCATCTGCTGCACCAGCTTCTGGGTAATGACCAGGCCAAGACCGGTGCCGCCATAACGGCGGGAGATGGAGGAGTCGGCCTGATTGAAGGCCTGGAACAGTTGGCGCTGCTGCTCTTGCGAGATGCCGATACCGGTATCGCGGATCCGGATGTTGAGTCTCACCTTGTGGTTGCCGCTGCCTATCTGCTCGATATGGACATCCACGTTGCCCTGCTCGGTGAACTTGATGGCGTTGCCGGCGAGGTTGGTCAGCACCTGCTGCAGCCGCATGGGGTCGCCGGTGAGGGAGTCCGGCACGTCGGCATCTACCCGCAGGGAGAGCTCCAGTTGCTTGTCGTGGGCGCTGGGGCCGAGCAGGTGCATGGTTTCGTTGAGGGTGTCGCGCAGGCTGAACGGGATATGCTCCAGCTGCAGCTTGCCCGCCTCCAGCTTCGAGAAGTCGAGGATGTCGTTGATGATGCCAAGCAGGTTGCGCGCCGACTTCTCGATGGTCTGCATGTAGTCTGTCTGGCTCGGGGTCAGGCTGGTTTTCAGCAGCTGGCGGGTAAAACCGATGACGCCGTTTAGCGGCGTGCGCAGCTCGTGGGACATGTTGGCGAGAAACTCCGACTTGACCCGCGCCGCCTCTTGCGCCCGTTTCTTGGCCATGTCGAGCTCGACGTTCTGGATCTCGATCTGCTCCAGCGTTTCGCGTAAATCCGAGGTGGCCTGATCGATATTCTGCTGCATCTCTTCGTGATATTCGGAGAGCGCCTTGGCCATGGCGTTGATGCCGTTTTTCAGCATATCCAGCTCGCCGGTCAGCTCGCCGCTGACCCGGGTATCGAGTCGCCCCTCCCTGATCTTGTGCACCGCCTGCACCATGTTGGTGATGGGCTGGGTCACGCTCTTGACCAGACGGAAGCCAAACAGGGTACTGAAGGCGACCCCGATGAGCACCATGATCACCGCAAAGAAGGTGTCGCGGTACTGCAGCAGCATGGCCCGATCGGTCGCCATCTGCATCGAGATGTAGCCGATCATCGGCGGCTCTACATCGCTGGGCAGCGGGAAGCCATCGAGGCTGGTTTCGGCCTGGATCGGGGTACGCAAAATGATGTCGTCCCCCTGAAACGTCACGCTGGTCAGATCCGGAATCGGCTCGCCATCGGGCAGTCTGAGCCGGGTGAAATCCCGGTGGTAGTTCGAGGTGACGAACAGCTGGTTGTCCTGGGTGAAGACCGCGATGGACTTGATGAAGGGGGAGTTCTTGCGATGGGTCAGGCCAATCAGCCGCTTGAGGGATTCGCGACTGTGCTGGGTCATGCCATATTCACTGGCGATCGCCAGCGGTTCGATGATGTTGATCCCCTGATCAATGAGGTTGTTTTCCAGCTGCTGGTAGCGGTGGAAAGTGAAGTAACCGGCCATCAGGCCACCGATGATCAGGGTCGGCAGGATGGTGAAGGCGAGAACGCGTGCTCTCAGGCCATATTTGGTCATACGAACAGGCCACCAGTGAACAGGGTTGGCGATAGGGTTGATGGCAATGCACGGGCTCTCAGGCCGTATTTGGTCATACTATTATTCTTGTGGGACAATACCCGGCAGCAGATTCCACAATCATGACATAGCCACCTATAGGCACCAAGTTTTATGGCCCAGTTTTTCAAGCCCCAAAAGAAGTCCACCCAGCTCCAACGCATTGAATTTACGATAGACACCCTCGATCACCACTGCGTCGGTATCGGTCGCCATCAGGGCAAGGCGATCTTCGTCGAAGGGGCGCTGCCCGGCGAGACCGTCAAGGCGCGCATCACCGAAGAGAAAAAACAGTATGGTCACGCCGCCTTGCAACAGGTGGTGACCCCGGCGGCCAACCGCATCGCCCCCTTCTGCAGCCACTACCGCGAGTGCGGTGGTTGCAGTGCCCAGCACATGTCGGTTGCCGATCAGCAAGCGGCCAAGGCGGCCGGGCTGGTCAGCCTGTTCGAGCGGTTGGGCAACATCAAGGCGCCAGCACTGGAGCCGGTACTGACCGGTGAAGATCGCGCCTACCGCCGGGTCTGTCGCCTGGCCATCAAATTTGACAAGAACGGTCGCTGCACCCGGGTCGGTTTCCGCCGCCGCAACAGCAACGATCTGGTGGAGATTGACGGTTGCCCGGTGCTGGCTGAGCCGCTCTCTGCGCTGATCCCTGCACTGCGTGAGTGCCTCAATCGCCTCAAGAGCCAGCGCGAGCTGGGCCATGCCGAGCTGATTCAGGCCGAGCAGGGGATCATGATGCTGCTGCGCCACACCGGCCGCCCCAATGAGGCGGATCGCGCCCTGCTGGTGGAGTTTGCCAAAGCGCAGGGGATCGACCTCTATCTGCAGGCGGCTGATGAACGCATCGAAGCGCTGCAGCAACAATTTTCCCCATCCTACTCGCTGGATGGCCTGTCTCTTGCATTTGCCCCCGGTGATTTTATTCAGGTCAACGGCCCCATCAACCAGAGCATGGTGGAGCAGGCGCTGACATGGCTCGGGGCGAGCAAAGATGACAAGGTGCTCGATCTCTTCTGCGGTATCGGCAACTTCACCCTGCCGCTGGCCCGTCAGGCTCGCGAAGTGGTGGGAGTGGAAGGTGAACTGGCGATGGTGCAACGGGCCGAAGAGAACGCCCGTCGCAACGGCATCAGCAATGCCCGTTTCTACAAGGCCGACCTGAGCGATGACATCGTCGGCATGTCCTGGGCGCGGGAAGGGTTTGATCTGGTGCTGCTGGATCCGGCTCGCCCCGGCGCGCTGGAAGTGATGGGGCACGTCGTGAAACTTTCACCCAAGCGGGTGGTCTACGTCTCCTGTAACCCGGTCACCCTGGCGCGGGACAGTCAGGTTCTGGTGAAAGGGGGTTACCGTCTGGTACGCCTCGGCATGCTCGACATGTTCCCTCACACCGGCCATCTGGAGTCCATGGCGCTGTTTGAACGGATCTAGGCTGTGGGGTATCCAGATATTCCGTAGCAGCGGTCATCTGGAGTCTATGGCGCTGTTTGAACGGATCTAGGCTGTGGGGTATCCAGATGTTCCGTAGCAGCGGTCATCTGGAATTCATGGTGCTGTTTGAACGGGAGTAAATGACTCATCAGTTTGGCGATGCCGGATAGGTCATCCGGCTGTTTGATCAGATGTGATTGGGGTAATCTAGACCCTCGTCGTTCGGCAGGGCCTGTTGGCGCGCTCTATTGTCTTTCTGGACAATATGCCTTGAAAAGCGCGCCGGATATCCCCATTTGAGGCAATCTCATGAGAGGGAGAAAGTGACAGCTTTCGGCCCGATAATTTAAAGGATTGATACCATGGTTGCGGTTCGCGATATTCATTTGAAAGACAACTTCACCCTGGAGGAGTGGGTCGGCTCGCTCTCCTTGAGTGACAGTGACAAGGATCAGCTGCGAACCGTTTACCAGTACTGTCTGACGCTCGGTGACGAGGCGCTGACCAGCAAGTTGCTGGTGCGCGGCATCGAAATGGTGGGCATCCTGCAGATGCTCAGCATGGATATCGGTACCCTCAAGGCCGCCATCATCTACCCCTTCGTCGAAGCCGGTCTCATCAGCCAGGAGCGGATGGACGAAGACTTCGGCTCCAAGATCGCCAAGCTGGTGGAGGGGGTGCTGGAGATGGAGGCCATCCGCTCCCTGCAGACCCTCCATCGCAGCGAAACCTCGCCGGAGCAGGTCGACAACGTGCGCCGCATGCTGCTCGCCATGGTCGAGGATGTGCGCGCCGTGGTGATCAAGCTAGCGGAGCGAATTGCCTGCCTGCGCGAGGCAAAGACGGCAGATGAAGAGACCCGGGTGCTGATGGCCCAGGAGATCACCAACATCTATGCGCCGCTCGCCAACCGCCTCGGCATCGGCCAGCTCAAGTGGGAGCTGGAAGATCTCGCCTTCCGTTACCTGCACCCGGATACCTACAAGCAGATCGCCAAACAGCTCGATGAAAAGCGGCTCGATCGGGAGCGCTACATCCGCGAGTTCGTGCAATCTCTGCGTAATGGCCTGAAAGAGGCCGGGGTGGAAGCGGAGGTTTATGGCCGTCCGAAACATATCTACAGCATCTGGCGCAAGATGCAGAAGAAGCACCTCGAATTCAACGAGTTGTTCGACGTGCGCGCAGTGCGGGTAGTGACCAAGCGGCTGCAGGATTGCTATGCGGCGCTCGGTATCGTGCATACCCAGTTCCACCACATTCCCCGCGAGTTTGACGACTATGTCGCCAACCCCAAACCCAACGGCTATCAGTCGATTCACACCGTAGTGGTGGGGCCCGAGGGCAAGACCGTCGAAATCCAGATCCGTACCGATCAGATGCATCAGGATGCCGAGCTCGGCGTCGCGGCGCACTGGCGCTACAAGGAAGGAGCGCAGGCTGGCGGCAAGGCCAACACCTTCGAAGACAAGATCGAGTGGCTGCGCAAGCTGCTCGCCTGGCAGGAGGATCTCTCCGAGAGCGGCTCCCTGCTCGAGGATCTGCGCAGTCAGGTGTTCGAGGACCGGGTCTACGTATTCACCCCGAAAGGGGATGTGATCGACCTGCCGGCGGGTGCCACCCCGCTCGACTTTGCCTATCACGTCCACAGCATGATCGGCCACCGCTGCATCGGCGCCAAGATCGACGGTCGCATCGTGCCGTTTACCTACGCGCTGCAGACCGGCGATCAGGTGGAGGTGATCACCCAGAAAGAGCCGAACCCGAGCCGCGACTGGATGAACCCCAACTCCGGCTTCCTGCGCTCCAGCCGGGCGCGGGCCAAGGTGGCCACCTGGTTCAGAAAGCTGGATCGGGACAAGAATATCGTGGCCGGTCGCGAGCTGTTCGAGAAGGAGCTGGATCGCCACAACCTCAGCATGTCCAAGATCGACAAGGGCAACATGCTGCGCCGCTTCAATCTGGAGAGCACCGACGATCTGCTGGCCGGTATCGGCAGCGGCGATATCCGCATCAACCAGGTGCTCAACTATCTCGACACCTGCTACAACAAGCCGACGGCGGAAGAGGAAGATCGTCGCCTGCTGGAGAAACTGGAGCAGAAGGCCAATGCGCCGATGCGCCACAAGCCCAAGGATCACATAGTAGTGGAAGGGGTCGGCAACCTGATGACCCATATCGCCCGCTGCTGTCAGCCGATCCCGGGAGACTCCATTCAGGGCTTCATCACCATGGGGCGTGGCGTCTCGATCCACCGGGAAGATTGCGAGCAGCTCAAGGAGCTGTCACGGCGCAATCCGGAGCGGCTGATCGATGCGGTGTGGGGGGAAAACTACTCCGGTGGCTACGGCCTCACCATCCGGATTATCTCCAACGATCGCTCCGGCTTGCTGCGCGACATCACCACCGTGTTGGCCAACGAAAAGATCAATGTGATGGGGGTGCGCTCGCGCTCCAACGTGCGCGAGCAGACCGCCGAGATCGACATGGAGCTGGAGATTTACAACATCAACGCCTTCAACCGGGCGTTGGCCAAGCTCAGTCAGCTTAACGACGTGATCAGCGCCAAGCGGCTGTAACTATCGAACCGACCGGCCCCAGTGGCCGGTCTGCATTTCCGACCCTTTTTGAACGAATCAACAAGCGAATATCCCATGTCTCAACGTTACGACCTCTCTCAGCTGCTCGACATCATGTCTCGTCTGCGCGATCCGCAAAACGGCTGTCCCTGGGATCTGAAACAGGACTTCCAGAGCATAGTGCCGCACACCCTGGAAGAGGCCTACGAGGTGGCCGATGCCATCGAGACCGAGGATTGGCAGGGGTTGAAAGGGGAGCTGGGGGATCTGCTGTTTCAGGTGGTGTTTTACGCCCAGTTGGGTAAAGAGCGGGGCTTGTTCGACTTTGCCGATATCGTCGACACGGTGAGCGAAAAACTGATTCGCCGCCATCCCCATGTGTTTTCCGATGCAGACCTTTCCAACGAGCAGGCGGTAAAAGCGAACTGGGAGGCTGAAAAAGCCAAGGAGCGGGCAGCCCTCGATCAAGAGAGCGTGCTGGACGATATCCCGCAGGCGCTGCCGGCCCTGACCCGCGCCGCCAAAATTCAGAAACGCTGCGCCACCGTCGGTTTTGACTGGAAGACGCTGGGGCCGGTGGTGGACAAGATCCACGAAGAGATCGACGAGGTAATGGAAGAGGCGCTGATGGCCGATGTGGACGAGGCGCGGGTGAGCGACGAGCTCGGCGACCTGCTGTTTGCCACCGTCAATCTGGTGCGTCATCTGGGCAAGGATCCGGAGCAGGTGCTGCGGGGCGCCAACGCCAAGTTCGAACGTCGTTTTCGTCAGGTTGAGCAGTTTATCGCCGCAGAAGGCTTGAAAATGACCGATTGCACCCTCGAAAAGCTCGATGCAGCCTGGGATCGGGCCAAGGAAATCGAGCAAAGTTGATTTGGCGCAAGATGGGGGGGCGGTGAGCCTGATAGATTTTTGCTCATTGTTTGGGAGAGGGGTTTTTGGTATACTGTTTCCCCGTCCTGCTTCATCCCCGAAGCACCCCTTAAAATTCCCTAAACTTCTTTCAGGTTCAGCATGACGACCAAATATATTTTTGTTACTGGTGGCGTTGTTTCATCCCTCGGCAAAGGCATTGCCGCAGCTTCTCTGGCAGCCATTCTGGAAGCCCGTGGTCTGGATGTGACCATCATGAAACTGGACCCGTACATCAACGTGGATCCGGGCACCATGAGCCCGACCCAGCATGGTGAAGTGTTCGTAACCGAGGACGGGGCCGAAACCGATCTGGATTTGGGCCACTACGAGCGTTTCATCCGCACCAAGATGACCCGTCGCAACAACTTTACCACCGGCCGTATCTACGCCGACGTACTGCGTAAAGAGCGTCGTGGTGACTATCTGGGCGCCACCATTCAGGTTATTCCGCACATCACCAACGCCATCAAAGAGCGGGTGATTGCCGGTGCCGAAGGCCATCAGGTTGCCATCGTCGAAGTGGGCGGTACTGTGGGTGACATCGAGTCCCTGCCGTTCCTCGAAGCCATTCGTCAGCTGGCTGCCGAAGTGGGCCGCAACAACGCCATGTTCATGCACCTGACGCTGGTTCCTTACCTGGCTGCTGCCGGTGAAGTGAAGACCAAGCCGACCCAGCACTCCGTCAAAGAGCTGCTCTCCATCGGTATCCAGCCGGATGTGCTGATCTGCCGCTCCGACCGTGCCATTCCGGCCAACGAGCGCGCCAAGATCGCCCTGTTCTGCAACGTGCCCGAGCGCGCCGTCATCTCCATGAAAGACGTCGACTCCATCTACAAGATCCCGGCACTGCTGAAATCCCAGAATCTGGACTCCTACTTCACCGAGCGTTTCGGTCTGGAGTGCAAAGAAGCCGATCTGTCCGAGTGGGAACAGGTTGTCTTCGAAGAGGCCAACCCGACTGCAGAAGTGACCATCGGTATGGTCGGCAAGTACGTATCCCTGCCGGATGCCTACAAGTCCGTCAACGAAGCACTCAAGCACGGTGGTCTGAAGACTCGTCTTTCCGTCAACATCAAGTACATCGACTCCCAGGACATCGAGACCCGTGGCTCCGAGCTTCTGGAAGGTCTGGATGCGATCCTGGTACCGGGTGGCTTCGGTGAGCGTGGCGTGGAAGGCAAAATCCTGGCTGCCCAGTATGCCCGCGAGAACAAGATCCCTTACCTGGGTATCTGCCTCGGCATGCAGGTTGCCATGATCGAATTCGCTCGCAACGTCGCGGGCATGGCAGGGGCTCACTCCTCCGAATTCAAGAAAGATTGCGCGTATCCGGTCGTCGGCCTCATCACCGAGTGGGTGGATGAAGAAGGCAACGTCGAGACCCGTACCGAGAAGTCTGATCTGGGCGGTACCATGCGTCTGGGTTCCCAGCTCTGCCACCTGGTCGAAGATTCCAAGGTGCGTCAGATGTACGGCAGCCCGACCATTTACGAGCGTCACCGTCACCGTTACGAAGTAAACAACAAGCTGCTGCCGCAGATTGAAGCGGCAGGTCTGAAAGTGACCGGTCTCTCCGCCGACAAGAAGTTGGTGGAAATCATCGAGATCCCGGATCACCCCTGGTTCGTGGCCGCGCAGTTCCACCCGGAGTTCACCTCAACTCCCCGTGATGGCCACGCTCTGTTTGCCGGTTTTGTGAAGGCGGCAGGCGAGTATCAGAAGCGTAATTTGAAGTAATTTAAAATAAATGCGGTTGGGGCCTGTGCCACAGCCGCTTTTTTTGGCATATTTTTGTTGTTTTTTTACGAAACCTGAGGAAATACACATGTCCAAGATCGTTAAAGTGATCGGTCGTGAAATCATCGACTCCCGTGGTAACCCGACCGTTGAGGCCGAAGTTCACCTGGAAGGTGGTTTTGTTGGTATGGCAGCCGCTCCGTCTGGCGCGTCTACCGGTTCCCGCGAAGCGCTGGAACTGCGTGACGGCGACAAGAGCCGTTTCCTGGGTAAAGGCGTGCTGAAAGCCCTCGAAGCCGTAAACGGCCCGATCGCTCAAGCTCTGCTGGGTAAAGATGCCAAGGACCAGGCCACTGTTGACCAGATCATGATCGACCTCGACGGTACCGAGAACAAATCCAAGTTCGGCGCCAACGCCATTCTGGCTGTTTCCCTGGCTAACGCCAAAGCTGCTGCTGCTGCCAAAGGCATGCCGCTGTACGCCCACATCGCCGAGCTGAATGGCACTGCTGGTGTTTACTCCATGCCGCTGCCGATGATGAACATCATCAACGGTGGTGAGCACGCCGACAACAACGTCGACATCCAGGAGTTCATGATCCAGCCGGTTGGCGCCAAGACCCTGAAAGAAGCTGTCCGCATGGGCGCTGAAGTGTTCCACAACCTGGCCAAAGTGCTGAAGTCCAAGGGCTACAACACTGCAGTCGGTGACGAAGGTGGTTTCGCTCCTAACCTGAAATCCAACGCCGAAGCGCTGGAAGTGATCGCTGAAGCCGTTGCTGCTGCCGGTTACAAGCTGGGCACCGACATCACTCTGGCGATGGACTGTGCTGCTTCCGAGTTCTACGACGCAGAGAAGAAAGAGTACAACCTGAAAGGCGAAGGTCGTATCTTCACCTCCAACGAGTTCTCTGACTACCTGGCTGACCTGACCACCAAGTTCCCGATCGTCTCCATCGAAGATGGCCTGGACGAATCTGACTGGGACGGTTTTGCTTACCAGACTGCTGAACTGGGCAAGAAAATCCAGATCGTGGGTGACGACCTGTTCGTAACCAACACCAAGATCCTGAAGCGTGGTATCGACAACGGCGTTGCCAACTCCATCCTGATCAAGTTCAACCAGATCGGTTCCCTGACCGAAACTCTGGCTGCCATCAAGATGGCCAAAGACGCTGGCTACACTGCCGTCATCTCCCACCGCTCCGGTGAGACCGAAGACGCGACCATCGCCGACCTGGCTGTTGGTACCGCTGCTGGCCAGATCAAGACCGGTTCCATGAGCCGTTCTGACCGTGTTGCCAAGTACAACCAGCTGATCCGTATCGAAGAAGCTCTGGGTGCCAAAGCTCCTTTCCGCGGTCTGAAAGAAGTTAAAAACCAGGCTTAATTTGCTGGTTTGCCAGCCTCGGCTGGAATGAAAAAAACCGGAACCCTTGGGTTCCGGTTTTTTTATGTCTGATCCTTGCCATAACGGCCTGAGAGGCGAGGGCGTTGAGTCTCTGGTCTCGGGTCAGACAAAGGGGAGCATGCGCTGATAGCGCCCTGCATGCGCCTTGAAGCCCAGTTTTTCAAACAGGGCGATAGAGCGGACGTTATCTGCATCGATATCTGCGGTGAGGCGGGTGACTCCCAGCGTGCTGGCGTGGGCGAACAGCAATCCGAGCGCCTCCGACATAAACCCTCTGCGCCAATAGGCCGCATTAAGCAGACAGCCCACCTCGCAGCAGCGGCCCGCCTCGCTGAAACTGTGCAGGCCGCAGGTGCCGATCACCTTGTTGCCCTCCCGCTCGACAATCGCCCACTCCAGCGACTCACCCGTTTGCTCCAGCCGCACCACGCTCGCCATCATCTGCGCCACCATGGCGGGAGAGGTAAAGCAGGGATCAGAGGCAAACTCCATGGTCAGCGGATTGCCATAAATCTCGAACAGATCGGCAGCATCCTGCGGGCCAATGGTGCGCAGTACAATCCGAGTGCCGGTTAAGTCTGGCTTCATAAATCTCCTTGGGATGTGTTACGCCAGCAAAGATACAGGTGAAAAATGAGACAGCGTGAAAGTCGGTCTCTGAAGGCAACTGGCACTATCACGAAATATTTCTATCGTGAACGTCCGATTACGCTTCGCTAATCGACCTACGGGCTTTGTTATTCATTAACCTTGCATCTATTTTATTCGAAAAATCTGAGAAGCCATCCAAGTCAAAAGGGGCGTAAATTCTCTTGCGACTGTTAGTACGAATGACCATGCAATCCACTATGAGTAATTTTCCCATACTCACACTGATCATCCAGGGTAAGAGCATGAATG
>NZ_CDBR01000039.1 GCF_000819685.1 Aeromonas allosaccharophila | reverse complement strand
GAAGCAGATGAGTCATGTGTGGTAGTTGAGGCAGTTGAGGCAGTTGAGGCAGTTGAGGCAGTTGAGGCAGTTGAGGCAGTTGAGGCAGTTGAGGCAGTTGAGGCAGTTGAGGCAGTTGAGGCAGTTGAGGCAGTTGAGGCAGTTGAGGCAGTTGAGGCAGTTGAGGCAGTTGAGGCAGTTGAGGCAGTGTCAGGATTCATTAAAAGAAAAGCCGGGACAAGCCCGGCTTTTTCTTTATCACTCAGCAGCTGCTTCAGCAGCGGCCGGGCGGTCTACCAGCTCAATGTAAGCCATAGGGGCGTTGTCGCCAGCACGGAAACCGCATTTCAGAATGCGAGTATAACCGCCGGCGCGCTCCAGGTAGCGCGGGCCCAGTTCATTGAACAGCTTAGCCACGATCGCGTTGTCGCGAGTGCGGGCAAATGCCAGACGACGATTAGCAACGCTATCAGTCTTGGCAAGGGTGATCAGCGGTTCAACTACACGACGCAGCTCTTTTGCCTTAGGCAGAGTCGTCTTGATGATCTCATGACGAACCAGGGAGCTGGCCATGTTGCGGAACATTGCCTGACGATGGCTGCTGTTCCGGTTCAGTTGACGACCACTCAAACGATGGCGCATGACCTTATCCTTCTAACTAAATCTGTGAAACCCGTAATCTGGATTACTCGTCAGCGATGCTGGCGGGCGGCCAGTTCTCAAGGCGCATGCCAAGAGACAGACCACGGGAGGCCAACACGTCCTTGATCTCAGTCAGGGACTTCTTACCAAGGTTAGGAGTCTTAAGCAACTCAACCTCAGTACGCTGTACCAGATCACCAATATAGTGGATAGCTTCTGCCTTCAGACAGTTCGCAGAACGAACTGTCAGCTCCAAATCATCGACAGGACGTAGCAGAATCGGATCAAACTCGGGTTTCTCTTCTTTCTTCTCGGGCACGCTGACATCGCGCAGATCCACGAAGGCTTCCAGTTGCTCGGCCAGAATAGTGGCAGAACGACGGATGGCTTCTTCAGGATCCAGGGTACCATTGGTCTCCATGTCGATGACCAGCTTGTCCAAGTCGGTTCGCTGTTCCACACGTGCTGCCTCAACATTGTAGGCAATACGAACGATGGGGCTGAACGCGGAGTCCAGCAGCAGGCGACCAATCGGACGCTCTTCGTCATCGTTGTGAACACGAGCAGAAGCAGGCACATAACCACGACCACGCTGAACTTTCAGGCGCATGCCGATTTCAGCATTGGCACCAGTCAGGTGGCAGATTACGTGCTCCGGGTTTACGATCTCGACTTCATCACCGTGAGTGATATCACCAGCGGTAACGGGGCCTGTTCCAGACTTGGTCAGGGACAGAGTTACCTCGTCCTTGCCTTCCAGCTTCACAGCGATACCTTTCAGGTTGAGCAGGATTTCGAGAATGTCTTCCTGTACACCTTCTTTGCTGCTGTACTCATGCAGTACCCCGTCAATTTCGACTTCAGTAACTGCACAACCGGGCATAGATGACAGCAAAATACGACGCAGGGCGTTGCCCAGCGTGTGACCAAAGCCACGCTCAAGTGGCTCAAGAGTCACTTTCGCATGAGTCGGGCTAACTTGCTCGATGTCAACTAGCCGCGGTTTAAGAAAATCTGTTACAGAACCCAGCATTGTGTCCTCTCTTTAGAAGCTAGCTTTACTTGGAGTAAAGCTCGACGATCAGCTGTTCGTTAATGTCGGCAGACAGGTCGGAACGCTCTGGCAGACGCTTGAAAGCACCTTCCATTTTAGCGGCGTCAACCTCTACCCAAGTCGGCTTCTCGCGCTGACCAGCAACTTCCAGGGAAGCTTTGATACGCGCTTGCTTCTTAGCCTTCTCACGAACGCAGATCACGTCCTCAGGGGAAACCTGGAAAGAAGGAATGTTCACAACGCGACCGTTTACCATGATGGCCTTGTGGCTCACCAGCTGACGAGATTCAGCACGGGTAGCGCCGAAGCCCATACGGTAAACAACGTTGTCCAAACGACCTTCCAGCAGCTGCAACAGGTTTTCACCGGTGTTACCCTTTTGACGGGCAGCGTCGCGGTAGTAGTTGCGGAACTGTTTTTCCAATACGCCGTAGATACGACGAACTTTTTGTTTCTCGCGCAGCTGAACACCGTAGTCGGACAGACGCGCTTTACGCGCACCGTGCTGACCAGGGGCGGTGTCAATCTTGCACTTAGAATCAATCGCACGAACACCAGACTTCAGGAAGAGGTCGGTGCCCTCACGACGGCTAAGCTTAAGCTTAGGACCGATATATCTTGCCATCTTCTTTCTCCAACAATCCTAGACCAAGTTGCTACAGCGTTATACGCGGCGCTTCTTGGGAGGACGACAACCGTTGTGCGGGATCGGAGTCACATCAGTAATATTAGTGATGCGGAAACCAGCCGCGTTCAGAGCGCGGATGGAAGACTCACGACCGGGACCCGGACCTTTGACCATGACTTCCAGGTTCTTCACGCCGTATTCTTTGGCGATCTCACCAGCACGCTCAGCAGCTACCTGGGCAGCAAACGGAGTGGACTTACGGGAACCACGGAAACCTGAACCACCGGAGGTAGCCCATGACAGAGCATTGCCCTGACGGTCAGTAATGGTCACGATTGTGTTGTTGAAAGATGCATGAACGTGCGCAATACCGTCGCTCACTTGCTTTTTAACGCGCTTGCGAGCACGAGTCGGAGTTTTAGCCATTTTCTACCTTCCCGTTACTTCTTGATAGCCTTGCGCGGACCCTTACGGGTACGAGCGTTGGTCTTGGTACGTTGACCACGAACAGGCAGGCTACGACGGTGACGCAAACCACGGTAGCAACCCAGATCCATCAATCGCTTGATGTTCATGGAAATCTGACGACGCAGGTCACCTTCAACGGTGAATTTACCTACTTGTTCACGCAGACTCTCGATCTGAGCTTCGTCCAGGTCTTTAATTTTCACATTCTCAGCGATACCGGCTGCGGCACAGATGGCCTTGGAGCGGGTACGACCGACGCCATAAATCGCAGTCAAAGCGATGACTGCATGCTTATGGTCAGGAATGTTAATGCCAGCGATACGGGCCACTATTCACTCCTACATATAGTAGATTACGACCACCACAAAGCCCGTGAGCGGATACGTGGCGGTCAACCAATACACAACAAAAGTTGGCTGGCTATATTAGCCAGCACAACTATTTGTTGCAAGTACTAACCGTAAAAAATTAGCCTTGGCGCTGTTTATGCTTTGGCTCGCTGCAAATCACACGCACCACACCGTGACGCTTGATGATTTTGCAGTTACGGCAGATTGCCTTAACGGAAGCACGAACTTTCATTGCTTAACTCCGTAACTACGCCGACCTTTAGCGGCCGTAGCCCTTCAGGTTGGCCTTCCTCAGGACGTCGCCATATTGATGAGACATCATATGGGTTTGTACCTGAGCCATGAAGTCCATGATAACTACCACGATAATCAGCAGCGAAGTGCCACCGAAATAGAACTGTACGTTCCAGGCAGTCATCAAGAACTGGGGTACCAGACAGATAAAGGTTATATAGAGCGCACCTGCCAATGTCAGGCGAGTCATAACCTTATCGATGTAACGTGCTGTCTGCTCGCCCGGGCGAATCCCCGGGATAAAGGCTCCACTCTTCTTCAGATTATCTGCTGTCTCGCGGGGGTTGAACACCAGCGCGGTATAGAAGAAGCAGAAGAAGATAATGGCTGCTGCATACAGCATCTCGTAAAGCGGTTGACCCGGCTGCAGGACCATAGAGACCTGTTGCAGGATGTCAGCTACTTTACCCTCGCCCTGACCAAACCAAGAGGTAATGGTCCCCGGGAAGAGGATGATACTGGATGCGAAAATCGCAGGAATCACACCGGCCATATTCACTTTCAACGGCAGGTGTGTGCTTTGCGCGGCGAATACCTGGCGGCCTTGTTGACGCTTGGCATAGTTAACGACGATACGACGCTGACCACGCTCCACGAACACCACAAAGTAAGTCACTGCGAAAACAATCAAGCCCAGCAACAACAACAGCAGGATGTGCAATTCCCCTTGACGTGCCTGTTCGGCCGTAGCGCCAATGGCATGCGGTAGACCAGCAACGATACCCGTGAAAATAATCAACGAGATACCATTACCAATCCCACGCTCGGTAATCTGTTCACCCAACCACATCAAAAACATGGTACCGGTGACCAGACTTACAACCGCTGTGAAATAGAAGCCTAAACCCGGATGAGTCACGAGTCCATGCATCATATTCGGCAGACCGGTTGCAATACCAATTGCCTGGAAAGTTCCCAAAACCAGCGTGCCCCAACGGGTATATTGGCTAATCTTGCGACGGCCGGATTCACCTTCTTTCTTGAGTTCAGCAAGAGCGGGGTGAACCACAGTCAGCAGCTGGATAATGATCGACGCCGAAATGTACGGCATGATCCCCAACGCAAGAATAGAAGCACGCGAGAGTGCACCACCACTGAACATGTTGAACATCTCAATGATGGTGCCCTTCTGTTGCTGGAACAACTCGGCCAGTACGGCGGCGTCAATACCAGGAATCGGCACATAAGAGCCTGCACGGAAAACGATAATCGCCCCGAGAACGAAGAGCAGACGGCTCTTCAGTTCACTCAGACCACCCTGTGCTTTAACATCCAATCCTGGTTTCTTAGCCATTGTACTGATTATTCCTCGATTTTACCGCCAGCGGCCTCGATGGCTGCACGTGCACCTTTGGTGACGGACAGACCACGAACGGTCACAGCACGGTCAATGTTGCCAGACAGAACAACTTTAGCGAATACGATGTTCTTAGTAACAACACCGGCTTGCTTCAGAGTGCTCAGATCGACCACATCACCTTCCACCATGGCGATTTCGTTCAGACGCACTTCGGCAGAAACCAAAGATTTGCGAGAGAAGAAACCGAACTTCGGCAGACGGATTTTCAAAGGCATCTGGCCGCCTTCGAAACCGTTGCGGACTTTACCGCCACCGGAACGAGAGGTTTGGCCTTTAACACCACGACCACCAGTCTTGCCCAGGCCGGAGCCGATACCACGGCCACGACGTTGTTTTTCAGGCTTGGAACCAGCGGCCGGAGACAGAGTGTTCAGACGCATGCTTAGCCCTCCACCTTAACCATGTAATAAACCTGGTTGATCATGCCGCGTACGCAAGGAGTATCTTCCAGCTCAACGGTGTGACCAATGCGACGCAGACCCAGACCACGCAGAGTCGCCTTGTGCTTTGGCAGACGGCCGATAGAGCTGCGAGTTTGAGTTACTTTTACAGTGTTAGCCATGTCGCATTACCCCAGAATTTCTTCAACGCGCAGACCACGCTTGGCAGCGATCTGTTCCGGTGATTGACCGTGAACCAGAGCGTCTACAGTTGCGCGAACAACGTTGATTGGGTTGGTGGAACCGTAGGTCTTGGCCAGCACGTTGTGGATACCGGCAACTTCCAGAACAGCACGCATGGCGCCGCCTGCAATGATACCAGTACCTTGAGAGGCCGGCTTCATGAACACGGTGGAGCCAGAGTGAACACCACGCACCGGGTGGTGCAGAGTGCCGTTGTTCAGCTCAACCTTGTTCAGGTTACGCTTAGCCTGTTCCATTGCTTTTTGAATAGCAGCCGGAACTTCACGGGCTTTACCGTAACCGTAACCTACACGGCCGTTACCATCACCCACCACGGTCAACGCGGTGAAGGACATGATACGACCACCTTTAACAGTTTTCGAAACACGGTTTACTGCAATGAGCTTTTCTTGCAGTTCGCCGGCTTGAGATTCGACTTTAGCCATCTTCGACTCCTAGCTTAGAACTGAAGACCAGCGTCACGTGCGGCAGCTGCCAGAGCAGCAATGCGACCGTGATACTTGAAACCGGAACGATCGAAAGATACGTTCTGAACGCCTTTGGCAATAGCACGCTCAGCGATAGCTTTACCTACAGCGGTAGCAGCATCTGCATTACCGGTGTATTTCAGAGCTTCACTGATGGCTTTCTCTACTGTGGAAGCAGAGGCCAGAACTTCGGAACCGTTGGCTGCAATAACCTGCGCATAGATATGACGCGGGGTACGGTGAACAACCAGACGGGTGGCTCCCAGTTCCTGCATCTTTTTCCGAGCACGAGTAGCACGACGGAGACGAGCTGCTTTCTTGTCCATAGTGTTACCTTACTTCTTCTTAGCTTCTTTAGTACGCACTTGCTCGTTGGCATAGCGTACACCCTTGCCCTTGTAGGGCTCCGGAGCGCGGTAAGCACGGATATCGGCGGCGACTTGGCCAACCAGCTGCTTGTCGACGCCACGCAGAACGATTTCTGTAGCAGTCGGGCACTCAGCGGTCACACCAGCCGGCAGCGCATGCTCTACCGGGTGAGAGAAGCCCAGAGCCAGCGCAACAGCATTGCCCTTGATGGAGGCTTTATAACCTACACCAACCAGCTGCAGCTTGCGCTCGAAGCCTTGGGTAACACCGATTACCATGTTGTTGACCAATGCACGGGCAGTACCGGCCTGAGCGTCAGCACCAGCGATGCTGCCGCGCGGGGCGAACTTGAGTACATTGTCTTCTTTGGTCACTTCTACACCGGCGTGAATAGAGCGAACCAGAGAACCTTTACCACCTTTGATGGTCAGTTCCTGGCCGTTCAGAGTCACCTCTACGCCAGCAGGAATAGTGACGGGTGCCTTAGCAACACGAGACATTTCCTACCTCCTATTAAGCGACGTAGCAGATGATCTCACCGCCCATGCTTGCTTTGCGAGCAGCACGGTCAGTCATCACACCTTTAGACGTGGACACGATAGCAACACCGAGACCGCCCATAACTTTCGGCAGATCAGTAGTGCGCTTGTAAATACGCAGGCCTGGACGGCTTACGCGTTGGATCAGTTCTACAACTGGCTTGCCCTGGAAATATTTCAGTTCAATTTCCAGTTCCGGCTTCACGTCACCAGCTACGGAGTAGCCAGCGATGTAACCTTCTTCTTTCAGCACTTTGGCGATAGCCACTTTCAGCTTGGAAGAAGGCATGGAAACCGCAACTTTGCTCGCCGCCTGACCGTTACGGATGCGGGTCAGCATATCCGCGATCGGATCTTGCATGCTCATAAGTCTAACTCCCGAGATTCGTTACCAAGAAGCCTTCTTCAGGCCCGGAATTTCGCCCTTCATGGCATGCTCACGCACCTTGATGCGAGACAGGCCAAACTTGCGCAGGAAACCGTGCGGACGACCAGTAATATTGCAACGGTTACGCTGGCGGGACGGACTGGAATCACGGGGCAGCTGTTGCAGTTGCAGTACAGCATCCCAACGCGCTTCTTCAGAAGCGTTCATGTCAACGATGATAGCTTTCAGCTCGGCACGCTTGGTCGCGTACTTGGCTACCAGCTTGGCACGCTTTGCTTCGCGCGCTTTCATGGATGTTTTAGCCATAACCCTAACCTTACTTGCGGAATGGGAAGTTAAAGGCAGCCAGCAGAGCACGGCCTTCTTCATCGGTATTCGCGGAAGTGGTGATGGTGATATCCAAACCACGGACGCGATCGACTTTGTCATAGTCGATTTCCGGGAAGATGATCTGCTCACGCACGCCCATGGAGTAGTTACCACGACCGTCGAACGCTTTAGCGTTCAGGCCACGGAAGTCACGGATACGCGGTACGGAGATGCAGATCAGCCGTTCCAGGAACTCCCACATACGCTCGCCACGCAGGGTTACTTTACAACCTATCGGGTAGCCTTCACGAATCTTGAAGCCCGCAACAGATTTGCGAGCTTTGGTGATCAGCGGCTTCTGACCGGAAATGGCAGCCATATCGGCAGCAGCATTTTCCAGCAATTTCTTGTCAGAGATCGCTTCACCAACACCCATGTTCAGGGTGATTTTCTCGATCCGAGGGACTTGCATGATAGTCTTGTAACCGAACTGCTTTGACAGTTCATTTACTACATCGGATTTGTAGTAATCATGCAGTTTCGCCATCGTTAAACTCCAATTACTTCACAAGTTCGCCGGTGGATTTGAAGAAACGGACTTTTTTGCCGTCTTCAATCCGGAAACCAACGCGGTCAGCTTTGCCAGTGGCAGAGTTGAACAGCGCTACGTTTGATACATCGATGGGGGCTTCTTTGGTGACGATACCGCCAGCCTGACCCAGTGCGGGTACCGGCTTCTGGTGTTTCTTCACCTGGTTGATGCCTTCAACGATTACCTTACCTTTTGCAATCAGGACTTGAGTGACTTTGCCACGCTTGCCCTTGTCTTTGCCGGTAAGTACGATCACTTCGTCTTCGCGACGGATTTTAGCTGCCATCGTTCGACTCCTTACAGTACTTCGGGTGCCAGGGACACAATCTTCATGAACTTCTCATTACGCAGTTCACGGGTCACCGGGCCAAAAATACGAGTACCGATTGGCTGTTGGTTGTTGTTAAGCAACACAGCCGCATTGTTGTCGAAACGGATGACAGAGCCGTCCGGACGACGAACGCCTTTACGGGTGCGTACGACCACCGCGTTATACACATCACCTTTCTTCACTTTACCGCGAGGAATAGCTTCCTTGATGGAAACCTTGATGATGTCGCCGATGCCGGCGTAACGGCGGTGCGAGCCACCCAGAACCTTAATACACATTACACTGCGAGCGCCGGAGTTGTCGGCAACACCCAGCATACTTTGCATCTGGATCATCTTAGTGCTCCGCTTTGTTTACTTCTTATCCCTGATGGGATCTGGCTGCCTTCAAAAGGCGCGAAACTATAACACAGGATTTTTAGAAAAGGTAGCCTAAAAAACAAACGGCCCCTGAAGGGGGCCGTTTGGACTACAAAGTACCGATTAGGCCTTTTCTAAGATCGCAACCAGGGTCCAGGACTTGGTCTTGGACAGCGGGCGGCATTCGCGGATTTCCACGAGATCGCCTGCTTTACACTCGTTGGTCTCGTCATGCACGTGCAGCTTGGTAGTGCGCTTGATGATCTTACCGTAGATCGGGTGCTTTACCTTGCGCTCGATAGCAACAGTGATGGACTTGTCCATCTTGTCGCTGATTACACGACCTTGCAGAGTACGGATCTTGTCAGTCATTACGCACCTGCCTTCTCAGTCAGTACAGTCTTGATACGTGCGACGTCACGACGCACTTGTTTCAGAGTGTGAGTCTGAGCCAGCTGGCCGGTGGACGCTTGCATGCGCATGTTGAATTGCTCACGCAGCAGGCCCAGCAGCTCCTGGTTCAGTTCTTCGACGCTCTTTTGACGCAGATCTTGGGCTTTCATCACATCACCGTCTTAATTACGAAAGTGGTCTGAACAGACAGCTTAGCTGCGGCCAGGGCAAACGCTTCACGCGCCAGAGCCTCAGGTACACCGTCCATCTCGTACAGAACCTTGCCAGGCTGGATCGGGCAAACCCAGTATTCCACGTTACCCTTACCTTTACCCATACGAACTTCGAGGGGCTTTTCGGTGATGGGCTTGTCCGGGAACACACGGATCCAGATCTTACCTTGACGCTTAACGTGACGGGTCATGGCACGACGGGCTGCTTCGATTTGACGAGCAGTCAGTTGACCACGGGATGTCGCCTTCAGGCCAAAGGTACCGAAGGATACTTCGTTACCAGAGGTGGCCAGACCGCGGTTACGACCCTTGTGGGTCTTGCGGAATTTAGTACGCTTAGGTTGCAACATTTACCGAATCTCCTTACTTAGCAGCGCGGCGCTTGTTGTCACGCTTGGGCTTTGCAGGAGCTTGCTCTTGAGCAGCGGCAGCGTTAACAGCAGCCAGACCGCCCAGAACTTCGCCCTTGAAGATCCAAACTTTAACGCCGATCACACCGTAAGTGGTGTGGGCTTCAGAAGTTGCGTAGTCGATGTCGGCACGCAGGGTGTGCAACGGCACACGACCTTCACGGTACCATTCGGTACGCGCGATTTCAGCGCCGCCCAGACGACCGGAAACTTCCACTTTGATGCCCTTGGCACCCAGGCGCATTGCGTTCTGTACGGCGCGCTTCATAGCACGACGGAACATTACACGACGCTCCAGCTGGGAAGTGATGCTGTCGGCAACGAGTTTGCCATCCAGCTCCGGCTTGCGGACTTCGGAAATGTTGATCTGAGCAGGCACGCCAGCAATAGTGGCTACAGCTTTGCGCAGTTTCTCAACGTCTTCGCCTTTCTTACCGATGACAACACCCGGACGAGCGGTGTGAATGGTCACACGGATGCTCTTGGCCGGACGCTCAATGGTGATCTTGGACAAGGACGCGTTTTTCAGTTCCTTGGTCAGGAACTGGCGTACTTGAAAATCGCTGTACAGGTTGTCAGCGAAGTCTTTGGTGTTCGCGAACCAGGTAGAATTCCAAGGCTTGGTAATACCCAGGCGAATGCCATTAGGATGTACTTTCTGACCCATTGCTTATCTCCCAGCCTTAGCGTCGGATACCACTACAGTGATGTGAGCGGTACGCTTGAGGATACGATCCGCACGACCTTTGGCACGCGGACGGATGCGCTTCATGGAGGGACCTTCGTCGACCATGATAGTAGCAACACGCAGCGCGTCGATATCGGCGCCTTCGTTGTGCTCAGCGTTTGCAATGGCAGATTCCAGCACTTTCTTAACCAGCACAGCAGCCTTTTTCGGGCTGAAGGTCAGGATATTCAGAGCCTTGTCTACGGACAGACCACGTACTTGATCGGCTACCAGACGAGCTTTCTGGGCAGAAGTACGGGCATAACGGTGTTTAGCGATAGCTTCCATCATTTATCCCTTAGCGCTTCTTAGCCTTCTTATCAGCAGCATGGCCGCGATAAGTACGAGTCGGTGCGAATTCACCCAGTTTGTGACCGATCATTTCTTCGGTAACGAAAACCGGAACGTGCTGACGACCATTATGGACAGCGATGGTCAAACCGATCATGTTCGGGATGATCATTGAACGACGGGACCAGGTCTTAACCGGCTTTTTATCCCCGCTTTCCACCGCTTTCTCTACCTTCTTCAGCAAGTGCAGGTCAATAAATGGACCCTTCTTGAGAGAACGTGGCATGGTGATTCCTCTATGTTAACAATTACTTGTTACGACGACGTACGATGTACTTGTCGGTACGCTTGTTCTTACGGGTCTTGAAGCCTTTAGCCTTCTGGCCCCATGGGGACACAGGCTGCATGCCTTTGTTACGACCCTCACCACCACCGTGCGGGTGATCAACCGGGTTCATCGCCATACCGCGAACGGTCGGACGAATACCACGCCAGCGGTTTGCACCGGCTTTACCCAGTTGACGCAACATGTGCTCGGAGTTACCGACTTCACCGATGGTAGCGCGGCACTCGGCCAGAACTTTACGTACTTCGCCGGAACGCAGACGCAGAGTTACATAGTTACCTTCACGAGCCAGGATCTGGATGAAAGTACCAGCGGAACGAGCCAGCTGGGCACCTTTACCAGGCTTCATCTCTACAGCGTGAACGGTAGAACCAACCGGGATGTTGCGCATCGGCAGGGCGTTACCTACCTTGATGGCTGCATCAGCACCAGAAGCGATTGCGTCACCAGCTTTCAGGCCTTTCGGAGCCAGGATGTAACGACGCTCACCGTCTGCATACAACACCAGAGCGATGTTAGCGGTACGGTTAGGATCGTATTCCAGGCGCTCTACTTTAGCCGGGATACCGTCTTTGTCGCGTTTGAAGTCGACGATACGGTAGTGCTGCTTGTGACCACCACCGATATGACGGGTAGTGATACGGCCGTTGTTGTTACGACCACCGGACTTGCTTTTGCTGTCCAGCAGAGCGGCAAAGGGCTTACCCTTGTACAGCTCTTGATTGACGATCTTGACGACGTGACGGCGGCCCGGAGAAGTAGGCTTGCACTTAACGATTGCCATTTTTGAGAACTCCTCTTACTCGGCTGCGCCCATGAAGTCGATGTCCTGACCAGCTTTCAGGGTCACATAAGCCTTTTTCCAATCGGAACGACGGCCTACACGCGCACCTGAGCGCTTGGTCTTACCCTTCATGTTCAGGGTACGGACGGTCTCAACTTCGACCTCGAACAGTTTCGCAACTGCAGCTTTGACTTCCGCCTTGGTGGCATCAACAGCAACTTTGAACACGATAGTGTTCTGCTTTTCTGCGACCATGGTGCTCTTTTCAGAGATGTGCGGAGCCTTCAGAACTTTCAACAGACGTTCTTCGCGGATCATGCCAGCATCTCCTCGATTTGCTTAACTGCATCAGCAGTCATCAGAATCTTGTCGAAGGCGATCAGGCTGACCGGGTCGATACCGGCAACATCACGCACGTCGACCTTGTACAGGTTGCGAGCAGCCAGGAACAGGTTCTCATCGACTTCAGCAGTCACGATCAGAACGTCAGTCAGTTCCATCTCTTTCAGCTTGGCGATCAGTTCTTTGGTCTTCGGCGCTTCGATGCCGAATTTCTCGACAACGATCAGGCGCTCTTGACGTACCAGCTCGGACAGAATGCTACGGATAGCGCCGCGGTACATCTTCTTGTTTACTTTCTGGCTGTGATCTTGCGGCTTAGCAGCAAAAGTCACACCACCGGAACGCCAGATGGGCGAACGGATGGAGCCAGCACGGGCACGACCAGTACCCTTCTGACGCCACGGCTTTTTGCCGCCACCAGACACTTCAGAGCGAGTCAGCTGCGCACGAGTACCCTGACGGGCACCAGCGGCATATGCAACGACGACCTGGTGAACCAGAGCTTCGTTGAATTCGCGCCCGAAGGTAGTCTCGGAAACTTCAAGAGCGCTCTTGGCGTCTTTCATTACCAATTCCATTACTATCTCCTCAGACGTTACGCTTTGACGGCAGGTTTGACGATCACGTTGCCGTTGGTTGCACCCGGTACTGCGCCTTTGATGAGCAGCAGGTTGCGTTCAGCGTCAACACGAACCAGTTCCAGGTTCTGAGTCGTTACACGCTCAGCACCCATGTGACCAGCCATCTTTTTGCCCTTGAATACACGACCCGGAGTCTGGTTCTGACCGATAGAACCCGGAACGCGGTGAGACAAGGAGTTACCGTGGGTCATATCCTGGGTGCGGAAGTTGTGGCGCTTAACAGTACCAGCAAAGCCTTTACCTTTGGATGTGCCAGTAACGTCTACCAGCTTAACGTCAGCGAGAAGATCTACTTTCAGCTCGCTACCAACAGTGAAAGTTTCACCGTTGTTCAGGCGGAATTCCCACAGACCGCGACCGGCTTCTACACCAGCTTTGGCGAAGTGGCCAGCTTCCGGCTTGGTCACACGGCTGGCTTTTTTGGCGCCAGTGGTAACCTGAATAGCGTTGTAGCCGTCGGTTTCTACAGATTTGACCTGAGTTACACGGTTAGCTTCAACTTCGATAACAGTCACCGGGATAGAAACGCCATCTTCAGTGAAGATGCGAGTCATACCCACTTTGCGACCTACAAGACCGATTGTCATTGTTATCAACCTCTTTCCGTAATTAACCCAGGCTGATCTGGACGTCTACACCAGCTGCCAGATCCAGACGCATCAGGGCGTCTACGGTCTTGTCAGTCGGCTCAACGATGTCTACCAGACGCTTGTGAGTGCGGATCTCGTACTGATCACGCGCATCTTTGTTGACGTGCGGGGAGATCAGGACGGTGAAGCGCTCTTTGCGAGTCGGCAGCGGAATAGGACCGCGAACCTGCGCGCCAGTGCGCTTTGCAGTTTCAACGATTTCCGCAGTGGATTGATCAATCAGGCGATGATCAAAAGCCTTCAGGCGGATACGGATTCTTTGGTTCTGCATTGACAGAGCTCCAATAGATAAAAGAACATAAATCAACACCGCCCGACCGAGATCTCTCCCGCCAGAGGTGTGATTTTTCACGTTTCCTCCCATATCGGGAGGACTGTATGGCTGGTCTCTGCAAGCAGTAAACTCAGCAGCAGACATATCGTCTGGCTTACCTCATGGGTAAGCGGAGGGGATTATACGGATTTTTTCAATTTGCGCAAGAGAGGGCGAACAGATTGTGCACAATTTTCTGTGACAGATGGATCTCTGTCACCGTCCCCGAAAAGGCTCGTCCATGACAGGAATCACCTCAAGGAATGTCCGGCGTCACGACAAGCTCGTCAATGGGCTGATAGACTGCCGCTTTCTTCCGTTCATGACACGACAGCGATGATCAAAGATCAAAAGAAAGCCTACCAGTACGCACTCTGCGCCGTGGCGCTCTGGTCCACGGTGGCAACGGCCTTCAAGATTTCCCTCACCTATTTTGCGCCGGTGCAACTGCTGCTGGTTGCGGCGCTGACCTCGACCCTGCTGCTGGGCACCATAGTGCTCAAGCAGGGCAAACTGTCGCTGCTCTGCAGCTATCTGCGTAGCCGCCCGCTCTATTACCTGATGCTGGGGGTGATGAATCCCTTCCTCTATTACCTGCTGCTGTTCAAAGCCTATGATCTGCTACCGGCCCAGCAGGCGCAGACCCTCAGCTACACCTGGGCCATCACCCTCACACTGCTCTCGGTGCCGTTCCTCGGCCAGACCCTGCGCCGCCGCGACGGGGTGGCTATCGTGCTGGGTTATTTCGGAGCGCTGGTCATTGCCACCAAGGGGGATGTCTTCGGACTGCACTTTGACAATCCCCTGGGGGTGGCACTGGTGCTGCT
The DNA here is from genome assembly GCF_000819685.1 of Aeromonas allosaccharophila. Classification (GTDB taxonomy): domain Bacteria; phylum Pseudomonadota; class Gammaproteobacteria; order Enterobacterales; family Aeromonadaceae; genus Aeromonas; species Aeromonas allosaccharophila. The sequence goes on along the minus strand of NZ_CDBR01000039.1, from coordinate 6,207 downwards.
CTCGACCCTGATCTGGGCCACCTACTGGATCCTCAATACCCGCAATCAGGGGGATCCCGTCGTCAGCCTGCTGCTTGGTTTCATTATCAGCCTCCCCTTCATCGTGCTCGCCACCTGGCTGCTGGCCGACTTCCAGCTGACCGCCTGGCAAGGCTGGCTGGGCGCCATTTATGTCGGGATCATCGAGATGGGATTTGGTTTCGTACTCTGGCTGATGGCAATGCGCCATGCCACCAACACGGCCCCCATCAGCAACCTCATCTTCATCTCGCCGTTTGCCTCGCTGGTGCTGCTCAACCTGCTGGTTGGCGAGGCGATCCACCCAGCCACCCCCATCGGGCTGGGATTGATCGTGGCGGCCCTGCTGATCCAGCAACTGAGATATGGCAAACGCTATCGCAAGGCGGCCACCACCACTCCAGAGAAAGTGGTCTGATCATGCAAAAGGGCGTATCCACCGATACGCCCTTCTTTCAATCCATCCACTCCTGCGGCTGGTGTTTCGGCAATCGCACCTCAACCAGCAAGCCGCCGAGCTCCGAACTCCCCAGTCGGATAGTGCCGTGGTGCTGGGCGACTATCTTGGCCACAATCGCCAGACCAAGACCGCTACCACCGACAGTGCGTGCCACATTGCCCTGGGTGAAGGGCTTGAGTACCCGGGCATAATCCTGCTCGGGAATACCGGGGCCATCATCTGACAGGCGCAAGCGCACCCAGTGACCATCGTCCTTCAATTCGGCATGCAGCCTGCTTGCCCCATAACGCAACGAGTTGCTTGAGAGGTTGTTCAACACCCGTCGCATGCTGACCGGATTGCAGGCCACCCGCACCGCATCCTGCGGCAGCGCCAGTTCCACCTCCAGCCCCTGTTCCGAGTAGATCAGCAAGGTATCGTGCACCAGCTGGGTCAGGTCGATCGGCATCAGGTCCTGCCCCTCATCAGGGCGGATATAGTCGATGAACTGATCGATGATGGCATTGGACTCATCAATATCGGAATTGATGCTCTCCTTGAGGTACTCGTCACCGGAGGACATCATCTCGGTGGCCAGCCGGATGCGGGTCAGCGGGGTGCGCAGATCGTGGGATACCCCCGCCATCATCAGGTTACGCTCCTCGATCAGGCTCTTGATGGAGTGCGACATGTGGTTGAAGGTGCGGGTCAACCGCCGCACTTCCCGTGACCCCAACTCCCCCAGCGCCTCGGGGAAATGCCCCTTGGCCACCGCCACCGCGCCAGCCTCGAGATCCTCGAGCGGGCGCACCAGCTGGCGGGCAAAGCGCCAGGCCGCAAACAGGGTGATCACCAGCAGCACGCTCAGATAGATAATGAGGGGTTCGATATCGTCATCTTCAATCTCGGTCAGCGGGATCCGCACCCAGATTTTGCTGGCCTGCGGCGGCTGGATCCAGATGATGTAGTGATCCTGGATCTCGACCCGCACCTTGGCTGGACCACCCAGTTCGCGGCTGATGTTCTCCTCCAGATAGGGGTACGGCTTGGCATCGTTGAAGCCATGCTGCACCGCCTCGCTCTGGGTATAGATATCGGTGCCGGTCGTCACATAGACCAGCGCCTCGGCATCTTCACTCAGCGCCAGTTGTTCCGTGTTGACCGGAAAGATCAGCTTGACCTGATTGGCCAGCAGGTGACTGATCTGCTTGACGGTTGGCGCCAGCAGATAGTTGTAGAAGGTAACGTAGGAAACCGCTTGATAGACCACCAGCACGGCGGCCAGAAACCAGAGCATGCGCGAGAACATGCTGCCGACCTTTTTCATGCACCGTCACCATCTGGCACGAACACATACCCCAGACCCCAGACGGTCTGTAGATAGCGGGGCTGGGCCGGGTCCTGCTCCAGCAGGCGGCGCAAGCGGGAAACCTGCACGTCGATGCTACGCTCGGTGGCGGTGTATTCGCGGCCACGAGCCAGATTCATCAACTTGTCGCGAGAGAGCGGCTCGCGCGGATGGCTGACCAGTACCTTGAGCACCGCAAATTCACCGCTGGTGAGCGCCATCGGCTCACCATCCCGGCTCAGCTCGCGGGTAGCCAGATTGAGCTGGAAGGCACCGAAGTTGACCACCTTCTCTGCTGCAGAGGGAGCCCCCGGCAACTCGACGGTATGGCGGCGCAACACGGCACGGATCCGCGCCAGCAATTCGCGGGGATTGAACGGCTTGGGCAGATAGTCATCGGCTCCCATCTCGAGCCCGACGATGCGATCCACTTCATCCCCCTTGGCGGTGAGCATCAGCACCGGGATCTGGTTGCCCGCTTCCCGCAGACGGCGGCAGATGGAGAGCCCATCCTCCCCCGGCAACATCAGGTCGAGCACCATCAGGCTGAAGTTTTCACGAGTCAGCAAGCGATCAGCCTGTTCACCATTGGCCACTCCGCGCACCACGAATCCCTGCTCGGTGAGATAGCGCTCCAACAGGGAACGTAATTTCAGGTCATCGTCCACGACCAGGACCTTGTATTGCTGCTGACTCATTGCTTTGCCTCTTATTCTTTAGCTGCCCCCAATACTAGGGGGGGATATCACGGGAGCAAAGCATAAATATGTTACCGGTTATTACCCATCCCGAGAGCGTGACGGCCATCAAGTCACCGACCTCGCCACCCCCTCTTGAGGGATCCCGCCAGACCAGTACGATTTATCTCGACAGAAAAGGGACAAAAGCTAATATTCCCGAGCAGTTAGCGATGATTACCCCTCTTTGACCAGGTCCGCATCACCATGAAGACAAAGCTGATCACCCGCGAAGGCTACAACAAGCTGAAAGAAGAGCTCGATTTCCTCTGGCGTCAGGAGCGCCCCGAGGTCACCAGGAAGGTGGCATGGGCTGCCAGCCTGGGGGATCGCAGCGAAAATGCCGACTACCAGTACAACAAGAAGCGGCTGCGGGAGATTGACCGGCGGGTACGCTACCTGCGCAAATGTCTCGAAGAGCTGGGGATCGTCGACTATGCCCCCGCGCAGGAGGGCAAGGTGTTCTTCGGCGCATGGGTCGAGGTGGAAAACGAAGAGGGCGAGACCAAGCGTTTTCGCATCGTCGGCTATGACGAAATCTTCGAGCGCAAGGATTACATCTCCATCGACTCCCCCATGGCCCGTGCCCTGCTCAAGAAAGAGGTCGGGGACGAAGCCATCGTCCGCACGCCAGTCGGTGACGCCTGCTGGTATATCAACGAGATCAGCTACCCCAAATAGTCGGACTGCTGGCGGGTTGCTTGCCACAGGCACATCCTGAGCAGCAGGTGCCAAGGCAAGATAAGCGCCATCCCCTACAGCCCCATCAATCTGCGTGACGGTGACCCCGGCGCAGGGTGGCATCCCGCTACACGACCCCATATAGTGCTCACACTTGGCGCCCGATGGCGCGGACTCGACCACAGAGGCCCTCAACAACATCATGATGCAAACCATAGAGAGACAGATTGCCGGTGAGCTCAATGCTCGCCCGGAGCAGGTGCAGGCAGCAGTGCGCCTGCTGGATGAAGGCTCGACCGTGCCCTTTATCGCCCGTTATCGCAAAGAGGTGACCGGCGGTCTGGACGATAGCCAGTTGCGTACTCTGGAGAGCCGCCTCGGCTATCTGCGTGAGCTGGAAGATCGCCGTCAGGTGATCATTCGCTCCATCGAGGAGCAGGGCAAGCTGACCCCCGAGCTGGCCCGCGAACTGCACGGCGCCGACAGCAAGACCCGGCTGGAAGATCTCTACCTTCCCTACAAGCCCAAACGCCGCACCAAGGGGCAGATGGCGATCGAAGCCGGGCTGGAGCCGCTGGCCAACCTGCTGCTCACCGATCCGATGCAGGATCCCGAGCAAGCGGCCGCCGCCTTCCTCAATCCCGAACTGGGCATTGCCGACAGCAAGGCCGCCCTCGACGGCGCCCGCTATATCCTGATGGAGCGCTTCGCCGAGCAGGCCGACCTGCTGGAGAAGCTGCGCGACTACCTGTGGCAAAATGCCACCCTGCGCGCCCGCGTGGTGGCAGGCAAGGAGCAGGAAGGGGCCAAGTTCAAGGATTACTTCGAACACGACGAACCGCTGCACAAGGCCCCCTCCCACCGGGTGCTGGCCATGCTGCGCGGCCGCAACGAGGGGATCCTCAATCTGGCGCTGGTCACCGGTGAGGATGAGGGTGCCAGCCCCTGCGAAGGGATCATTGCCCACCACCTCAAGCTCAATCTGCAGAACCGCCCAGCCGACAAGTGGCTGCATGGGGTGGTGAGCTGGACCTGGAAGATCAAGCTGTCGCTGCAGATGGAGACCGAGCTGATCGGCCGCATCCGCGAATCAGCCGAAGACGAGGCGATCAAGGTATTCGCCATGAACCTCAAGGATCTGCTGATGGCAGCCCCGGCCGGCATGCGCTGCACCATGGGGCTGGATCCGGGCATCCGCACCGGGGTCAAGGTAGCCGTAGTGGATGCCACCGGTAAGCTGGTCGATCACGCCACCATCTATCCATTCGAACCGAAACGCCAGATTGATCAGAGCCTCAAGACCCTGAGCGAGCTGTGCCAGAAACACAAGGTCGAGCTCATCAGCATCGGCAACGGCACCGCCTCGCGGGAGACCGACCGACTGGTGAGCGATCTGTTCGAGCGATACCCGGCCGCCAAGGCGCAGAAGATAGTAGTGAGCGAGGCAGGGGCCTCGGTCTACTCCGCCTCCGAGCTCGCCTCTCAGGAGTTCCCGGTTCTCGACGTTTCCATCCGTGGCGCTGTCTCCATCGCCCGCCGCCTGCAAGACCCGCTGGCCGAGCTGGTCAAGATCGACCCCAAGAGCATCGGGGTGGGCCAGTATCAGCACGATGTCGGCCAGAGCCAGCTGGCCCGCCGACTGGATGCGGTGGTCGAGGATTGCGTAAACGCGGTCGGTGTCGATGTGAACACCGCCTCGGTCGCCCTGCTCAACCGGGTTTCCGGCCTCTCCCAGACGCTGGCCCAGAACATCGTCGCCTACCGGGATGAAAACGGCGCCTTCAAGAGCCGTCAGCAGTTGCTGAAAGTGAGTCGACTCGGCCCCAAAGCCTTCGAACAGTGCGCCGGCTTCCTGCGCATTCGCGGCGGCAGCAATCCCCTCGACTGCTCGGCAGTGCACCCGGAGTCCTATCCGGTGGTGGAGCGGATCCTCGCCAAGCTGGAACAGACCGTGGAGAGCCTGCTCGGCAACAGCAGCCTGCTGCGCAGCCTGAAACCGGCCGACTACACCGATGAGCAATTCGGCGTACCCACCGTCACCGACATAATCGGCGAGCTGGACAAGCCGGGCCGCGACCCGCGCCCCGAGTTCAAAACCGCGACCTTCAAGGACGGGGTGGAGAAGATCAGCGATCTGGTGCCCGAGATGGTACTGGAAGGGGTGGTCACCAACGTCACCAACTTCGGCGCCTTCGTTGATATTGGTGTTCATCAGGATGGGCTGGTGCACATCTCCTCCCTGACCGACCGCTTCGTCAAGGATCCCCGCGAGGTGGTCAAGGCGGGCGACATTGTGCGGGTCAAGGTGCTGGAAGTGGACGCCCCGCGCAAGCGGATCAGCCTCACCATGCGTCTCGATGAAAAAGCGGGACAACCAGCCCGCAAACAAGCTGAAGCACGCAACAGCAGCGCTGGCAACGCCAAGCCAAGAAATGAGCCGCGGCAAAGCGCCCCTACGGGTGGCGCCATGGGCAACGCCTTCGCGGCGGCGCTCTCCAAAGCGAAAAAGTAACGAAGCCTTCCAGAAGCCCTCTGAATGCAAAAAGCCCCGCAAGGGGCTAATGCCAGTCAGTTAAGCCTGAATGGCATTGTTTTTATTGGCTTTTTTTACACTATACCTCTGTGGCCTTGGCTTCACGCAGCGGGGGTAACTTCGCTCCCTTCGTTCCGGCAGCACAAACTGCCCCGCTTGTTTCTCCAGCTCAGCCACCCGCTTCGGGATAGTCCCCGGTGATAGGTACGGCATGCAGCTCAGTTCATGGATAAGATAGACCGACGCCATGTGAAAACTCAGCTGACTCGCCGTGTATCCCTTCAGACTCGCCGCCATCTTTACCATCTGGCTGCGCAGCAGGTTGTACGCCAGCAGCACGCCCCACAGCTCCTGTCGTATGCCCGCCGCCTTCTTGCTGCGCAGGGTCAGTCGATGTTGTTGCAGGCTGTGCTTCATCTCCCGATAGCCCAGTTCGATTTCCCAGCGATGG
>NZ_CDBR01000038.1 GCF_000819685.1 Aeromonas allosaccharophila | reverse complement strand
GACCATCCCATTAACGCCATCAAACAATGGTTATCGCCGAAGGACATGAAGCAGTGCATGTCACGCAAAGGGAATTGTTTGGAACGATGCGGTGGTAGAGAACTTTCTCGGGCTGCTGAAGAGTGATGCTGGTTCAACGAGGAGTACAAAGATACAGCGCAGTTGAAACATGCAGGGAATGAATACATCCACAACTACAACCACGAACGGATTAAGGTAAAACTAAACGGCCTGAGCCCGGTAGAGTACCGAACTCAGGCCATGTCATCCGCCAATTAACGTGTCCAATAAATGGGACTCACTTCATGACAGAGGTTTTTTTTCGTTTTGGCAACGGGGCCGGATTAGCGCAGCGGTTTGACCGAGCGACGGATAATCAGCTCGGGCTGGACCGTCATCGATTCCACTTCCAGCTCCTTGTTGCGGATCCGGCTGACCAGATGCTTCACCGCCAGCTGGCCCAGTTCGGCCTTCGGGTGACGGATGGTGGTCAGCGGCGGGCTGGAGAAGCGCGCCATCTCTACATCGTCGTAGCCGATGACGGAGATATCGTCCGGCACCTTGACCCCGGCTTCCCAGGCAGCGCAAATCGCGCCGATCGCCATGGGATCGTCGAAGGCAAAGACCGCGGTCGGACGAGGCTGCAGGGCCAGGATGCGCTGCATGGCATCGAAGCCGCTCTGGCTCTCGTAATCCCCTTCAAAGATCTGTTCATCTTTGAGGGTCAGACCTTGCTCGCCCAGCGCATCACGTACCCCGTCCAGTCGCTGCTGGGTGGTCGGCTTGGAGAGCTGGCCAGTGATGCAGACGATGTCGCGGTGCCCCAGCTCCAGCAGATGGCGTACGGCCATGCGGGCGCCGATGCGGGCGTTGTCGTTGATGACGTTGGCGAAATCGCACTCCGTGCCCCAATCCAGTACCACTTGCGGTACGTTCTTGTGGATGCGCAGCATGTCGCGCAACGGAGTGTCGATATCGGTACCCAATACCAGCAGGCCATCCACCCGTTTTTCCATCAGCATTCTTAAGTAATGCTGTTGGCGAGGCGGCTGGTTTTCGGTGTTGCAGAGGATCAGGCTGTAGCCCTGTTCGAAGCAGTACGCTTCAACCCCTTGCACCACTTCTGCGAAGAAGGGGTTTACGCTGGTGGTCACCAGCATGCCAATGGTCTTGGTCGAATTTATTTTAAGACTGCGCGCTACCGAGTTGGGCGCGTAGTTGAGTTCTGCCACCGCCTCAATCACTTTCTGGGTCGCGTCTTCGCTGACCCGCCGAGTGTGGTTGAGCACATGTGAGACGGTGGAGATGGATACGCCTGCGCGCGAGGCGACATCCTTGATAGTGGCCATCTCTGTCTCCTGACTGTCAAAGGCGGAACATTAGCAGATTTCCCGAATAAAGGCTTGGTTTTAAGGAGCTCTGCCACGGAATTGTCAATGCTGGCTAATCTAGGCGTTCATTTCTGTTTGCGCAAACAGGTTGTGGTCAAAATGGGAGCGCTGTCAGAGTAAAATATCGCCAGATTAATCCTCTGGCGTTTGTCAGAATCGCCTGTCGTTACCAAGATGTTAAGTCAACAAATCGATATTAAGCTCTGATCTGCGAAAAATAACAGGTCATTTGTTTCAAAATAAGCCCATTAAACCCCCTCTGGTTAGTATCTTTAACAGCTTGTTATTGCCCCGTGAGGAATGATAGAACCATACCTATAGCCGGATGCACGGGATGTAGATCCGGAATGACACACGGAAATGAAACAATCCACTGATTAAGGGACGAATCAATGCATAAGTTGAGCAAAATAACAGTAAGCGTAGCGGTTTCTTTGGCTCTGTTTGGATCGATCTCCATCGCCCACGCGGCAGACACCATCAAGATCGGTATCGCAGGCCCGGTCACTGGCCCGGTCGCCCAGTACGGGGACATGCAGTTCACCGGCGGCAAGATGGCGGTCGAGCAGATCAACAAGGCAGGCGGCATCAACGGCAAGCAGATCGAAGCGGTCGTCTATGACGATGCCTGCGATCCTAAACAGGCGGTGGCCGTTGCGAACAAGGTGGTGAATGACGGCGTCAAGTTCGTGGTCGGTCACCTCTGTTCCGACAATACCCTGCCCGCCTCCGACATCTATGAAGACGAGGGGATCCTGATGATTACCCCCGCCTCCACCAACCCCAAGATCACCGAGCGCGGTTACCAGCTGACCCTGCGCACCATCGGTCTGGATAGCGATCAGGGCCCGACTGCCGCCAAATACATCATCGAGCAGGTCAAACCCCAGCGCGTGGCCGTTATCCACGACAAGAAGCAGTACGGTGAAGGGATCGCCTCCAGCGTGAAAGCTGCGCTCGACAAGGCTGGCGTGAAAGTGGTGGCCTTTGAAGGGATCACCGCCGGTGACAAGGACTTCTCCGCGCTGATCGCCAAGCTGCAGAAAGAGAACGTCGATTTCGTCTACTACGGCGGCTACCACCCGGAGCTGGGTCTGATCCTGCGTCAGGCTGGCGAGAAGGGGCTGAAAGCCAAGTTCATGGGCCCTGAAGGGGTAGGTAACAAGGATATCTCCGCCATCGGCGGCCCGGCTTCCGAAGGCCTGCTGGTGACCCTGCCGAACAAATACGATCTGGTGCCCGCCAACGCCCCGCTGGTTGCGGCGTTCAAGGCCAAGGGTCAGGACTCCTCCGGTCCGTTCGTCTGGACCACCTATGCCGCGGTGCAAACCCTGGCAGCCGGTATCGCCAAAGCGGGTGAAGATGACCCGGCCGCTGTGGCCGCCGCCATCAAGGCCACCCCGGTCGAAACCGTGATGGGCCCCCTGAGCTGGGCACCGAACGGTGACCTGAAAGGCTTCGAATTTGGTGTGTTCCAGTGGCACGCTGACGGTACCTCCAGCCAAGTCAAATAATCTGCCGATTGGGGGGTGAGTACGCTCACCCCCTCCTCTCTTTGCGGGCAAGTACAGGGAACGCAGTATGTCCGAACACCTCCTCTATCTGGTTCAGCAATTGCTGAACGGATTAACCATAGGCAGCACCTATGCGTTGATCGCCATCGGCTACACCATGGTCTATGGCATCATCGGCATGATCAACTTCGCCCACGGCGAGGTTTACATGATCGGCTCCTATGTCGCTTTCATGGTGATGGCGGGGCTCATGATGATGGGCATCGACAGCACCTTTTTACTGCTGGGGGGCGCCTTCCTGGTCAGTATCGTCATCACCGGCACCTATGGCTGGAGCATCGAGCGGGTCGCCTACCGGCCGCTGCGCGGCGGTAACCGGCTGATCCCCCTCATCTCCGCCATCGGCATGTCGATCTTCTTGCAGAACATGATGCGGATGGCCCAGGGCTCGCGCGATATCGCCATGCCCACCCTGATCTCCGGTGGTTGGACGCTGGGGGGTGAGGATGGTTTCCAGGCCAGCCTCTCCTATATGCAGCTGATCATCTTCGTGGTGACCTTTGTCACCATGCTGGCGCTGACCCAGTTCATCAACCGATCCCGCATGGGCCGCGCCTGCCGCGCCTGTTCGGAAGATATCAAGATGGCCAACCTGCTGGGGATCGACACCCACGTGGTCATCTCGATCACCTTCGTGCTGGGGGCCGCGCTGGCCGCCGTCGCCGGGGTGCTGCTCGGCATGTATTACGGCGTCATCAACCCCTACCTCGGCTTTATGGCCGGTCTGAAGGCCTTCACTGCCGCTGTGCTGGGCGGTATCGGCAGCATTCCGGGCGCCGTACTGGGTGGCCTGCTGCTCGGCGTGGTTGAAGCGCTCACCGCCGGTTATCTCAGCACCGAGTACAAGGATGTGATGGCCTTCGTCCTGCTGATCGGCGTCTTGCTCTTTATGCCCACTGGCATTCTGGGTCGTCCGGAAGTGGAGAAAGTGTGATGAAAAATCAATTTATCCACGCCTGTATCGCCAGCCTGGTGCTGCTGGTGCTCTCCTTCTGGCTGCTCGGCTTCAAGCTGGAGACCGATGGCTCCCGCCTGCAGGTGGTGAGCCGCCTCGATGTGTCGCTGGCCTGGCTACTGGGCGGCGCCACCCTCGTTTTCTGGTTCCAGATGCTGCGCGGCCAGATCGCCCGGCTGTTTCAGGCCTCCATCAGCGGCTTCTCGGTCGGCTTCACCAAGCTGGTGCTGCCGAGCCCGGAAGAGGCGCCCAAGCTCTATAACCTCACCGCCGTGCTGGTGCTGCTGTTCGCGGTGAGTTGGCCGTTTATGGCCTCTCGCGGCGCCATCGATCTCGCCACCCTCACCCTGATTTACATCATGCTAGGGCTGGGGCTGAACGTGGTGGTCGGCCTCGCCGGTCTGCTCGATCTCGGCTATGTCGGCTTCTATGCGGTCGGCGCCTACAGCTATGCCCTGCTCAACACCTACTTCGGACTGAGCTTCTGGGAGTGCCTGCCCATCGCCGGGCTGATGGCGGCCACCTTTGGCTTCCTGCTCGGTTTCCCGGTGCTGCGGCTGCGGGGGGACTATCTGGCCATCGTCACCCTGGGCTTTGGCGAGATCATCCGCATCCTGCTCAACAACATGACCACCCTGACTGGCGGCCCGAACGGGATCTCCGGCATTCCCAAGCCGACGCTCGCTGGCCTGGAATTCAACCGCACCGTCAAGGATGGGGGCTTTGATACCTTCCACGACTTCTTCGGCATTACCTACAACGCCAACCACAAGGTGATCTTCCTCTACCTGATGGCGCTGGTACTGGTGGTGGCGACCCTGTTCGTCATCAACCGCCTGCTGCGGATGCCGCTCGGCCGCGCCTGGGAAGCGCTGCGGGAGGACGAGATCGCCTGTAAATCGCTGGGGCTCAACCCCACCATCATCAAGCTGACCGCCTTCACCATCGGCGCCACCTTCGCGGGCTTTGCCGGCAGCTTCTTCGCCTCGCGGCAGGGCTTTATCAGCCCGGAATCCTTCGTCTTTATCGAGTCGGCCATTGTGCTGGCGGTTGTGGTGCTGGGCGGTATGGGCTCCCAGATCGGGGTGGTGCTGGCCGCTATCGTGATGACGGTGCTGCCGGAGCTGGCCCGCGAGTTTAACGAGTACCGCATGCTGATGTTCGGCCTCTTGATGGTGTTCATGATGATCTGGCGGCCACAAGGATTGCTGCCGATGACCCGTCCGCATCTGGAGTTGAAGAAATGAGCACTCATCAGAAGTTATTAGAAGTCTCTGATCTGTCGATGCGCTTTGGTGGCCTGCTGGCCGTTAACGGGGTAAAGCTGGATATCGACAAGGGCGAGGTGATCTCCATCATCGGCCCCAACGGCGCGGGCAAGACCACCATCTTCAACTGCCTGACCGGTTTTTACTGCCCGAGCGGCGGCACCATCCGCTACAAGGGTGAGGAGATTCAGGGGCTGCCCGGCCACCTCATCGCCCGCAAGGGGATTGTGCGGACCTTCCAGCATGTGCGACTGTTCAAGGAGATGACGGCGGTGGAAAACCTGCTGGTTGCCCAGCACCAGCACCTCAACACCAGCTTTATCGCCGGTCTGTTCAAGACCCCGGCCTTCCGCCGTGCCGAGCAGGAGGGGCTGGAGCAGGCCGCCTTCTGGCTCGATAAAGTCGGGCTCAAGGATCTCGCCAACCGCGCCGCCGGCAATCTGGCCTACGGTCAGCAACGCCGCCTCGAGATCGCCCGCTGCATGGCGACCCGTCCCGAGCTGCTGATGCTGGACGAACCGGCCGCCGGTCTCAACCCGAAGGAGACCGACGAGCTGGACGAGCTGATCATGAGCCTGCGGGACGAGTTCGGGGTCTCGGTGCTGCTGATCGAACACGACATGAAGCTGGTGATGGGCATCTCCAACCGCATCTTCGTGGTCAGCCAGGGCACGCCGCTGGCCCACGGCAAGCCGGACGAAATCCGCAACAACCCGGCAGTGATCAAGGCCTATCTGGGCGAATCGTAGGACCCAAGGAGTCACGATGTTAGAACTTCGCAACGTATCGACCCACTACGGCAAAATTCAGGCGCTGCACGATGTCAGCGTCGAGGTGAAAGAGGGGGAAATCGTCACCCTTATCGGCGCCAACGGCGCGGGCAAGACCACCCTGCTGATGACCCTCTGCGGCGAACCCAAGCCCAGCAGCGGCTCCATCTGGTTTGAGGGGGAACAGATCAGCTCCCTCACCACCGCCCGCATCATGCGCAAGGATATCGCCGTGGTGCCGGAGGGACGCCGCATCTTCGCCCGCCTGACGGTGGAGGAGAACCTGCTGATGGGTGCCTTCTTCGTCGACAAGGCCGAGCAGCATGGCCTGCTGGATCAGGTGTTCACCCTGTTCCCGCGCCTGCATGAGCGACTGCAGCAACGAGCGGGTACCATGTCCGGCGGCGAGCAACAGATGCTGGCCATCGGCCGCGCCCTGATGAGCAAACCGCGCCTGCTGCTGCTGGATGAACCCTCGCTGGGGCTGGCCCCCATCGTCATCCAGCAGATCTTCGACACCATAGAGCAGTTGCGCCAGAAGGGGATGACCATCTTTCTGGTGGAGCAGAACGCCAACCAGGCGCTCAAGCTGGCCGACCGCGGTTATGTGTTGGAGAACGGCCACGTGGTGCTGCAAGACACGGGCGCCGCCCTGCTGGCCAACCCGGCAGTACGGCAGGCTTATCTCGGCGGTTAACTCACTGACCCGCATGCCATATCGACAAGGGAGCCACAGGCTCCCTTATCTTTTGTGGGGTTAGTTTGCGCCACAGCTTGCGGTACACTGGCCCGTAATCAACCTATTCGCAGGACATCCAGATGGACCAGTTTGCCCATATCAATGCCCATGATGCCCACCAGAAACTGAGCACGGGTGAAGCCCGTCTGGTGGATATTCGCGACCCGCAATCCTTTGAAGCGGCCCACGCGGTCGGCGCCTTCCACCTCACCAACGGCACGCTGGTGCGCTTTATGAATGAAGTGGATTTCGATACCCCGGTCATCGTGATGTGCTACCACGGCAACAGCAGTCAGGGTGCCGCCCAATACCTGCTGCAACAGGGTTATGACGAGGTCTACAGCATGGATGGTGGCTTCGAGGCATGGCGCCGGGAATTTCCCATCGAGGCAGGCGAGGCATGATCCAGCTGCTGGTACTCGACAACGCCCGCATGGCGCAGGCGCTGGTGGACTATCTGGCGACGCTGGGCATCTCCTGCGAGCTGACCCAGTCCGAGCTGGGGGTCACCATCTGGCTGGCGGACGAGCCGCGCCTCGCCCAGGCCCAGCTGGAGGTGAAGCGCTTCCTGGCCGAGCCGGGCCACCCGCGCTACATGGAAGCCTCCTGGCAATCCGGCCGCGCCGATGCCCGCATCGACTACAGCAAGGGGATGACGGATCCCATCACCGACTTCCTCCATCAGGCGGGGCCACTGACGCTGGTAGTGATCATCGCCTGTCTCGCCATCTACGGCATCGATGCCATCGGCCTGCCCATCTACGATGAACTGGCGTTCCACCCGACCCTGGCCCAGTTCACCGACTGGCAGGCATGGCGCTATTTCACCCCCGCCCTGATCCACTTCTCGGTGCTCCATCTGGTGTTCAACTTGCTGTGGTGGTGGTATCTCGGCGGCCAGATTGAACAGCGCCTCGGCAGCGGCAAGCTGCTGATCCTGTTGCTGGTTGGTGCGGCCCTGCCCAATATCGCCGAGTTCTTTGCCAGCGGCCCGCTGTTTGGCGGCCTCTCCGGCGTGGTCTATGCCCTGCTCGGCTACTGCTGGCTGCGAGCCAAGCTGCAACCGGCCTGCGGCCTCACTCTGCCACCTGCATTGATGGGCTTTATGCTGTTCTGGATGGTGCTCGGCTTCTTCGACATGCTCGGCACCAGCACCGCCAACATCGCCCACCTGACCGGTCTGCTGGTCGGCCTGCTGCAAGGCTGGTTGGATCGCAACCACCAGCCAGCCTGATTTTTCCGCAGCCGCAGAAACAACAACGCCGCCCCGAAGGGCGCAATGCTGTTCACTTAAGAGAATTTGAGTTCCAGTCCACGTAGTATCAGGGCTAAAAAGTGAGGGAGGCATGATGCCTCCCTCTTTCTATTGCAAGCCACGCTGGATAAAGGCTGAAGGAACATCGACTGGAAACAGCCTTGCTCCCCCAACTCAAGTCGCATTTATGAATAATTAGTCAAAAATGTGCTTATCTGAACAGCATTGCGCCCCGAAGGGCGGCGTTTTGTTACGCGATAGGCAGTTACTGCTTGATCAGGGTGTCGTCAGTTACCTTGACCGCCGCACCGCCACTCATAAAGAAGCTGGCGAACTGGGTCTGGATCTCGGTAGTGACCGCGCCAGCCTGATCGAAGTTCTCGTCAGGGGCCAGCAGCGAGCTATGGCCCCCTTTCAGGAAGCGTGCAGCATGGTGACCCGCCGGGAGCACACCGGAACCCTTCAGCTCTTGTAAACCCAGCACCCGGAACAGTGGTTCGGTGCCACCCAGCGGCGCGGAGGCGATACTGTTGGGGATCACCTGATCCGGCAAGCTGAGCGCACCATCGCCAACAATTTCGGTGGCGAACAGCGGGAAGCTTTTGGCGACGCCACGGCCCAGATTGATCGGGTCGGCAGAGTCCAGCACTGACTGGGCGGCAAAGGTGTAGCTCTGCAAGGTGCTCGCAGCCCCCGCCTGAGTGGCCGCATCCAGACTGGGCAGGAACTCGTTGACGAAGCAAGTGGCGGCAGCCGTTTTGCAGTTCGGTGCATAGGTGGTAAAGCCCGCTTTCAGCTCCGGACTGCCCGAGGTGAGCACGCTCATCTTGATGGTCGGCCCGAAGCTCGGCGAGTTGAGCAGCAGCGGAGCTATGCCGCCACCCGGCATCGCCAGACCACCGGTATCGAACTTGAACAGGGCATCAGCCAGGGCACTGCCGGTGGTCTGGTTGGCTACCGCCAACAGATTGGCTCCGGCAATTGCCCCCAGCGAGTGACCGAGGAAATGTACCTTCAGTCCGGCGCCGCCCAGTTGACCACCTAGCCCCTTAGCATTGGCCAGACCGACGGCCAGTCGCAGTCCCAGCAGATCGGCCACGCTCTGTTTCAGGTTGTCCCGCGCCACCGTCAGATAGCCCAGATTCAGGTAGGGAGTCGGGTTCTCGGAGGTGGTAACGGTATCCGTGCTGCCACTCAGGGCATAGCCACGCTCACCGTGCAGCGGATGATCGATAACAACCACAGCGACGCTCTTGCTGGCAGTGGCGCCGGCGCCGATCTGGCCCAGCGCCAGCGCATAGGCATTCTCCTTGATGGAGGTGACCCCGTGCTGATAGATGATCACATCGGTGACATTGGCCAGTGGCCCGGCGGCAAAGATCCGCAACGGCACGGATTGCACTTCGGTCAGGGTCGGCAGCGGGTTGAAACGGCCGATATTGCGCTCGGCATCCAGCGGTTTGCCACCGGAGGTGAGGGTCACCCCGATCAGCTTGCTCGCCTCGGTCAGCAGTTCACTCTGACGGCTCGGGTCGGCGATCAGCTCACCCAGCAGTGCCGGGTCCACCCCCGCCCCGACCAGTCCACCGATCACCTCGATATCGCCCGCTTTCAGCGCGTTGGCGATGGCATAGAGGCTGGGAATGGCACCATGCCAGGATTGGGTCTTGGCCTTGTCCCAGGAGCCAGCCAGCGCGGGTGTAGAGAGGAAGTAAGGGAGATTGACGGTGCCGGTGTAAACCTTGGTCAACTGGGCAACACCGTTAAGCGGCATGCCTGCACCAAAGGCGGCACTCAATGCATCTTTCTGATCCTGCGGCAGGAATGGCTCAGCAGCCAGCTGGGTCAGAAAATCCACGCCGCCATTAAGGCTGCTGATGGTATAGGTTGCCGGTAAGCTGGTGTTGCCTTTGGCGTCCTGTTTCCACAGCAACGCGGCGTCAAGGCTCGGGCTCTTCAACACGGAAGCGGCGGCACTCTTCACTGCCAGCAGCACATCGGCACCGGACTGGGTGGCAAACCAGTCGGAGAAGATCACCCGGTCGCTGGTGATTCCGGTGGCCGCCTTGAACAGACCTTCCTGCAGCGAGATCAGGCCGTTGATGGTCTGCTCCTGCGTGGTTGCGCCAGCAGCCGATTTGAAGTTGCTGTAATCCCCCCCCGCTTTGAGCGGTGTGCCGCGACTGTCCTTGAGGGAATCGGTCGCCACAATCATGTAGTAAGAAGAGGGATTAAGCGGCTTGAGCGGAACCAGATTGAGTTTGCCGCCGCCATCGCTCACCACAAAGTCGGTGCCATAGGTCAGAGGCTTATTGTTCTTCACCCCGACAGGTCGCTGAGTCACCGGATCCAGCACCAGCTCCAGCAGATAGAGGGGCGCAACGGCAGAGGCATACTCGCTGGCCGCAGGTGCTGGCACAGAGACACCGGTCACGGTCGCCGGTACCAGCTGGACAGGTTGCGTTGTAGACCAGCCATCTAGGGTGGAGAGGGCAGACACCGGGTTCGACAGATCCGCAGTCTCGGTCGAAAACTTCAGGGTGCCATCGCTGGCACGGGGAGCCAGCACGCTCGGGCGAATCCCGTTGGCGCCACTCAGGGCATAGTCGAGGGAGCTGGTGGTATCTCCCTTGTTGTCATCCCCACCACATCCGGCCAGCAGGGCGCTGAGCACAGCGGCATAAATTAGCTTCTTCTTCATTTTTTGTTCTCTTTATAGATTGTTGTCCATCACAAGCCAACGAAGCATTCACCGCTTCGACCGCACAAAGTTAACATAAAACCAACAACCAACGAGACTCATGTTGGTCATCTTCTGCTCAGGTTTGTGGCAAGAATCAAGGTTTTACGTCAACAAGGGGGCGCAAGGGTAACAACAGCGGAGGATTAACCAGACCCGACCAGCCAGCAGCCATCGTCACGACTAAAAAGCCGCCGCGATCTCGGCAAAGTGAGGGAATTGTCGGTAGAATGTCCGCCAACGCTTAAGGAGGACATCATGATCGACCCGAAGAAACTGGAAGAGATCGCCAAGCAGGTGCACAACTCCCTGCCGCCCGGCATTCGCAGCATGGGTGAAGAGGCCGAGAAGAAGATGCGTCAGGTACTGCAAGCCCAGCTGGGCAAGCTGGATCTGGTCAGCCGCGAAGAGTTCGATGTGCAGACCAAGGTGCTGCTGCGTACCCGGGAAAAACTGGCCGCCCTCGAAAGCAAGCTGGCTCAGCTCGAGCAACAGCTCGGCGCCAAAGGCGAATAACAGAAACCCCAGCTCGGCTGGGGTTTTTGCTCTGGGCTGACTCTGCCAACGAGATCACATTTGAAGCAGGTACCAGGCTCGCTTGCCGCGCGCCTTGGCCTCGTACATGGCTCTGTCGGCCACCTCCAGCGCCTGCCGGAAGGTCAATGCCTCCCCCTCCCATAAAGCGATGCCGATGCTCAGTCCCACCCGTTGCGAGCAGCCGGGTTTGGGCACATAGCCGTGCATCCGGCTGATCAGCGCATCGGCCAGTTGCGCCAGCCTATGGTGCGAGACATCCCGGTGCAAATGCACCACAAACTCGTCGCCGCCGTAACGGCCGCATAGCGCCGAGCCCGGCATGATGAGGCGCAACCAGTCAGCCATCTGCTGCAGCACCTGATCACCGCAGGCGTGGCCCAGCTGGTCATTGATCCCCTTGAAATCATCCAGGTCGATAAAGAGCAGCGCCCCCGCCCCTTGCGGTTTCTGCTGGGCGAACGCCTTGCCAAATCCCTGCCGGTTGAGCAACCCGGTGAGGGCGTCGCTGTTGGCGCGATCGGCCAGCCGCTGTTCATAGGCCTTGCGCTGGGTGATATCGATATGAGAGCCCATGATCCGCAGCGGCTTGCCATCACTATCCCGATCGACGACACGGCCCCGATCCCACAGCCAGGTGATCTCGCCAGCCGGGCTAACGGTGCGGTATTCGGCCTCGTAGAAGGGGGTTTTGCCCTCAAGATGGGCGAAATAGCTGCCTATGGCGTGGGCGCGATCATCGGGATGGAGCTTGGCGCTCCACTGCTCGAAATGGGGAGCCATGTCACCGACCTGAAAGTTCTGCAGATTGAAGACCCGCAGCTCACCGGTGGGGATGGTGCCCTGCCAGAGGCAGATGCCGGTGCCATCGAGGGCGGCGTTGAGCTTCTCCTGTAGCAGGCCGTTTTCATGTTTCAGCGCGACGATTTCAGCCTGCAAACGGGCCAGGTCACCACCATGAGAACACGGGAACAGGGTCGCACCCCGCTCCGCAGCGCCGCCCCCCTCCTTGTCATCCGTTGCCGATATCCTGCCCTGTTCGCCCAACCCGACCTCTCCTTGCGCTATCACTACGGATATCCTTACCCTGCTTGCTGACAATCTTCACAAAGATGCCACTAGCCACGGCTGATTAGTAGCCATTCATATCCAGAATGACGAAAAATCACGAGATAACGCGACTATGAATGCGCCATTTGACGCCATTTTATGGCCGCAGGCGAAAAAAACAAAAGCCCCCGGCAAAACCGGGGGCTCCATCATCCAAACGGGGATCCCGTCAGATAAATTCGTAGGCGTCACCGAAGATGCGCTCCGGCTCGGCGCCGAGGATCTTGAACTCCTCCCGCGCGGCCCCAGCCATCTCGAAGCGACCGGCGACATAGATGTCGTAGTCGTGGAGGCTGACGAAGTCATCCATGATCGCCTTGTGTACCAGTCCGCTCTTGCCGGTCCAGTCAGCGTCCGGCTCCTGCACCACCGGGATAAAGGTGAGCGGCGCGTAGTCACGCTCCCACTGCTGCATCTGCTCCAGCTCGTAGAGCCAGTGAGCCTGACGCACGCCCCAGTAGAAGAACACCGGGCGCTTGCTGCCCGTGTCGATCAGATACTCCAGAATGGAGCGGGCGTAAGAGAAGCCGGTGCCGCCCGCCATCAGGATCAGCGGACGAGGGGATTCATCGCGTAGGAACGCCTTGCCAGCCGGCAATTCGACCTCGATCTCGCCCTGCTCGCGCATGCGGGCCAGCACCTGACCGGCGTAGGCATTTTCGGGAGTGGCACCAATTTGCAGCTCCAGCACGCCCGAGCGGGTCGGTGAGTTGGCGATGGAGAAGGGGCGCTTGTCTGAATCGCTCATCACCACCAGCAGATACTGGCCCGGCTTGAAGCTGATCGCTTGCTGCGGCGCCAAGGCCACATGCCAGATGGTGTCGACATATTCGCGCAGTTCCTCTACGCGGCATTTGATACGTTGCATTCTTGTCCTTGTGGCGGGCTCGCTCGGCCCGCTTCGCTCATTGTTTCACTATGGAGTGACGACCAGCAGCCCTGGCCCCGTCAGTCGAGAATACCCAAATCAGTGCGGATCGCATCACTTTTTGCAGCAAATGCAACAAAGCAGCCATGTTTGCCTCAGTCGAGGATCTTCAGCTCATCCCAGATGGCATCGACCTTCTGCTTCACCGCCTCGTCCTGCACGATCGGCTGACCCCACTCCCGATTGGTCTCGCCCGGCCACTTGTTGGTGGCATCCAGCCCCATCTTGGAGCCGAGGCCGGAGACCGGCGAGGCGAAGTCCAGATAATCGATCGGCGTATGCTCGATCAAGGTGGTGTCACGTGCCGGGTCCATCCGGGTGGTGATGGCCCAGATCACATCCTTCCAGTCGCGGGCGTTGACATCATCGTCACACACCACCACGAACTTGGTGTACATGAACTGGCGCAGGAAGGACCAGACCCCCAGCATCACCCGCTTGGCGTGGCCCGGGTAGCGCTTTTTGATGGTGACCACCGCCATCCGGTAGGAGCACCCCTCCGGCGGCAGATAGAAGTCCACAATCTCGGGGAACTGCTTCTGCAACAGCGGCACAAACACCTCGTTCAGCGCCAGCCCCAACACCGCCGGTTCATCGGGCGGACGACCAGTGTAGGTGCTGTGATAGATGGCATCGCGCCGCTTGGTGATGTGGGTGATGGTGAAGACCGGGAACTCGTCCACCTCGTTGTAGTAACCGGTGTGGTCGCCATAAGGGCCTTCCGGTGCCAGCTCGCCCGGCTCCAGATAGCCTTCCAGCACGATCTCGGCGCTGGCGGGCACCTCCAGATCGCAGCTGATGGCCTTGATCACCTCGGTACGGCTGCCGCGCAGCAGACCGGCAAAGGCGTATTCGGAGAGGGTATCCGGCACCGGCGTCACCGCGCCGAGAATGGTCGCCGGATCGGCGCCAAGCGCTACCACCACCGGGAAACGCTCACCCGGATGGGCCTCCTGCCACTCGCGAAAATCGATGGCACCGCCACGGTGATCGAGCCAGCGCATGATCAGTTTGTTCTTGGCGATCTTCTGCTGACGGTAGATACCGAGGTTCTGCCGCTTCTTGTAAGGGCCGCGGGTGATGGTGAGACCCCAGGTGACCAGCGGCGCCACATCGCCGGGCCAGCAGTGCTGGATCGGGATCTGGTCGAGATCGACCGCATCCCCCTCCTGCACCACCTGCTGGCAGGGGGCGGAAGAGAGGCGCTTGGTCGGCATGTTGAGCACCTGCTTGAAGATCGGCAGCTTCTCCATCAGCTCCTTGAATCCCTTGGGCGGCTCGGGCTCCTTCAGATAGGAGAGCCAGACCCCGACCTGACGCAGGGCACCCACATCGGGCTGGCCCATGCCCATGGCAACCCGATCCGGCGTGCCGAACAGGTTGGTCAGCACCGGCATGGTGTAGCCTTTGGGATTTTCGAACAGCAGAGCCGGACCGCCCGCACGCAGGGTGCGATCGCTGATCTCGGTCATCTCCAGATAGGGATCTATCTCGCGGGTGATGCGCTTGAGTTGTCCGTTTTGTTCCAGCTGCGCGATGAAATCACGCAAATCCTTGTATTTCATGCAAGTTCCCAACCGGGTTCAGGAGGTCAGGCATTATAACCCTGGCCGTCCATCGGGTGTACCCGAATCGGGCAGCAGGCTCGGAGCAATGGGGGGCGTGTCACGCTGGCCGAGGCGTCTGGCCAGCGCAGAGAGCAGCTGGGGCTCGTCCACCTCCATCAACAGACCGGCCACCAGTGCGCCGTATTGGCGGTTGGAGAGTTCGGCCAGCAGGTATTTCTGGGCCTGCGGCGGCAAGGGCGAGAGCGCACTGAGCTGGCGCAGGGCCGATGCTTTCAATCCGGGATTGTCACTGGCGGCGATCAGCAGGTCGCTGGCAACATTGCCCTGATGGAAACGGTTGATGGTGAGCAACGCCGTGAGTGCATCCTGATCCACCGGCCGGTGCCACAAGCTGGCATACAGCGCAGGCTCACCGGTACCTTGCAACAGATACAGCAGCAGGCGGTTGTCGGGCAGATAGATATTCTGCGCCGCCAGTTGGCGCGCTTCACGTACCCAGACCGACAGCGGCTGGGTGTCGAGGGCCCGCAACAGAGCTTGCTGCTGCTGGGCAAGCGCGGGATTGCCACGGTAATAGATGCTCTTGAAGCGGAAATTGCCGAGCTCCAGCTGGCGGCGATAGCTGGCTTGCAGCGCCTGCACCTGCCACTCCCCCAGCAACTGCCGGGCGCGCGCGGCAAAATCGTAGACCGGCTGCTGCACCAGAAAACCGTCTACCTGCTGCTCCACCAGCCACTTCGGGGCCTTGCCAGCCTGAGCCTCGACCCACTGTTGCAAGGCGGGGGAGGCCGGTTCGGCCGCCGGAATATCGCGCAGCAGTTGCAGCAGCAGGAACTCCCGCTGCTCGCGGCTGAGGGTCGCCAGCAGAGAGTCGATGGCGGCAAATTGCCCCTGTTGCAGACGGCTCGCCAGATAACGCTGGTGCGTCTGCAGCGTCTCGGCGGTCACCGTAACCGGTGCAGCCTGCGCATAGGCCGGAATTGCGCTCAGCAACCCCAGCAACAACCAGAAAACAGGCTTCATGACGTCTCCATCCTTGTGACATCGGGATCTCATACTACTAGGGCGACCGGAAAACAGATAAACAAAAACCGCGACCAGGGCCGCGGTTTCGTCATTTTGTGACCGGACTTACTTCTGCTGACGCCGCATGGAGTCAAAGAATTCGTCGTTGGTTTTGGTCGCTGCCAACTTGTCGATCAGGAACTCGATGCTGTCGATCTCGCCCATCGGATGAATGATCTTGCGCAGGATCCACATCTTCTGCAGCTCGTCAGGCGCGGTCAGCAGCTCTTCCTTACGGGTGCCGGAGCGGGTGATGTCGATAGCCGGATAGACGCGCTTCTCGGCAATCTTGCGCGAGAGGTGCAGTTCCATGTTGCCGGTACCCTTGAACTCTTCGTAAATCACCTCGTCCATCTTGGAACCGGTATCGACCAGCGCGGTGGCGATGATGGTCAGGCTGCCACCCTCCTCCACGTTACGCGCGGCGCCGAAGAAGCGCTTGGGACGGTGCAGGGCGTTGGCGTCCACACCACCGGTCAGGACCTTGCCGGATGACGGGATGACGGTGTTATAGGCACGGGCCAGACGGGTGATGGAGTCCAGCAGGATCACCACGTCTTTCTTGTGCTCGACCAGGCGCTTGGCCTTCTCGATCACCATTTCGGCAACCTGAACGTGACGGGAAGCAGGTTCGTCGAAGGTGGAAGCGATCACTTCACCCTTCACCATGCGCTGCATCTCGGTCACTTCTTCCGGACGCTCGTCGATCAGCAGAACGATCAGTTCACAGTCCGGGTGGTTGTAGGCGATGCTCTGGGCGATGTTCTGCAGCAGCATGGTCTTACCGGCCTTGGGCGGCGCCACGATCAGGCCACGCTGGCCTTTACCGATGGGGGAAGCCAGGTCCAGCACACGGGCAGTGATATCTTCGGTAGAGCCGTTACCCCGTTCCATACGCAGACGTTCGTTGGCATGCAGGGGGGTAAGGTTTTCAAACAGGATCTTGTTGCGGGAGTTTTCCGGACGGTCGTAGTTGACCTCGTTGACCTTGAGCAGCGCGAAGTAACGTTCGCCCTCTTTCGGTGGCCGGATCTTGCCGGAGATGGTATCGCCGGTACGCAGGTTGAAGCGGCGGATCTGGCTCGGGGAGACGTAGATATCGTCCGGGCCTGCCAGATAGGAGCCGTCTGCACTACGCAGGAAGCCGAAACCATCGGTCAGGATTTCCAGCACACCGTCGCCAAAGATATCTTCGCCACCCTTGGCGTGTGCCTTGAGGATTGCAAAAATAATATCTTTCTTGTGCGCCCGAGCCAGATTTTCCAACCCCATGGATTCGCCAAGCTTGACCAGCTCGGACACAGGAGTGTTCTTTAATTCAGTCAGATTCATAGTGGTGAAAGTCTGTAAGCAAGGATTGAATGAGGAGACAGTCTGCTGGATTGATGCTGATCGGATTTGATTGCCAGGCTGTAGTTAGCAAAGAGTCAGGCAAAAAGGTTAGCAAACGAGCGATAAATTAGCACCAATCGGGGTGAGCGTCTAGGTGATAAAACACAAGGAGCGCATTATTGCAATGCGCTCCTCTTTGATTATTACAGGTTGCCGTCCAGGAACTCTTTCAGCTGAGTCTTGGACAGTGCACCGACCTTGGTCGCTGCCACTTCGCCATTCTTGAACAGCAAGAGGGTCGGGATACCACGAATGCCGTACTTGGGCGGAGTATCAGAGTTATGGTCGATGTTCAGTTTGGCTACGGTCACACGACCTTCGTACTCTTGGGCAACTTCTTCCAGGATCGGGGCAATCATCTTGCACGGACCACACCACTCGGCCCAGAAGTCGACCAGAACGGCGCCATCGGCTTTGATTACATCTGCCTCGAAGCTGGCATCGCTCAGCTGAACAATCTTGTCACTCATCTCCAACTCCAGTCAGTAATTAAGGCTTTATTGACATATCAACAAAGGCAATAGTTGCCCTATTTGAAATGATCCTGTTTATTATTGCAAGCCTAACCTGATAACCTACCGCCATGAGCAAAACACACTTAACGACCGACAAATTCGCCCAAATGGGCCTCGAACCCGAAGTTCTGGCTGGTCTGGAATCAAAGGGATTTCACTATTGCACGCCCATCCAGGCACTGTCTCTGCCACTGCTGGTAGAAGGTCATGACCTCGCCGGTCAGGCCCAGACCGGAACCGGCAAGACCATTGCCTTCCTGGCCGCGACATTCAACTATCTACTGACTCACCCGCTGACCAAGCCCCGTCTGGTTAACCAACCAAGAGCCATCATCATGGCGCCCACCCGGGAACTGGCAGTACAGATCTATAACGATGCCGACAGCATCGCCGCTTCTACCGGCCTGAAACTCGGCCTCGCCTACGGTGGTGAAGGTTACGACAAGCAGCTGGCCGTGCTGGAGCAGGGCGTCGACATCCTGATCGGCACCACCGGCCGCATCATCGACTACTTCAAGTCCAAGGTGATCGATCTGAGCAACATTCAGGTCGTGGTACTGGACGAAGCGGATCGCATGTTCGATCTCGGCTTCATCAAGGACATCCGCTTCCTGTTCCGCCGCATGCCTGCCCCGACCGAGCGTCTGAGCATGTTGTTCTCCGCCACCCTCTCCCTGCGGGTGCAGGAGCTGGCCTACGAACACATGAACCACCCGGAACATGTGCAAGTCGAGCCGGAGCAGATGACCGGTGTGCGGATCAAGGAGGAGCTGTTCTACCCCTCCAATGAAGACAAGATGTTGCTGCTGCTCTCCCTGATGGAAGAGGAGTGGCCGGAAAAAGCCATCGTCTTCGCCAACACCAAGCATGTCTGCGAAGACGTACATGCCTGGCTGGAGAACGACGGCCACAGGGTCGGTCTGCTGACCGGTGATGTGCCGCAGAAGAAGCGGATGAAGATCCTCGAGGATTTCACCAAAGGGGCGCTCGACATCTTGGTTGCCACCGACGTGGCCGCCCGTGGTCTGCACATCCCTGACGTGACCCACGTCTTCAACTATGACCTGCCCGACGATGCCGAAGACTATGTACACCGTATCGGTCGTACCGGTCGTGCCGGCAAGAGCGGTCACTCCATCAGCCTGGCTTGTGAAGACTATGCCTTCAACCTGCCGGCCATCGAGGAGTACATCCACCACGCCATTCCGGTCAGCAAGTACGACCGCGAAGCGCTGCTGGATGATGTGACCCCGCCGAAACGGGTGTTCCGCAACCGTCAGCCGGTGAACCGCAACATGCGGGATCGTCAGGGCGGTGGCAACAGCAACAACCGTCGTCGTCCGCCACGCAAGAGCTAAGGACAGGCCAAGTTGCACAACTCGCCTCTCTATGCCGCCATCGACCTCGGCTCCAACAGCTTTCATATGCTGGTGGTGCGCGAGGTCGCCGGTGCCCTGCGCACCGTCGCCAAGGTCAAACGCAAGGTGCGCCTCGCCGCCGGGCTCGATCAGGAATTTCGTCTCAACCGCGCCGCCATGGAGCGGGGCTGGGACTGCCTGCGTCTGTTCTCCGAGCAGTTGCAGGACATTCCGGCCGACAATATCCGGGTCGTGGGTACCGCCACCCTGCGTCTTGCCACCAACGTCGATGAGTTCCTCAGCGAAGCGGAACGGGTGCTCAACCACAGCATCGAGATCATCTCGGGCGAGGAAGAGGCCAAGACCATCTACGAAGGGGTCTCCTGGACCTCTGCCGGGGAAGGCAATCGGCTGGTGATCGACATCGGCGGTGCTAGTACCGAACTGGTGATCGGCGAACATAGCGAAGCAAAACTGCTCAACAGCCTGCACATGGGCTGCGTCACCTGGCTCAACAATCACTTCGGTGATGGCGAGCTCTCCGAAGCCCGTTTCGAGCAGGCGATTGCCGCCGCCAAGGCAGTGCTGGAGAAGGTGGCGGAAGATTACCGCGCCCTCGGCTGGCGCACCTGCGTCGGCGCCTCCGGCACGGTACAGGCGCTACAAGAGATCATGCTGGCGCAAGGAAAGAGCGAACGGGTCACCCTGCCGAAGTTGCAGGAGCTGATGGGTCAGGCCATCGCCTGCGGCAAGCTGGACCGACTGCAGCTGGAAGGGCTGGCGGCCGAACGGCTGACCGTGTTCCCCTCCGGCCTCGCCATCCTGATCGCCATCTTCGAAACCCTGAATATCGAGAGCATGACTCTCGCGGGTGGGGCCCTGCGTGAAGGGCTGATCTACGGTCTGCTCGGCAACAATCACGACTGTGATGCCCGGGATCGCACCGCCGACAGCCTGATCAGCCGCTATCAACTGGATAAAGAGCACGCCGAGCGGGTACGCGATACCGCCGTCGAGGCGTTCAACCAGTTGCAACCGACCTGGCGACTCTCCAAACGCTACGGTCGCCCAATCTTGCGTTATGCCGCGCTGCTGCACGAGATCGGTCTGTGCATCGAGTACAAGAAGGCGCCACAACACGCCGCCTACATCATCGACAACATCGACATGCCGGGCTTTACCCCTGCGCAAAAGAAGCTGTTGTCGGCCCTGCTGTTCAACCAGCGGGACGAATTCAAGCTGGAACCGCTGGAGAAACAGGGTGCCGTCACCGCTCGTCAGGCGATCCGACTGGCCCGTATCCTGCGCATCGCGCTGATCCTCTGCATGCGCCGCACCCAGGGCACAGTGCCCAGCTTCACCCTGCAGGCAGAAGAAGAGTCACTGACCCTGACCCTGCCCAAGGGCTGGATGGATGAACACTACCTGCGCGCCAGCGAGCTGCGCTTTGAAGTGGAACGCCAGCAGAAGATGGGCTGGCCGACCCGCGTACAGGAAGCCTGACTCAGCAACCTGGCTGTTTTGGAGCCGATCATGCCGGATTACCAACCCATCAGCTGCGATCTCTACGACTGGCTCGAAATTGCTGCCAGCTGGCAACTGCCGGTGACCCTCACCAGTCGCAATGGTCATCAGTGGGATGACAAGATCCGCACCATCGAAGCCAGCGAAGGGATCGAGTATCTGCTGCTGCACAGTGGCGAGCGGCTCAGTCTGGCGGAGTTGGCGACCCTGCGCCTGAGCTGGCAAGGGGAAGATAAGCTGATCCGCTTCGCGCCAACCAGCTGAATCCGATACAAAAAAGGAGGGCCAACATGACGTTGGCCCTCCTTTTTTGCATCCGCGACTCACACCGGCCGTTAACCCGCCGCCAGTGCCGCCATCACGTAAACATCGAAGCGGTTGCTCTTGGTCTCGATGGCCATACTGGGTTTCTGCTCGTTGAGCCAGCCCGCATAATCCGGCCGCTTCACCACCACCCGCTTCTCAGCCATCTTGAGCGCGGCAGGCAGCAGGACATCCGCATCGAGATCCGGCCCCACCAGCGACTGGAACACCCGCATCTCTTTTTTCACCAGCGCCGACTTCTGCTTGTGAGGGAACATGGGGTCGAGGTAGATCACCTCGGGCCGCTCCGGCAGCGCCAGCAGGTTGTCCACCGCCGGGCCTTGCAGCAGTTGCATCCGCTCGCTGACCCAGGGGCCAATCTCGGGATCCTGCGCCGCCCGCGTCAGCCCGTCCTGCAACAGAGCGGCTACCACGGGGCTGCGCTCGATCAGGGTTACCTTGCAACCGAGGGAGGCGAGCACAAAGGCATCGCGCCCCAGCCCGGCAGTGGCATCCACCACGGTCGGAGTGGCACCGGCCTTGAGCCCCACCGCCTTGGCGATGGACTGGCCGCGACCGCCGCCAAACTTGCGGCGATGCGCCACCGCCCCTTCCACGAAGTCCACATAGACGGCACCCAGCTTGGGCTCATCCAGCTTGCGCAGTTCCAGCCTCTCTTCAGTCAGTACCAGCGCAAACGGAGCCGGAAACTCCACGTCGGCAAGGCGTAAACGCAGAGCGTCGAGCTCACCATCACGGGCGGGGACTTCACAGAAAACCTGAATATGGGGCATAGGAGGCAAACTCATGGCACGTACAGAAGCGGCCATGATAACAGAAGCGGTGGATCAGCTCACGACAGTGAGGTTCATCCCCTGACGGTTGAGGGCGAGGTAATCGGTGAGGTCGTCATAGGCCAGCGGGCGGCTGAGCAGATAACCCTGGGTGAAGGCACACCCCTTCTGGCAGAGGAAGTTAAGCTGCTCGCGGGTCTCCACCCCTTCAATCACCACCTGCATGCCGAGGTTGTGCACTATGTTGATGATGCCGTCGAGCAGCAGCCGATCCTGCTCGTTGAAGGGGATATGGCGCACGAAAGATCGGTCGATCTTGACCAGATCCACCGGGAAGGTGCGCAGATAGTTGAGCGCCGAGTAGCCGGTACCGAAATCATCGATGGCCAGCTTGCAGCCCGCCTCGCGCAGGGCATCAATCCGCACCCTGTGCTGATCGCTGCTCTCCATCAGCAGAGACTCGGTGATTTCGATGACGATGTCGGCAGGATCGAGCCCGAAGTGCTGGATCACCTTGAGCCACTCGCTCGCCTCGGGGTCGATGGTCTGGAACTCCATGGTGGAGCGATTGATCGACATCTGCAGATCCGGGAAGCCGGACTGCTGCAAGCGTGCCAGATCCCGGCACGACTGCCACAACACCAGCGCCCCCAGCCCCTGAATCAACCCAGCCTCTTCCGCCAGCGGAATGAACTCGGCAGGGGAGACCTGTCCCCATTGGGGGTGATACCAGCGCACCAGCGCCTCCAGCTTGGCGACCCGTCCGCTGCGGTTGTCCCAGATCGGCTGGTAGGCCATGGTCAGCTGCTCCAGCTTGATCGCTTCGGCCAGATCCTGCTGCATCTGGTGGCGCTGGCGCACCTCTTCGCGCATGGAGGAACAGTAAGAGCCTATCAACCGCCCCTGCCGCTTTGCCGCAAACAGCGCCTGCTCGGCATTGCGCAGCAGCTCGTCGCTCTCGCTGCCATCGATCGGACAGAGGGTCATGCCGACGGTGGCCGTGACGTAGAGATGTTGATTCGCCAGCATAAACGGACGGGCAAAGCTGCCGATCACCTGCTTGGCAAACACCTCGGCCTGACGGCGGGTGACGATGCCGGGCACCAGAAAGGCAAATTCGTCGCCGCCGATGCGGGCCACCAGATCTTCGGTGCGCACCCGGCTCACCAGCCGATCCGACACCTCTCGCAGCAGGGCATCGCCAGCATGGTGATCCATGCTGTTGTTGACCGCCTTGAAGTTGTTGAGATCGAGCACCATCAGTGCAAAGCGCTCGCCCCGCTCGCAGAAGCGGGTGAGGCAGCGGCCAAACAGCCAGCGGTTCGGCAGGCTGGTGAGGTTGTCATAGTTGGCCTGGGTCGCGATCTTCTGCTCAGCCTGTTTGGTCTGGGAAAGATCGCTAAAAATGGCGATATATTGCTGAATCTTGCCGGCTTCGCGCAGGGTGCTGATCATCAGCTGCTGGGGATAGAGCTTGCCGTTCTTGCGCTTGTTCCACACCTCACCACGCCATACCCCCACCCGCTCCAGCGCATGGTACATGTCGGCATAGAAGGTCTGATCGTGCAGCCCGGACTTGAGCATGCTGGGCCGCTGGCCCCGCGCCTCGTCACCGCTATAACCGGTGATCTGCTCGAACGCCGGGTTGACCGAGACGATGCGGCTGTCGGCATCGCACACCAGAATGGCCTCGGAGAGGTTGTCATAGACCCGGTGGGAGAGCTTGAGCTGCTCCGCATGGCGCTTGAGAGGATCGATATTCTCCAGCAGTACCATCAGGTAGTCAGGCTGCTGCTGCTCGTCGCGGATCAGGGTGACGGTTACCCGCCCCCACAGGATCTCGCCCCCCTTGCAGAAGTAGCGCTTCTCCTGAGTGAAGCTGCTGCGCTCGCCACGGTGGATCTGCTCGTAACATTCGAGACTGCGCTGCCAATCTTCGGGGTGATTGATGTCGGAGATGGAGCGATACAGCAGCTCGTCGAGGGAATAACCCAGCATCTTTTCGATGGCCGGATTGGCCCAGAGAATCCGGCCGGCGAGATCGAGCTTGCCGATCCCCACCGGGGCCTGAAACAGCATGCTCTGCAGCAGCTGGGGGGCATCGGGCACAGGTTGCGGCAATTGCCGCTGCAACATCAGCGCCAGTTCGCGCCCGGCCAGCGGCCCCAGCAACCTGAGCAGCCCCATCACCTTGCCCATATTGGCCTGCGGCTGACGATAGAGCAGACAGCAGACGCCGATGGTCTCGCCATCCGCATCCTTGAGGGCAATCCCGGCGTAGGCCTGGGCTTGCCACGCCTCGGCAAGCGGCATCGCGGGGAACAGCTGCAGCAGACGATCGCTGAACCAGGCCTCTCCCTCCTGCCAGGTAATAGCATCAGGAGTGTCGGTCAGGGGCAGCGTCAGGGTATCGGGGTCAAGGGAGGAGGGGTAGGCAGCCTGCACCGTCAGATGGGAAGCATTTGATTCCCTGCTGGCGATCAGGACGACATCAGCCATCACAGCAGCGGCGATTTCACTCACAAAAGTATCGAAATATCCCTGGCCGCTCGAATGAGCCAGACTGGAGATGATTTGATAGACGGAATCGAGTGCTCGCCTCATGGCAAGTGGCTTTCTCTCCTTGAAGGTTAGAACACGACTCTACTGAAGAGCCGTGGGCAGTGCAAATATGCAATCAGCAAGATATTAAAAAGCCTTGAAAAAAGGGACCAAAAGGTCCCTTTTTGTCGTAAAAATCACGGTTTGATCCCACTATGCCGCAAAAAGTATCTACTTGAAGCTCAGTGCGGTAAGGGGCCCTCAGCCTCAGGCGGCAATCCCACTGTGTCTGAGCAGGGCATCCACCTTGGGCTCGCGACCACGGAAGGCACGGAACAGCTCCATCGGCTCCTTCGAGCCCCCCTTCTCCAGAATATTCTTCAGGAAGGATTGGCCGGTCGCCGGGTTGAAGATCCCCTCCTCCTCGAAGCGGGAGAAGGCATCGGCAGAGAGCACTTCGGCCCACTTGTAGCTGTAGTAGCCCGCCGCATAGCCGCCCGCGAAGATGTGGGAGAAGCTGTGCTGGAAGCGATTGAACGCCGGTGGCGTCATCACGGCTACCTGACTGCGCACCTCGTCCAGCAGCGCCGGAAGCTGCGCCGGATTGGCCGGGTCAAACTCCTGATGGAGACGGAAGTCGAACAGGGCGAACTCCAGCTGACGCAGCATCTGCATCGCCGCCTGGAAGTTGCGGGCCGTCAACATCTTCTCCAGCAGATCGGCAGGCAACGGCTCGCCGGTCTCGTAGTGGCCGGAGATAAAGGCCAGCGCCTCGGACTCCCAGCACCAGTTCTCGAGGAACTGGCTCGGCAGCTCCACCGCATCCCAGGCCACGCCATTGATACCGGCGACCCCGGCCACGTCGATGCGGGTCAGCATGTGGTGGATGCCGTGACCAAACTCGTGGAACAGGGTGACCACTTCGTTGTGGGTGAACAGCGCCGGTTTGCCATCCACCGGACCGTTGAAGTTGCAGGTCAGGTAGGCCACCGGCTTTTGCAGTGAACCATCCTGACGGTAGCGACGACCCAGACAGACATCCATCCAGGCGCCGCCCTGCTTGTGTTCGCGGGCGTAGAGGTCGAGGTAGAAGCTGCCACGCAGCTCGTCGTCGGCATCGAAGATGTCGTAGAAGCGCACATCAGGGTGCCAGGTGTCGATGCCGAGGCGCTCGCGCACCTTCATGCCGAACACCCGCTTCACCACCTCGAACAGCCCCTTCACCACCTTGCTGGCGGGGAAATAGGGGCGCAGTTGCTCGTCGGAGATGGAGAACTTGTGCTGCTTGAGCTTTTCGGCGTAATAGGCGAGATCCCAGGCGGCCAGTTCGCTCTGGCCGTGCTGCTCGGCGGCGAAGGCGCGGATCTCCTCCAGCTCGGCTTTGCCTTGCGGCAGGGATTTGGCCGCCAGATCGGTGAGGAAGCGCACCACCTGTTCGGTCTTGTCCGCCATCTTGGTGGCCAGGGAGAGCTCGGCGTAGTTGGCAAAGCCCAGCAGCTGGGCCAGTTCGCGGCGCAGGGTGAGCAGCTCGCTCATGATGGCGGAGTTGTCCCACTTGCCCGCATTGGGGCCCTGATCGGAGGCGCGGGTGGTGAAGGCCTCATACATCTCGGCACGCAGTTCGCGGTTGTCCGAGTACATCATCACCGGCAGGTAAGAGGGGATATCCAGGGTGAACAGCCACCCCTCTTTGCCTTTGAGTTCAGCCATCTGACGGGCAGCGGCACGCACGCTGTCGGGCAGACCGGCCAGTTCGGCTTCATCGGCCACCAGCTTGTGCCAGCCCTGGGTTGCGTCCAGCACGTTGTTGCTGAAGCGGGAGGCCAGCTCGGAGAGGCGGGCCTGAATTTCGCCGTAACGCTGCTGCGCCTCGGCAGGCAGACCGATACCGGAGAGGCGGAAGTCACGCAGGGTATTCTGGATCTCCTTGCGCTGGGCGCCGCTCAGCAGCGGGAAATCATCGCTCTGGGAGAGGGCCAGATAGGCCTGATAGAGCCCTTCATGCTGACCGACATAGGTCTGGAATTCGGAGAGCAGCGGCAGGCAGGCGTCATGGGCCTCGCGCAGCGCTTCGCTGTTGAGTACGGAGTTGAGGTGGCTGACCGGTGACCAGATCCGTGACAGACGGTCATTTACCTCTTCCAGCGGGGCAATCAGGCTATCCCAGGTATGGGGTTCACGCTGGGCCAGCACATCGCTGATCTTCTGCTTGCAATCAGCAATCGCCTGAATCACGGCAGGCTGTACCTGCTCCGGCTTGATCTGGCTGAAAGGGGGCAGCGAATCCATTGTCAGCAAAGGGTTATTCATCCCGGTTACCTCTTGTTTGGTCTTGAACAGACCGCTTTAGCAGCTCTGTATGGCTTTCTAACATGTGGGCAACCCATGCAATAATCAAGCTGGAATCACACTCCCGCCCCCTTTTTGCCATTCGTCTCACAACCGGTGCTCCGCCTGCCCCCTGCGCGTCAACTCATGACACAAGCCGCCGGGCCTGTGACCCATATTTGCCGCGCGACAAATCGGGAGTTCGCTCGCGCCGATTGTGATGGCCAAAGTCCTCACCAAGCCTGTGGCTATCAGCGTTGGCACCTTGTCGCGCATCGCGTTATTTAAGCAAATATCGTATGGAACACATTGAATTATTAAATTTTTCCAAAATGTGACATACAGAAGAGCACATTGATTAATTTATCTTCCCCCTCCTACCATATGCGGCTAATTTGGGGGCTGCTTGATTCTCTGTACCAGACAGAGGTCGGGTGAAAAAGGCAAGGTGGTTCGAAAGGCCACCACGCAAAGCCACCGGTCTAAGGGATTTTCCTATGACAGCGGAGCTGCCCCCGAAGCCCATCCCCTGATGGGCCTCCTTTTGCAATGTACGGAGCAATGATGAACAAGTTCAAACTCTCCCTGCTGGGCTGCCTGATCGGCGCCACCAGCCCCATGCTGCACGCAGCAACCGCTGGCCAGAGCATGGTCAACCCGCAATCCGGCGTAGTGGTCGGCTACTGGCACAACTGGTGCGGCGGCGCCGGTTATCAGGGCGGTACCGCCCCCTGCGTCAAACTCGATCAGGTCAACCCGCAATACAACGTGGTCGATGTCTCCTTCATGAAGGTCTATGGCAGCAATCCGATCCCGACCTTCAAGCTGGATACCGCCACCGGCATGAGCGAAAGCCAGTTCATTGAGCAGATCGCCGAGCTGAACCGCCAGGGCCGTGCCGTACTGCTGGCACTGGGCGGTGCCGATGCGCACATCGAACTGCGTACCGGTCAGGAGCAGGCCTTCGCCGACGAGATCATCCGTCTGGTGGAGACCTATGGCTTCGACGGTCTGGATATCGATCTGGAGCAGGCTGCCATCACCGCCGCCAACAACCAGACCGTGATCCCGGCCGCCCTGCGTCTGGTCAAGGATCACTACCGCGCCCAGGGGAAAAACTTCCTCATCACCATGGCTGCCGAGTTCCCCCACCTGACCGCCAACGGCCCCTATATCCCCTATCTGCGGGCGCTGGAAGGCTACTACGACTGGATCAACCCGCAGTTCTACAACCAGGGTGGCGATGGGGTTTATGTCGAAGGGATCGGCTGGATTGCCCAGAACAACGATGCCCTGAAAGAAGAGTTCATCTACTACATGGCGGACTCCTTGAGCAATGGCACCCGAACCTTCACCAAGATCCCCCACGACAAGCTGGTGTTCGGCATCCCGACCAACATCGATGCCGCCGCCACCGGTTACGTCAAGAATCCGCAGGATCTGTTCGATGCGTTCAACAGAATGAAGAGTCAGGGTCAACCCCTGCGCGGCGTGATGACCTGGTCCATCAACTGGGACATGGGTCGCAATGCCGCCGGTCAGTCCTACAACGAATCCTTCATCAAGAGCTACGGCCCCTTCATTCACGAGCAGGAGATCACCCCGCCGATCGATAACGGCAAGCCGGTGTTCAGCGGCGTGAGCGATACCCGCATCAAACAGGGCACCGCCTTTGATCCGCTGGCCGGGGTCACCGCCAACGACAAGGAAGATGGCGACCTGACTGGCCAGATCCAGGTGGAAGGCTCGGTAGACAGCCAGCGCATCGGTCTCTACCCCCTCACCTACAAGGTGAGCGATCGCGACAACAACGTCACCGAGCAGGTACGCAGCGTCGAGGTCTACAGCATGAAACCGGTATTCAGCGGCGTCACCGACACCACGCTGGAGCTGGGCACCGCTTTCGATCCGATGACCGGTGTCAGCGCCCATGACGAAGAAGATGGCGATCTGACCGCCCAGATCAAAGTCAGCGGCAGCGTCGACAGCAACAAGGTTGGTCGCTACACCCTCACCTATCAGG
Organism: Aeromonas allosaccharophila; assembly: GCF_000819685.1. GTDB lineage: Bacteria > Pseudomonadota > Gammaproteobacteria > Enterobacterales > Aeromonadaceae > Aeromonas > Aeromonas allosaccharophila. Next base: position 10,824 of record NZ_CDBR01000038.1, on the reverse strand, counting down.
TGAGCGACAGCGCAGGCCAGCTGGTGACCCAGCAGCGTAACGTGTCCGTCAAGGAGCAGGGCGCCATCTGTGAAAACAGCTGGGATGCCAAGAAGGTCTACGTGGGCGGCGACATCGTCAGCCACAACGGCAAGAACTGGCTGGCAGGCTGGTGGACCCAGAATGAAGAGCCGGGCACCACCGGTGACTGGGGCGTCTGGAAGGTTCAGGGCGACAGCGATTGCGATGGTGGCAACAAGCCGCCGGTGATCAACAGCAGCGATTTCACCGTCAGCGCCATGGGCTCCGACTACACCATCGTCAACGGTCAGGTCAGCATCCGTTTCAACGTGACGACCGCCAACCCGGTGCAGATCACCGCAACCCTGGAGCAGAACGGCCGCAGCCACGGCACCACCAGCAGCAAGGTGAACGGCACCAGCACCCTGGTATTGCAGGGCAGCAACGTCACCGATGGCAGCTACGACGTGGTGATCACCGGTCTGGCTGACGGCCAGAAGCCGGTGGTACAGCGCTTCCCGGTCACCCTGGCCGAAGAGAGCGGCAACGGCGGCAATGATGGCGACTACCCGGCCTACGCCCCCAATACCACCTACCAAGCGGGTGATCGAGTCAGCAACGCCGGTGGCAACTTCGAGTGCAAACCCTGGCCCTACAGCGGCTGGTGTGGTGGTTCTACCAGCCACTATGCACCGGGTACCGGCTCTGCCTGGAGCGATGCCTGGACCAAGCTGTAATCAGCAGGTCATAAGCAAGAGGGAGCCGTTGGCTCCCTCAGCCACTACGCATCAACCGCGACCGGCTCTGCCTGGAGCGATGCCTGGACCAAGCTGTAATCAGCAGGTCATAAGCAAGAGGGGGCCGTTGGCTCCCTCAGCCACTCGCATCAACCGCGATTGGCACAGCTCGGAGTTATGTCCGGGCGACATTCATAACGAAAGAGGGGAGCCATCGGCTCCCCTCTTTTCTATCCGTCTTTATCCGTCACGTCTGCTTAACGGGCATCTTCCTTCAGCCACTGCGCCACGCGCTTGGCGAAGTAGGTGAGGATGCCGTCGGCCCCGGCCCGCTTGAAGCAGAGCAGGGACTCCATGATGCACTCCTTCTCTTTCAGCCAGCCGTTCTGGATCGCCGCCATGTGCATGGCGTACTCGCCACTCACCTGATAGGCGAAGGTCGGCACGCCGAACTGATCCTTCACCTGACGGATCACGTCCAGATAGGGCATACCCGGCTTGACCATCACGCTGTCGGCCCCTTCCTGAATATCCAGCGCCACTTCGTGCAAGGCTTCGTTGCTGTTGGCCGGATCCATCTGATAGGTGGCCTTGTTGCTCTTGCCGAGGTTGCCGGCAGAGCCGACCGCATCGCGGAACGGGCCGTAGTAGCAGGAGGCGTACTTGGCGGAGTAGGCCATGATCTGGGTGTTGATGAAGCCGTTCTCTTCCAGCGCGGCGCGGATGGCGCCGATGCGACCATCCATCATGTCGGACGGCGCCACGATATCGACCCCGGCCTCGGCGTGGGAGAGTGCCTGCTTGATCAGGATCTCGGTGGTGATGTCGTTCAGCACATAGCCTTCGTCATCGATGATGCCGTCCTGACCGTGGGTGGTGAACGGATCGAGCGCCACGTCGGTGATCACCCCCAACTCCGGGAAACGGGCCTTGAGGGCACGCACGGTGCGCTGGGCCAGTCCGTTCGGGTTGTAGGCCTCTTCGGCCATCAGGCTCTTGCTCTCCAGCGGGGTGACCGGGAACAGGGCAATGGCGGGCACGCCCAGCTCTACCAGTTCAGCAGCCTCTTCCAGCAGCAGATCGATGGAGAGACGCTCCACCCCCGGCATGGAGGGAACGGCTTCCCGACGGTTCTCCCCCTCCAGCACGAACACCGGATAGATGAGATCGTTGACGGTCAGTACGTTCTCGCGCACCAGACGACGGCTGAAATCATGTTTGCGCAGACGGCGCAGGCGGCGGCCCGGAAAGGCGCCCGGAAGAGTTGTAGCCATGAATCACTCCTGGAGAGGAAGTTGGAAGAACGCGGCGGAGGTGGCCCGGGTGTGGGCCAGCAAGGCCTCGGGCGCTTCACCACGACAGGCCGCCACCACCTGGGCGATGTGCGGCAAAAAAGCGGGTTCGTTGCGTTTCGGGCGGGGTTTCAGATCCCGCGGCACCAGATAAGGGGCGTCGGTCTCGATCATCAGCCGACCGGCCGGAATGCGCGCCACCTGTTCGCGCAGCAGCTGACCACGGCGCTCGTCGCAGAGCCAGCCGGTCACCCCGATATGCAGCCCCAGCACCAGACACTCGTCCAGCTCCTCATCGGAACCGGTGAAGCAGTGCAACACGGCCCCCGGCAGCTTCGGCAACCAGGGACGGAGGATCTCGATGAAACGAGCGTGCGCATCGCGGCAATGGAGGAACACCGGCATCCCGAGCTCGGCGGCCAGCGCCAGCTGGGCGTCGAACACCGCATCCTGCACCGGACGGGGGGAGAAGTCGCGGTTGTAGTCGAGGCCGCACTCGCCGATGGCGACCACCTGCGGCAACGCCGCCAGCTCGCGCAAGGCGGGCAGGGTCGCCGCATCGACACTCTTGGCATCGTGAGGATGGACCCCGGCGGTGGAGAAGCAGTAGCCCGGCCAGCGGGCGGCCAACTCGGCGCTCTCGCGGCTGCCAGCCAGATCGGTACCGGTCAGGATCAACGCTTCCACTCCGGCGGCGCGGGCGCGGGCTACCAGCTCAGGCTGTTCACCGGCGAACTGGCTGCTGGTCAGGTTTAAACCGACATCGATCATGAGATGAGACGTTCCGAACAAAAGGAAGACATATCAGGTATTTGAAAACCATCTACTCGATGGGCCAACACCATACGCCTCGAACGGGAGCATGAAAAGAGGAAGGGAGCCTCAGCTCCCCTCGTTCTGCTATTCCTGCGGACTTCGTCATCCTCTCGCCGTCCGGCAAACAGGTGACGAACAGAGCCTCAGCTCTCCACATCCGGTTGTTCCTGTTGCTCTTCATCCTCTTTCTTCACATAGAAGCGGGCGAAGAACAGACCTATCTCCCACAGCGCCCACATCGGGATGGCGAGCAGGGTCTGGGAGAAGACATCAGGCGGCGTCAGCAACATGCCGACCACAAACACCCCGACGACGACGTAGGGACGCTTCTCCTTCAGGCTCTTGGGCGTGGTCACACCGGTCCAGCACAGCAGTATGGTGGCGACCGGAATTTCAAACGCTACCCCGAACGCGAAGAACAGGGTCAGCACGAAGTCCAGATAACTGGCGATGTCGGTCGCCACCGTCACCCCGGCGGGGGCTGTACTGGTGAAGAAACCGAACACCAGCGGGAACACCACGTAGTAGGCGAACGCCATGCCCGCATAGAACAGCACGGCACTGGAGGCGACCAGCGGCATGATCAGCCGCCGTTCATGCTGGTACAGACCGGGGGCGATAAAGGCCCAGGCCTGATAGAGCAGATAGGGGATCGCCACGAAGAAGGAGACCACCAGCGTCAGCTTGATCGGCGTCAGGAAGGGGGTCGCCACATCCGTCGCTATCATGCTGGTCCCTTCCGGCAGCTGGCTGAGCAGCGGCTGGGCCACGAAGTCGTAGATGTTGTTGGAGAAGTAGATCAGCCCAAGAAACACCACCAGAATGGCGGAAATGGAGCGCAGCAAACGGGTTCTCAGCTCAACCAGATGGCTGATCAGAGGTTGTTCGGCCTGACTCATGGCTTCACCTCCCCTTTTACTGCGGAGTCGCTGACCGGCACCGGCTCGCTCTCCCGCTGGCTGTTGACCGGCGGCACGTCGTGGCTCAGCTGCACTGCAGGCTCCACCGGCGTGGCAGGCTCAGCCTGGGCAACCGGCTCGGGGCGCGGCGGACGGATCTCGTTCTCCACCTGATAGGGGCGATTGACCGACTGGGCCGCCGCCTTGAGCTGTTCGATGGACTCCTGCAGCTCGGGGCTCAGGTTGCTCATCTGCAACTGTTCGGCCTTCTTCAGGTCGTTGTGCAGCTCTTGCAACTTGAGCTCCTGCTCCAGCTCGGACTTGACCGAGTTCGCGGTCGAACGAATGAGGCGGATCCAGTGAGTAGCCGTGCGAATGGCAACCGGCAGCCGCTCGGGCCCCAGTACCACCAGTGCGACCACACCGATAACGACCAGCTCCCAAAAACCGATATCGAACATGGCTTAGGCCTGGTCTTTGTCTTTCTGCTTGGCGGTCTCACTGCTCTGAGTGGCCGCTTCGTTCAGCTGTTTCGGGGGAAACTCGGCATCTTTCTGCTCGGCCTTGGCATCAGCCGGCTCGTCGGAGAGTGCTTTCTTGAACCCTTTAACCGCCGCGCCCAGATCACCGCCAATGCCGCGCAGTTTCTTGGTACCGAACAGCAGCACGACGATGACTGCGATGATCAACAATTGCCAAATACTGATACCACCCATGATTTTCTCTCCAGAACAGGCGCCTGACGGCGCGGTTGTTGATTAATGGGAACGGGCTCGCAACCAGCCGACCAGCCAGCAGAGGGCTGCACCGGCGAGACTGGCTTGTCCCCACTCAATGTGTTGTTTTTGGGTCAGCAAGAATACACCCGCCAATAGCAGGCTGGCTCCAACCCCTAAGAGGTAGCGGGCCTGCCCCTGCCGACGGCTGTGACGGCGGAACTCGGCAAACATCTGGTCGAAATGACGCTGCTGATGACGGGTCTGGCGCAGGGTCTCATAGACCAGCTCCGGCAGCTCCGGCAGCTTCTCCGCCCAGAATGGCGCCTTCTCCTTGATGGCATTCAATACCGACTTGGGCCCGACCTGTTCGTGCATCCAGTTCTCGAGGAACGGCTTGGCGGTCTGCCACAAATCGAGCTGCGGGTAGAGCTGACGCCCCAACCCTTCCACATAGAGCAGGGTCTTTTGCAGCAGCACCAGCTGCGGCTGCACCGTCATATGGAAGCGACGCGCGGTATTGAACAGGTTGAGCAGCACGTGACCGAACGAGATCTCGGAGAGCGGCTTCTCGAAGATGGGCTCCAGCACGGTACGGATGGCGAACTCGAACTCGTCCACCTTGGTGTCTGCCGGTACCCAGCCCGACTCCACGTGCAGCTCTGCCACCCGGCGATAATCGCGGTTGAAGAAGGCGAGGAAGTTCTCCGCCAGATAGCGTTTGTCTTCCCGATTGAGGGTGCCGACGATACCGCAGTCGATACCGATCCAGAGCGGGTTTTCCGGGTGCTCATAGGAGACGAAAATGTTGCCCGGGTGCATGTCGGCGTGGAAGAAGCTGTCGCGGAACACCTGGGTGAAGAACACCTCCACCCCGCGCTCGGCCAGCAGCTTCATGTTGGTGCCGTTGGCTTCCAGCGCAGGTATATCGGAGACTGGAATACCGTAGATGCGCTCCATCACCAGCACCTGCTCGCGGCAGAGATCGGTGATGATTTCAGGCACATAGAGCGCCTCGGAGCCGGTGAAGTTGCGGCGCAGCTGGATAGCGTTGGCAGCTTCACGCATCAGGTTCAGCTCGTCGAGGATGGTCTTGCGATACTCCTCCACCACCTCGATGGGGCGCAGCCGCGCGCTCTGGGGTACGAAACGGGCCACCAGACGGGCCAGCGCCTGCATCAGTCGCAGGTCAGCTTCGATGACCGGCTCGATGTCGGGGCGGATCACCTTGATGACGATCTCGCGGCCACCCTCCTTCAGGCGGGCGGTATGCACCTGCGCGATGGAGGCCGACGCCAGCGGCGTCTCGTCGAAGTCGTCAAACAGGGTTTCGATGGGGCAACCCAGGCTCAGCTCGATCTGCTGACGCGCCGCCTGACCACAGAAGGGGGGCACCCTGTCCTGCAGCAGGGCCAGCTCCTCGGCGATATCGGGCGGCAACAGGTCGCGGCGGGTCGAGAGCATCTGGCCGAACTTGATGAAGATAGGGCCAAGGGCCTCGAAGGCGAGGCGGATGCGGGCACCGCGGCTGAGATCCGGTTGCTGGTTCTTGAGCCAGAACAGGGAGCGACGGGCCAGACGACCCGGCCAGGGTTGATAGCGGGCGGGCACCAGTTCGTCGATGCCCTGCTCCAGCAGGATGGTGATGATGCGATAGAGGCGTTTGAACTCCTTCGGGGTCATCAGGTCACCTGCTGTTCGAAGCGGGCCAGCCGCAGTTCGACGGCCTTGAGCTGCTGGGCCAGCACCTCGACGTCATCGTTGAAACTCGCCACTTCCAGCGGGCCGGGGGCGAGGCGGACCTCTTCGGTCAGATATTCCGCCAGCTGGCTGCGGGTGCGGCACAGCTCGCGACCGACCAGGCGACGCGCCTGACGGGCACCACTGAACAGAGTGTGGGCCAGCACGTCGCCGGTATAGCGCGACAACTCCTCTTCCCAGTCGATATCCAGCTCACCCAGCAGCACGCTGAATGCCTGTACCAGCTGGGGATCACCGCTCAGATCCAGCTTCTCCTCGCGGATATAGCGGGTCAGGGCGGACGGGTCTTTCAGCAGACCGAGCGCTGTCAGCGACAGGCTGAGCACCGCATCGGCCTCCCCTTCATGCTGGGCCAGCACATCCAGTCGACGCTCGGAGAAGACAAACCAGAGCGGCTTGAGTTCACGCAGCTCCAGCTTGAGCACCTTGCCCACCAGTTTGCGCAGCCGCTCCGGGCTCTGTTTATCCAGCGCCAGCAACTGGTTGAGGCTGGTTTCGATCACCGCGGTGACCATGGCATCCAGTTGTATCGGGATTGGCATAGGCAACCTTAAAACTTGTAACCGCGGTGCAGGGCGACCACACCCTGAGTCAGATTGAAGTACTCCACCTGCTCGAAACCGACATTTTCCATCATGCCGGCCAGGGTCTGCTGATCCGGGTGCATGCGGATGGACTCTGCCAGATATTTGTAGCTTTCACCGTCGTTCGCGACGATTTCGCCCATTTTCGGCAGCAGTTTGAAGGAGTAGAGGTCATAGAGCTTGGCGATCACTTCGCTGACCGGCTTGGAGAACTCCAGTACCAGCAGACGGCCACCCGGCTTGAGCACGCGGAACATGGAGGCGAGCGCCTTGTCCTTGTCGGTGACGTTGCGCAGGCCAAAGCCGATGGTGATGACGTCGAAGTGGTTATCCGGGAAGGGGAGCGCCTCGGCGTTGGCCTGCACGTAGGAGACGTTGTTGGCGACCCCCAGATTGCGCAGCTTGTCGCGACCCACTTTCAGCATGGAGTCGTTGATATCCGCCAGCACTACCTGACCGGTCTCGCCGACGATGCGGGAGAACTTGGCGGTCAGATCTCCGGTACCACCGGCCAGATCCAGCACCTTCTGCCCCTTGCGCACACCGGAGCAGTCGATGGTGAAGCGCTTCCACAGGCGGTGGATGCCGAACGACATCAGATCGTTCATCAGATCATACTTGGCTGCCACCGAATGGAAGACACCTGCTACCAGAGTTTCCTTCTCGGTCGCGGCCACGGTTTTAAAGCCAAAATGCGTTGTCGTTGCTTGTTCTGACATCCCTTAAACACCCATAGAGCAAAGAATGGCCGCCAGTTTACCAGAGCCACTGGCGTCCGGACACCTTAAACCCGGCTCGCAACCAACTGCATGCCCAGCACCACCATGGCCAGACAGAGGAAGAGATTGAGCGCGATATTGAGCAGTGCTTTCAGATAGGCACCATGTTGGGCCAGCACTACCGTATCGAGGGCAAAGGAAGAAAATGTGGTCAGGGCACCGAGGATCCCCACCATCAGCAGTGGCTTCATCGGATGCTCGACGATATGGCCGTGACTGATGAGGGCGTAGGCCACCCCCATGATGAAGGAGCCCACCACGTTGACCACCAGAGTGCCATAGGGGAAGTGGCGCCCCAGCAGGAGCGCCATCAGCTCGGCAATGCCGAAACGCAGGCAGGCGCCGATGGCTCCGCCGGCAGCAACAAATAACCAGGTTTGCATGGAGTCACTCCATCAGGATAAGGCCGCCATTATGCGCAATGGCCGCCCTTGTGCCCAGAGGCGGAACTAATCGCCACACTCCCTGATTGAAAACTCAGCGACGAAAATCGATCGGCTCCGGCTGACCCAGCACGATTTCGGTCTGGGCCGGTCGGGTCTGGGCGATCACCTTGCCATGGCGGATCGAATAACGCACCGGCACCTGACGACGCACCGCATCGAAGCCGTTGTCGGCGGGCAGGATCAGCAGGTTGGCCGGTTTGCCGACCTCGATACCATAGCGATCCTGCACGTTCAGGGTGCGCGCGCTGTGGCTGCTGATCAGCTTCAGGCCGTCGTTGATCTGCTCGTAACCCATGATCTGGCAGACATGCAGCCCCATGTGCAGCACCTGCAACATGTTGGCGGTGCCCATGGGATACCAAGGATCGAACACATCGTCGTGGCCGAAGCAGACGTTGATGTTCGCTTCCAGCATCTCCTTCACCCGGGTGATGCCACGGCGCTTGGGATAGGTATCGAACCGCCCCTGCAGGTGAATGTTCACCAGCGGATTGGCCACGAAATTGATGTCTGCCATCTTGAGCAGCCGGAACAGACGGGAAGCATAAGCTCCGTTGTAGGAGTGCATGGCGGTGGTGTGGCTGGCAGTGACTCTATGGCCGATACCGCGCTCGTAGGCCAGGGTCGCCAGCGTCTCGATAAAACGGGACTGCTCGTCATCAATCTCGTCGCAGTGAACATCCACCAGAACCTGATACTTCTCGGCAAGATCGAAGATGTAATGCAGACTTTCGACCCCATATTCCCGAGTAAACTCGAAGTGGGGTATTGCGCCGATCACGTCGGCCCCCAGCTGAAGCGCCTCCTCCAGCAAGGCCTTGCCATTCGGGTAGGAGAGGATCCCCTCCTGCGGGAAGGCAACGATCTGCAGCTCGACCCACTCCTTCATCTCTTCCCGCATCTCCAGCATCGCCTTCAGGGCAATCAGATTGGGGTCGGAGACATCAACGTGAGTACGCACAAACTGGATGCCGTTGGCGATCTGCCACTTCAGTGTCTGGATGGCGCGCTGTTTCACATCCTCATGGGTCAACAGCGCCTTGCGCTCGGCCCAGCGTTCGATTCCCTCGAACAGGGTGCCGGAGAGGTTCCAGCTCGGTTCGCCCGCCGTCTGGGTGGTATCGAGGTGAATATGGGGTTCGATAAAGGGAGCGATAGCCAGACCACCCTCCCCGTCCAGTACCCGACCAGCTACGGCATGTTCGTCATGGGGTTCGATGGCGGTGATGACCCCATCCTGACAGCGGATCTGCCACAACCCTTCCCGATCGACAAAACGAATATGTTGAATCAGCATTTGCTAGCTTCCTGAACCAGAACCGGCCGCTGGGTGAGGCGAACCAGAATGAAATAGGTGAAGGCGTCGCCCAATACCGCGTTGAGTGGCACTATGCCCGGCAGCCATTTTCCGACAGCCACCCCGACTGCCGTGGCGACCAGCGCCTGCCAGCGCACCGTCTCGAACTGCTGATCGGCAAACTGACGGTAACGCTCACGATTGAGCAGGAAATCCATGATGATAATGCCACCGATCGGCGGGATTGCCGTACTCAAAAAGGCCAGCCAGCCGACAAAGTTGTTGTAAAGCCAGAGGGCGCAAGCCGTACCAATCAATCCATTGATCACGCTGAGCGGCTTGCTCTTGAGACCCGTGATGTTGGCAAAACCAAGACCCGAAGCGTATAGCGCGTTGTCGTTGGTGGTCCAGATATTGAGGCCCAGTACCAGAATGGCGGGGATCAGCAGCCCCTGCATCAGCATAACTTCCGAAATATCAGCCTGACCGGCCACCGCCGCGCCAGCTGCACCGAAGACGAACATCAGCGTGTTGCCCAAAAAAAACGCCACCATGGTAATCATGACGGCGCCCCAGGGTTTGCGACCAAATCGGACAAAGTCGGCGGTCAGGGTTCCTGCACTGATAAAGGAACCTACCACCATGGTCAGCGCCGTAGTGAACTCGATGGGATTGGTCGGTTGCACCTGCTGCAACGCCGCCATGCCACCGGTCGAGGTCACCGCCAGCCAGACAGAGTAACCACCGAGCAGCGCAATGGCCGGCACGGCCACAAAGCTCAGCACCATCAGAGCGGAAATGCCGAAGTAGACGGTCGCCGTCATCAGAATGCCAGAAATGGCGATCAGCCAGTTCACATCGATGCCGGTCGCCTTCTGCACCGGCAGCGCAAACATTGCCACGCCGACGCCGAACCAGCCGACCTGAGTGCCGCCCAGCAGTAGCGAAGGCAGCCAGGAACCTTTCACCCCAAAGGAGTAACGGGCCAGCAGATGGGTAGAGAGACCGGTTGAAGCACCGATATAACCGAGACAGGCGGTGTAGATCCCCAGCAGCAAGTTGCCGATCAGTACCGCCTTGATGAAGTCATCGAACACCAGCCCGGTACCGAGCGCCCCGCCGGTCCACATGCTGGCAGAGAAGAAAGTCAGGCCGAGCATCACCAGCATCAGCAACAGCACACCTTTGCGCCCTTTGGCGGGAACCGCCCCCAAACAGTATTCGTTATCCTGCGCCATGCTCTCTCTCCACGTAATAGGCAAAACGCGCCGGATTTTACATGTAAAACGTTTTACGTCAATCAAACTACGATGAATATCGGGAAATTAATGGGTTTTGTGGTCAAACGAACCACAAAAATGGAGAGTGATGGAGAAGTATGAAACCCCGAGAAATGGAGATCAGCAGAGGATATGGCGGCATTTTGCCGAGAGACAAATGCAAAAAAGCCTCCCTTTTCAGGGAGGCTTTTATTTTCATGGTGCTGATACCCAGAGT